>NZ_JBFECV010000007.1:0-255194 GCF_041379845.1 Microbacterium sp. BWR-S6Y
ATGAGGGCCTCCTGGTTCGTGAAGCGGTTGAACTCAACAGCTCCACTTCACAACCGGAGGCCCTCGCTTTTTAGCTCCTCATAGCCGTGTCGCCGAAACAACGTCCCTGGACATCACACCTAGACGGGCCAGGGACTCATCGCACGGAGTAGGCGGGCGGCGCCCCGCCGGCTCAGGCCTTCTCGAGCGCGGCGTCCAGCAGATCGCTGATCAGGTCGGGGTACGACAGCCCCGAGGCGATCCAGCAGGTCGGGAACATCGAGATCGGCGTGAACCCGGGCATGGTGTTGACCTCGTTCACATAGAACTCGGTCCCCGTGTAGAAGAAGTCGACGCGCGCGAGGCCCTGTCCGCCGATCGCCTCGAACGCCTGCGCGGCGATCCTCTGCATCTCGGCGAGCTCGCCGTCGGCGAGGTCGGCGGGGCACACCAGCTCGACGCCGGGCGCATCGAGGTACTTCGCCTCGAAGTCGTAGAACTCGCGACCGGTGACGACGATCTCTCCCGCGACGCTCACGCGCACGGGCCCGCCGTCGCGGCCGGGCAGCACGCCGCACTCCACCTCGCGGCCGACGATGGCCTTCTCGACCAGCACGAGGCCGTCCTCGGCGAAGGCGATGTCGAGCGCGGCATCCAGATCCTCCCAGCGCGACACCTTGGTGACGCCGACGCTGGAACCCGCCTCGTTCGGCTTGACGAACACCGGCAGGTCGAGCGCACGCATGCGGCGCTCCCAGAGACCGCGGTCGCGGGCGAGGTCGGCGCGCGTGACGGCCACCCAGGGCACCACCGGCACGTTCGCGGCGCGGAGCACCTGCTTCGTCACGTGCTTGTTCATGCCGATCGCCGACATCAGCACGCCCCCACCGGCGTACGGGATGCCGAGCAGCTCGAGCAGACCCTGCACCGTGCCGTCCTCGCCGAAGCGGCCGTGCAGGATCGGCAGCACGACGTCGACCTCGCCGAGCGAGCGCGTGCCCTCGGCATCCGTCACCGTCCACTCGCGCGAGAGCGTCGAGTCGGGCAACCGCACGCGGGTGCCGTTGTCGCGCACCTCGGGCAGGGCGGCGGGGATCAGCGCGAACTTGTCGGGGTCGTCGTCCTCGAGGATGAAGGCGCCGTCGCGGGTGATGCCGACGGGGATGACCCGGAAACGGTCACGGTCGATCGCCCGCAGCACCCCTCCCGCCGTGGCGGAACTGATCGAATGCTCGCTGGAGCGCCCGCCGAAGAGCACCACCACCACCGGTCTGGTCATTCTGCGTCCTCTCGCCCTGCGGCTGGTCGTCGTCTGTCGTCAGGTGCGGCGCGATGTCACGGGGATCCATCGTCCCGTCGAGCACCATCTTCACCTGCTGCACGATGGGCATGTCGACACCGACCTGCTTCGCGAGCTGGAGCACGGGGGCAACGGATGCCAGCCCCTCGGCGGTCTGCTGCATCTGGGTGACGACCTCTTTGTAGCCGTACCCCTGCCCGAGCAGTCGCCCCGCCGTGTTGTTGCGGCTGAGCGGCGACTGGCACGTCGCGATGAGGTCTCCCAGTCCCGCGAGGCCCTGCAGCGTCTCGGGCTGCGCGCCCTGCGCCACGGCGAAGTCGGTCATCTCGACGAGGCCGCGCGTGATGATCGACGCCTTGGTGTTCTCGCCGTACCCGACCCCGTCGACGATCCCGATCGCCACGGCGATGAGGTTCTTCAGCACGCCGCCGAACTCGGTGCCGATGACGTCGGTGTTCACGAAGGAGCGGAAATACCGGTTGCGCGCCCGCCGGGCGACGGCCTCCGCCGTCTCGGGGCTGAGCGAGCTGATGACGGCGGCCGTCGGCTGTTCGCGCGCGATCTCGAGGGCGAGGTTGGGACCGGATGCCACCGCGATGCGCGCCGGATCGCACTCCAGCACCTGCTCGATGACCTGGCTCATGCGCAGGCCCGACGACTTCTCGACGCCCTTCATGAGCGACACCAGCGGCACGTCGGTGTTTTCGACGAAGGGCCGGATCGCGGCGAGGTTCTCGCGCAGCGACTGGCTCGGCACCGACAGGTAGATCTGCTCGGCCCCGCGCAGCGCCTCGACGAGGTCGGTCGTCGCCGTCATCGTCCGCGGGAGGTTGATCCCCGGGAGGTAGCGGCTGTTGCGCTTGGACTCGGTGATCTCGGCGGCCAGCTCGGGTCGCCGCGCCCACATGACCACGGACGCTCCGCCGTCGGCGAGGATCTTGCCGAACGTCGTTCCCCAGCTGCCCGCTCCGACGACGGCGACCTTCGGCCCCGCGATCGGCGTCTGACTCTTACGCGTCAAGGCGGCCCGTTTCGTTCTGTCCGTGCTGCGACGGGTTCCAGCGTTCGGTGGGCGCGGGCAGTCCGCGGATGCCCGAGAGCATCTCGGTGATGCGGTTCATCATCGCGTCGGTCGCGCGGGTCAACGTCGCGGGCTGGGTGGGCGCGGCGGCGTACTCCGACATGTCCATCGCCGGCCCGAACTCGACGATCACTCGCGATCGGCGCGGGAAGCGCAGCTTGCCGTAGCGCGGCAGGATCTGCTGCACGCCCCACTGCGCCATCGGGATCAGCGGCAGATCGCCGGCGAGGGCCAGGCGCACGGCGCCGGTCTTGCCGCGCATCGGCCACAGGTCGGGGTCGCGGGTGAGAGTGCCCTCGGCGTAGACGATGACCCCGCGGCCGTCGCGGGCGATCTGCTCGGCCGCCTTCATCGACTGGTTGGCGCTCGTGGAGGTGCGCGGGACGGGCACCATGCCCGTCGCCTTCAGCGCCGCACCCAGCACGGGCACCCGGAACAGGCTCTCCTTCGCCATGAATCGCGGCGCCCGGCCGAGGCGCCACACGGCGACCGCGACGATCACCGGGTCGAACTCCGAGTTGTGGTTCGGGGCGAGCACGTACGCCCCGTCTTTCGGGAGGTTCTCGGCACCGCGGATCTCGATGCGCGCGAACAGTCCGGTCACGGGCACGATGATCGCGGCGAGCGGCCAGAAGGCGCTCGGGCGGCTCTTCTCAGGCGAGGAGGAGGTCGCCACGGTGTCAGCCCACGACGTCGAAGTCGGCGTGCAGGGCCGTGAGCTTCTCGAGGAACTTCTCGTAGCCGCGCCGGATGATGCCGATGTTGCGGACGGTCGACTCGCCCTCGGCCGCGAGGGCCGCGATGACGTAGCTGTACCCGCCGCGCAGGTCGGGAACCTCGACGTCGGCGGCGTGCAGGGGGGTCGGGCCGTTGATGACGGCGGCCTGCTCGAGGTCGCGACGCGGGACGCGGCGATCGGGGCTGTCGATGCCCTTCGGGTGCACGACGATGTCGGCGCCCATCTTGTTCAGTGCCGCGGTGAACCCGAGCCGGTTCTCGTAGACCGTCTCGTGCACGGTCGAGGTGCCGGTGGCCTGCGTGAGCGCGACGATGAGCGGCTGCTGCCAGTCGGTCATGAAGCCGGGGTGCACGTCGGTCTCGACCATCACGGGCTTCAGGGCCTCGCCGCGACGGAACAGGATGCCGTCCTCGCGCACGTCGAACCAGCCGCCGGCCTTGCGGAAGACGTTGAGGAACGTGAGCATGTCCTGCTGACGCGCGCCCTTGGCGAAGATCTCGCCGTCGGTCGCGAGCGCCGCGCAGGCCCAGGAGGCGGCCTCGTTGCGGTCGAAGATCGCGCGGTGGTCGTAGCCGACGAGGCTGTCGACGCCCTCGATGAAGATCACGCGGTTGGGCTCGTAGGAGATGATCGCGCCCATCTTCTGCAGCACGGCGATCAGGTCCATGATCTCGGGCTCGATCGCCGCGTTGCGCAGCTCCGTGACGCCCTTGGCGCGCACAGCGGTCAGCAGCACCTGCTCGGTGGCGCCCACGCTGGGGTACGGCAGCGTGATGTTCGCCCCGTGCAGGCCGTTGGGGGCCGTGATGCGGATGCCCTCGTAGCTCTTGTCGACGACCGCACCGAAGGCGCGCAGCGCGTCCATGTGGAAGTTGATGGGGCGGTCGCCGATGCGGCATCCGCCCAGGTCGGGGATGAGCGCCTCGCCGAGCAGGTGCAGCAGGGGGCCGCAGAACAGGATCGGGATGCGGGACGCCCCGGCGTGCGCGTCGATCTCCTCGAAGTGCGCGGCGACGGCGCCCGAGGGGTCGAGGTGCAGGGTGCCCTCTTCCTCGCCCTCGGTGACCGTGACGCCGTGCACCTCGAGGAGCGAACGGACGACCTTGACGTCGCTGATCATCGGGACGTCGCGCAGGGTGCTCGTGGTCTCGCCCAGGAGGGCCGCCACCATCGCCTTGGTCACGAGGTTCTTCGCGCCCTTGACCTCGACCGTTCCGCGCAGCGGACGACCGCCGCGGATGGCCAGGGTCTCGGCCGATTCCCAGTCCGGCTGTCCGGGGGTGCGGTCTCCGGAATCGGTGACGAGTGTGCTCATAGGGGGGTGGACCTCACTTCGTGGACGAGGGGCGGCAGATCGACCCGATCGGGTCGATCGGGCTCAGCGGACCGGAAGGGTCCGCGGCCGCCATGCCTCGCGGCGCGCCTCGAACTGCGTGATCTTGTCTTCGTCACGCAGCGTGAGCCCGATGTCGTCGAGCCCTTCGAGAAGCCGCCACCTAGTGTAATCGTCGATGTCGAACGAGACCTGGAGGTCGCCGACCGTGGCGGTCTTCGCGGTGAGGTCGACCATCATCCCGATCCCCGGCTGCGCCTCGATCACGGCCCAGATGCGCTCGAGGTCGTCCTCCGAGATCACGCCCGTGACCAGGCCCTGCTTGCCGGCGTTGCCGCGGAAGATGTCGGCGAACTTCGGGCTCAGCACGACGCGGAAACCGTAGTCGCGCAGGGCCCACACGGCGTGTTCGCGGCTGGATCCGGTGCCGAAGTCGGGACCGGCGACGAGGACGGATGCCGAGCGGTAGGCGTCCTGATTGAGCACGAACCCGGGGTCCTGCCGCCAGTTCGAGAAGAGCGCGTCCTCGAATCCGGTCTTGGTGACGCGCTTGAGGAACACCGCGGGGATGATCTGGTCGGTGTCGACCGCGGAACGCTTCAGCGGGGCGGCGACACCGGTGTGCGTGGTGAACTTCTCCATGTCAGGCCTCCGCCCCGGTCGAAACGGTCGCGGGCGCGTTCTGCCCGGGCAGGGGGTCGAGGTCGGCGGGGCTCGACAGCGTCCCGCGCACGGCCGTGGCCGCGGCGACGAGCGGCGACACGAGGTGCGTGCGGCCCCCCTTGCCCTGACGGCCCTCGAAGTTGCGATTCGACGTCGACGCGCACCGCTCCCCCGGAGCCAGTTGGTCGGGGTTCATGCCCAGGCACATCGAGCATCCGGCGAAACGCCATTCGGCGCCGAAGTCGGTGAAGACCTTGTCGAGCCCCTCGGCCTCCGCCTCGAGACGCACGCGGGCCGATCCCGGCACGACCATGACGCGGACGTTCTCGGCCTTCGTGCGGCCCTCGATGACGGAGGCGAAGGCGCGGAGGTCTTCGATGCGACTGTTGGTGCACGAGCCCATGAACACGGCATCCACCGGGATGTCCTTCATGGGCGTGCCGGCCTCGAGGTCCATGTACTCCAGCGCCCGCTCGGCGGCTGCGCGCTCGTTCGGGTCGGCGATGTCGGCCGGGGTCGGCACGACGTCGCTCAGCGACACGCCCTGGCCGGGGTTCGTGCCCCAGGTGACGAAGGGCTCGAGCTCGTTCGCGTCGAGGAAGACCTCCGCGTCGTAGACGGCGCCCTCGTCGCTCGGCAGGGTGCGCCAGTACGCGACCGCGTCGTCCCAATCCGTGCCCTGCGGGGCGTGCGGCTTGTCTTTGACGTAGGCGAAGGTCGTCTCGTCGGGGGCGATCATGCCGGCGCGGGCACCCGCCTCGATCGACATGTTGCACATGGTCATGCGCCCCTCCATCGAGAGGGAGCGGATGGCGCTGCCGCGGAACTCGAGCACGTAGCCCTGACCGCCGTTCGCGCCGATCTTGGCGATGATCGCGAGGATGATGTCTTTCGCCGTCACGCCGGGCTTCAGCTCGCCCTCCACCGTGATGGCCATGGTCTTGAACGGCTTGAGCGGCAGCGTCTGCGTGGCCAGCACGTGCTCGACCTCGCTCGTGCCGATCCCGAACGCCATCGCGCCGAAGGCGCCGTGCGTCGAGGTGTGCGAGTCGCCGCACACGACGGTGATGCCGGGCATGGTCAGACCGAGCTGCGGCCCGACGACGTGCACGATGCCCTGCTCCTTGTCGCCGAGCGAGTGGATGCGCACCCCGAACTCGTCGGCGTTGCGACGGAGGGTGTCGATCTGCGTGCGGCTCGTGAGGTCGGCGATCGGCTTGTCGATGTCGAGGGTCGGGGTGTTGTGGTCCTCGGTCGCGATCGTCAGGTCGAGACGACGCACGGGACGACCCTCGGCGCGCAGGCCGTCGAAGGCCTGGGGGCTGGTGACCTCGTGCACGAGGTGCAGGTCGATGTAGATGAGGTCGGGCTGTCCGTCCTCGCCCTTGACCACGAGGTGGTCGTCCCAGACCTTCTCGGCCAGGGTGCGGGGGCGGTCCGGAACGTGGATGCCGTCGATCGATGTGCTGCTCATGGTGGCGTTTCTCCTCGGAAGGGGTGTGAGGCCCGCGACGAACTCCGCGACGAGAGAGGCCTAGGACAAGGTCTCGTCGCGGCCGCTAAGGAGGAGGCGAGCGATCCGCACCCGGTCACGATACCACCGGCCGACACACCGCCTCCCGCGTAACACGGCGCCGCACGGTTGGCCCCTGCCCCGCCGCGCGTGCGAGCCTGGCCCGATCCCGAACACCTCGGGCGCGTCCCTCGGGGCGGCGCCCGGCCCGCAGGAAGGAGAGCGCCCATGGCCGCAGGCGCCGACACCGGATTCTCGACCCGACAGGTTCACGCGGGTTCCGCGACCGCTCCGGCCACGCCGCGCGCGACGCCGATCTACCTGACCGCGGGCTTCACCTTCAACGATCTCGACGAATCGGCCGCCCACTTCGGCACCGGGGCGGGTTTCGGGTACAGCCGCACCGGCAACCCGACCGTGCAGGCCGTCGAGGAGCGGCTCGCCGCACTCGAGGGCGGCGACCAGGCGGTCCTCGTCTCGAGCGGTCAGGCCGCCGTCACGGTGGCTCTTCTCGCCCTGGCCGGTGCGGGCGACCACGTCGTCGCCTCCGAGCACATCTACGAGGGGACGCGCGGGCTTCTTCTCGACAACCTCGCGCGCCTGGGGATCGACACGACGTTCGTCGACGTCTCCGACCTGGATGCCGTCCGCGCCGCCGTGACCCCGCGGACGAAGGCCCTCTTCGCCGAGACGCTCTCCAATGCGCGCAACGACGTCCTCGACGTCGCGGCCGTCGCCGCCGTGGGCGCCGAGTCCGGCATCCCGCTCGTGGTCGACAGCACCTTCACCACGCCCTACCTGCTGCGCCCGATCGAGCACGGGGCCGCGATCGTCGTGCACTCGGCGAGCAAGTTCCTGGCCGGTCACGGGGCGGTCCTCGGCGGCGTCATCGTCGACGACGGTCGCTTCGACGCCGCGGCATCCGGTCACCTCTTCCCCCACCTCGTGCAGACCGACCGTCTGGGCGGGGCGAGCTACGCCGAGAAGCACGGCCCCCGCGCGCGCGGTCAGTACATCCGCGAGAGCGTCGCGCCGCGGTTCGGGCCCTCGCCCTCGCCGCTCAACGCCTTCCTGATCGGTCAGGGGATCGAGACGCTGAGCCTGCGCGTGGAGCGGCAGTCCGCCAACGCCCTCGCCGTGGCGCAGTGGCTCGCGTCGCGCCCCGAGGTCGACCGCGTCGACTACGTCGGACTCGAGTCCCACCCGCACCACGCGCTCGGCAGGCGCTACCTGCGACGCGGCTCCGGCTCGGTCTTCACCGTGACGCTGAGCGGCGGGCTCGAGGCGGCCCGCCATCTCGTGCAGTCCGTGCGACTGATCACGCACATGACCCACCTGGGCGACGTGCGTTCGCTGATCCTTCACCCGCAGAGCACCTCGCACTCGGCCCGCACCGTCGAGGAGCGCGAGCGGGCGGGGGTGTTCCCCGGGACCGTCCGCCTGTCGATCGGCATCGAGGACGTCGACGACATCCTCGCCGACCTCGAGCAGGCGCTCGTCGGCGTGCCGGTGGCCGAGCGGGAGACGGTGGTCCTGTGAGCCGGCTCCAGCACTTCGGCTGGTTCCTCGCGCGTGGTTTCGGCCCGCACGGGTGGGGTCACCCGTATCTGCGGTGGAATCACCGCTGGACCGAGCCCGGCCTCTACCAGGACTCCGCGCGCACGCTCGAGCAGGCCGGCTTCGACCTGCTCATCATCGAGGACGCCCCCTCCCTCGGCAGTGCCGAGACCATCGACCTGCGCGTGCGCCACGCGTTCGGCGGCCCCAAGCACGACCCGCTGCTGCTCGCCCCTTACCTGTTCGCGGCGACGCAGCACCTCGGGGTCGTGCCCACGGTGAACCCCGCGGCGTACCTGCCCTACACCGCCGCCCGCCAGTTCGCGACGCTGCAGCACCTCAGCGGGCACCGCCTGGGGCTGAACGTCGTCACCGACACCGGCAGCGCGCGGCACTTCTCCACCGCTCCTCAGCTCGGACACGACGCGGCCTACGACCGCGCCGAGGACTGGCTCGACGGCATCCGTCGCCTGTGGCGGAGCTGGGGCCAGGGCGCCCTGGTCGTCGACGAGGAGTCGGGCGTGTACGCCGACGGATCGAAGCTGGATGCCGTCCGCCACCGCGGCGAGCATTTCGGCTTCGACGGTCCCCTGAACGCCGTGCCGTTCACCGACGGCGAGCCGGCGATCGTCTCCCCGGGCGGCTCGGGGCGCGGACTGTCGTTCGCCGGGCACAACTCCGACGTGCAGCTCGCGCTGGCACCCCTCGACGAGCAGAGCATCCGCGCGTACCGCGGACGCATCCACGCCGCAGCCGAAGCCGCGGGACGCACCGCGGCCGACATCAAGATCCTCTTCGCCATCCAGCCGGTGCTCGTGTCGTCGCCGGAGGAGGCCGACCGTCTGGTCGCGGCATCCGCGGATCCGTCCGACGAGGCCCTCGTCGCGATCGCGCGCAAGCAGTCGAGCGATCTCGAGACCGACCTGACCGGGCTCGACCTCGACGAGCCGCTCGACCGCTCGATCTTCGGCGAGCACGTGTCGGAGGGCAGCATCAAGCGGCTCGTCGGAAAGCACGACGACGATGCTCCCCTGCGCACGCTGCTGGCCGCGCACGCGCGCCTCGGACGACTGAACGACGGCTCGGGCTTCGTGGGCACGGCCGACGAGTTCGCCGACCGCATCGAGGAGCTCGGCACCTGGGGCAACGACGGCGTGCTGCTGTGGGGAGACCTGCATCCGGTCACCGTGCACCGCGTGCTCGACGACCTGGTGCCGATCCTGCGCCGGCGCGGCATCCTGCGCGAGGAGTACGTCGGCGGCGGCCTCCAGGCCAACCTCCGCGCGTTCTAGATTCCGGGGCGGCGGGAACCCCTCGTCCCACTTGTGGCCGGTGAGCGCGCGCTCGACCGGCCATAAGTGGGACACGCATTCCTAAAACTGGGACGAGAGGCCGGCACCGCCTCGTCCCCTCCCCGGCGGTCCCGCAGGCATTCTCGACGGCGGATGCCGCCCGCCCGGCCGAGCCCTCTCGTCCCCCCTATGGCCGGTCAGCGGGCGCACGACCGGCCATAAGTGGGACACGCACCGCCAGAAGTGGGACGAGCGGGCGACGCGGGCCGCGCACGACGCCGACGCCCCGCGCGCGGGTCAGTCGCGCTCGGGGCGCTCCACCGTCGAGGGGGTGCCCTTCTCGTCGGCGACGTCGGCGGCGGCATCCTGACGCCCCGCCGCCGGCTCGCGACGCGCGGCGATCAGGCTCGCGACGGTGGCCACGGCCATCGACACGATGATCACCGCGAGCGACACCCAGGTCGAGATCTCGGGCGCCCACTCGATCGGCTCCCCGCCGTTGAGGAACGGCAGCTCGTTGACGTGCATCGCGTGCAGGATGAGCTTGACGCCGATGAACGCGAGGATGAACGCAATGCCGTAGTGCAGGTACTTCAAGCGGTCGAGCAGGTCGCCGAGCAGGAAGTACAGCTGACGGAGCCCCATGAGGGCGAAGAGGTTCGCCGTGAAGACGATGAACGGGCTCTGCGTGATGCCGAAGATCGCGGGGATCGAGTCGATCGCGAAGAGCAGATCGGTCACGCCGATCGCCACGAACACGATGATCATCGGGGTGAACAGCTTCTTGCCGTTGACGCGGGTGATGACCTTCTTGCCGTCGTAGGAATCGCTCATCGGCAGCACGCGACGGAGCGTGCGCACGATGAGGTTCTCTTTCTGGGCGTCGTCCTCGTCGTCTCCGGGGAACGCCTGACGGATCGCGGTGTAGACGAGGAACAGACCGAAGAGGTAGAAGATCGGGCTGAAGTTCTCGATGATCGTCGCACCGACGAGGATGAACGCGCCGCGCAGGATCAGCGCGATGATGATGCCCACCATCAGCACCTCCTGCTGGTACCGGCGCGGCACCGCGAACTGGCCCATGATCAGCACGAAGACGAAGAGATTGTCGATCGAGAGGCTGTATTCGGTGAGCCAGCCGGCCACGAACTGCCCCGCGACCTCTCCCCCGGCGACGATCCAGAGCACGCCGGCGAAGATGAGGGCGAGAGTGACGTAGAAGACGACCCAGAGCGTCGACTCCTTGGGCGCGGGGATGTGCGGACGCTTGAGGATGATCAGCAGATCGGCGATCAGGATGACGACCAGCACCACCAACGTAATGGTCTGGAAGAGCGGGTCGAGCTGCAGCTCCATCACGGGGCCTTTCGTCCGGGGAAACGCTCGAGTCTATCGAGCGATCGCGGGAGAACCGGGGCTTGTGCGCGTACTGCGCATTGCGCGCGTACCCGGTTGAGACGATCCGCCCCGCGCGGACACCTCTCAGTGAGAGAGTGCTCGCAGAGCCTCGCCCGGACGAGAGATGGATGCCGATGACCGACGACGTGATCGACGACAGGGCGCTGGTCGCGCGCGCCGCCGCCGGATCCGATGAGGCGTTCCGCACCCTCTACCGTTCGTACGTGCGGCCGGTCTACTGGGTCGCGTTCGGACTGGTCGGGAATGCCGCCGACGCGGAGGATGTGACGCAGGAGACCTTCGTCACCGCGTGGCGGAAGATCCCCTCCCTGCGCCTCGAGGGGGTGTCGCTCCTCCCCTGGCTCGCGACAATCTGCCGCCTGCAGGCGCAGAACCGCTTGCGCGCGCGCCGCCGCCACGGGTCGCACGCGCAGCTGGATGCCGAGATCCCCTCCCTCGTCGACGTCGAGGCGCAGGTCGTCGAGGCCGAGACGGTCGCCGCGATCCTCGCCGCCGTCGACCGGTTGAGCGAGCTCGACCGGGAGATCTTCCGGCTGTGCGCGGCGGAGGGCTACGGCTACGAGGCCGCCGCGGCCTCGCTGGGCGTCACGCACGGCACGGTTCGCAACCGCCTCTCCCGCATCCGGTCCCGGATGCGCGCCACCGCGATGGAGACCGAGACCTCATGAACACCCCCGCCCTTCCCACCCTTCCCGCCGACCGAGCGGATGCCATCGAGACCGCCGTCTTCGCTCGGATCGCCGACGAGCGCGACCGCCGTCGTCGTCGCCGACACGGCGTCTGGACGGGCGTCGGCGCCGCCGCCGCCGTCGTCGTGGTGGCGGCGATCGTCGGACCCGCGCTGAGCACCACCTCCGGAGTCAGCGGGTCGTCGACCGTCGCCGGCGCAGCGGACAGTGCGCCGGAGGGCGCGACGACCGATCAGTCCGCGCAGGGCTTCGCCGGCTCGGAGGCGGGTTCCGTACCCGCGGCCCCCGACCAGAGCGGGGCAGGAGCCCGGTCCGATGCGTCCTCCTCGACCGCCGCCGCAGGGCGGGAGATCGTCGCCACGGGATCCAGCACGGTCGCCGTCGACGACATCGGCGATGCGGTGCGGGCGATCGGCGACGCCGCCACCGCGGCCGGCGGATACGTCGAGTCGTCGCAGCTCGGCGACGGCGGGGTCGCGATGCCCCTCGACGCGGCGACGAGCGGCGCGACGCCCTCCTCCGGTTGGATCACCGTCCGCGTCCCCGCGGATGCACTCGCCAGCGCGATGGACGGCCTCGGCGCCGTGGGCGAGGTCACTGCGACCAGCGTGACCCGGTCCGACGTCACCGATCAGGCGATCGACCTCCGCGCGCGGGTGGCCGCCGGCGAAGCCTCGGTCGCCCGCCTGACCGAACTGATGGCGCAGGCCGGTTCGGTCTCCGACCTCATCGCCGCTGAGTCGGCCCTCGCAGAGCGCCAGGCGCAGCTCGACAGTGATCGGCAGATCCTCCAGTCGCTGTCATCGCAGGTGGCGATGTCGACGCTGACGGTGCAGCTGACCGCGCGCGCGGCATCCGTCGCCGCCGACCCCGCGGGCTTCGGCGACGGCCTCGCGGCCGGATGGAACGGGCTCGTGGCGACGCTCAACGGGGTGGTCGTCGGGCTCGGGTTCCTGCTGCCCTGGATCGTCGTGGCGGGCATCGTGGCCGCTGTGGTGTGGGGCGTGCGTCGCGTCGTCCGTCGTCGCCGCGCGGCCCGCGCGGACTGACCACCCGGGCGCGCGGCGCCCTCCCTCCGCCCTCCACGCGTCGTTGCAGGACGCACGGCGCCTCGCCCCCGGGCGGTGGGGCCCAACCCGCACACGCGGCATCTCGTCCAGCCAGAGTCGCCGACAACGAGAAAGAGCCCCGACCATTCGGTCGAGGCTCTTTCTCGTGTTGGTGACCCCAGCGGGATTCTCCCTCCGCCCCCTCCACGCGTCGTTGCACGACGCGCGGAGCCTCCGGGCGGTGGGGCCCAACCCGCACACGCGGCATCTCGTCCGGCTAGAGTCGCCGACAACGAGAAAGAGCCCCGACCATTCGGTCGAGGCTCTTTCTCGTGTTGGTGACCCCAGCGGGATTCGAACCCGCGTTACCGCCGTGAGAGGGCGGCGTACTAGGCCGCTATACGATGGGGCCGCGTCGCAACGTGTTCAAGTATGCACCACGAATGACGCGCACGCAAAATCGAGGCCGAGCCACCGATATCCCGGGCGTGTCCGGCAACGGTACCGCGAACGCGCGGCCCTGGGAAGACCCGTTAGGCGATGTTCACCCCGGGCGCCAGCACTTGCCGCTCTCCCCGGCCGGGAGTTGACTCGGAGCATGCGCCTCACGAAGCACGAACACGCGTCCCTCGTCGTCGTCGAAGGCGGGCACACGCTCGTCATCGATCCGGGCAGCTTCACCTCGCCCCTCGAAGACCTCACCGGGCTGGTGGGGGTGGTCATCACTCACGAGCACGCCGACCACTGGACCCCCGAGCACCTCACGCGCCTGCAGAAGGCGCATCCCGACGTGCCGATCTACGGTCCGGAGGGCGTGCGCAACGCCGCCGCGGGATTCGACGTCACCGTGGTGCACCCGGGTGACAGCCTCGACCTCGGTCCGTTCCACCTCGAATTCTTCGGCGGCCGCCACGAGGTGATCCACGAGTCGATCCCCGTGGTCGACAACGTCGGCCTCCTCGTCAACGACGCCCTCTACTACCCCGGCGATTCCTACGCCGTGCCGAAGCACAAGAAGGTGGCCCTGCTCGCCGCCCCCGTCGGAGCGCCGTGGCTCAAGATCGGCGACGCGATCGACTACGTCCTCGCGGTGAAGCCCGAGCGCGTGTTCGCGACGCACGACATGACCCTGTCGGTGGCGGGCAAGCAGATGGGCGACGCCCGCCTGACGTGGGCCGTCGAGCAGAACGGCGGCTCCTTCGTCGACCTGAAGCCGGGCGACTCGGTCGAGGTCTGATCGGGTCGATACCGTGCCTCTTCACGTTGCCGGCGCCTGGCCGACGATCGCCGCGCTGTCATGAGCAACGCCGGTAGACGGATTGCGCCGCTGCTCCTCGTCGGCGTCGCCGTGCTCGGAGGGTGCGCGGCGCCTGCCGCGGAGAGCGGCGCCGACGGCGGGGCTCGCACCACCGTCGACACGTTCTTGCGTGCCGTCGCCGATGGGCGGTTCTCGGAAGCCCTCCCGCTGACGACGCTCGGCGCCGACGGATTGATCTGTCCCGCTCTCGCCCAGGATTCGAGCACCTCGAAGGCGATCGCCGCGCCGGAGGTGACGGAGCTTCAGGTAAACGGAGCCACGGCGACGGCGACAGTCGACTATCAAGCTCCCTCGGCGACGACGATCACCCTCGCGCTCACGCGCGAGTCGGACGCCTGGCGCATCGCCTTCCCCGACGAGTGGCTGCTCGCGGTCGGCTTCGACGGCCCGACGGTCGCCCGGGTGTCGATCGACGACGCCTGCGACCTCCCCGTGACGGACGGCCGCGTCGACGGCCCCGCCTGGCCGGGTCGGTATCAGGTGACGGTCTCCGACCCCACCGGAGTGCTCGAGCGGTCCGAATCGTTCCTCTACGACGTGCCGGACGGATCGACGACGGGCCTCGACGTCGACCCGCTCTCGCTCCCCGCGGTTCCCGAGGACGAGCTCGCCCTCGTGCAGTCGGAGGCCGCTCCCCTGCTCCGGGCGGCGTTCGAGAAATGCGCGGACGCCGCGTTCTCCGGATCCTCGTGCCCCCCGGCGCTCGAGGGCGTCACCGCCGCGGGGACGGACGCCCCGAGTGACGGGTACCTCGCCATCGACCGCCTCTTCACCGATGACGGGGAGTCCTGGCGGTTCGACTCGGGAACGGGCTCGCTCGCTGTGACGAAGGACGGAACCCCGACGACGATCGAGTTCCGCTACACCGGGACCGTTTCGCGCGGCGCGGACGGCGCCCTCTCGCTCGCGTTCGACTGACCGGTCACGTCTTCACCGAGAACACCGGATGCCACGAGCCCTGGGGCCCGTGGCATCCGGTGTTCTGAGAATCAGTGCTTACTGCGCGTCGAGGTCGGTCTCGAGCAGAGCGACGAGCTCGTCGAGCGCCTGCTCGGCACCCTCACCCTCGGCCTTGAGCGTCACGACGGTGCCGTGACCGGCACCGAGGCCCATGAGCGAGAGGATGCTGCCGGCGTTGAGGTCGGGGCCGCCCTGGGCCGCGATCGTGACGGGGACCTTCTTCTCCTGCACGGCCTGCACGAAGAGCTTCGCGGGGCGGGCGTGGAGGCCCGAGGCGCTGGCGATGGTGGCCTGACGTTCTGCCATGGTGAATCCTTCCGATTCGACGGGGGTGTTTACGCGGCGACCGTGGCCACGGGAGCGGCCTCGGTGACGGCGGCGTCCTTGGTGCTCCGGCCGATGCCCTTGAGGGCGACGACGATCAGCGCCGTCACGACCGTACCCACAATGATCGCGAGGGGGAAACCCCACACGGGGTTGATCGCGAACAGCACGAAGATGCCGCCGTGCGGAGCGTATGACTGCACGCCGATCAGCATGCTGAGTCCACCGGTGATCGCGCCGCCCACCATCGAGGCGGGGATGACGCGCAGCGGGTCGGCCGCGGCGAACGGGATCGCACCCTCGGAGATGAAGGAGGCGCCCAGCAGCCACGCGGCGGCACCGTTCTCGCGCTCGACCGGGGTGAACTTGCCGCGGGCGAGGATCGTCGAGGCGAGGGCCATCGCGAGCGGCGGGACCATACCGGCGGCCATGACCGCAGCCATGATCAGGTACGGAGCGGTGTTCGTCTGGCTCGCCGCGGCGAGGCCCGTCGTCGCGAAGACGTAGGCGACCTTGTTGACCGGGCCGCCGAGGTCGAAGCACATCATGAGACCGAGGATGACGCCGAGGACGATCGCGCCGGCACCGCTGGAGGCGAGGCCCGTGAGGCCGTCGGTGAGCGCCGCCATGAGCGCGGCGATCGGGCGACCGAGGAACAGGATCATCAACCCCGACGCGAAGATCGAGCCCAGGAAGGGAACGATGACGACGGGCATCAGTCCGCGCAGCCAGCGGGGGGCGTCGAAGCGACCGAGCCACCAGGCGATGAAACCGGCGAGCAGACCGCCGATGATGCCGCCGATGAAGCCGGCGTTCATGAGCACCGCGACGGCGCCGGCGACGAAGCCGGGCGCGATGCCGGGGCGGTCGGCGATCGCGTACGCGATGAAGCCCGCGAGCACGGCGACGATGAAGCCCATCGACGTCGCACCGATCATGAAGGCGACCGAGCCGAGGTACTGGCCGATCGGGCCGAGCGGCGAGGTCAGGTTCTCGGTGGGGAGGTCCCACAGCGAGTTCTGGATGATGATGTTCGCGGCATCCTTGGTGACCTGGTAGCCGCCGAGCAGGAAGCCGAGCGCGATCAGGAGACCGCCACCGGCGACGAACGGGATCATGTAGCTCACACCGGTGAGCAGCCAGCGCTGGATGCGACGGCCGACCGACTGCTGCACCACGGGGGCGTCCGACGCGGATGCCGCCGCGGCACCGCCCTGCACACGGGCGGCGTTCGGGTTCTCGCTGGCGGCGAGTGCCTCGGCGATGAGCTGCTTCGGCTGCTCGATGCCGCGCTTGACGCCCGCGCGGACGACGGGCTTGCCCGCGAAGCGCTGCGGCTCGCGCACGTCGACGTCGACCGCGAAGATCACGGCATCGGCGTCGTCGATCACGCTCTGCGGGAGGGCCTTGTAGCCGCTCGAGCCCTGCGGCTCGACGATGAGGTCGACGCCCTCGGTCTCGGCCCCGGCGGCGGTGAGCGCGTCGGCGGCCATGAAGGTGTGGGCGATGCCGGTCGCGCACGCGGTGACGGCGACGATCTTCTTCGTCTTCGTGGCGGTGGCGGTGCGCGCCTCGGCGCGGGTGGCGGCCGGGGCCTCGGCAGCGGCGGCAGGAGCGGGCTCGGGCGCCGGGGTGACGGCATCCGTGATGATGCGGACCGCCTCGGCGGGGGTCGAGGCCGCGCGCAGGCCCGACATGAACTGATCGTTCATCAGGCTACGGGCCAGCTGCGACAGCACCGCGAGATGGGCCTCGTCGGCACCCGCGGGGGCGGCGATGAGGAACACGATGTCGGCGGGACCGTCGGGAGCGCCGAAGTCGACGCCCGGGGTGAGGCGGGCGAAGGCGAGGGTCGGCTCGGTCACCGACGCGCTGCGCGCGTGCGGGATGCCGATGCCGCCGGGCAGGCCGGTCTCGTCCTTCTGTTCGCGGGCCCACGCGTCGTCGAAGAGTTCCTGGGCGCTCGTCGCGCGGCCCTGCGCGACGACGCGCTCGGCGAGGGCGCGGATCACCGACTGCTTGTCGGTGCCCAGGGGCGCGTCGAGGGTGACGAGCTCCGGAGTGATGATGTCGGACATTGTCAGTGACCTTTCGTGGTCAGGATGTTGCGAGTGGGGTGGCGAAGGCGGAAACGGCGATCGGACCCGGGGGCAGATCGGCCGGAGTGGGGGCTTGCGTCCCCGGCAGGGTCGCGGCGGCGGCGCCGTAGGCGATGCTGCGCGCGAGGCGGTCGGGGGCCGAGGCCCCGTCGAGATCGGCCAGCAGGTAGCCGGCGAGCGAGCTGTCGCCCGCCCCGACCGTGCTGGCGACCTGGATCTTGGGGGCGCGTCCGCGCCAGGCGCCCTCGGCCGTGAAGAGCAGCGCTCCGTCGGCACCAAGGGTCACGAGAGCGGATGCCACGCGCCCGGGCACGAGGGCCGTGGCTCGTCGCGTCGCCTCGGCGAGCACGTCCGCGTCGCCCGCGGCATCCTCGCCGACGAGCTCGGCGAGCTCTTCGTGGTTGGGCTTGATGAGGTCGGGACGCGCGGTCTCGACGACCGCCGCGAGGGCCTCGCCCGAGGCGTCGACCGCGACGAGCGGGGCCTTCGAGCCCCAGCGATCGCGGACGGCGTCGATGAGGTCGGCGTAGAACGTCGCCGGGACGCCGGGCGGGAGCGATCCGGCCAGGACCAGCCAGGTCGCGCCCTCGGCGGCCGCGACGACGCCCGCGGTGAGGGCGGCCGACTCGGCGGCGGCGAGCGTGGCGCCGGGGAGGTTGAGCTTTGTCGTCTCGCCGCTCGGGTCGGTGATGGTGAGGTTGGCGCGGGCGCGGCCCGCCACCTCGACGAGGTCGAGGGCGATTCCAGTGTCTTCCAGCAGCAGCCGGTACGGATCGTGGGCGTTCACGGGAACGACGGCGCGGGCGGGGGCCCCGGCCGCCGAGACGACGCGGGCGACGTTGACGCCCTTGCCTCCGGCGTCTTCTCGCGACGACAGCGCGCGCTGCACCTCGCCGGGCTGCAGGGCCTCGGAGAGCACCACCGCGCGATCGGCGGAGGGATTGGCGGTGAGGGTGACGATCATGCGACACGCACCTCGACATCGGCGTCGGCGAGGGCCTCGGCCAGGTCGGCGGGCGGAGCCGCATCGGTCACGAGAACATCGATCTCGTCGAGCTGGGCGAAGCGCACGAGCAGTTCCTCTCCGAACTTGGCCGCGTCCGCGACGAGGACGACGCGTCGGGCCGATTGGATGATGGCGGCCTTGACGGCTGCTTCGTCGGGATCGGGCGTGCTGAGGCCGAAACCGGCGCTGAGGCCGTTGGTGCCGACGAAGGCGAGGTCGGGACGCAGCTGACCGATGGTGCGCACGGTGTGCGCGCCGACGGCGGCGGCGGTGACGCCGCGGACGCGTCCGCCGATGGTGGTGAGCGACAGGCGATCGTCGGCGGAGAGCACGTGGGCGGCCTCGAGCGAGTGGGTGACGACCTCGACCCCGCCGATGCCCGCGCCCAGCGCCTCGGGCAGCAGGGCGGCCACCGCCGCCGGCGTCGTCCCCGCGTCGAGGAAGACCGATCCGCGGAAGTCGGGGCCGAGCAGGTCCACCGCGGCGGCGGCGATCGCGCGCTTCGCGTCGCCGTGTCGTTCGCGACGCTCCGTGAGGGGGGATTCCGCGGTGCTGGCGCGGCCGATGTCGACGGCGCCGCCGTGCACGCGGCGGAGGGAGCCCAGGCTCTCGAGGCGATCGAGGTCGCGACGAACCGTCTCGGTCGTCACGTCGAAGCGACGGGCGAGATCGACGACGCTGACACGTCCGACATCGCGCAGTTCGCGCTCGATGAGCTTCTGGCGCTCCATTGCGTACACGGGATCTCCTTCGAAGATTCCCACACAGTACAACATGAAGCCACATAGAGCAACAGAATGTGGGCACACGGCAAAAGACGGGGCCGCCGCGCCTCGCGCGCCGCGACCCCGCCTCCCGTCAGCGCTCCCCTAGGGCGCGACCACCGAGATCGTGAAGGCGACGTGCGTCCCGTCGGGGCCCGTCACCGTGGCCCCCGTCGTGCCGACGGCGCGCACCTGGAACCCGGGCCGGAACACGGCCCCCTCGGACGGGCCACCCGCCGAGAACTCGGCGATCGAGAGGTCGGACGTCGAGCCCGTCCACTCCGCCTCGGTCCCGTCGGGGACGTCGAGCACGAGTGCTCCCCCGATCGCGACGGTCACCTCGGTTCCGGCGAGGGTCGCGGGCGAGACGACGTCGGGGGCGAGCACCTGCTGGTCCGGGGTGCGGGACGGCGCCGCGGTGACGGGTGCCGGCAGCACGGGAGCGGGATCGGATGCCGCCGGCGCGCAGCCCGCGAGAGCGAGGGGCAGCGCGACCGCGGCGACGACGAGGGCGGAACGCTTCACGGTGACCTTCTTCACGCAAATGGGAACGGAGCGAGCGGGGCATCCGCCCCGCACGCGTCCGACGGTCAGTCGGACTCGGCGGTCGCGCTCGGCGAGGGGATCGGCACCTCGATCGAGGCGACGGAGCCGTCGACGAGTCCGAGCAGCGCGGAGGGCGAGGCGTCGGGCTGGTCGTCGTCGGGCAGCATCTCGGCCGCCGTGCGCGCGCGCACGGGTTCGCCGGGCAGGCCCGCCCACTCGCTCGGTTCCTCGGGTCGCTGAACGAAGAGTCCCATGGGCCCAGTGTCGCGTCCGCGCTTCGGCGTGGGCTGTGAAACCGTCGGACCTGGCTCCCCCGGCTCCCCGCCGCCTTCACGACAGGGGGTGCGCCGCGAAGAAGTCCTCGATGATCCGGGTGGCCGAGATCGTCTGCGTCGTGGCGCCCGGTCCGCTCGTCGCCGTGGCGCCCGGCCAGGTGTGCCCACCACCCTCGATGCGGTAGTGCATCAGAGCGCCGCGTCCCTGGCATCCGCACCACTGCTGTTGCGTGACGTCGGATCCGATCGCGGTCCGCGTCGGGGACGAGGCGCAGCCGCTTCGCTGCGCCTGCTCATCGAGCCACTGCGTGACGGGTTCGAGGGCGGCCGCGTGACTGGTGCCGCCGTCGTACGGGATGACGGGGTCGGCGGTGCCGTGGAATTCGACCACCGGCACGGCGGGGACGGTCGGGCAGGCGGGGTCGTCCGCGGGGTAGATCGCCCCCGACACGACCGCGAACGCCGCGATGCGCGCGGGCAGCCGGCACGACAGGAGCGAGACGAAACCGCCGCCGTTGGAGATTCCCGCGGCGAACACCCGGGCGGTGTCGACGCAGAGGTGGGCCTCGAGGTCGTCCAGTAACGCGCCGACGAAAGCGACGTCGTCCTGTCCCGACGCGTAGGGGGCGCCCTCCCACCCGTTCTGCGGGTCGCTCCCGGCGGGTTGCGGGTAGAGCACGAGCGCGTCGCCGTCGTCGAGCCCGCTGAAGCCCTCGAGCTTCTGCGTCGACATGCCGTGACCGACGAAGGCCAGGATGACGGGCGTCGGGGTCGAGCCGTCGTATCCGTTCGGCACGTGCAACTGCGCCGTGCGCGTGCCGCCCGCGACGCTCACCGACCGCGTCGAGCTCGACCCGGCGGGGGTGGCATCCGCTCCGCAGCCCGAGGTGCCCGTAGCGCCCGATGTGCCCGCCGTGCCCGACGCGCCCGCGGATCCCCCGTCGCGGGCGGCGGTCACGAGACCCCCGGCGCCGTCGGCGGAGGCGACCGGTCCGGCGCAACCCGAGAGGGCGAGGGAGACGACGAGAACGAGGAGGAGCGAACGGGCACGCACGCGCGAGACAGTACGCCGCCTACCCCAGACGACGCGCGCGAGGTCACCCTCGCCCTCGCCCGCTGCCCCCGCGGTCACCGCGGCAGGTCATCGAAACCGTCGAGCTCGCGCGCGGTCGTGCGTCACCGCCCCGCGCCGGCGCCGCCGCCGAGGCAAAGAAGAAGCCCCGGCTCTCGCGAATTCGCGATGACCGGGGCTTTCTTCGTGCTGGGGTACCTGGACTCGAACCAAGAACAACGGAACCAGAAACCGCCGTGTTGCCAATTACACCATACCCCAAGGCGGTGAGCCGTAACTCGTGCCGAGGATCAAGCTTACGTGACGAGCGCTCCAGTGCCAAACCGGCGCCCGTCGACGCGCGTCCCGGGCGTTTCTCCGAGCCTCCCGCTCTCCCGTGGAGGCAGGCCGTCCCGGTTCCGCGCAGATACGCGCGATCCTCGCCTCCTCCGACGGGGAGTGTGCGAGGATCGCGACGTTCGGCGAGGGACGGAGGGCTCAGCCCAGGTGCTGCACGAGCGCGTCCAGGCGGCGCAGCGTCTCGGTCTTGCCGAGCAGCTCCATCGACTCGAACAGCGGCGGAGACACGCGCCGCCCGGTCAGCGCGACACGCGGGGGACCGTAGGCCACGCGGGGCTTCAGGCCCAGCTCGTCGACCAGGGCGGTCGACAGCGCCTGCTGCACGCCCGCGGCGGTGAAGTCGTCGACGCCCTCGAGCGCCCGCGTCGACGCCGTGAGCACCTCGGCCGCGTTGGCGGGGAGCCCCTTGAGCGCGTCCTCGGCGTAGGTCACGTCGGAGACGAACAGGAAGCCCAGCATCCCCGGAACCTCGCCGAGCAGCTGCACGCGCTCCTGGACGAGCGGCGCGGCCTCGGCGATGATCGCGCGGTGCTCCGCCCTCGGCTCCTCGTCGATGAGCCCTGCACCGGCGAGGTACGGCACGATGCGCGCGGCGAAGTCATCGGCATCCAGCATCCGGATGTGGTCGCCGTTGATCGCCTCGGCCTTCTTCTGGTCGAAGCGCGCGGGGTTCGGGTTGACGTCGGCGATGTCGAACGCGGCGATCATCTCCTCGAGAGAGAAGACGTCGCGGTCGCTCGCGAGCGACCAGCCGAGGAGGGAGAGGTAGTTGAGCAGACCCTCGTGGATGAAGCCCTTCTCGCGCTGCAGGAAGAGGTCGGCCTGCGGGTCGCGCTTCGACAGCTTCTTGTTACCGGTCTCGCCCAGTACCAGCGGCATGTGACCGAAGCGCGGGATGAACGTCGTGACCCCGGCATCCACCAGCGCGGAGTACAGCGCGAGCTGGCGCGCCGTCGACGGCATGAGGTCCTCACCGCGGATGACGTGGGTGATGCCCATGAGGGCGTCGTCGACCGGGTTCACGAAGGGGTAGAGGGGCACTCCCCCGGCACGAACGAGCACGAAGTCGGGGAACGACCCGGCCGGGAAGGTGACCTCGCCGCGGATGAGGTCGACGTAGCTCAGATCGTGGTCGGGCACGCGCAGGCGCCATGCGGGCTGACGGCCCTCGGCGCGGAAGGCGGCCTTCTGCTCCTCGGTGAGGTCCCGGTCGAAGTTGTCGTAGCCGAGCTGCTTGGCGCGGCCGTTGGCCTCGTTGCGGGCGTCGATCTCTTCGGCGGTCGAGTAGCTCTCGTACACGGCGCCCGCGGCGACGAGCTTGTCGAGCACCTCGCGGTAGATCTCGTGCCGCTGCGACTGGCGGTAGGGAGCGTGCGGGCCGCCGACCTCGACACCCTCGTCCCAGTCGATGTTCATCCACCGCAGCGCGTCGAGGAGCTGCTGGTAGCTCTCCTCGCTGTCGCGCGCGGCGTCGGTGTCTTCGATGCGGAAGACGAGCTTTCCGCCGTTGTGCCGGGCGTAGGCCCAGTTGAACAGGACGGTGCGGATGAGACCCACGTGCGGCAGACCCGTCGGAGACGGGCAGAAGCGGACGCGAACGTCGGCGCCGGAGGCGGTCGTAGTGCGGGGATCGGGCGTGGCAGACATCCCCTCGATCCTACCGGCGGGCGCTGCCGGGCCGATGGTCGCCCACCACCTCCGCCACGACCTCGAGCGCCGCGCCGACAGCGGGGACGCTCTCCGCGCCGCGGGCTGTGACGACGTGCAGGGTACGCGCTTCGGCGGGCGGGAGGCGCGGCACGGCGATGCCGGCCGGGAGGGGCAGGGATGCCACGGCCATGCGCGGCAGGATCGCCATGCCCACGCCGAGCGCGACGAGGTTCTCGACCGCGATGTAGTTGTCGGTCTCGAAGGCGATGTCGGGGACGAAACCGGCGCGCCCGCACGCCTCGAGCAGGTGGCCGCGGCACTGCGGGCAGCCGGCGATCCACCGCTCCCCCGCGAGTTGGGACAGGTCGATCGGATCGTCGGATGCCGCCGGGTGCTCGGCCGGGACGACCACGACGGTGTCGTCGTCGGCGAGGTGCCGCACCGACAGACCGGCGGCCGCCGAGGTGAGCTGTTCGCGCCGGTCGCCCGGGTAGCTGTAGATGAGGGCGATGTCGGCGCGGTCCTCGCGCACGGCGGCGATCGCCTCGGGAGGTTCAGCCTCGACGAAGCTGATCGAGACACCGGGACGGCGCGCGGTGACGGCGGCGATGACGCGCGGGACCACGGTCGACGACGCCGAGGGGAACGCGGCGATGCGGACGCGTCCCGCGCGCAGTCCCCGCAGTTCGGCGAGGTCGCCCGCGGCGGCGTCGAGGGCGGTGGTCACGGTCGCCGCGTGACGGGCGAGCACCCGGCCCGCCTCGGTCAGGCGGATGCCGCGCCCGACGCGCTCGACGATCGGCAGTCCCGCGCGCTGCTCGAGGCGGCGCACCTGCTGACTGACGGCGGGCTGACTGTACCCGAGGGCGCGGGCCGCACCCGTGATCGACCCGGTGTCGGCGATGGCCTTGACCACGCGCAGTCCGTGGGCGTCGAGGCCGTCTTCTCCCTCGCTCATGCGGATACATAACCAGAGCGGATGCATTCCATGCAACACCTGCTCTAGTGCAATGAGCAACCTCGCGGGAGCCTGGATCCATGAGCAGCCTCGCTTCGCACTTCGCCGGCGGCCGTGACTACCTCGCCGCCTGCACCCTCGGTCTGCCGTCGCGCGACACGGTGCGCGCCGTCCGCGCCGACCTGGACGCCGCGGCATCCGGTCGTCCCGATGTCGTCGCGGCGTCGCAGGCCGTCGAGAAGGCCCGCGCCGCGTACGCGCGGCTAGTCAGCTCCCCGGTCGGCGACGTCGCGATCGGGTCGCAGACCTCGGTGCAGGTCGCGCTCATCGCCGCCTCGGTCCCCGACGGCGCGGAGGTGCTGTGCGCCGAGAGCGACTTCTCCTCCCTCGTCGCGCCCTTCGCGCGCGCGGGTCGCGGCATCCGCCTGCGTACCGCGCCCCTCGACGACCTCGCCGCCGCGATCACGCCCGGCACGTGGCTCGTCGCGTTCTCGCTCGTGCAGTCCGCGACCGGGGAGGTGGCGGATGCCGCGCGCATCGCCGCCGCCGCGGCGCGCGCGGGCACCCGCACGCTGTGCGACCTGACCCAGGCGGCGGGGTGGCTGCCGGTGGACGCGACGATGTTCGACGCGACCGTGTGCCACGCCTACAAGTGGCTGTGCTGCCCGCGCGGGGTGTCCTTCCTGACCCTCACCCCCGACTTCGCCGACGAGATCCGCCCCGTGCAGGCCGGCTGGTACAGCGGCGACGACCCGTGGTCATCGTGCTACGGCACCGGCGGCGACCTCGCCCCCGACGCGCGCCGCTTCGACGTCTCGCCCGCGTGGCAGGCCTTCGTCGGGGCGGCGCCCGCTCTCGAGATGTTCGCGCGGGCCGACATCACCTCGACCTACGTGCACGCGACGAGCCTCGCCGCGCGGTTCCGCGACGGACTCGGACTGCCCCATCCGTCTCGCCCCTCGGCGATCGTCACGTGGCCGGATGCCACGGGCGAAGCGCTCGCCCAGCTCACCGCGCACGGCATCACGGCGTCCGGGCGCGCGGGTCGGGCGCGCGTGGCGTTCCACGTCTTCAACGACGAACTCGACGTCGACCGGGCGCTGCACGCGCTCGGCGTGCGCGGGGGCGACGACCTGTCGGCCTTCGACGGACTGGTCTACGCGATCTGACTTTCCCGACTCCGCGTGAGAGCCGCTAGTCGCTGACGCCTGCCGTCTGCGCCCGCGCTCAGGGAGGCGATACGGCCCGCCGCGCGTGCGAGCGGGACCCTGCCGATCGCTACGGGAGAGCGGGAGCAACGGAGAAGCGCCGGGCGATGATCGCGGCCCCGCACACGGCGGCGACGGACACCAATGCCCACAGCGCCAGACCCGCATAGCCCGACATCCCGAGGATGATCCCGGCCAGCACCGACCCGACCGCCGCGCACGCGGTCATCAGGGTGTCGCTGCGTCCCTGCCGGCGCGGGCGCAGCGCGAGGGGTGTCGCCTCGGTGAGCAGGGCCGACCCGGCGACGGTCGCCGCGCTCCACCCGAGACCGAGCAGCACGAGCGCCACGAGGACGCCGATCTGCGCGTCGGCGAACACGGCGGCCGTGACGAGGGAGGCCGCCAGCAGCGCCTGGCCCAGCAGGATGACGGGGATGCGCCCCCAGCGATCGGCGAGCACGCCGAACAGCGGCGACAGCCCGTACATCCCGAACACGTGCAGCGCGATCGTGACCCCGACGGCCAGGGTCACGGCATCCGGAGCGACGATGTGCGACAGGTGCACCGGGGTCATCGCCATGACCGACGCCATGGTCACGTGGGAGGCGGCCACCGCGAGCATCGCGAATCGCGCGAGCGCGGGACGGTCGGGCTGCGGCGCGACGGGGGCGGATGCCGCGCTCTCGCGGTCGAGACGCTGGGCCAGCAGCAGCGGGTCGGGTCGCAGGACGAGCGCATAGAGCGCGAACGCCACGGCTTGAGCCGCGAAGGAGAACAGGTAGGCACCGGTCAGCCGCGGCATGCCGATGCTCGCTCCGAGCAGTTCTCCGGGGGCGAGCAGCAGGGGCCCGACCACCCCGCCGACCGTGGTCGCCCACACGACGGTCGCGAGGTCGCGTCCGCGCCGTGTCGCGTGGGCGAGGTCGGTCGCGGCGAAACGGGATTGAAGGGTTCCCGCGTTGCCGGCGCCGATGAGGGCGATCCCCACGAGTAGGAGCGGGAACGCGCGCGTCGCCGCGGCCGTGATGACGACCGCGATGCCGGCGAGGGCGGCGAGGTTGCCCGTCGTGAGGGCGAATCGCCGACCGCGGCGGCCGGCCAGTCGCGCGAGAGGGATCGCTGTCAGCGCCGCTCCGAGCGTGACCGACGCGGTGGCGAAGCCCGACAGCGCCTCCTGCCCCGAGAGGTCGGCCGCCAGCAGGGCGCCGAGCGACAGCGTCGCCCCGAACGCGACGCCGGAGAGCACCTGCCCCGCGGCGAGCACGCGCACGGTGCGCCGCTGCGTCGCGACGAGATCGACGCTCGCCGGCGCGGCGATCTCAGGCATCGCGCGCGGTGTTGCGCAGCACCCCGATGCCGTCGATCTCGACCTCGACCACATCGCCCGCGGAGAACGAGCCGATGCCCGCCGGCGTGCCGGTGAGGATCAGATCGCCGGGCAGCAGCGTGAAGACCGCGCTGGCGTAGGCGACGAGCGTGGGGATGTCGTGGATCATGTCCGACACCGGACCGTCCTGCCGGACCTCGCCGTTGACGCGGGTCACGATGCGGGCGGATGCCACGTCGAGGTCGGTCTCGATCACCGGCCCGACGGGGCAGAACGTGTCGAACCCCTTGGCGCGCGACCACTGTCCGTCGGTGCGCTGGAGGTCGCGCGCGGTGACGTCGTTCGCGACGGTGTACCCGAAGATGTATTCCCCCGCGCGCTCGGCGGGGACGTTCTTCGCGATGCGCCCGATCACCACGGCGAGCTCGCCCTCGTAGTCGGTCTGCGAGCTCAGACGCGTGGGGCGGACGATGACGTCGTTCGGACCGATGACCGAGGTGTTGGGCTTGAGGAACATCAGCGGCTCCTCGGGAGCCTCGCCGCCCATCTCGGCCGCGTGGTCGTGGTAGTTCTTGCCGATGCAGACGACCTTGGAGCGCGGGATGACCGGCGCGAGAAGGGCCGCGTCGGCGAGGGGGATGCGCTCACCGGTCGTGTCGAACCCGGCGAACATGGGGTCGCCCTCGAGAACGACGAGGTGGTCGTCGTCGACGATGCCGTAACGAAGGGCGTCCTGGTGGCTGAATCGAGCGATCTTCACCGGGCCAGCCTATCCGCGGGGTGCGACGCAGCGACGGCACCGCCCAGACCCCCGCCGATAAACGCCGTCCATGGTGAGAAACGCGGTCTCACGGCGTTTCTCACCCGGGACAGCGTTTATCGCCCCCTGCTGGCGGCACGCGCGGGAGGCGACCGTCGCCGCCACGACGCACCCGCGAACCACGAAGGGGCCCCCGGCATCCGGGAGCCCCTCCTGTCGCGACGCGGGTCAGGCGTCGAGGCGGTACAGCCAACCGTGCTTGTCTTCGGCGCGACCGTACTGGATGTTCGTGAGCTCCTCGCGCAGTTCGAGCGCGAGGGTGCCCGAGGGCTGCTCGTCGATGAAGTCGCGCCCCTTGAGCGTGCCGATCGGGGTGACGACGGCCGCCGTGCCGCACGCGAAGACCTCGACGATGTCTCCGGATGCCACTCCCTCGCGCCACTCGGTCAGCGAGACGTTGCGCCCCTCGACGTGGTGGCCGCGGTCACGGGCGAGCTGCAGCAGGGAGTCGCGCGTGATGCCCTCGAGGATGGAGTCGGACTGCGGGGTGACGATGGTGCCGTCCTTGTAGACGAACACGACGTTCATGCCGCCGAGTTCCTCGACGTTGCGGTCCTGGTCGAGGAACACGACCTGGTCGCACTCGTTCTCGTACGCCTCGGACTGGGGCAGCAGGCTTGCGGCGTAGTTGCCGCCGGTCTTCGCCGCACCCGTGCCGCCCTTGCCGGCGCGCGAGTAGTCCTCGCTGAGCCAGATCGAGACCGGCTGCACGCCGCCCTTGAAGTAGGCGCCGGCGGGGCTGGCGATGAGGTAGTAGGCGACCTTGTGGGCCGGGCGGACCCCGAGGAAGGCCTCTTTCGCGAACATGAAGGGACGCAGGTAGAGGCTCTGGTCTTCGCCCGAGGGCACCCAGGCGCCGTCGACGGCGATGAGTTCTTTCAGCGACTGCAGGAAGTAGGGAACCGGCAGTTCGGGCAGCGCGAGACGGCGGGCGGAGCGCTGCAGACGGCGGCCGTTCTGGTCGGGTCGGAAGGTGTGCACCGAACCGTCGGCGTGGCGGTAGGCCTTGATGCCCTCGAAGATCTCCTGCCCGTAGTGCAGGACGGCCGCGGCCGGGTCGAGCGAGATCGGGCCGTACGGCGAGACACGCGGACGGTGCCAGCCGCCGCGGACCGACCAGCAGATGTCGACCATGTGGTCGGTGAAGCTCTGCCCGAAGCCGGGGCTGGCGAGGACGGCGTCGCGCTCGGCGGCGCTCTTGGCCGCGAGGTTGCGGGTGACGGCGAACTCGAGTGGGTCGAGTCCGGTGTCGGGGTCGGTGTCGATCGTGGTCATCTGTGATCCAAAACTCTTCGTGTGCCGGGGGCGGTACGGGCCGATCGGTCCAGGTTACGCCTGGACCCGTGCGGCGATCGCGTCGCCGATCTGAGCGGTCGTGCGCGAGCCCTCACGCGTCGCGATGTCGTCTTCGACCGCGCGGGTGACGCGGGCGGATTCGTCGGCGAGCCCGAGGTGGTCGAGCAGGAGGGCGACGGAGAGGATCGCGGCCGTGGGGTCGGCCTTCTGGCTTCCCGCGATGTCGGGCGCCGAACCGTGCACGGGCTCGAACATCGAGGGGAACGCGCCGTCGGGGTTGATGTTGCCCGAAGCGGCGAGGCCGATGCCACCGGTGACGGCGCCGGCCAGGTCGGTCAGGATGTCGCCGAAGAGGTTGTCGGTGACGATCACGTCGAAGCGACCCGGGTTCGTGACCAGGAAGATGGTTGCCGCGTCGACGTGCAGATAGTCTACGGCGACGCCGGGGAACTCCCCCGCCACCGCGTCGACGATGCGCTTCCACATGCCGCCGGCGTGCACGAGCACGTTGGTCTTGTGCACGAGCGTGAGCTTCTGGCGGCGCCGCGCGGCCAGGGCGAAGGCGTAGCGCACGACGCGCTCGACGCCGTAGGCCGTGTTGACCGAGGTCTCGTTGGCGACCTCGTGCGCGGTGCCGCGGCGGATCGAGCCGCCGTTGCCGACGTAGGGGCCTTCGGTACCCTCGCGTACCACGACGAAGTCGATCTCGCCGGGGTCGGCCAGCGGTCCGGTCGATCCCGGGTACAGCTTCGACGGGCGCAGGTTGACGTAGTGGTCGAGCTCGAAGCGGAGCTTCAGGAGCAGCCCGCGCTCGATGTTCGCGTTCGCGAGCCGCGGGTCGCCGGGCACTCCCCCGACCGCTCCGAGCAGGATCGCGTCGTGGGAGGCGATCGCCGAGAGATCGTCGTCGGTGAGGGTGTCTCCGGTCTCGAGGTAGCGTCCCGCACCGAGTGAGAAGGGCGTCTTCTCGAACGTGACATCCGACGCGGCGGTGACGGCGTCGAGCACCTTCACGGCCTCGGTGACGACCTCGGGACCGATGCCGTCACCGGGGATGACGGCCAACTTCACGACACGCGACATCGCTCTCCTCAGAGCTCGGGGCGCGTCACTGCTTCGACGCGCCGCGGGATCCTCCCAGGGTAGTGGCAGCGATCACCGCGGCCACGACGATCAGGCCGGCACCGATGAGCGCCGTGATGACGACACCCGAGTCGAAGGCGTGCGCCGCGGCCGTGCGCAGCGCCTCGGCCAGCGCGGGATCGTCGAGCGTCTGCGACACCGCGACGGCGCCGGCGAG
Source organism: Microbacterium sp. BWR-S6Y (assembly GCF_041379845.1). Classification (NCBI taxonomy): domain Bacteria; kingdom Bacillati; phylum Actinomycetota; class Actinomycetes; order Micrococcales; family Microbacteriaceae; genus Microbacterium; species Microbacterium sp. BWR-S6Y. The sequence continues at coordinate 29,877 of NZ_JBFECV010000007.1, forward strand.
GGTTTCGCGCGCCCCCTGCGCCGCGGCATCCGGAAGTCCGGCCGGCAGCACCAGCTGCGCACGGTAGAACGCGGCCAGGATGCCACCCAGCACGGCCGTTCCGAGCACGGCTCCGACCTCGTACGCGGTCTCGGACACAGCGCTCGCGGCCCCCGCCTTGGCCGAGGGAGCGCTCGAGAGGATCAGCTCGTTCGACACCGTCTCGGCCGCGCCGATGCCGATGCCGAGCAGACCGAAGGCGACGATGAGCTGGACGAGGTCGGCGGTCGAGAACGCGACCATGACGTAGGCGACGACCGAGAACGTGAGGGCGATGGGCACGACGACGCGGGGAGCGAGGCGCTTCGCGACCGGAACGACCGCGAGTCCCGAGACGATCATGAGCACGAGCCCCGGCAGCAGGGCGAAGCCGGCCACCATCGGCGACAGACCCACCACGAGCTGGAGGTGCTGCGCGACGAAGTAGAGGAAGCCGACGAGTCCGACCACGCTGAGGAGGTTGACCAGGATCGCGCCCGAGAAGGTGCCCCTGCGGAACAGCGACATGTCGAGCATGGGGGTCGGCAGCGCCCGCTGCCGGCGGACGAAGAGCCAGCCGAAGACCACGCCGACGACGAACAGGACCGGCGCGAGCGACAGCGGGCCGTCGACGGCGAGCTTCTTGATGCCGTAGACGATCGGCACCATCGTCGCGAGCGACAGCAGCACGCTCACCGGGTCGAACCGGCCCGGGTGCGGGTCGCGACTCTCGGGGACGAAGAACGGCGCGAGGATCAGCAGGGGGACGAGCACGGGCACGGCCATGAGGAAGACGGAGCCCCACGTGAAGTGCTCGAGCAGGAAGCCCCCGACGATCGGACCGAGAGCGGCGCCAGCGGAGAAGCCCGACGCCCAGATGGCGATGGCGAATCGACGCTGGTCGCGGTCGCGGAAGATGCTGCGCAGCAGCGACAGCGTCGAGGGCATGAGCATCGCCCCGAACACACCCATGAGCGCGCGGCCCGCGATGAGCAGCGCCGCCGTGGGCGCGAACGCGGACAGCGCGGAGACGGCCGCGAAGCCGGTCGCGCCGATCAGCAGGAGGCGACGCCGACCGAAGCGGTCTCCCAGGGTGCCCATGGTCACCAGCAGACCCGCCAGGACGAGCGGGTAGACGTCGATGATCCAGAGCTGCTCGATGCTCGACGGCTGCAGGGACAGCGCGATCTCGGGCAGAGCGAAGCTCAGCACGGTGTTGTCGACCGAGACCAGCAGCACCGGCAGCATGAGCACCGCCAGCGCGAACCATCCGCGCCATCCGGCGCGGGTCACGGTGATCTCCGAGGTGGGCATCGACGAGGTGAGCATTCTTCTGAATCCGTTTCTAAACCGTCCAGCCGGTATAGTAACAGAGGTCGATCACCGCCCGCCAGTACGATCGAGGAGACATGAGCCGCCCGCCACTCGCCCGAGAAGCCGTCCTCGACGCGTTCACCCGCATCCTCGTCGACGAGGGGGAACGCGCCGCGACGATGGACGCGACGGCCCGCGGCGCCGGCGTGTCGAAGGGTGGCCTGCTCTATCACTTCAACTCGAAGAGCGCGCTCGAGGCCGCCCTCGTCGAGCGACTCGAACGCCTCGCGCAAGAAGACGTCGACGAGATCGAGAAATCCGCCGAGGGCGTCGTCGCGGCGCACCTGCGCTCGTCGCAGAACACCGGTTCACCCCTCGACGTGACCATCCTGGCGGTCTCCCGGCTCGCCCAGAACGGCAACGACGCGGCATCCGCGTCCCTCCGCCGCGTGCGGGAACTGTGGGAGGAGAGCCTGCGCGCGCACACGCGCGACGAGACGGCCCTGCAGATGGTGCTGCTCGTCAGCGACGGGCTCTACTTCAACGCCGTGCTCGATCTCAACGCGGTTCCGGGTCCCGCCATCGAGGGTCCCGCGCTCGACCGGCTCATCGACGCGGTCGTCGCCGCCACCACCTGAGGTCGCCGCGCGCCCCGCGGGCGCGGCGCGCGGACGACCTCGTCCCGGCCACCATCAGGGAGCCGCCCACGAGCTCGGCCGCACCCCATCCGTGGCCGCCGATCAGGTCGGCGAGACCGAGGACGGCGAAGCCCACGCCGAGCACGGCCAGGAAGACGTCGAGACGGCTCATTCCGCCAGGATCGTCCCGGCACGCACGTCCGGCCACGGTCCACCGCCGCGTCTCACCCCGGCACCGGGAACCTCTCACCCCCGCCGGCGATGCCTGCACCGGGCCCGCGGCGACGTGACGACGAAGGGGGCCGCCGCAGCGACCCCCTCCCCCGTGACGCGTCCGGGACTCAGCCCTCGACGATCTCGATCTGCCGGAACAGGTCGGCGCCGACGGCCTCGCGCATCGCGCCGAGGATCTCGTCGGGAACCGGCGAGTCGACCGTGAGCACCGAGAGGGCGCGGCCCGTGGCATCCTGGGCCGCCACCTGAAGACCGGCGATGTTGATGCCGGCCTCGCCGAGCTTCTGGCCGTAGATCGCGACGATGCCGGGGCGGTCGGCGTAGCGCATGACGATGTGGTGCTGCTCGATCGGCACCTCGATGTCGTACCCGTTGATCGCGACGACCTTGGGAACCATGCGGGTTCCGGCGAGCGTGCCCGCGACCGTCAGGGTGGAGCCGTCGGCGAGCGTTCCGCGCAGGATCGTGATGTTGCGGTACAGCGGGCTCTCGGCCTCGACGACGAGGCGCGCCTCGACCCCGCGCTGCTCGGCGAAGAGCGGGGCGTTGACGTACGAGACGCTCTCGCTGACGATGCGGCTGAAGTACCCCTTGAGCGCGGCGAGGCGGTAGACGCTCACGTCGTACTGCGCGAGCTCTCCGCGCACCTCGATGTCGAGGCTGGTGAGGGCGCTGTCGGCGAGACCGCTGAAGAACTGGCCGAGCATCTCGACGAGGGCGATACCGGGGCGCACGAACGGGTCGATCGCGCCGCCCGCGACGTTCACGGCATCCGGGACGAGGTCGCCCTCGAGAGCGAGCTTGACGCTGCGCGCGACCGAGACGCCGGCCTTCTCCTGCGCCTCTTCGGTGCTGGCCCCGAGGTGCGGGGTGACGACGACGTTCGGGAGGTCGAGGAGCTTGCGCGCGGGGCCGCCCTCGGCGGGCGGCTCGGTCGAGAACACGTCGAGACCGGCTCCGGCGATCTCGCCGGTCGTGAGGGCCTCGAAGAGCGCCTCCTCGTCGATGAGCCCACCGCGGGCCACGTTGACGACGTACGCGCTTTTCTTCATGCGGCGCAGCTGCTCGGCGCCGATCATGCCGGTCGTCTCGGGCGTCTTCGGCATGTGGATCGTGACGAAGTCGCTCTGCTCCAGCAGTTCGTCGAGCGAGACGAGCTGCACGCCGAGCTGCTGGGCGCGCGCGGCCGTGACGTAGGGGTCGTACGCGATGACGCGCATGTCGAAGCCCTGCAGGCGGGCGGCGATGAGTGCGCCGATGCGGCCGAGGCCGATGATGCCGATCGTCTTCTCGAACAGTTCGGTGCCGGTGAACGAGCTGCGCTTCCACAGGCCCTGCGCGAGCGAGGCGTGGGCGGCCGGGATGCGGCGCGCCAGGCTGAGCACGTGACCGACGGTGAGCTCGGCGGCCGAGATGATGTTGGAGGTCGGGGCGTTGACCACCATCACTCCGGCCGCGGTGGCCGACTTGATGTCGACGTTGTCGAGACCGACGCCCGCGCGGGCGACGACCTTCAGCGACGGGGCCGCGGCGAGGGCCTCGGCGTCGATCTGGGTGGCCGAGCGCACGAGCACCGCGTGCGCGTCGGCCAGGGCCGAGAGCAGCGCGGGGCGGTCGGTCCCGTCGACGTTGCGCACGTCGAAATCGGGGCCGAGCGCGTCGATCGTGGCGGGAGAGAGTTCTTCGGCGATGAGCACGACGGGCTTCGTCACGGATGCGTCCTTCGAAACGGTGCTGGGGACCGGCGCGCACCGCCGCGCACCGCCGGCGCGAACCGGGCGCGCGACCCGTGCGGGCCGTCTGCCAGCCTAGCGCGGCCCCGAATGCCCGCCCGACCGTGTGACGCACGGCGTTCCCCCTCGCCCGGCATGTCTCGTCGCCACGCGTCGCGAGACGGCATCCGCTCGACGACTCGGCAGCAGCGCGCAGCCGAGATGTCAGCCCGATGCAGTCTCGCGGCGACTCCCCCGCCCGCGGACGCCCGACGCCTCCCGGAACGACCCAATCCGGAGCGGGATGCCGAACCTCGAGCGTTCAGCCCCCGTACAGGCCGTACGAGGTCGTGCCGTAGCCGACGATCGCGAGCCAGAACGCGGCCGAGAGCGTGAGTCCCGCGAGCAGCACGATCGCGAGCTCCCCCACGCGGCGGCGCTGGCCGATCGCGAAGGCGATGCCGAAAGCGATGAGGGGGAACACGATCGGCAGGATGTACACGAACCATCCGAGCCCGTTGAGCCCCAGAGGGCCGCCGATCTGTTGGATGAGCAGCGCGACCGCGCTCCACACGACGTACGCGTAGAACAGGCCGAACAGGCCCGAGATCGTGACGAGGAGCCACGTGGGAAGGTGACGGGTACGGGCGGGAGTGCTCATGCGAAGGCTCCCAGTGAGAGGAACGGCCAGGGGACGAGCAGCACGATGCCCACGATGAGCAGCAGGAAACGCTGCCAGGTGCGCCAGCTGCGGGTCAGGGCGAGCACCGCCACGAACCAGACGAGGGGTGCCAGCGCCGCGCCGATCGTCAGGGCGATCACCGTGACCGACGGGATGGGCAGGCCCAGTCCGTTCAGGCGCAGCCCGGCGAGCAGCCACCCGATCGCGAAGAGCAGGAAGGTCGCCGCGACCATGCCGATCCCCACCAGGCCGACGTTGCCGAGGGGCGCCGCGGCCGCGGCATCCGCTTCCGCGTCGTCGACCGGTGCGTCGACGGTCGTTCCATCGACGGCCTTCGCATCGACGACCGGTTCAGCGACCGGGGTCTCCGGATGCCGCGTCACCGGCGCCGCCGCGGAGGGTTCCGGCTGCAGGGGCTCGAGGGGTTCGTCCTCGGCCGGCGTCTCGACACGCCCCGTGCGCCGCGGGGCGTGTGTGTCGCCGACATCGAGCGTGGGATCGTCGTCACCGTCCCAGGACAGGGCGTCGTCATCGCGCGGAGTGCTCACGGGTCCACGGTAGCGGCGCTCCCCCGCGGCCGGGTCGCGCCCCGCCGGTGCGGGGAGGTCATGCGCGTCAGGCCCGCGGCATCCGGATCATCCGCCCCGGAACGGCGAACGCCCCATGGCCGGAACCACGGGGCGTTCGCGGGAGAACTCAGCGCGCGGCCGAGCCCTCGACGTAGTCGCTGTCCTGCTGCTTCCAGGCGAAGAGACCGCGGAGCTCCTTGCCGGTCGCCTCGATGGGGTGACCCTGCTCCTTCTCGCGGAGCTCGAGGAACTCGGGGGCGCCCTTGTCCTGGTCGGCGATGAAGCGCTCGGCGAACGCGCCCGACTGGATGTCGGCGAGAACGGCCTTCATGTTCTCCTTGACGTCGGGCGAGATCACGCGGGGTCCGGAGACGTAGTCGCCGTACTCGGCGGTGTCGGAGATCGACCAGCGCTGCTTGGCGATGCCGCCCTCCCACATGAGGTCGACGATGAGCTTGAGCTCGTGCAGCACCTCGAAGTAAGCGATCTGCGGCTGGTAGCCCGCCTCGGTCAGCGTCTCGAAGCCGTACTGGACGAGGTGGCTCATGCCACCGCAGAGCACGGCCTGCTCGCCGAAGAGGTCGGTCTCGGTCTCTTCGGTGAAGGTCGTCTTGATGACGCCGGCGCGGGTGCCGCCGATGGCCTTGGCGTACGACAGGGCGGTGTCCCAGGCCGAGCCCGAGGCGTCGCGCTCGACGGCGATGATGTCGGGGATGCCGCGGCCGGCGACGTATTCGCGACGCACGGTGTGGCCGGGGGCCTTGGGGGCGACGAGGATGACATCGACGCCCTCGGGGGCGTCGATGTAGCCGAAGCGGATGTTGAAGCCGTGCGCGAAGGCGAGGGTCTTGCCCGCGGTGAGCTTGTCCTTGATCGAGTCGGCGAAGATCGAGCGCTGGTGCTGGTCGGGCGCCAGGATCATGATGACGTCGGCCCATTCAGCCGCGTCGGCGACGTTCTTGACCTCGAAGCCGTCCTCCTGGGCCTTCGCGGTCGACTTCGAGCCGTCCTTGAGGGCGATGACGACCTCGACACCCGAGTCGCGCAGGTTCTGCGCGTGGGCGTGACCCTGCGAGCCGTAGCCGACGATCGCGACCTTCTTGCCCTGGATGATCGAGAGGTCGGCGTCGTCGTCGTAGAAGATCTCTGCCATGAGGATGTTTCTCCTTGTGTGAGGTCCCTGAGCTTGTCGAAGGGACCGGGGGTTGTGGGACGTGTGAAGCGGGGGTGTCGGACCCTTCGACAGGCTCAGGGACCGACGGGTCTCAGCCGCGCAGGACGCGCTCGGTGATGCTCTTCCCACCGCGACCGACCGCGAGAAGGCCCGACTGCGCGAGCTCCTTCACGCCGAACGGCTCGATGGCCTTGAGGAACGCGCCGACCTTGCCGGAGTCGCCCGTGATCTCGATCACGATCGCGTCGGGGGCGTAGTCGACGACCGAGGCGCGGAAGAGGTTCACGACCTCGAGCACGTTGGAGCGGGTGGAGTTGTCGGCGCGCACCTTCACGAGGACGTGCTCGCGCTGGACGGATGCCGCGGGGTCGAGCTCGACGATCTTGATCACGTTGATCAGCTTGTTCAGCTGCTTCGTGACCTGCTCGAGCGGGAGGCCCTCGACGTCGACGACGACCGTGATGCGCGACAGACCCGGCACCTCGGTCACACCGACCGCGAGGGATTCGATGTTGAACCCGCGACGGGCGAAGAGACCGGCGACACGGGTCAGCAGACCCGGCTTGTCCTCGACGAGGAGGCTCAGAACGTGACGAGACATCTCAGTCCTCCTGCTCGGCGAAGGCGGGCGAGTGATCGCGCGCGTACTGGACGTAGCTGTTGCTGACGCCCTGCGGGACCATCGGCCACACCATGGCGTCGGCGCTCACGACGAAGTCGATCACGACGGGACGGTCGTTGGTGTCGAGCGCGAGCTGGATCGCGGCGTCGATCTCGTCTTCCTTCTCGACGCGGATCGCGAGGCATCCGTAGGCCTCGGCGAGCTTGACGAAGTCGGGGATGCGACGCGTGCCGTGTCCCGTGTTCAGGTCGGTGTTGGAATGGCGGCCGTCGAAGAACAGCGTCTGCCACTGGCGCACCATGCCCAGCGAGGAGTTGTTGATGATCGCGACCTTGATCGGGATGTCGTTGATGACGCAGGTCGCGAGCTCCTGGTTGGTCATCTGGAAGCAGCCGTCGCCGTCGATCGCCCACACCGCGCGCTCGGGCTGGGCGACCTTGGCGCCCATCGCCGCGGGCACGGCGTAGCCCATCGTGCCGGCGCCGCCGGAGTTGAGCCACGCGTTGGGGCGCTCGTACTTGATGAACTGCGCGGCCCACATCTGGTGCTGGCCGACGCCGGAGGCGTACACGCCCTCGGGACCGGTCAACTCGCCGATGCGCTGGATGACGTACTGGGGCGAGAGCAGACCGTCCGAGGTCGGGGTGTAGCCGAGCGGGAACTCCTCGCGGAGGCCGTTCAGGTACGTCCACCACTCGGCGTAGTCGTGCGGGTGCTCGGCATCGGCGGCGCGGAACGCGGCATCCAGGTCGACGAGGACCTCTTTCAGGTCGCCCACGATCGGCACGTCGGCCGTGCGGATCTTGGAGATCTCGGCGGGGTCGATGTCGACGTGCACCACCTGCGCGTTCGGGGCGAACAGCGAGGCCTTGCCCGTGACGCGGTCGTCGAAGCGCGCACCGAGAGAGACGATCAGGTCGCTCTCCTGCAGCGCGAGCACGGCGGGGACGGTGCCGTGCATGCCGGGCATGCCGAGGTGCTGCTCGTGCGAGTCGGGGAACGCGCCGCGCGCCATCAGCGTGGTCACCACGGGGGCGCCGGTCGCCTCGGCGAGCACCTTCAGCTCGGCCGACGCGTTGGCGCGGATCGCTCCGCCGCCCACGTACAGCACCGGCTTCTGCGCGGTGGCGAGCAGCTGGGCCGCGGCCTGGATCTGCTTGCCGTGCGCCTTGGTCACCGGGCGGTAGCCGGGGAGGTCGATCTTGGGGGGCCAGACGAAGGGCGCCTCGGCCTGCTGCGCGTCCTTCGTGATGTCGACCAGAACGGGACCCGGGCGACCGGTCGAGGCGATCTCGAAGGCCGCGGCGATCGCGCCGGGGATCTCCTCGGCCGTCTTGACCAGGAACGAGTGCTTGGTGATCGGCATCGTGATGCCGACGATGTCGGCCTCCTGGAAGGCGTCCGTGCCCATGAGGGTCGAGAACACCTGACCGGTGATGCACACCAGGGGCACCGAGTCCATGTAGGCGTCGGCGATCGCGGTGACGAGGTTGGTCGCTCCGGGACCCGAGGTCGCGATCGCGACGCCGACCTTGCCGGAGGCGGCCGCGTAGCCCTCGGCGGCGTGGCCGGCGCCCTGCTCGTGACGCACGAGGATGTGGCGGACGTGCTCGTCGTCCATGAGCGGGTCGTAGACGGGCATGATCGCCCCGCCCGGAAGACCGAACACGTCGGTGACGCCGAGCAGGTCGAGCGAGCGGACGACCGCCTGCGCCCCCGACATCACGGGCGCCGGAGCGGTGCGGGCAGGCGGCCGGGGCACGGCCGCCGTAGGGGAATCGATGGACATGGGAGTACCTCGAGAACCGGGAGAAGGTGAGAAGGGGATGGCCGTCAGCCCGTGACCGCGCCCTCCGCGGCGGAGTGCACGAGCTTGGAGTACTTGGCCAGAACGCCACGGGTATAGCGCGGGGGAAGCGGTTCCCAACCGTCACGGCGGGAACTCAGCTCGGCCTCATCGACGATCAAGTCGAGAGTGCGAGCGGCGATATCGACCCGTATCAGATCACCATCGCGCACGAAGGCGATGGGACCTGCGTCCACCGCTTCGGGAGCTATGTGGCCGATGCACAGGCCGGTTGTGCCGCCTGAGAATCGTCCGTCCGTCAACAGTAGTACATCTTTTCCGAGCCCCGCGCCCTTGATGGCCGCGGTGATCGCGAGCATCTCGCGCATGCCGGGGCCGCCCTTCGGGCCCTCGTAGCGGATGACGACGACGTCGCCGGCGGCGATTTCGCCCGCCTCGAGGGCGTCCATCGCGCCGCGCTCGCGCTCGAACACGCGGGCGGGACCCTCGAACACGTTGCCGTCGAAGCCGGCCGACTTCACGACGGCACCCTCGGGCGCCATCGAGCCGTGCAGGATCGTGATGCCGCCGGTCGCGTGGATCGGGTCGTCGAACGAGTGGATGACCTTACCGTCGACGGGGTCGGGGTTCAGGTCGGCCAGGTTCTCGGCGAGGGTCTTGCCCGTGACGGTCAGCGCGTCGCCGTGCAGGAGCCCCTCGTCGAGCATCGCCTTCATGATGACCGGGATGCCGCCGTGGCGGTCGACGTCGTTCATGACGTACTGCCCGAAAGGCTTCATGTCGGCCACGTGCGGCGTGCGGTCGCCGATGCGGTTGAAATCGTGCAGGTTCAGCTCGACCTCCGCTTCGTTCGCGATCGCGAGCAGGTGGAGCACGACGTTGGTCGAGCCGCCGAGCGCCATGGCGAGGGCGATGGCGTTCTCGAACGCCTCCTTGGTGAGGATGTCGCGCGTGGTGATGCCCTGACGCAGCAGGTTGACGACGGCCTCACCCGAACGGTGCGCGAAGTAGTCGCGGCGGCGGTCGGCGGACGGCGGGGCGGCGGAGCCGGGGAGGCTGAGCCCGAGGGCCTCGGCGACCGACGCCATCGTGTTGGCGGTGTACATGCCGCCGCACGCGCCCTCACCGGGTGCGATCGCGCACTCGATGCGCTTGAGGTCGGCCTCGCTCATCTTGCCCGCGAGGCACGCACCCACGGCCTCGAACGAGTCGATGATCGTGACGTCTTTCTCGGTGCCGTCGCTGAGCTTGACCCAGCCCGGGGCGATCGAGCCCGCGTACAAGAAGACGCTCGACAGGTCGAGACGAGCGGATGCCATGAGCATGCCCGGGATCGACTTGTCGCAGCCGGCGAGCAGCACGGAGCCATCGAGGCGCTCGGCCATCATGACCGTCTCGACGCTGTCGGCGATGACCTCGCGCGAGACGAGCGAGAAATGCATGCCCTCATGGCCCATCGAGATGCCGTCGGAGACGGAGATGGTGCCGAACTGCAGCGGGTATCCGCCGCCGGCGTGAACGCCCTCTTTCGCGCCCTGCGCGAGACGGTCGAGGCTGAGGTTGCAGGGGGTGATCTCGTTCCAGCTCGACGCGATGCCGATCTGGGGCTTGTCCCAGTCCTCGTCACCCATGCCGACCGCGCGGAGCATTCCGCGCGACGTGGTGGCTTCGATGCCATCGGTGACGACCCGACTGCGGGGCTTGATGTCGAATTCGCCGGTGTTCGGATTCTGCGGTGCGGGCATTCTCGAAGTCTATTGCGAGCCGCACGCGAGCGATGCCGAACGGGCGGCGAACGGAGGATTCATAGACGCACCGGACGGCCGTGTCCCCGCGCCCCGGCTACGCGCGCCGGCTACGCCCGCCGGACGGACCCCGCGCCCGCCGGACGAACCCACCCCGCGTGCGGGCGGCGCGACCTCGGCTCAGCGCGTGTGAGCGCGACGCAGCCGCGCGATCTGCTCCAACACCGCCACGAACGCGTCGATGTCGTCGACGCGCAGCGTCGCGGCCGTGTCGCCGCCGCCGACGCGCACGCCGAGATCGCCCGGCCGCAGCGACCGCAGGGCGTCCTCGTCGGTCACGTCGTCGCCGGCGAAGAGCACCGCGCTCGCCCCGAGACGCTCCCGCAGGTGCGCGACGGCGGAGTCCTTGCCCTCGTGACGGAACGAGAACTCGAGGATGTCGTGTCCGGTACGGCGTCGCCACGAGGGAGCCTCGGCGGCGAGGATCTCGTCGGTTGCCGCCCGCGCGGCGCGCGCGGTCTCGGCATCCGCCGTGCGCGTGTGCAGGCCGAGGCCGAACTGCTTCGGTTCGACGCGGACGCCCGGCAGGGCGGCGACGGCGTAGCGGATCTCGTTCGTCAAGCGATCGCGCAGGGCACGGTCGTCGGCGTCGTCGTCGGACTCCGCGGCGCCGGAACCCGGCTCCCACGACTCCGCGCCGTGCGAACCCATGAGCCACCACGGCGAGGCGTCGTCGTGCTCGGCGATGACGCGCAGGTCGGCGAGCGTGCGTCCCGACACCAGAGCGACCGTCGTCGCGGGGAAGGCAGCGAGCTCGTCGAGCGCGGCGCGCGCGCCGGGGGTCATGCGTGCCGACATCGGCTCGTCGACGAGCGGCGAGAGCGTGCCGTCGAAATCGAGCGCGATCAGCAGCGCCGCGGTGGTGGCGACGGCCTCGACGGCGGCGTCAGCGGCGGTCATGCGGCATCCTTCGTTCTGCGCCGGCGAGAACCGTCGCGAGGGCGTGGCTCATCCGGCATCCGTCTCGTCGATCGGCTCGCGCTCGGGGGTGGAGCCGTCGTCGTCGCGGGTCACCTCGGCGGCGGCCGCCGCGGTGGAGGCCTTCTCGTGGAACACCGACAGGGCCTCGAGGAAGTCCGCCGACCAGTCCTCGACGTCGTGGTCGCGCACGCGCTTGCGCAGCGCCCGCATGCGGCGACCCTGCTCGGCGGCGGGCATCTCGAGGGCGCGGACGATGGCATCCTTCATGCCGTCGATGTCGTGCGGGTTGATCAGCAGCGCACTGCCCATCTCGTCGGCGGCGCCGGCGAACTCGCTCAGCAGCAGCACTCCCCTGTTGTCGACGCGGCTGGCCACGTACTCCTTCGCGACGAGGTTCATCCCGTCGCGGAGCGCCGTGACGAGCATGATGTCGGCGGCGAGGAAGAGGGCCACCATCTCTTCGCGCGGGTACGACTGGTGCAGGTAGCGGATCGCGGTGTGGGTCGTGGTGTCGTGGTCGCCGTTGATGCGGCCGACGGTCATCTCGATCTCGTCGCGCAGCTGCACGTACGCCTCCACGCGTTCGCGGCTGGGGCTCGCGACCTGCACGAGGGTGGCGTCCTCGACCGTGGCACGGCCGTCTTCGAGCAGCTCACCCCAGGCCTTGAGGCGGTGACGGATGCCCTTGGTGTAGTCGAGCCGGTCGACGCCGAGCAGGATCTTGCGCGGATTGCCGAGGCCCTCGCGGATTTCTTTCGCGCGCTGCTGGATCTCGGGCTTCTGCGCGAGCTCGATGTAGGACTCCGCGTCGATCGAGATCGGGAACGCCTTGGCGAGGGCCACGCGCGTCGTCTCGCCCTCGGGGACCAGGATGCCGCTGGCTTTGGTCTCGTAGCGCAGCTGTCGGCGCACGGCGCGCGCGAAGTTGCCGGCGTCGGCGACGCGCTGGAACCCGATGACGTCGGCGCCGAGGAGTCCCTCGAGCACCTGCTTGCGCCACGGGAGCTGCGCGTAGAGCCCGTATGCGGGGAACGGGATGTGGTGGAAGTACCCGATCGTGAGGTCGGGGCGCAGCTCGCGCAGCATCTTCGGCACGAGCTGCAGCTGATAGTCCTGCACCCACACGATGCCGCCGTCGCCGGCGACCTCGGCCGCGGCCTCGGCGAAGCGCCGGTTGACCTTGACGTACGCGTCCCACCAGGCGCGCTTGTACGTCGGCGCGGCGATCACGTCGTGGTAGAGCGGCCAGATGGTGTCGTTCGAGAAGCCCTCGTAGTAGAGCTCCACGTCGGAGGCCGACAGCGTGACCGGGACGAGGTACGTGCCGTCGAACTCGAAGGGCTCGACGGTGGTGTCGGCCTGGCCGGCCCAGCCCACCCACGCACCCTCGGCGCGTCGCATCACGGGTTCGAGGGCGGTGACGAGACCGCCGGGCGAGCGTCGCCAGCCCTCACCGTCGGGGGTGCGGTCGACGGGCAGGCGGTTGGCGACGACGACGAAATCGGCCTGGGTCACAGGTCCTCCTCGGGGATCGTCCTCAGGCTAACAGCGGGCGATCCACCCGCACGGGGGATAGACGTCCCGCGCAGATCCACCCCTCGAGAAACGCCGCGCGTGCCGAGACACGGCGGCTCGCCGCGTGTCTCGGTCCGAACACCGTTTATCGGCGGGGTGAGCCGCGCTGTCAAGCAGCGGCATCCGCCCCCGCTCCTCGGTAGGTTGGGCGCATGCGGCAGTACATCTTCGGAACCGGTCTCCTCAGCGCCATCACCGGTGGCGTCACGCTCCTGCGCGGCCTCAAGAACGACGAGCCGTTCACGTGGCGCACGGCGCTCGCGTGGCTGAGCTGGGGCATCACGCTCGCTCTCGCTATCGGCGCCGTCGTCGACACCCGCCGCGCGCGCCGCGGCCGCGTCATCGCGGGCGACTCCCCCATCTCGAAGAAGCAGGAGAAGCTGTTCAAGAAGCGCCTCGCGCGCTGACCTGAAGATCTTGACGGATGCCACGGCCGGACGGTCGTGGCATCCGTCGTCTTCGCCGGGGGTGCCGGCACGTGTCGGCGAGTCGGGCTGTGCGGGGCGGGGCCGGCGCGCGTCGTCGGGTGCGGTGGTCGGGTGGGGGCCGGCGCGCGGCGTGCACAACTCAGGAACAACCGGCAGCACGACCTCGCCCAACCCCGGAGTTCCGCGGAAGCCGGGACGCGGCGAGACCGAATCTCCGGAGTTGTGCACCCCACCCCGCCCGCACCGGCCCGCTGCGCACCGGCATACCGACGCGCCGGCCAGCACGGGCCCGCCACCGCACCCGCCGGCGAGCGTCAGCGCGTGAGGATGAGCGCGTCGCCCTGACCGCCGCCGCCGCAGAGGGCGACCGCCGCCGTCCCGCCGCCGCGGCGGACGAGTTCGTGGACGGCGTGCACGACGAGGCGGTTGCCCGAGGCGCCGATGGGGTGTCCGATCGCGATGCCCCCGCCGTGCGGGTTGACGACCTCGTCGGAGAGGCCGAGTTCGGCCTGCGACCGGGCCACGACCGCTCCGAACGCCTCGTTGATCTCGACGAGATCGAGATCGGATGCCGCGATCCCCTGCTTCTGCAGGGCTTTCTCGATCGCCCGCGCGGGCTGCGCGTGCAGGGAGTTGTCGGGGCCGGCGACCTGGCCGGACGCCCCGACGACGGCGAGCACGTCCCAGCCGTTCTCGTCGGCGACCGAACGGGTCGTCACGACGACCGCGGAGGCTCCGTCGGAGATCTGCGAGGCGTTGCCCGCGGTGATCGACCCGCCCTCCGCGAAGGCGGGGCGCAGCTTTGCGAGGGTCTCGACCGTCGTGTCGGCGCGGATCCCCTCGTCGGCGCGGACGACGACGGGGTCGCCCTTGCGCTGCGGGATGGCAACCGGCACGATCTCGGCGTCGAACACCCCGGCGGCCTGCGCGGCGGCGGCGCGCTGGTGGGAGCGGGCCGAGACGGCATCCTGATCCTGGCGCGTGACCTCGTACCGGGCGTTCGCGCGTTCGGTCGAGGCACCCATGCTCTCGCGGTCGTACGCGTCGGTCAGGCCGTCGTAGGCCATGTGGTCGAGCACCTCGACCGAGCCGTAGGCGTAGCCCTCGCGCGAGTTCATCAGCAGGTGCGGGGCGCGGGTCATCGACTCCATGCCGGCCGCGACGACGACGGTGGCGTCGCCGGCGCGCAGCATGCGCGACGCGTCGATCACAGCGGTGAGCCCCGACAGGCACACCTTGTTGATGGTCGCGGCGTGCACGTCCCAGCCGATGCCGGCCTCGATCGCGGCCTGACGGGCGGCGTTCTGACCGACACCCGCCTGCAGCACCTGGCCGACGAGCACCGCGTCGACCCGGTCGGCGGGGATGCCGCCGCGCTCGAGCGCCCCGCGGATGGCCGCGGCGCCCAGCTGCACGGCGGTGAGCGGAGCGAGCTGCCCCTTGAGCCGGCCCTGCGGCGTGCGCGCGGCGGCGACGATGACGATGTCGTTCTCGGTGGTCATGCGTTCTGCTCCTCGGTGAGTCGGACCGTCAGCGGGGGCTCGGTGGCCTCTCGCACCTCGTCGACGCTCACCCCGGGGGCGGTCTCGACGAGCACCAGTCCATCCTCCGTCACATCGATGACGGCGAGGTCGGTGATGATGCGGTCGACGACCCCCTTCCCGGTGAGGGGGAGGGAGCAGGCGTCGACGATCTTCGGCGAGCCGTCCTTGGCGACGTGCTCCATGAGCACGATCACCCGCGCGGCTCCGTGCACGAGGTCCATCGCACCGCCGGGACCCTTGACCATCTTCCCGGGGATCATCCAGTTGGCCAGATCTCCGGATGCCGACACCTGCATGGCCCCGAGGATGGCCGCGTCGATCTTGCCGCTGCGGATCATGCCGAAGCTCAGGGCGGAGTCGAAGAACGCCGCCCCCGGCAGGGTCGTCACGGTCTCTTTGCCCGCGTTGATGAGGTCGGGGTCCACGGCGTCGTCGGTGGGGTAGGGACCGACGCCCAGGATGCCGTTCTCGGACTGCAGCACGACGGTGACGCCCTCGGGGACGTGGTTCGGCACGAGCGTGGGGAGGCCGATGCCGAGGTTCACGTAGGCGCCGTCGGTGAGTTCCTCAGCGGCGCGCGCCGCCATCTCGGTACGGGAGCGGGCCATGTCAGTTCTCCTTCACGGTCACGGCGGAGGTTCCTGAGCCTGTCGAAGGGACCGGCCCCGCGTCCGCGACAGACTCACGGACGGTGCGCTTCTCGATGCGCTTGGTGATGTCGGGGCCCACCTCGACGATGCGGTGGACGTACACGCCCGGGAGGTGAACGGCATCCGGGTCGATCTCCCCCGGCTCGACGAGGTGCTCGACCTGCACGATGCAGGTGCGACCGGCCATCGCGGCGAGCGGGTTGAAGCTGCGCGCCGCCTTGCGGAAGACGAGGTTGCCGTGCCGATCGCCCTTCCACGCGTGAACGAGCGAGAAGTCGGTGGTGATGGCCTCTTCGAGCACGAACTCGCGCGGCTGCCCGTGCACGTCGAAGGTGCGCACGTCCTTCACCGGAGAGGCCACGGCCACTCCCCCCGCGCCGTCGTACCGGCGGGGAAGTCCGCCCTCGGCGACCTGGGTGCCGACGCCCGTCTGCGTGTAGAAGGCGGCGATCCCCGATCCTCCGGCGCGGAGCTTCTCGGCGAGGGTCCCCTGCGGGGTGAGTTCCAGCTCGAGCTCGCCGGAGAGGAACTGCCGCTCGAACTCCTTGTTCTCGCCGACGTACGACGAGGTCATCTTGCGGATGCGGTGGGCTCCCAGCAGGATGCCGAGACCCCAGTCGTCGACTCCGCAGTTGTTCGAGACCACGGAGAGCTCGCTCGTCCCCTGCGCGAGCAGCGCCTCGATGAGGGCGATGGGGTTGCCGGAGAGGCCGAACCCGCCGACGGCGAGCGAGGCTCCGTCGGGGATGTCGGCGACGGCCTCGGCGGGCGAGGGCCAGGTCTTGTCGATCACGCGGACTCCTTCGTAACAGCGTCCTCCCACCGTGCGTCCCGGGTGCGTCCGGGCGCGAGCCGCGTCTTGTCATGTGGATGCCACCGGGCGTAGCGTCCACATGGTGGACACGCGCACGCCCCCTCCCGCCGCCTCCGACCCGCGACAGCCCTCAAACGCGGCATCCGGCGGCGTTCCGGGAGCGCAGGCCATCGCCCGCGCGGCACACCTGCTCCGCCTGGTCACCGCCGCGGGAGACGGGGGCGCCGCCGTCGGCGACCTCGCGCTCGACGCCCGCCTCACGCGCCCGACCGCGCACCGCCTGCTCAGCGCCCTGCGCGCCGAGGGGCTCGTCGACCGCGACGAAGCGACAGGACACTGGCTGCCGGGACCGGAGCTGTATCTGATGGGGAGCGTCGCGGCATCCCGATTCGACATCACCGCCACGGCGCGCGACATCGTGCGCTCGCTCGCCGTGCGGACGGAGGAGAGCGCGTTCCTCTCCGTGCGGCGCGGCGACGAGACGGTGTGCCTCGTGCGCGAGGACGGGAGCTTCCCGATCCGCTCGTTCGTGCTGTCGGAGGGCGTGCGCTTCCCGCTCGGGGTGGCCTCGGCGGGGCTCGCGATCCTCGCCTTCCTGCCGCCCCAGGATGTGGACGCCTATCTCGAGCGGCATCCGGAGCTCGTCGAGAAGTGGGGGTCGTCGCACTCCCCCGCGCGTCTGCGCGCGCGCATCGCCGACACCCAGGGTCGCGGGTACGCGGTCAATCCGGGGCTGATCGTCGAGGGCAGCTGGGGCGTAGGGGCCGCGGTGTTCACCCGCGCGGGCGACCCCCAGTGGGCGTTGAGTCTGACGGGCGTCGAGTTCCGCTTCGGCGGCGAGCGCCTCGCGGAGCTCGGACGCATCCTGCTCGCGCATGCGCACCAGCTGTCGACGCGGATCGCGGCGCGGTAGGGCATCCCGGTCCCACCGGGAGCGCCTCGCGGAGCTCGGGAGTCTCGCGGATCGCGGCGCGGTAGAGCATCCCGATCGCTCAACAGAGCACTTCCCCGCCCGATAGATACCCTATATATATAACAGGGGTATACTTATCCTCATGACCCGTGACGACGACCTGCAGAGACTCCTGCTCGCGGTGCACGCCCTGACGCGCATCGCGGCGATCGACACGCAGAACGACGCTCCCGCCGCGCAGTGGCGCACCCTGACGCTGCTGCGCGATCACGGCCCCCAGCGCCTGGGCGATCTCGCGACGCTGAGTCGCGTCAGCCAGCCCGGTATGACGCGACTGGTCCACCAGATGGATGCCGCCGGCCTCGTCGCACGCGCCGCTCATCCCGGCGACTCGCGCGTGAGCGTCGTCGCCGCGACCGATCAGGGCCTCGAGGCGCTGGAGCGGTGGTATGAGCAGTTCCGCGCCGCGCTCTCTCCGCACGTCGCCGACCTGTCGGACGACGAGTGGCAGGCGGTCGGCGTCGCCGCGGCGGCCCTGTCGTCGCGCGTCGGCATGGCGCCCCTGCGCCCGGGAGCGTCCACCGCGCCGGGCACGCCCGAGGCGGCGCATGCACCGAGGGCAGCGGTTGAGGCCGTGTCCACGGCATCCGGATCCGCATCCGCACCCCGCAGAACTTCCCCGAACAAGCAGAAGGAGGCCGTCCGGTGAGCACCGGTACCGCATCAGCACCCAGTGTCTGGAAACAGCCCGCTCAAGTGTGGGCCGTCGCGTTCGCGTGCGTCGTGGCATTCATGGGGATCGGTCTGGTCGACCCGATCCTCCCCGCCATCGCCGAGTCGCTGAAGGCGACGCCGGTCGAGACCGAGCTGCTGTTCACGAGCTACCTCGTGGTGACGGGCCTCGCGATGCTCGTCACGAGCTGGATCTCGAGCCGCATCGGCGCCAAAGCGACGCTGCTGGTGGGCCTCGGCCTCATCGTGGTGTTCTCGTTCCTGTGCGCGATCAGCGACAGCGTCGATGCCGTGATCGGCTTCCGCGCCGGGTGGGGGCTGGGCAACGCCCTCTTCATCTCCACGGCCCTGGCCACCATCGTCGGCGCGGCCTCGGGCGGAAGCTCCGCGGCCATCATCCTGTACGAGGCGGCCCTGGGCCTCGGCATCGCCGTGGGACCGCTGCTCGGCGGCATCCTGGGCGAGGTGAGCTGGCGCGGGCCGTTCTTCGGCGTCGTGGCGCTCATGGCGATCGCGTTCGTCGCGGTGCTCGTGCTGCTGCGCGGACCCGCCCCCGCGCGCAACCCGCTCCCCTTCAGCGCGCCCTTCAAGGCCCTCGGCCGCCCGGCGCTCGCGATCCTCGCGGCGACCGCGCTGTTCTACAACATCGGCTTCTTCACGCTGTTGGCGTTCTCGCCCTTCCCCCTCGGGTTCGGAGCGATGGGGATTGGCCTGACGTTCTTCGGCTGGGGCGTCGGGCTCGCCATCACGAGCGTGTGGGTCGCTCCGATCCTGCTTCGCCGTCTGCGCCTGACGACCGTGCTGTTGATCGCCCTGCCCCTGCTGGCGCTCGACCTTCTGGTTGCGGCGTTCATCGTGTCCTCGGCCGCAGCGCTCGTCGTGTGCATCATCGTGGGCGGCCTGGTGCTGGGCGTCGTGAACACCGCCCTGACCGAGGCGGTCATGGAGGCCACCGACCTGCCGCGCTCGGTCGCGTCGTCGGCCTACTCGGCGGTGCGCTTCCTCGGTGGTGCCGTCGCTCCCCCGCTCGCGGCGCTGCTCTGGCACGCCTACGGCGCCGGCGTGCCGTACGTGATGGCCGCGGTGTCGGTCGCGATCTCGGCCGTGTGCATCCTGGCCGGTCGTCGCCTGCTCGCACACGTCGACCACAGCCACGCGGATGCCGCGGACGAAGGCGCCGCCGTGCTCGTGGGCGACGCCGCCTGAGGCTCCTCTTCGAGAAAGGCCGCTCCCGCCTCGGCGGGGGCGGCCTTTCTCGTGTCGGGCTATCGTCCGTCGCTGCGCCGTACCTCTCGCACGACCGCACGCGCCCCCTCGGGGGACATGACGATCGAGTAGTGGTCCGCTCCCGCGACGCGCGTCGCCGAGCGCAGGCGCGCATACGCGCTCTCGATCGCCGCGAGATCGGGATACAGCGGCGGCACCTCCCCGCGCAGACCCCGTTCGGCCGCCAGGAGCCGGGTGGGTCGTGGCATCCGTTCGAGAGCGGTCGCGATCGCCGCGCCCGTGTTCTGGTCGATCGAGTCGGCTTCGACGGTGGAGAAGAGCGTCGCGGGACGCAGCTCCGGCTCCTCACCGACCAGGTCGTAGGCGAAATACGCGTCGAGCAGGGGGTCTTCGCGGCCGACGAACGCCGGGTGCGCGCGCCAGAAGTCGCGGTACGCCGTGGTGCTGCCGAAGCGCCTGTCGAGCCGAGCGGCCGTCGGGCCCAGCACGTGCCGCACCGCGTCGCGCGGATCCATCCCCTCGGGCAGATCGAGCGGCAGTCCGCCGTCGACGAGCACGACCCGCTCGACACGATCCGGATGCCGATCGGCCAGCACGGCAGTGATGAACGCCCCCATCGAATGTCCGACGGCGATCGCGCGGTCGACCCCCGCCGCGTCGAGGACCGCGACCAGGTCGTCGGCGTGCTGCGCCAGACCGGTGCGCCGTCCGGGCGCCGTGCTGCGGCCCCGGCCCCGCAGGTCGGGGGCGATGAGCCGCGCCTCCGTCTCGCGGGCGACCCACGACCACGCGAGGTGCGACGCGGTGACCCCGTGCACGAGCAGCCACGGCGTGCCCTCGGCATCCGGATGCCACTCCCCGACGTGCAGAGTCCCCTCCGGCACGGCGACGCGGTGGGTGCGGTCGGTGAGGGGCGCGGACTCGTCTCGCTCGGGCGCGGTGGTCGCCTCGTGGGCTCCCCTTCTTGCGGAGGAGGCGCTTGTCACGCCCGCAGCGGCGGTCGGTGTGTGCTCGACCGCCGGTTGGGGAACAACCTCTCCTTGTGCGTGCGGCTCGCTGTTCACGGCATCGGCGGGGGTCATGACGTCATCCTCGCGGTCGCGGGGTGGGAGCGCGAGGGGTGGAGGGGTGAGCGCCGCGGGGTCGTCGCCGGGGTCGGATGCGGGCGCGAGAGGTGCGGGTGATCACCCTGGCCTGATCGCCGTCGCTATGCCGTGGATCCAGCGCCTCGCGGGCGCCGGAGGCAATGTCGGAGGTCGGCGATACCGTCGCGACATGAACCTCTCGCCGCGCGGCAATGACCGGGTCGCCCCCGCCCCGCGCCCCCTCGCGTGCATGAAGGAAGATGACGACCTGAGCGAACTGTCCGCGGCGATCTGGAGCGACACTCCGCCGATGACGGACGACGAACTCCGCATCGCCGCCGACATCGCCTGGGCGGCCGAGCTCGGTCTGGACGACCCGGAGTGGCCTGTCGAAGCCGACGACGACGGACCGCCGGACACCGACACCGTCCCGCAGACCGTCGCTGACTGCCCTTCCCCCGGGGATGCCGCCGATGTCGCCCTGCGCTCCCTCGAGGCCGTCTCCCGCGAACGCCGTCGCGCCGCCGCGGAAGAATCGCGGCTGATCGCGCTCATCCTCGACGAGGCCACGGCGCACCCCGAGCCGTGGGTCGGTCCCGACCCGACCCTCGATCTCGACGCCGAAGACACGCGCCGTCGGAGTGCGGCGGCGATTCGGCGCGATCGGCTCGACATGGCGGAGCGAGCGGCCGTCGCCGAGATCGCCGTGCGTCTGCGGATCTCCGAGCAGACCGTGCGGATCCGCGCGGACCAGGCGCGGACGCTCCAGGCGCGCTGTCCGTCGACGTGGGCGACGTACGTCGCGGGAGACACGTCCGAGCGGCAGGCGTCCGAGACCGCTCGGCTCGCCGCGTCCCTCCCCGACGACGACGCCGCGGCGTGGCAGGCCTTCGACGCGGGCGCGGCTGACCGTGCCCGCCGCCTCACCCCCGCGCGCTTCGCGGTCTCGGCCCGTGCCCTCCGCGAGCGCGTGCACGGCGAATCACTCGAGGAGCGCCACCGTCGTGCGGCCCGTGATCGCGGCGTCTGGCTCACCGCCGAACTCGACGGCATGGCGACCCTCACCGCCCTCCTGCCCGCGGACCGCGCTCATGTGGCGATGTCGCGGATCGATCGCGCAGCGCGTCACCTCGCGAGCGTCCCCGACGAGGATCGCACCCTGGCCCAGCTCCGGGCCGACGCCTTCGCGCAGATGCTGACAGCGGATGCCGTCGCGATGGGCGAGACGCAGACGGTCCCTCCCCCCGAGACTTCTCGTGATGCTCACCGCGGCAACGGCGATCAGCCCGGCGTCGCCCCTCGACGCGCCGCGGCGTCCATCGTCGTCACAGTGCCCGCGCTCACCCTGCTCGGCGAGAGCGACGATCCGGCGGTCCTCGACGGTTACGGTCCCATCGACCTCGACACCGCCCGCCGCCTGGCCGGTGAGGCGACGTCGTGGGTGCGCCTTCTCACGCACCCGATGACCGGAGCCCCTCTCGCCCTCGACCGCACGACGTACCGCGTCACCGCGGCCCTGCGCCGCTGGCTCGGCGTCGCCTCTCCCACCTGCATCTTCCCCGGCTGCGGACGCTCCGCACGCGCCTGCGACATCGACCACCTCACGGCGTGGGCCGACGGCGGTCGCACGGACGTCGACAACCTCGAGCCGGAATGCCGACATCACCATCGACTCCGTCATGAAACCGCCTGGACGCCGACGCGCGACGCGCAGACAGGCGTCGTCACATGGCGGTCGCCGCGAGGGAACGAGACTGAGTCCGATTCACCGCCATTCTGACGAACGCGCGCCGCGCGGAACGAGACCGAGCCCGATCCGCCCCCGTTCCGACGAACGCGCGCCGCGCGGGAACAAGACCGAGCCCGATCCGCCGCCGCTGACGAACGCGCGCCGCGTCAGCTTTCCGCGTTGCCTTCGTTCCGCGCCGCGTCAGCGTTCCGCGCCGCGTCAGCCTTGCGCGCCGCGCACCTCCGCGACCCGCGTGATCAGCACATCCCACAACTGAGCGAAGCGCGCGTTCCACGGCGTCGCGAACGCCCCGTCCTCCCACCGCCTCCGCACGTCGTCGAGCGTCGCCCATTCGGCATCCAGAACTTCTTCGGGATCGATCCACGGAGTGGGCTCGCCCTCGACGGCGGCCGCCCACAGATCGAAGAGGGCACGCTCCTCCACGACGCGGCCGACGAGCACGAGATCGTCCGGTGCGAGGACGAGCCCCACCTCTTCGTCGACCTCGCGAACCGCCCCGCGACGGCTGGACTCGCCGCGCAGCGCGCTCCCCGCCGGGAACTCCCAGGCGAGCGGGTAGTCCTTCTGCGCGGCTCGCCTGCTCATCAAGACGCGCCCGGTCGACGAGACCACGCAGACGGATGCCACGATGTGGAACGACCCGGCCGGCACCGGGCCATCGCCACGACGATGGAGGGTTCCGGTGGGCGTGCCCTGGATGTCGGTCACGTCCCAGATCTCGTCATCGGCCATGAAACCACTCCCCTCCTATCGGAACACCTCGCCGCAAGACGTCTCTCCCCCGCGGCGCGTCTCGCGTCCTTCGAGGAGACTAGCGATCGCGCACGGTCCGAGTCCGGGGAAGACGCTGAGGAGCGTCAGGGCACGTACTCCTGCGAGGAGTAGTCGAGAGAGAGCCCGACCTCGATGGCGGAGTACGACTCCGACTCGATGGGCGTGTCCCGCAGCCGGCGGGCCTCCTCCAGCAGATCCTCCTCGGTGGCAGCACCCGCGTCGGTGTGGGCTCTGAAGGAGCGGCGCACGACGAGGACACGGCCGGCACCCTTGTCCGAGGACTCTTTCGCGCGAACGCGCGGCGGGGCCGAGAACTTCGCCCACGAGTCATTCGGTCGGCGTCGCTGCAATCCGCCGCAGCAGCGTCAGCAGGTCGGTCTGGGAGATCTCGACACTGTCGCGATCCGTCGAGGTGCGCACGACGATTCCCTCAGGCACGAGGGCGTGAATCTCATCGGCGAGGTTCTGGCGCGCGTCCCGCCGGTCCGCGTCGGAACGAAGCTGCGTGGCACGAGCCGCCTCCCGCTTCCGGTCTGCGACGACGGATTCGTCCCGCGTCATGACGATGGCCCGGGATGTCACAGCTGCGATCTCGACGCGCCCCTAGGTCAGCTTGTCCGGGACATTGGCGCGAACGCGGCGGGCCTCCTCCAGCAGCTCTTCCGGCTGGACGGGCTCTTCACCGAGTTGGCGGTACCCGGCACGGACCACCAGGACCAGTGTGGCTCCCCCGTCCCGGGCGCTTTTCGTGCGGATGCGGTGCGTGTGCCATCCGGACGGCTCCACGACAACCGGGTCGACGTGGACGGGGACCAGGAGGCGGCCTCGGCGGCCCATGTGCCCCGCTGATGTCCCCTCCTGCCGGTTCTGCATGGTCGCCACATCCGACGATGCCCGCGTGTTCGGCTCCGTCGCGGTGTTCCTCGACGGGTATCCGGTGACTGCCGGTCACGCACTCATCGTTCCTCTGGCGCACCGGCGCGACTACTTCGACCTCACCCTCGAGGAGCTGCTCGACACGGACCGCGCACTCACGACGCTCCGCGACGAGTTCGTGCGCACGGGGGTCACGGATTTCAACATCGGCTGGAACTCCGGCGCCGCGGCCGGGCAGACGATCTCGCACGCGCACTGCCACCTCATTCCACGACGTCCCGGCGACATGGAAGATCCCACCGGCGGTGTGCGCGGGGTCATCCCGGAGAAGCGTCTCTACGCGGCGGGCTCGTCGATGCGGGCGTAGGCCGCGGCCAGCAGCGGTGTGACGTCGACGCCGGCGGCCTGGCGGACGGAGATGGAGCTGCCGTTGATGTGCTCGATGCGCCGACCGAGCGCTTGAGCGTCGGCCACCGCGACTTCTCGCGCCCAGCGCAGGTCGTAGCTGCGCGAGTCGAAGACGAGGAACACCGCCGCGTCGAAGCCCCAGGTGCGAAACGGGCTGAATGCGTGCGAGCGCTTGTCGTCGGAGTCCACCAGGCGCGCTTTGACCTGGATGCGCCGGCCGTCGGCTGCGAGCAGGTCGAAGCTCTTCTCGCTGTTGGGAGCGAGCGTTCCCCCGTACGCGCGGACTGCAATGGTCTCGGCGAGGTCGCCGAGGGGTGAGTTTCGGGTGCGGATGAACCCGCGGGTGGTGAGCTCGTCGAGGACGCTGACGTAGGCGGCCAGCAACTCGCGGACGGTCAAGGCTCGTGGGTCGAAGGGCTGCGGTGTCCCCGGAATGCTCACGGGGTGAGCCTAGGCCCGACCGGTCTCGCCTGGGCGGCTCGCGGGCTGCGAGCCCCGACAGGGGGCCGGGGCTCGCAGCGGGTGAGGCTAGTTGAGGGTGAAGGTGCCGCGCCCGATCTCTTTCTGGCCGAAGTCGGTGGTCGCGATCAGATCGACGGGGGTCGTGGTGTCGCTGAGGGTGTAGGCGATGGCGTTGGAGGCCGTGCCGCCCTCCTTGATCTTGGCCATCTGCGATTCGAGGTACTGCTCGTCCGGCAGCATCGCCACCTGCAGCGGGTTCAGCACGTTCGGGTCGTTGTCCTGGAACGCGTTGAAGTAGAACATGAAGTCCATCGGGGTGACGTCGCGCTCGGACTGGTTGTTGGTGATGTCGTACCAGAACGCGATGACGGGGGCGGAGCCGTATTCGTTGCCGGTCTCGCCGACCTGGATGGTCTTCACGTCGGTGATCGTGATGGTGACGTCCTGCGCACGCAGGACACCGTCCAGGAACGACGCCTCGGCGGGGGCTTCCTGGATCGTGGAGCTGTCCACCGCGGTCGTCTGCGCGGGAGCCGGCGCTGCCGGCGCCGCGGTGGCGCCACCGGAGCAGCCGGTCAAGGTCAGGACGGCGATGCCGGCGGTGGCGATGAGCGTGGTGAGCGTCGAGGTGCGGCGCATGTGATCCCCCAGAGGTAGTGAATGGTGCCTCCTCAGAATCTCACAGGCCGCGCACAGGTTCTGACCAACGTACGCGTGTGCGGTCGGGGCAGGGCGCGCGGCGGCGGCGAGGTCCAGGAACTCCCGCTCGGCGTGCGCCATCGCCCGGAAGGTCGGCAGCCCCAGCCCGAGAGCATGAAGCCGCAGACCACCGTGACGACCGACGTACGGGGGGGGGTTCCTCACGGCGTGCTTCGCGGCGATGTGCGCCCGAACGCTCTCGCGCCAGCGCTGCCAGGCGAGGGAGAGCGTCATACCCGCGCTCTTGCGCTCGAGGACGGCGGCGATATGAGTGTCGACGGTCATGGCCATAGCCCAGCCATGCGCGGTGACCGGCGTCGGGTCCTCCAGCGCCGCGCTTGGCCGCGTGGCCCTGCCTGAACGACAGTCCGGTCGCAACAGCAGAGGGTTACGAGGAAAGCTCCTGGGCGACGATGGCGCCGTCGCGGTCGGTCACGGTGAAGCTGTTGTGGGTGCCCTCGACCACGTACGGGACCTCGTTCCCGCGGACAGCGAAGGTCACGCAGGTCTCCGGGGAGTCGGCGGACAGCTGAGCGTGGTCTGCCGCGATGTAGGTGGCCTTCACGGCGTAGCAGCTTTCGACGAAGATCCCCGCCGCGGCGCCGTCGATGACCCGAGTCAGGGTGGGAGCGATGTCGACGGTCGTTACTCGAGGGCGACTGTCAGCCTGCAGCGCGACGGGGATGGGCATGAACAGTCCCCCAGCCGAACCGGCATCCCACGCCTGCTGATACGCCTCCCGCCAGCTGTCACCGATCAGCGGCGAGGTCTTGAGCCACTCGCTGTGCGCATCGGCCGACTGGCCGAGGGAAGGACCGTCGAGGTACTCCTCGACGACCCACTTCGCCGCCTGCTGCTGGCCGGATTCGACAAGCGTGGGGTCGAGGGTCACGCTGTCCGCTGACGCCTCGATGTCCCCAGAGGTGCTGGACAGTTTCGCCGATTCCACCTCGCTGTATGGGGTGAGTGAGACGGCGCCGAGGTCCACAGTCAGGTGGCAGTAGGTACCTGCGTCGCCGGTCACCAGTCCGGACGCAGTGGCGGCACCGAGGTCCACCCCGGACACGTCGCACCCCTCCGTCGGTGAGCTCGCCGGCGCGGCTTCGCCAGAGGGCGCGGTGCACCCCGACAACAGCGATACCGCCAGAACCGGCGCGAGCAGAAGCGTGGCTCGATGTGACGTCATGGATCCCCCGATGGTCAGACTTCCTCGCAGAGTATCGGAGGGAAGCGGCCGCATAGGACAGGGCGCCCGCCCGCGCATGCGAATTGCGCCCCGCCCTTTTCCCCTCAGCGCGAGAAGTCGTCGGCTCGACATGACAGCCAGGTCCGGAGGGCGTTCTTGATAGCGATTAAGGTCTTCGATGTAGGCGCGAGGACGGTGGCGAGCGGGTGTCGACGGTCGTGGCCATAGCCCAGCCATGCGCAGTCCTCGTCTGAGGGGACACTCACCCGGAGCGCTACATTGAGCGAGTCATCGGGTGGACATCCGGTGGCACGATGCGGCGGGATCGAGGGGACGTGGCAGCGAGTCGAGTCTTCAGGCGCCAGGCGCGCTTGATGCTCCTGTGCGTCGTGCTGGGCTTCCTGATCGGGGCGCTCCCCGGAGTGCTGTACGTCCTGCTCGGGTGGTTCCCCGAAGCTGTCGCCCTGCACACTGAGAACCCCCACTTCACGGACCCGTCGACGACGGTGTGCACGTGGATCAGGGTGTACGGGGGCATTTTCGGCACCATGGGGGCGGCCGTCGGACTGGTCGTCGGGCTCGTTCCCATCGGAGGCTCCCGCGCAACGCGGGCAAAGATGACAGCCGCGGCCCGCCGTCCTGAGTGTCAGACGCTACCGCGCTCGTGACACTGAGGAGCCTCGCGACTCGAATGACCCACCGACGGTGAGTAGATTGTGGCCGTGCGCGACATCACCAAACCGATGACTCCTCAGCACCACCGGCGTGCATTGTGGGTGCTGGCATGGGTGCAGGCTGCGGCGGTGGTGGTTCTGGCGGTGGCATTCGGTCTCACCGTCCTCACGGCTGCCGTGGGGCCGGTCCTTCCGGTCGTCTGCAGCGTGCTGCTTGCCCTGCTGGGCGGGCAGCTCGCTTGGACGCTTCACCGGCTGACGCGTATTCCTCGCGCCTGAACGTCTCCGCCAGGGGTTCTAGCGCGTGAGCAGGTAGCCCGCGTACGTCAGCGCGCCCACCCCAGCACACCCGAGAGCAACGATGATCTGCCAACCTCCAGCGCGGAGGTTCGCGCCGAGCAAGCTGACCAGGCCTGCCAGCCACGGTACCGACGCGCGGGCCCGACGCGCACGCAGATGACGCCGCGACCGGGCACGACGGCTGACCGGTTGATCCATGTCGCGATCATGACACGACTACCGTGGGGCGCGCGTGACGAAGCCCCCGAGTGGTGGATTCGGGCGCGGCCGTACGCCTCCCCTCGAGCATGTCGAGGGCGGCGCCGAGCAGTTCGAGGGCGAGGTCGAAGAGCGCTCTCACCCTCGCGCACGCCCGTCCGGCACGCCGGAAGGAATGAACGTCGATACGCCCTGGACCCGGGTGCTCGGCACCGTGGGGACGAGGCGGTCTTGGTCACCGGGTAAGGGGGTCAGGTGAGCGGCAGGGAGAAGGAAGCCCCCGACGATCAGCAGGACTCCGCAGATGGCGGCGAACAGGGCGCGGCGAACGAGAGGAGGTGGCGCGGGGGTCATGGCGGGCTATGCGCCCTCACGCTCACTCGGCCCGGGGTGGGGACGAAGGGTGCGCAAGAGCTCGCGCGCGATGAGTACCGCCAGGACCGCGGTGATGATTCCAGCAGGCGAGGCGGAGGTCAGGCATGCGGCGGTCGCAGGGACGAGGACCACGAGCGCGAGGATGCACAGCAGGACCGTCAGGTTGCGGCTGGCCTGGTTCGGTGTCGTCATCGCGCGCGGGTCGGCATCGGTGTGCCGGTCTCATCGTCGATGAGGTGGAGGGCGTTTCCGTCGGAGGTGAGCGTGAGAGTGCGCTCGCGCCTAGCGACGTCGACGGTCACGCTCCCGTAGGTGTCGGGCGACCCGGGTTTGGTGTCGGGATATCGCAGCGCGCGAAACTGCTCCGCGGTGAGGGACACCCCGTAGGTGTCGCAGATCTGCGCGGCCCGCCGGTCGTTCGCCGGCAGGTACAACGCGCCTCCGACGAAGACCCACACCGTCACCGTGGCCAGGGTGGCTATCGACGCGGTGACAGCCAGACCTCGCGCTCGGCGCAGGTGCGCGATGAGGGCGCCGAGGACACCGACCGCGACGAGGAGTGCAAGCAGCGCGGTGAGCAGCCAGATGACGGCGGAGGACACTTCGGGCAGGTAAGGGGGGGGCCGACAGTCTCCGGCGCCGCTGCCTCGACGAGTTGGTCAAGGAACGGGAAGAGCAGAGCGGGGCCAGCTTCGCGCAGGCGCACAGCACCAATTCGCCTGACGACCTCTTTCGCGTGATGGGCGTACTGCGCGTAGCTCTGAGCCATAAGAGCTCCGGCAGCCACGGCGGCGCGCCGATTGGCAAGCCAGCGCGCAACAGCGTCGCCGATGGTGCTGTCCTCATGGAGTCCGTCGCTGGCGTGCATGGTCACCGCACGGAGCTTGCGGTCGAGTGCTGCTTCCACCTCGGCTTCTGTGGCGCCGGATGCCGTCAGCGAAACGAGCTCGCCGCCTAGGGTGCGCGCCTTCGAGCGGCCCTGGACGGTGCCGTTGCGCTGACGAAACGACGTCTTTCCTCGCGTGCCCGGCGGGAGCTGCGGCCTAGCCACGACGAGCCGCCTGAATAAAAGAGTGAACATCGTCAGCGGTATAGCGGACGGTGCGGTGCCCCAGCTTCACGAAAGCGGGTCCAGTCTTCGTGAGGCGCCAGTCCTCGAGGGTGCGGTGGCTGACGCCGAGGAGCCCGACGACCTCCCGCTGGGTAAGAAGGGCGGGCGGAGGGGACATGTTGACGGATGCGTTCATGGAGTGTCTATGCGCAGCGCCGGTGCGGAGCGGTGACACGTCGTAGATCAGCGAGCTTTCCAGGGGCCCGGTTTTGCGGACATTTCGCGGCCAGAACGCCTCTTTCGGCGACGGTGCACAGATCGTGGGAGCGCGCAAAAAAGCCCCCTTCCGCGTGATCGGGCGGAAGGGGGCTTTTTTAGCTGTGCACCCCCTGGGACTCGAACCCAGAACCCACTGATTAAGAGTCAGTTGCTCTGCCGATTGAGCTAGAGGTGCGTTCCGTTCGGCGTGAAAATCGCTCTCCGCGCCGAGGAATTACGTTACCAGGCGTGACGCGAGCACACCAAATCGAGCCAGGAACGCCGGTTATCCTGGTGCCGTGTCCCGCATCGAAGAGCCCGCCGCGACCCCCGCGGACCCGACCGACGATCTCGCACTCGCCCTCCGTATCGCCGACGCGGCCGACGCGGTCGCCATGGCACGGTTCGACGCCGCAGATCTGCGCATCGACACCAAGCCCGACCGCACGCACGTCACCGAGGCCGACCTCGAGACCGAGCGGGCGATCCGTCGGATCTTGGATGCCGAACGCCCGGACGACGCGATCCTGGGTGAGGAATTCGGCGCTTCGGGTGAAACCTCTCGACGCTGGGTGATCGATCCCATCGACGGGACGCACAACTACATGCGCGGTATCCCCGTGTGGGCCACCCTCATCGCCTTGACCGTCGACGGCATCCCGACCGTCGGAGTGGTCAGTCAGCCCGCGATCGGCCGACGGTGGTGGGCGGCCACCGGACACGGCGCGTGGACGACCACCGCCACCGGCGAGACGCGTCGCATCCGCGTGTCGGGGATCGACGACGTCGCCGCCTCCAGCATCAGCTTCCAGAGCATCGAGCAGTGGGACGACGTCGACCTCGTCCCCACCCTCGAACGCCTCACCCGCGCGGTGTGGCGTGACCGCGCCTACGGCGACGCCCTCCCGTACATGTGGCTCGCCGAGGGGCGACTCGAGCTCGTCGCCGAGTTCGGGGTGAAGGAGTACGACATCGCCGCGATCGCCCCGATCGTGCGCGAGGCCGGAGGTCGCTTCACCGCGTTCGACGGAACCGACCGACTCGACGCCGAGTCGTCGCTCGCGACGAACGGCGTGCTGCACGACGCGTTCTTCTCGCTGCTGCACGAGGGAGAGGGCTCGTGATGCGCCGCACTCGCACCCGTCCCACCCGTTCACGCGCCGCCGTCCTGGCGACGACCGGCGCTCTCGCGATGCTCGCGCTGGCGGGGTGCTCCTCCCCCGCCCCGCAAGAGGCCGCGCCGTCTCCGGCCGCCCCCTCGCAGGGCGCGGACAGCGACACGAACACCCCCGAGCCCTCGGCCTCGACGACCGACGCGCCCTCCACGGCGGACCCGACGTGCGAGAACATCATTCCCCAGGCCACGGCGGACGACTTCACGAGCCTCGGATGGACCTACCAGAAGGAGGACTTCCGCGTCGGAGCGACTGCTCTCGAGGGTGGCATCCAGTGCAAGTGGGGCGACACGAAGATCGCCTCGGATCGCGTGCAGATCTTCGGATGGGCCCCCATCGACGACGACGAGGCGCGCACCGCGCAGAAGGACCTCGTGGCGGCCGGGTGGAAGGTCGAGAAGGATGCCACGGGCACCTACGTGACCGAGAACCCCGATTGGCTCAACGGCCGGGGCGCCGAGGGCTACGGACTGACGTACTTCTTCGGCGACGGCTACGTGAAGCTGGCCGACACGCGTCAGAGCCTGATCCTCGTCGAGGGCCCGCGCTGACCGACCGGCGCCGTCGCCGCGAGGAGGCGCGCGGGCCGAAGCCCGAACCTCGACGAGGGCCCGCGCCGACCCGGACCTTCGCCTGACCCGTCCGCAGCATCACCGGTAGGGATTCCGCGCGTCGGCCTCGCGCGCCGCCGAGAAGCCCTCGTCCCACGCGTCGCCTCGCGCCTCGACGTCGCGCCACAGGGCATCGGCCTGCAGCACCCGCTGGGCGAACGCCACCCAGTCGGTCCAGGCTGCGGTGATGCGCGCGGCATCCGTCCCGCCCGCAGCGGCACCGCTCGGAGCGGCACTGCTGGGAGCGGCGCTGCTCGGAGCACGACGGCCCAGCGCGTCCGGGCGCGGAGCCGCACTGCTCGGAGCACCACAGCCCAGAGCGTCCGGGCCCGGAGCCCCAAGGCCCGGATGAGCACGTCCCGGGTCCTGCTCCGCGGTCCACGTCGACGCGTCGGGAGTGGGAGCGAGGTGGAACGGACCGACGTCGATGCGGAGGGCGCGGGGGTCTGGCATCCTCCGACGCTAGGCGGCGCGGGGTCGGTGGGGCAATGGCCGGGTGCGTGACCGGGCGGACGGCAGGAAACGTCGGCGGCAGCACCTGACCGGGTCCGCCGGCGGCGATACGACGGGCTCTCCCGTACGCTGGACCCTCGTGGCTATCGGCGCGACCATTCACACGTTCACCGTGCAGCTCTCCGACGTCGATCGCGGCGTCTACGACGAACTGCAACTGCGGGTCGCGCGGCATCCGTCCGAAACCGCTCCGTACATGCTGACCCGGGTGCTGGCCTACTGCCTCGAATACGAGGAGGGCATCGCCTTCAGCGAGGGCGTCGCCGCGACCGACGAACCCGCGGTCATGGTGCGCGATCTCACGGGCGCCCTCGTCGCGTGGGTCGAGGTGGGGGCTCCGGATGCCGCCCGCCTGCACACCGGGAGCATGAAGGCCGAGCGGGTCGCGGTCTACACGCACCGCGATCCCGACAAGGTGGCCGCGGCGTGGGCGGGGAAGCGCATCCACCGCGGCGACGAGGTGCTGCTGCACAGTTTCGAGCCCGGCTTCGTCGAGAACCTCGCGAAGGCCATCGAACGCCGCAACACCGCCACCCTCACGCGCACCGAGGGACGGGTCTGGCTCGAGCTGAACGGCGCGGCGGGCGAGAGCGACGTCCACACGCGCGCAGCGGCCTGACCGGAGCGCGTAAGAGCACCGCGGCCCGACGGGAGGGCACGCGCACGACGGCCTGAGCGACGTCCACACGCGCGCGGCGGCCCGACGGGCAAGCACACGCGCACCGCGCCTGACCGGCGCACACGCGCGCACCCGCCGCCTCACGGCGACTCCGCACACGAAAAGCCCCCGCCCCCGCCGAAACGGGCGGGGACAGGGGCTTCTCGCGAACTCGACCGTGACAACGGCTCGTGGAGCTGGGGGGAATCGAACCCCCGTCCAACGCTGGGTCTCCGCGTTTTCTCCGGGCGCAGTCTGTGCAGACGTTCTGCTCGGCTCCGACCTTTGTCACAGACACCTAAGTCGACGAGCCCAGCCTGGGAAAAGTCCCGCGTGACGTCCAGACGCCGTCACGCAGCAAGACCCCTAAATGACGCCAGGATCCGTGGCGGGGTCACACACGGTCTGACGGACTATCGGGCTCGCTTACGCAGCGAGGGCGAAGTCAGTGCGCTTAGCATTGGCACTTATTGTTTTGCAGGGAGCGTTTACGAGATAACCCCACATCCTCGGCCCGCTTCTCGCGGGTTCGCAGGCGCTGTCGAAACCGATCAGCCCCCAAGAACTCCGGAATGGAGCGGCCGTTGTCACGCTGTTGAGTTGCCACGCCGGGGCCATCGGCACCCGAGCCTCACAGTCTACAACGCTTCGAGCACCCCGGAATTCCCCCGCCCCTGCCGACCGCGCCGCTCCTGCACAACGCAGGAGAATCCGTCCCGCAGGCCCGACGAACGGCATCCTCACGCGGCCGTCCGGCGCAACGGTCGCGAGCGTCCTGCGTTCTGCACGCGGGGTGCGGAACAGGCGCGCGCGCCGCGGAGGCGACTCCGCGATGGACCCCCGAGCCCAGCGGCGCTCCCCGGCGACACCGCCTCCCCTCCCGTAAGCTCACCGCATGAGCGACGTCGTCATCACGGTCCGGGGCGAAAGCAGCGCCCGTGTCCGCGCCGAAGAAGCCGCGGTGCGTGTCACCGTCTCGGTCGACGGCCCCTCACGGGGCCCCGTCGTCGAGCAGGCGCAGGAGCGAGCCTCATCCGTGCAGGACGGCCTCGTCGCGCACCTGCGCTCCGGCGAGGTCTCGGAATGGTCGAGCGCGCGCGTCTCGGTCTGGTCCGACCGCCCGTGGAACGCCGACGGCGCGCAGCTCCCCCTCATCCACCACGCCAGCGTCGAGCTGTCGGCCACCTTCACCGACGCCGGCGCCCTCTCGTGGTGGCTCGGAGACGTCGCCGAGTCCGACGACGTGCAGGTCACGGCCGTCGACTGGCGCCTCTCCCCCGAGACGCGCGCCCGCACCGAGCGCGAGGTCGCCGCCGAAGCCGTGCACGTCGCCGTCGAACGCGCCACCGCGTACGCGGACGCCCTCGGCCTGGCATCCGTCGCCGCCGTCGAGATCGCGGATGCCGGACTCCTCGCGACGCGCCCGGAGTCACCCTCTCCGCTGGGGGCGCGTCT
This sequence comes from Microbacterium sp. BWR-S6Y, assembly GCF_041379845.1. Taxonomy (NCBI): domain Bacteria; kingdom Bacillati; phylum Actinomycetota; class Actinomycetes; order Micrococcales; family Microbacteriaceae; genus Microbacterium; species Microbacterium sp. BWR-S6Y. The sequence continues at coordinate 63,764 of NZ_JBFECV010000007.1, forward strand.
GATGGCCGCGTCCGTCTCGCCGGGTGGATCGTCGTTCAGCCTGCAGCCGCCCGAGATCGTCGTCACCTCGGTCGTGGAGGGGCGCTTCCGCGCGGAGTGAGGGGACTTCGCGCCCGAGCGGTTCTCGCGCAGGTCGCCTTGAAGCAACGCCTCCGCCGCGGCGACCGGGCCTACTCCCCCAGACCGTTCTTCGCACGGGTCATCCTGACGAGACGCTCCCGCAAGAAACGACGACGCCTACTCCCCCAGACCGTTCTTCGCACGGGTCATCCTGACGGGACGCTCCCGCAAGAAACGACGACGCCTACTCGCCCAGGCGGTTCTTCGTGCGCATCGCGCGCTCGGCCTCGCGCTTGTCTTCGCGTTCGCGGATCGTCTGGCGCTTCTCGAACTCGCGCTTACCCTTCGCGACGGCGATCTCGACCTTGGCGCGACCGTCGAGGAAGTACAGGCGCAGCGGAACGAGGGTGTACCCGCCGGCGGCGACCGCGTGCGAGAGCTTCACGATCTCCTCCTTGTGCAGCAGCAGCTTGCGCGTGCGCTTGGCGGAGTGGTTGGTCCAGTGACCCTGCGAGTACTCGGGGATGTGCACGGCGTCGAGGAACGCCTGCCCCCCGTCGATGTACGCGTAGCCGTCGGTCAGGTTCGCCCGCCCCTGGCGCAGCGACTTCACCTCGGTGCCGGTCAGCACGAGACCGGCCTCGTAGGTCTTCTCGATGGCGTAGTCGTGACGCGCCTTCTTGTTCGACGCGATGAGCTTCTCACCCTGCTCACGAGGCATGGTGCCACCTCCTCATGATCATGGGCACACAGAGCCCCTCAGCCTACAGGATGCCGCAGCTCGCGGCTGCGGGCGCTCACGCGCGCAACCACCGCCGAATCGCGAAACTGGCACTCAGGGCCGCGAGGATCACACCGATCACGACGATCACCGGGATGACGAACGCCACGTCGCCGAGTCCCACCCACGAGGTGATGAACCCGATGCGGTCGCGCAGGTACTGATTGACGCCGACGCCCACGATCGCCCACACCGCCACGCTCGCCAGTGCCGAGCCGATGAGCGCGGCGAGCACACCCTCCACGATGAACGGCGTCTGGATGAAGCGGTTCGACGCCCCCACGAGACGCATGATGCCCAGCTCGCGACGCCGCGCGAAGGCCGAGAGCCGGATCGTGGTCGCGATCAGCAGCACCGCCGCGATCAGCATGAGACCGGCGATGCCGACCGCGACGTACGTCGCCACCGTCAACGCCTGGAACAACGGCTCGAGGTACTGCATCTGATTCGTGACCTCTTCGACGCCCGCTTGGCCGCTGAAGGCCTCGATGATGACGTCGGACTGGTTCTGATCGACCAGGTTGATGCTGAACGTGGCGTTGAACTGATCGGCGGTGACCACACCGATGATGTCGTCGGGCAGGAGCCCCTTCGCGTTCTCGAACACCTGCTCGCTCGTGGAGTAGGTGTAGTCGCGGATCAGGGGCGCGAGGGCGTCGCCGTCGAGCTTGGCCTTGACCGCGTCGATCTGCTCCTGCGTCGCGGCCTGCCCCACGGTGCACGTGTCGACGTCGGAAACGGTCGCGCACATCGACACCGCCACCTGGGCGCGGTCGGCCCAGTACGACTGCATCTTGCCGATCTGCATCTGCATGAGCATCGCGGCGCCGACGAAGGTGAGCGACACGAAGGTCACGAGGATCACCGAGATGACCATCGAGGCATTGCGGCGCAGGCCGGAGAAAGCCTCCGAGAGGATGAGCCCGAACCTCATGACGTGGGTCCCACTTCGTCGTTGCGGTCTTTCTTCGAGCCGAGGCCGAGGCGATCGGCGACGCCCAGCGCCTCGACGTCGGGGGTCGTGACCGGGATGGAACGGGTGTTCGTTCCGGGCTCGCGCGTCGGCTCGGCGGCGGGCGTGGTGACCGCGGGCGTCGAGGCGGCGGCATCCGGATCCGACGAGGCGGCCGGACGTGCGGCGGAAGTCGACGGCAGCGGCTCGACCGGGCCCGTCACGCTCGTGACCTCACGCTGCACCTCGAGCACGGCGGTGAGGGCGGCCACCGCGGCCGCGCCCTTCTCGATCTCCGGGGCGAGGCGCGGGAGGCTCGCCGTGTCGCCGTAGCCACCGTGACGCTCGTCGCGCACCATCTCTCCGCCGCGCAACTCGATCACGCGACGCTGCATCTGGTCGACGAAGCCGGCCTCGTGCGTGGCCATGACCACCGTCGTGCCACCCGCGTTGATGCGGGCGAGCAGGCGCATGATGTCGATCGAGGTGCCGGGGTCGAGGTTTCCGGTCGGCTCGTCGGCCAGCAGCACCTGGGGGCGGTTGACGAGGGCGCGCGCGATCGCGACGCGCTGCTGCTCACCACCCGACAGTTCGTGCGGAAGACGCTTCTCTTTGCCGTCGAGACCGACCAGCGCCAGCACCTCGGGAACGGCCTGCTGGATGAAGCCGCGCGACGCTCCCGTGACCTGCAGCGTGAACGCCACGTTCTGGTGGACGGTCTTGTTCGGCAGCAGGCGGAAATCCTGGAAGACCGAGCCGATGTGACGGCGGAAGTAGGGGACCTTGCGGTTCGACAGCGTCCGCAGGTCGCGCCCGAGCACCACCACGCGCCCCTCGCTGGGGGTCTCCGCCCGCAGGATGAGCTGCAGGCACGACGACTTTCCCGAGCCGGAAGCGCCGACGAGGAAGACGAACTCCCCGCGCTGCACTTCGAAGTCGACGGCGTTGAGGGCGGGCTTCGCGGTGCCGCGATACCTCTTGGTGACGTTCTCGAACCGGATCATGGCTCGACGAGCCTAAGCGCGGGTGCGGAGCAGCCTGTCAGGACGCGCCGTGTCGCGAAACCGAAAGAGTCCTATGGATGCCGGGTGGTGGCATCCACAGGACTCTTGTCACGGGGAAGACGATGAGTCGTCGTGGATGCCGCGTTCTCGGACCCGCAGGACTCTCGTCGCCTGAGAGACGATCAGTCGTCGTCGTCCTTGCGCTTTCGCCAACGGATACCGGCCGCGATGAGGCCGTCGAGATCGCCGTCGAACACGACGGCGGGGTTGCCGACCTCGTAGCCGGTGCGGAGGTCTTTCACGAGCTGCTGGCCGTAGAGGAAGTAGGAGCGCATCTGGTCGCCCCAGCTCGCGGTGATCGTGCCGGCGAGCTCCTTCTTCTTGGCGGCCTCTTCTTCGCGCTTGAGCAGGAGCAGGCGCGTCTGGAGCACGCGCATGGCGGCGGCGCGGTTCTGGATCTGCGATTTCTCGTTCTGCATCGACACCACCAGGCCGGTGGGGATGTGGGTGATGCGCACCGCGGAGTCGGTCGTGTTGACGGACTGACCACCGGGGCCCGACGATCGGAAGACGTCGACGCGGATGTCGCCCTCGGGGACCTCGACCTCGACGGCCTCCTCCATCACGGGGATGACCTCGACGGCGGCGAAGCTGGTCTGACGCTTGTCGGCGCCACCGAAGGGGCTGATGCGCGCGAGGCGGTGCGTGCCGGCCTCGACCGAGAGCGTGCCGTAGGCGTAGGGGACGTCGATCTCGAACGTCGCCGACTTGATGCCGGCGCCCTCGGCGTACGAGGTGTCCATGACCTTGACGGGGTACTTGTGACGCTCGGCCCAGCGCAGGTACATGCGCAGCAGCATCTCGGCGAAGTCGGTCGCGTCGTCGCCGCCGGCTCCCGAGCGGATCGTGACGACCGCGGAACGCGCGTCGTACTCCCCGTCGAGGAGGGTCTGCACCTCGAGCTGGCCGATCACGTCGCGCAGCGAGGCGAGCTCTTTGCGCGCCTCTTCGGCGGACTCCTCGTCTTCCATCTCGTTGGCGAGCTCGACGAGCACCTCGAGATCGTCGAGGCGCTGCTCGATCTCGGTGATGCGCTTGAGCTCGGCCTGCCGGTGGCTGAGGCGGCTGGTGACCTTCTGGGCGTTGTCCACGTCGTCCCACAGGTCGGGGGCACCCGCCTCTTCGCTGAGGCGTTCGATGTCGGCGGTGAGTGCGTCGACGTCGACCACGGCCTGGATATCGGCGAAGGTCGAGCGCAGCGCCTGGATGTCGGCGGTCAAATCGAGTTCGAGCATTTGGCATCCAGCCTATCGTGGAGACGGTGACAGCCGACTCTCCCCGGAACGTGCTGGTGCGCTTCGCACCGATGATCTACGGCCCCACGCTGCTCTTCGCCCTCGGCGAGGGGGCGGTCATCCCCCTCATCCCCGTGATCGCCAACCGTCTCGGCGCCGACGTCGCGGTGGCCGCTCTCGTGGCCGCGGCGCTCGTGGTGGGGCAGCTGTGCGGCAACATCCCCGCCGGGTGGGCCGTCGCACGATTCGGTGAGCGCCTGACGATGGGCACGGCCGGGATCGTGATCCTCGGCGGACTCACCGCCGTGGTGTTCGCGCAGTCGCTCGCCTTCTTCGCCGCCGCCGTGTTCCTGATCGGCTTCTGCGCGGCATCCTTCGCCCTCGCTCGTCACTCGTTCATGACGACGCGGGTTCCGCTGCACTTCCGGGCGCGCGCCCTGTCGCTGCTGGGCGGCACGTTCCGACTGGGCATGTTCGTGGGCCCGTTCATCTCGGCGGCGCTGCTGGCCGTCTTCGGCGACGAGACGGCATCCATCGTCTTCTTCGCCGTGTGCCAGATCGCGACCATCCTGCTGGTGTTCTTCGGCCCCGACCCCGAGAAGGCGGTTCCGGTCGGCGGGGCGGCGGGACGCGGTGACGGCGACTCCCGCGAGGCCGAAGACACCGGGGAGCCCGTGACGGGTGCGATCCCCACCGTGGAGCGGGTCGGGGTGTTCCGCACGATGTGGCGCTTCCGCGGCGTGCTGGCGCGGCTCGGCCTCGCCGCCGCGTCGCTGTCGGCGGTGCGCTCGGCGCGGCAGGTCGTGCTGCCCCTGTGGGGCGTGTCGCTGGGGCTCGACGCCGGAACCATCGCGGTGGTCGTGGGGGTCTCGGGGGCGATCGACTTCGCCCTTTTCTACGCGAGCGGTCAGGTGATGGACCGGTTCGGGCGCCTGTGGGCCGCCCTCCCCGCCATGATCCTGATGGGCGCGGGCTTCCTCGCCCTCTCGTTCACCCACGATCTCGGCTCGGCGGCCATGTGGTACGCGATGTTCGCCGCGGTGCTCGGGGTCGGCAACGGCCTGTCCAGCGGCATCCTGCTCACCCTCGGCGCCGACATCGCTCCGGCGAACGAGCCCGCGGCGTTCCTCGGGTCGTGGCGCACGTTGACGGATGCCGGGGGCGCGGTCGCCCCGCTGATCGTGTCGGCCCTCACGGCGGTGGCCTCGCTGTCGATCGGGGTCGGCGCGATGGGTGTCGTCGCGGTGCTGGGGGCGGTGGGATTCGTCCGGTGGGTTCCGCGGTACGTTCCGCGGGCGCGCTGAGCACGGGACGGATCGGGACGGCGTTCCGCGGGACATGGAACGCGGTTTCACGGACGTTCCGGAATGTTTCCGGACCGTAAAGATTCCGGTCACTGTTGCCTTTTTTACGAATCCGCTATGAGAATCGTCTCGCGATCGCCTTCTCTGGGCGACGCGTCATTCCCCCCTGGATGATGCGGGCATCGTCGCCCGCGGAGAGGCGCATTCATCGTGCACCGACACACCCTGCATTCCCCTCCCTCACGCGTTCGACGCGCATCGGCGCTCCTCGCGACCGGCGCGTTGATCGGCGGCGGCCTGCTGGTCGCCCCCGCCGCGTTCGCCGCTCCCGCGCCCGACGCCGCGCCCGGCGACCTCGGCCTGACCGGAGCCGACGTCATGACGCACCTGACCGAGCTCTCCGACATCAGCGAATCGTTCGCGGCCGACGGCTACCGGGTCTGGAACGGCCCGGGCTACGAAGCCGCCGCCGCCTACGCCGAGCAGGTGCTCGAGGGCACCGGCGCGTTCACCGTGTCGCGGCAGAGCTTCGAGGTGCCCACGACCGAGTTCGGCGAAGCCTCGCTCACGGTGGCTGGGACCACGTACACGGGGTCGCACTTCGACCTCAGCGAGGGCATCGACGGCGACTACACCGCCCCGCTCGCCCTGCCCACCGACGCCGACGGCGCCCACCTCGGCTGCGAGGCCGGCGACTTCGCGACCGTCCCCGCCAGGTCGATCGTGCTCGTCCAGCGCGGCATCTGCACCTTCGAGGCCAAGATCGACAACGCCACCGCCGCCGGAGCCGGAGCCGTGTTCGTCTACAACAACGAGCGTCCGCCCGAGGAGGGCACCACGCCCGACGACCAGCTCACCAACGTGGCATCCGGCCCCCGCGACGAGAACGACTCCCCCGCCGCCACCCTGCCCCAGGCCAGCGGCGACGCCGTCGCGGCCCTGATCGTCGCGGCACCCGCCGACGCGCCCGTCGAGGGGACCGCCGTGATCGAGAAGCAGTTCCTCGTGACCGAGTCCTTCAACGTCATCGCCGACAGCGTCGCGGGCGACCCCGACGACACCATCGTCATCGGCGCGCACCTCGACGGCGTGGCCGAGGGACCGGGCGTCAACGACAACGGCTCGGGCTCCGCGGCCGTCCTCGCGCTCGCCGAGAGGATCGCGGCATCCGAGACCCCCAACGACAAGCGGATCCGCCTCGCCCTGTGGAGCGCCGAAGAGGTCGGCCTGCTCGGCTCGACCGCCTACGTCGACGACGTGCTCGCGAACGACCCCGACGAGCTGAACCGCATCTCGGCCTACCTCAACTACGACATGATCGGCTCGGAGAACTTCACCGTGGGCGTCTACGACGCCGACGAGTCGACCTTCGAGGCGCCCGTCGAGATCCCCGAGGGATCGGTCGAGATCGAGAAGGTCTACACCGACTACTTCGACGCGATCGAGCAGCCCTGGATCGACACCGAGTACTCGGGCCGCAGCGACTATCAGGCGTTCATCGACAACGGCATCCCCGCGGGCGGCCTCTTCCCGGGCGCCGACGACATCAAGACCGAGGAGCAGGCGCGCCTGTTCGGCGGCACGGCGGGGGTCTTCATGGACCGCAACTACCACACGGTGAATGACACCCTCGCGAACGTCAACCGCGACGCGATCAACATCTTCGCGCCCGCGATCGGGCACGCGGCCTTCGCCCTCGCGTGGGATGCCGCGGTCGAGCCCTCGCCCGAGCCCACGCCGGGCGAGCCCTCGCCCGAGCCGACGACCGAGCCCACCACGGAGCCGACCGTCGCCCCGACGGCCGAGCCCACGGCGGAACCGACCGCGGCCCCGAGCCCGTCTCCGAGCGTCACCGGCGGACCCGCGGGCGGCCCGCGCGGCGGGGGCCTCGCGAACACCGGAAGCGACGTCGAGGGCTCCCCGCTCCCGGCGATCGGCCTCGGGATGCTCGCGCTCGGCCTGATCGTGGCAGCGGGCACCGTGATCGCCCGCCGTCGCACCCAGCAGTAAAGATCGGACGACGAACCGCCGGGGCCCGGGAGGGTCCCGGCGGTTCGTCGTCGGTGGCGGGTGGGTGGTCGGGGTTACTCCCCGTCCGCCACCCGGATGAGCACCTTGCCCGTCGCGCCCTGCTCGACGGCGTCGTGCGCGGCCGCGGTGTCGGCGAGGTCGAACCACGTCAGCGGAAGCCCCGCCGCCTCGCCGACCGGCAGAACGCCGTCGGCCACGGCGGCGGCCACGTCTTCGGCCGCCGCGGCGAGCGCGCGCTCTCCCACCGTGTAGAGGAGCAGACCCTGCCACCGGACGTTCTTGGCGAAGCTCACCCGCACGGGCGCGGTGAACGCGTCACCCCCGTTGTCGGCGTAGTAGCCGATCGTGCCGTGGTTCGCGATGACCTCGACGTCGAGCTCGGCGTTGTCGGCCAGAGCGACCTCGACGATGTGCTCGACCCCGTCGGGGGCGATCTCGCGGATGCCGTCCGCCAACGACGCGCTCGGGTACTGCAGCACGTGGTGGGCGCCGGCCGCGCGGGCCAGCTTCGCCTTCGCGTCGCTGCTGACCGTGGCGATGACCTTCGCTCCGGCCCACGCCGCGAGCTGGATGGCGGCGTGACCGACCGCCCCCGCCCCGCCCTGGACGAGGACCGTGCGTCCGGCGAGCGCACCGGGAGCGAGCCGCGAGGGTCCGTCCTCGTGCACGGTCAGCGCGCGGTGCGCCGTCATCGCCGGCACCCCGAGGCTCGCGCCGAGCTCGAACGGGGCGCCGTCGGCGAGGGGGATCGCCCGCGCGGCCGGCAGCACCGAGTACTGCGCGGCGGTGCCCGTCGGACGCTGATGGGCGGCGAGGTAGACCCACACACGCTGACCCACTGCGAGTCCGTCGACGTCGGGGCCCACGGCATCCACGATCCCCGCGCCGTCCTGGTTCGGGGTGACCTCGTCGAACGGGAGGGGGCGGCCCGTGGTCGCGCGCGCCTTCCAGTCGGTGGGGTTCACGCCCGACACGACGATGCGCACGCGCACTTCGCCGGGACCGGGTTCGGGCAGCGGACGCTCCGCGAGGGAGAGGACGGAGGAGTCACCGGGCTGGGTGTACGTGATCGCCTTCATACGGGGGTCAATCGCGTTCGGTCGTCGGGAATTCCCGTCGGCGCGTCGCGCGCGACACGCACCGGGTGAGGTTGCGGACGTTTGACGGCCCGTTCACATCGAGAGCGCCGATCCGCGCGTTTAGACTGATCCCACTCGCGGGAGTGGTGAAATCGGCAGACACGCAGGATTTAGGTTCCTGTGCCTTCGGGCGTGGGGGTTCAAGTCCCCCCTTCCGCACGTTCTCCGCATGTCCAGCACCGCCTCTCCGACCCGAACGGGACCGTCGTGATCCACACCACCGCCGCACTGCTCCCGTGGCTCGACCCCGCGACCATCATCACCAACTCGCAGCCCTGGGCTCTGCTGGTCGTCTGCTTCATCATCTTCGCGGAGACGGGTCTGCTGGTCGGCTTCCTCCTCCCGGGCGACACGTTGCTGATCATGGCGGGGCTGCTGTCGCATTCGACGCCCGCCGCCCCCAACGGCGTGTTCGGCATCAATGCCTGGTGGGTGGCCCTCGCGATCGGCGTCGCCGCGTTCGTCGGTGGCGAGGTCGGGTACTTCATCGGACACAAAGCAGGCCCCTCGATCTTCGAGCGGAAGGATTCGGGGATCTTCAGCAGGAAGAACGTAGAGCGCACGAACGCGTTCTTCGAGCGTTTCGGCGGCCTGACCGTGATCCTCGCCCGCTTCGTCCCGGTCGTGCGCACCTTCGCCCCCATCGCGGCGGGCGTGGGCCACATGCCGTGGCGGAAGTACACCCTGTACAACTTCATCGGCGCGGTCCTGTGGGGAATCGGCCTGACGATGCTGGGCTATGCCGTGGGCTACATCCCCTTCATCCGCGACATCGTGACCGAGTACATCGACGTCATCCTGCTGGCCGCCGTCGCCGGCACGGCGTTGTTCGTCGCGGTCCACTTCTTCCGGGAGCGCGCCGCTGCCAAACGAGAGGGTGCCATCGCTCCCGGCGAGGCGCGCGAGCTCGCGCTCGACCCGAAGACGCTCGAAGAGGGCGACCAGCCCGCACGCTGATCCCGCCGACCGCCGCTCGGGCGGGTCGGCGCGTCACGACGCCTTCGACGTCTTCTTCTTCGCCGGCGCCTTCTTCTTCGGCTCGTCCTTCTCGGCCCGCGCCGCCCGCGAACGCTCGACGCTCGCGCGCAGCGCTTCCATGAGGTCGATCACCTCGCCGCCGTCCTCCTCCTCGGCCCGGCCGAAGGTGGCATCCGTGTCGAGAGCATCGCCCTGCTCGAGCTTCGCGTCGATGAGGGTGCGCAATTCCTGCTGGTACTCGTCGGTGAACTCCTCGGGGTCGAAGTCCTTCGAGAAGCTGTCGACGAGGGATGCCGACATCTCGAGCTCCTTCGCCGAGATGCGCACGCTCTCGTCCAGCGCCGGGAACGCGGCCTCGCGCACCTCGTCGGCCCACAGCAGCGTCTGGAGCACGAGCACGTCGCCGCGCACACGCAGGGCGGCGAGCCGCGTCTTCTGCCGCAGCGAGAACCTCACGATCGCGGTGCGGTCCGTCTGCTCGAGGGTCTTCCGCAGCAGCACGTACGCCTTCGGCGACGAGGAGTCGGGCTCGAGGTAGTAGGCCTTGTCGAGGGTCAGCAGGTCCACCTGCTCGCTCGGCACGAACTCGACCACCTCGATCTCGCGGCTGCGTTCGCTCGGCAGCGACGACAGGTCGTCCTTCGTGAGCACGACGGTCTGCTCGCCGTCGTCGTAGGCCTTGTCGATGTCCTGATACGGCACGACCTCGCCGTCGATCTCGCAGATGCGCTGGTAGCGGATGCGCCCGCCGTCCTTGTTGTGCACCTGATGCAGCGACACGTCGTGGTCCTCGGTCGCCGAGTACACCTTCACCGGCACGTTGACGAGGCCGAAGGTCAGGGCACCTTTCCAGATCGATCGCATGTGCCCAGTGAACACCGTCGGAGGGGCGGATGCCGAGACCCTTGCGCGCGAAGAGCGCATAACTCCTGCAGCACAGCACAACCGGCGGCCCACCGGCAGGATCTCGGGCACTCTGCAGGAGTTGTGCGCGCCCCTGCCCGGCGTCACCCGCCGGGCGCCCCACCGGCGCGACCCCGCGCGACACGACGCAGGAGATCCGTCAGGCTCCCGCGCCGGCGGGCCGTCCCGCGAGCCCCGAATCCCGGAATACTCCTGCGTTGTGTTCGATCGCCGGCCGCAAGCCCCTCCGCATCCGGCCCTCCCTCGGTCCTACGCTGGGGCGATGACGGAGCAGACGGTGCGCATCGGCGGGCGCCGTCTGCGGCTGTCGAACCTCGACAAGGTGCTGTACCCCGAGACGGGCACGACCAAGGGCGAGGTGATCGACTACTACTCGCGCATCGCCCCGCTACTGCTCCCCCACATCGCCGATCGTCCGCTCACCCGCAAGCGCTGGCCCGACGGGGTCGGCACGACGACGGCCCCGGGCGAACCGTTCTTCGCCAAAGCCCTCGAGCCCGGAGCCCCCGCGTGGGTGCGGCGCTTCCCGATCGATCATTCCTCCGGGGCCAAGGACTATCCGGTCGTCGACGACCTCCCCAGCCTCGTGTACCTGGCCCAGGTGGCGAGCCTGGAACTGCACGTGCCGCAGTGGCGCTTCTCGAGCGAGGGCGCGCGGCACAACCCCGACCGCCTGGTGCTCGATCTCGATCCCGGCCCGGGCGTGGGTCTCGCGGAGTGCGCCGAGGTCGCCCGGTGGGCGCGGGTCATCCTGCGCGACATGGGCCTCGATCCCCTGCCGGTCACCAGCGGCAGCAAGGGCATCCACCTCTACGCGCGCCTCGACGGACGCTCGTCGAGCGAAGCCGCGAGCGCCGTGGCGAAAGAACTCGCGCGGGCGATCGAGGCCGATCACCCCGACCTCGTGGTCAGCCAGATGGCCAAGGCCGCCCGCCCGGGCAAGGTCTTCATCGACTGGAGCCAGAACAACGGGTCGAAGACCACCATCGCGCCGTATTCGTTGCGCGGTCGCCCGCAGCCCTTCGTCGCGGCCCCGCGCACGTGGGCCGAGCTCGACGATCCGGGGCTGCGCCACCTGCTCTTCACCGAGGTGCTCGCGCGCCCTGACGACCCCCTGGCCTCCGTCGACGAGGTGCACGGCCCCCTGCGTGCGTACATCGCGAAGCGCTCCGCCGGCCGCACGCCCGAGCCGGTGCCCGACTCGCCCCACGGCGACCCTGGCACAGGCGACCTCTCCCGCTTCGTCATCCAGGAGCACCACGCCTCGCGCCTGCACTGGGATCTGCGTCTCGAACGCGATGGCGTCCTCGTGAGTTGGGCGGTACCCAAGGGCGTGCCCCCGACGACCGCGAAGAACAGCCTCGCGGTCATGACCGAGGACCATCCGCTGCCGTACCTCGATTTCGCCGGCGAGATCCCCCGCGGGGAGTACGGCGCCGGCACCATGACGGTCTGGGACTCCGGCACGTACGAGCTCGAGAAGTGGCGCGACGACGAGGTGATCGCGACCCTGTCCGGCCGCGAGGGCGGGCCCCTCGGCCGGGTGCGGATCGCCCTCATCCGCACCGAGGGGCGGGGCGAGAAGTCGCAGTGGCTGCTGCACCGGATGAAGACGGATGCCGACGGCCGGCCCCAGACCGACGGTGAGCCCGTGGTAGCCCAGGATCACGGCCAGCCCGCTTCGGCGACGTCATCCGCTCCACCTCTCGCGCCGACGCCCGCGGAGCTCCGGCCGATGCTCGCCACCGCCGCGACGCCGGGCATCGCGCGCGCCGCAGCCGCCCGCTGGGGCGGAACACCCTGGGTGGAGATGAAGTGGGACGGCATCCGGGGTCTGGGGATCTGGGACGGCCGCCGCCTGCGACTCCGGTCTCGCAACGGCAACGACCTCACCGCCGCCTATCCCGACCTCACCGCGGTCGCCCTGGGGCTCGGATCCGAACCCGCCGTCTTCGACGGCGAGATCGTGGCTCTCGACGACACCGGCCGGCCGAGCTTCCCGCTCCTGCAGAAGCGCATGAACCTCGCGCAGCCGCGCGAGATCGAACGGGAGGCGGCGCGCACGCCCGTGCACCTCTACCTCTTCGATGTGCTGTGGGTGGGAGGGCGCGACGTGGCATCCCTCCCCCTCGCCGAGCGTCGACGGGTGCTCGAAGACCTCACCGCCGCGTGCGAACCGCCCGTGGTGGTTCCACCCGTCTTCGACGACGTGGATGCCGCGGTCTCCACGAGCGGGCGTTTCGGGCTCGAGGGGGTCGTGGTCAAGGACCCGTCGTCGACGTATCGCCGCGGGGTGCGGTCGGAATCGTGGCTCAAGGTGAAGCACTCGCGCATGCAGGAGGTCGTGATCGGCGGCATCCGGCCCGGCAAGGGCAACCGCGCGGGCACGATCGGGTCGCTGCTGGTCGGCGTCCCGTCCGCCGACGGGCTGCGGTACGCGGGACGCGTGGGTTCGGGCTTCGGCGAGAAGACGCTCGCGCGGCTCGGCGAGCTGCTCGAGCCGCTGCGCGCGGACAGCGATCCGTTCGTCGGCGTCCCCGCCGCCGATGCGCGCGACGCGCTGTGGGTGCGACCGGAACTCGTGGGAGAGGTGGAGTTCGCGGAGTTCACGCCCGGCGGCATCCTGCGTCAGGCGCGCTGGCGGGGGCTGCGGCCGGACAAGGATCCGGGCGAGGTCATGCGGGAGGACTGAGGTCCCGGCGAGGTCGTGCGGGAGGACTGAGGTCCCGTCGGCAGGGAGCCGTTCCGTTCCCGGCGACCCGCCTCCGCGCGGCGCGTGTCGTGCCCGCCGAGAGCCCGGCCCTCCCGGGCCCCATCCCGTTCCCGGCGACCCGCCTACGCGTGGCGCGTGTCGTGCTCCACGTGTCCGGCCGGCTCGAGCTGGAACGTCGAGTGCTCGACGTCGAAGTGGTCGGCCAGGCACGTCTGCAACGACGCGAGGATCGCCGCGGCGCGGCCGTCGCTCAGCGCGGCATCCTCCACGATCACGTGCGCGCTGAAGACGGGGGCGCCGCGGGTGAGCTGCCACACGTGCACGTCGTGCACGTCGACGACGCCGTCCGCCTCGCGCAGGTGATCGCGGATCTCGGCGACCTGCACACCCACCGGGGCGGATTCGGTCAACACGACGACCACCTCGCGCAGCAGCCCCAGGGCCCGCGGCACGATGAGGATCGCGATGAGGAGGGAGGCGATGGCATCCGCCTGCGAGAAGCCGGTCGTGACGATCACGATCGCGGCGATGATCACCGCGATCGATCCGACGAGGTCGCCCAGCACCTCGAGGTACGCGCTGCGCACGTTGATGCTGCGCTTCTGCGCGCGGCTGAGCAGCCACATCGACACGGCGTTCGCGATCATGCCCGCGACGGCGACGATCAGCATGAGTCCGCCCTGCACCTCCGCCTCGGCGGGGGCGAGGAGTCGCTGCACGGCCTCGATCCCCACCCAGACGCACAGGGCGATCAGGATGACGCCGTTCGCCAGCGCCCCGAGCACCTCGGCGCGCTGGTATCCGTAGGTGCGGCGATCATCGGCCGGGCGCGCGGCGATCGCCGTGGCGACGAGGGCCACGACGAGAGCCGCCGCGTCGGTGAACATGTGCGCCGCGTCGGCCAGCAGAGCGAGCGAACCCGACAGGATCGCCCCGACGATCTGCACGACCATCACCGCGCTCGTCAGCGCGAGGGCGGTGGCGAGCAGGCGCCGATGGCCGGCATCGCGGATGCCGCCGGACGGAGCGTGATCGTGCATGCTTCCAGGCTAGGGCGGACCGTCGTCGAGCCGCGTCTTTCCGCGGAACTCGGGAATGAGAACCGGTGTCAGCCCAGCCGGGTCACAGCTGCGCGAGCAGCGGGGCGAGCTCGACGAACGCGCGTGCGCGGTGCGACTGGGCGTTCTTCTCCTCGGCCGTCCACTCCCCCACGGTGCGCTCGGCCCCCTGGGGCTGACCGTCGGGGACGAAGATCGGGTCGTAGCCGAAGCCGCCCGGTCCGGCGGGAGCCGTCGCGAGTCGCCCGGGCCAGCGGCCCTCGACGACGTCCTCGGTCCCGTCGGGACGCACCAGGGCGATGACCGACACGAACTGCGCGGTGCGGTGCGGATCGGCGACGTCGGACAACTGGTCGAGCAGCAGCTCGAGGTTGGCGGCGGCATCCTTCCTGTGTCCGGCCCAGTACGCCGAGAACACGCCGGGCGAACCACCCAGCACGTCCACCGCGACGCCCGAATCGTCGGCCAGCGCGGGCAGTCCCGTGTGCCGGGCCGCCGCTCGCGCCTTGATGAGCGCGTTGGCCGCGAACGTCACCCCGTCTTCGACCGGCTCGGGGCCGTCGTACCCGACGACCTCGAGGTCGGGGCGCACCGCGGCGACGATCGCCTGGAACTCCTCGACCTTGTGCGGGTTGTGGGTGGCGAGGACGACGCGCGCCATGCTCAGGCCTCGAGAGCGGTCGACTGGATGCCGCGCAGGTCGGCGCAACCGTTCACCGCGAGGTCGAGAAGGCGGTCGAGTTCGGCCTTGTCGAACGGCGCGCCCTCGGCGGTGCCCTGCACCTCGACGAACAGCCCCCGGCCCGTGACGACGACGTTCATGTCGGTCTCGGCGCGCACGTCCTCGACGTAGGCGAGGTCGAGCATCGGCTCACCGTCGATGATGCCGACCGACACCGCCGACACCGAGTCGATGAGCACCTCGGAGCGCTGCGCGATGAACTTCTTCTCCCGGCCCCAGGCGATGGCATCCGCCAGGGCGACGTACGCCCCCGTGATCGCGGCGGTGCGCGTACCGCCGTCGGCCTGCAGCACGTCGCAGTCGATCACGATGGTGTTCTCGCCGAGCGCCTTGGTGTCGACCACGGCGCGCAGGGCGCGGCCGATCAGGCGCGAGATCTCGTGCGTGCGCCCGCCGACCTTGCCCTTGATGCTCTCGCGGTCGTTGCGGCTGTTCGTCGCGCGCGGGAGCATCGCGTACTCCGCGGTGACCCAGCCCTTGCCCTTGCCGGTGAGCCAGCGCGGCACGCCGTTGGTGAACGAGGCCGTGCACAGCACCTTGGTGCCCCCGAAGGTGATGAGCGCCGAGCCCTCGGCGTGCGCCGACCACCCGCGCTCGATGGTCACGGGGCGGAGCTGATCGTTGGTGCGGCCGTCTTTGCGTGTCATGAGTCCTCCAGGGAAAGGAACGGGTGGATGCCGCGCCTCAGCGCGGCAGGTCGATGGCGCCGGTCTGCACGAGCTGCACCTCGCGCACCTCGCGGCCCATGAGGCGGTGCGCCAGGCGCAGGAAGTCGTCGGCCGACGAGCCGGTCGCCTCGTAGCGGTGCGTCGGCACGGCGTCGGGACTCGCGAGCAGGTCGCGCGAGACGAGCTGGCGGAAGACGTCTTTCGCGGTCTCGCTGTCGCTCGAGACGAGGCTCACGTCGGGACCCATCACGTAGCTGATGGCTCCCTCGAGGAACGGGTAGTGCGTGCACCCGAGCACGAGCGTGTCGACCCCGGCGCGGCGGAGCGGCGCCAGGTACTGCTCCGCGGTGGCCAGCACCTCGGGCGAGTCGGTGACACCGGCCTCGACGAACTCGACGAAGCGCGGGCAGGCCTCGGCGAACACGGTGAGACGTTCGTTGACCTCGAGCATGTCCTGGTAGGCGCGCGAGCCGATCGTGCCGACCGTGCCGATGACGCCGATGCGACCGTTGCGCGTCGTCGACATCGCGGTGCGCACGGCGGGCCCGATGACCTCGACGACGGGGACGTCGTAACGCTCGCGCGCATCGCGGAGCATCGCCGCGGATGCCGTGTTGCACGCGATCACGAGCATCTTCACGCCCTGCTCGACCAGGGTGTCGAGCACCTCGAGCGAGTACTTGCGCACGTCGGCGATGGGCTTGGGCCCGTACGGCGAGCGGGCGGTGTCGCCGATGTAGAGGATGGACTCGCGCGGAAGCTGCTGCGACACGGCCCGGGCGACGGTGAGACCGCCGACTCCCGAGTCGAAGATCCCGATCGGCGCGTCATCCATAGGGGTCCAGCCTACCGGGCGGGTTCCGGGTGCGCCGGGCGGGCGCGGGGTGGGTCGGGTGCTCGGCCGGCGCGGGGCGGGCATGACGCAGGAGATGTACCGTACCGCCGGACGTCCCCCGCGGGTCGGCGCGGTGTGCCGGCCGAATGTCCTGCGTTGTGTCGCGGCACCGGAGCACGTCAAGGGGCAGCAGGCGACCCGGCACCCGGGAACCGGCCGCAATAGGCTGGCGCGATGACGCGCAGTACCGCCCTGCACACCGACCGCTACGAACTCACGATGCTCGACGCCGCCCTGCGCGACGGTACCGCGCAGCGCCGCTGCGTGTTCGAGGTCTTCGGTCGCCGCCTGTCCGGCGGACGCCGGTTCGGCGTCGTCGCGGGAACGGGCCGTCTTCTCGAGGCGATCCGCGACTTCCGCTTCGGCGACGACGAGCTCCGCTACCTGCGCGACGAGAAAGTGGTGGATGCCACGACGATCGACTTCCTCGCGGACTACCGCTTCTCGGGGTCGGTGACGGGCTACCGCGAGGGCGAGATCTACTTCCCCGGGTCCCCGCTGCTGACGATCGAGGGCTCCTTCGCCGAGGCGGTGCTGCTCGAGACGCTCGCTCTCAGCATCCTGAACTACGACTCGGCCGTGGCCACCGCCGCGGCGCGCATGAGCGTCGCCGCCGGAGACCGCCCGCTCGCGGAGATGGGATCCCGTCGCGCGAGCGAAGAGGCCGCCGTGGCCGCCGCGCGGGCCGCGTACATCGCCGGCTTCTCGGCCACGAGCAACCTCGAGGCCGGGCGGCGCTGGGGAGTGCCGACGATGGGCACGGCGGCGCACGCCTGGACCCTGCTGCACGACAGCGAAGAAGACGCGTTCCGTTCGCAGATCGCGGCCCTCGGCACCGGCACGACGCTGCTCATCGACACGTACGACATCGCCGAAGGGGTGCGCACGGCCGTGCGCGTCGCGGGGACGGAGCTCGGCGCGGTGCGCATCGACTCGGGCGACCTGCCGATCGTCGCCGGGGAGGTGCGCGCACAGCTCGACGAGCTCGGGGCGACGAGCACCCGCATCACGGTGACGAGCGATCTCGACGAGTACGCGCTCGCCGCCCTCGCTGCCTCCCCCGTCGACTCCTACGGCGTCGGAACCTCCGTGGCGACGGGCTCGGGCGTGCCGACGGCGGGACTCGTGTTCAAGCTCGTCGCGCGCGAAGCGGCGGACGGGTCGTGGGTGGCCGTGGCGAAGGCATCCGCCGAGAAGGCCTCGCACGGCGGACGCAAGGCCGCCTTCCGCACGCTCGTCGACGGCACCGCCACGTCGGAGCTCATCGTCGTCAGCGACGGCTTCGAGGAGTTGTCGACGGCGTCGGAGCACCCCGACGCCCGCGCCCTGCAGACGACGCTCATGGAGGGCGGAGAGGCGGATGCCGCATCCGTGGGCCGCGATGGCGTGCAGGCCGCGCGAGCCCACCACGCCCGCGTGCGCGAGGAACTGCCGATCCGCGCGCTCGCGCTCAGCAAGGCGGACCCCGCCCTGCCGACGGAGTATCGCGACGCGGACTGACCCGCGCTCTCGCAGGGCGCGGAGCGATCAGTCCGCCCGCTCCGCAGGGGCCGAGGCCGCGAGGCGCCCGCGGCGGAAAGCGAGGGCCCCTCGCGCGTCGGGACGCGGAGGGGCCGGCGGGTCGGTCAGTTGACGAGGGACTCGTAGATCTCTTTGCACTGCGGGCAGACCGGGAACTTCTCGGGGTCGCGACCCGGGGTCCACTTCTTTCCGCACAGGGCCCGCACGGGCTTGCCGGTGATCGCGGACTCGAGGATCTTGTCCTTCTTCACGTAGTGCGAGAAACGCTCGTGGTCGCCGGGCTCGATGTTCTCTTCGCGGATGAGCTCTTCGAGCTCGCGATCGAGGGTCGCGAGACCCCCGCTGTCCGGACTGTCGAGAGGCGTGCTCATGGTGAGCCAGTGTAGCCGCGACCTCGACGCACGGCTCGGTCGGCTTCGCGCTCAGGTCGCCTCGGCGAACTCCATCAGGCGGGTGGCGCGTCCCTCGAACAGCACCGAACCGACGCTGACGCCGATGATCAGCACCACCGCCCCGCCGCCGATTCCCACCCACATCGCGAGCATCGCGTCGATCGTGTCGCCGCCGACGGCCCCCCAGGTCAGCAGGATCGCGGGCAGAGCCGTGGCGATGGCCCCGGCCATGACCAGGCCCTGGGCGACGACTCCGCCCGAACCGGTGCGCTGGGGCTGCTGGAAGGGACTGTCACCCGGACGCGACACCGCATAGGGGGCGAGGACCGACGACACGCTCGACAGACCGAGACCGGCCAGGAAGAGCGCCGCGCAGACGCCGATCATGGCGGGCAGGATGGCCCACCGGCCGTGGGCGACGATCGCGAGAGGGAGGCTGACCGCCAGCACCGGGATGCCGATGAGCAGGACGGGCACGAGACGGCCGATGCGGTCGGGGGCTCCGCGCATGCCGCTGGCGATGTGCATCCACAGGGCGGTGGAGTCGTACGCGAGGTCGTTGTGCGGGAGCCAGCCGAAGAAGAGGGCCATGATCGGCACGGGCAGCAGCACGGCGATCTCGAAAGGGACGCCGGCGACGAGCAGCGGGACCGTCGAGACGACGGCGGCGATCGGGACGACGATCACGTTGACGATGTAGCGGCGGTCGCGCAGCCAGTACGACAGGCTGCGGGCGGCGACGGCTCCCCCGGGCGTTCCCGGCAGAATGGCGAACCAGCCGAGCCCGCCGCGCTCCCGCGCGGCCGCGGGTCGGCGCGTCGTGGTGAGCAGGGCGGTCACGAGCGCGAACCAGGCCAGCACGAGCACGGCGATCGTGACCAGCGCGACGACGAGGCTGCCGACGGCGGCACTGACGCTCGGGGCCACGGCGATGCCCCACGCGGCGCCGATCGGCGTCCACGCGAGGATCTCGGCGGCGGATGCCAGCTGCGAGGGGACAGCACCGCGCCACTCGAGCGAGCCGAGGAAGACGCCCACCGGCACGACGACCACCAGCACGGCGACGAGGTAGACGCCGACGAGTTCGCGCGACTGCCGGGGGCGCTGCACGAGCGCGCCGAGGGCCATGCTGACGCGCGCGAGCAGGACGCACGTGGTCAGCCCGAGCACGACCGACACGATGCTCGCGAGAGCCGGAGCGCCGTGGCCTCCCCACGCGATGGCGAGACCGATGCCGAGCACCAGGACGACGAACACCGGCACGCTGAGGAACCCGGCCAACAGCAGGGCACCGGCGAGCGGGCGCGGTTCGGGCCCGACCACGGCGAAGCGTCGAGGGTCGAGCGGGTCGACGGACGCGGTCACCGGCGGTCCCACCGCGAAGCCGAGGGTCACGGCCGAACCGGCGAGCACGGTGACGACGGCCGTGGTGAGGCTGTCGGTGTCGCCGAGACCGGCCGCGCTGACGGCGGCCACGATGGTTCCGGCGATGAGCAGCACGACGCCGATGGCACGGCGGACGACCTCGCGCGGGTCGCCGCGGAGGGCGCCCACCATCATCGCGAGTCTCAGGCGGAGAACGTGTGCAACCACTCCAGGCCCTCCACGTCGCCCAGGCCACCGGCCAACTCGAGGAAGCGCTGTTCGAGCGTCGCCTCTCCGCGCACCTCGTCGACGGTGCCCTCGGCGAGCACCTGACCCGACACGATCACCGCGACGCGCGAGCAGACGCGCTCGACGAGCTCCATGCCGTGGCTGGAGAGGATCACCGTGCCGCCGTGGTCGACGTACGAGCCGAGGATGTCGAGGATGACGCCGCTCGACACGGGGTCCACGGCCTCGAACGGCTCGTCCAGCACCAGCAGGCGCGGCGAATGGATCATGGCGCCCGCCAGCATGACCTTCTTGGTCATCCCGGCCGAGTAGTCGGAGACGGGGCGGGCCAGCGCGTCGACGAGGTCGAAAGCGCGGGCGAGGTCTGCCGTGCGGCTCTCGACGAGCGGGGCGGGCAGGCCGCGCAGAGCGCCGTAGTACGACAGCAGCTGCCGACCGGTCAGGCGGTCGAAGGTGCGCAGGCGGTCGGGCAGGACGCCGATGAGCTTCTTCGCCTCGCGCGAACGCTTCGTGGCGTCGACGCCGTTGATCGTCACGGATCCGCTGTCGGCGCGGAGCAGGCCCGCGATGATCGACAGGGTGGTGGTCTTGCCTGCGCCGTTGGGGCCGACCAGGCCGTAGAACGAACCGGCCGGAACGGTGAGATCGATCGCATCGACGGCGCGCAGCTCGCCGAACGACTTCGACACGTTCCGCAGGCTCAGGACCGGGACCGCCGCCGCGTCGTCGTCCGCGGAGCGCTGCTCGACGGTCGCCGCGACCTCCGCAGCGGGAGTGACCTCGTCGGTCTCGTCGTCGGACGCGGCGGGGACGGATGCCGCAGCCTCGATCGTCGACGCCTCCGGCGCGGAGGGACCGATGGTGTCGTCGTGGTCCGCGGCCGGTGCGTCCTGGTCGGTGAGGTCGTCGAGCGACGCGGGCTCGTCGGACACGGGCTCGTCGGACACGGGCTCCCCCGATACCGGGACATCCGCCGCGTCGCCATCGCCTCCCACCGGCGAACCGTCGCCGGTCAGCTCCTCGACGCGCACGTCGGGAGGCGTGGGGTCCTCGTCGTCACCCGTCGGGCCGGTGGGCACATCGGGGACATCGAGCACGAGCGTCCGGTCGTCCGAGCCTTCGGACGCGGCGTCCGCGGCGCGCTCGGAAGGAACGCCGTCGTCGTCGAGCGCCGGGCCGTCGGTGTCCGCGCCGTTCGCGAGAGCGGGCTCCTCGGCGACGGGCTCCTCGGCGACGGCCTGTCCAGCGACGGGGTCGGCCGCGACGGGCTCCTCGAGATCGGTTTCCCCGAGAGCGGCCTTCTCGAGAGCGGGCTTCCCGAGAGCGGCCTCCTCGAGAGCGGGCTCCTCGAGAGCAGGCTCCTCGAGAGCAGGCTCCCCGACAGCGTGCGCGTCGACAGCGGTTTCCTCGACAACAGGCTCCTCGACGATCGGCTCCTCGACCGCCACATCCGCGGGCGTCGGGTCCGCGGCCGTGGAGTCCGCCGACACGAGGTCCTGTCCATCCGCCGCATCGACGCGGGGGTCCTGCCCCGCCGAGTCCGCGGCATCCGTCACCTCCGCGTCATCCGCCGGCACCGGCGCGACGGCGGCGACAGCGGCGGCCGCGGAGCCGTCCGGAGCACCGGGGAGCGGAGGCCGGGGAGGAACGACGATGCCGTCGGGCAGCACGACGGGCGAGACCGACTCCGGCGTCGCCGGGGTCGTGGGCGTCGCCGGCGACGAGGTCTGATCGTCGGTCGACGGCGCCGGCCCGGAGCCGGTCGGCTCCTCGATCGTCTCGGCGGACCCACCCGGGGCAGCCGCTGCGGCGGTGCGGGGCGTGGCGGGCTTCTTCGCCGCGGGGCGCTTCGCGGCGGGCGTCGCCGTGCCGGCCTTCGCGCCCGCCGTCCGGGCGGTAGTGGTCTTCGAGGCGGCGGCCTTCGACGCTGTTGTCTTCGAGGCGGTGGTCTTCGCCGCGGTGGTCTTGGCGCCGGTGGATTTCGCCGCCGTGGGCTTCTTCGCCGCCGGGGTGCGCGGCGTCGCGGCCGTGGTTCCGGCCGCGCGCGGAGCGCGGGGAGCCCGCGGCTTCGGGGCGGCAGCCGTGGACGCGTCGCCGTCGTCGGTCGCATCGGCGGGCGTAGCCGCCGCCGCCCCCGGAGCGCGCCGAGGGGTGCGCGGCGTCGTCGTGCGCGGCGCGGGGGTGCGCGGCGTCGAGGTGCGAGGGGCACGGGGCGTCCGCGGCTTCGCCGGCGTGGCCGCCGGTTCGACGCTCTCCGAACCACCCTCGGAGGAAGACGAGGACGTTTCGGGGGAATCCGGCAGCGAAGCTGTCATCGCACCAAACTATCAACGACCTCCGACACCGCCCGCAGGCTGGTCGCGCGGCGCAATGATCCGTCGTCATCACGAAACCACAACGACCGGGGCGGATCATGCCACCTCGCAGGGGGCTCTCGCTACAGTTGATCGAACACGAAGGCGTGACATTCCGGTGAACCGGACATGACGACTCATCCCCCCAGGAGCCAGCCTTGACAGTTCAGATCGTGATCCTCGCCGCGGGCATGGGCTCGCGCCTCGGCCGCAGCCTGCCGAAACCGCTCACGCCCCTCGCCGACGGGCGCAGCATCATGCAGCAGCAGCACGACAACATCCGCTCCGCTTTCGGCGCGCGTGCCCGCATCACGACAGTGGTCGGCTACCGCGCCGAGACCATCGTCGATGCTTTCCCGCGCGTCGACTACGTCTACAACGACCGCTACGACCAGACCAACACCTCGAAGAGCCTGCTTCGGGCGCTCTCGAAGACGGGCCGCGGCGGCGTGCTGTGGATGAACGGCGACGTGGTCTTCGACCCGCACGTGCTCGCTCGCGCGGCGCACCTCGTCGACGACGACCGCTCGTTCGTCACCGTCGACACCGCGAAGGTCAGCGACGAAGAGGTGAAGTACACGGTGGATGCCGAGGGCTTCATCCACGAGCTCTCGAAGGTCGTCGTGGGCGGCGTGGGAGAAGCCGTAGGCATCAACTACGTCTCGTCGCGCGACAAGAAGACGCTCCAGCGCCACCTGCAGCGGGTCGACGACCAGGACTACTTCGAGCGCGGCCTCGAACTCGCCATCGCCGAGGACGGGATGCGCGTGGAGCCCCTCGACATCTCCGACCTGTACGCGGTCGAGGTCGACTTCGCCGAGGACCTCGAGCGGGCGAACCTCTTCGTCTGACGCGCGCTCGCCTGACGCGAGCTCCCCTGACGCGTGCTCGTCATACGCGCGCTAGCCTGACGCGCGCTCGCCCGACACGCGCTCCCCGCGGCCCCGGCCGCCGGAGCGTCGCGCCTCACCCCCGGCGTTCAGCCGCCCAGGAGAGGATGCCTGCATGGCAGAGAAGGTGCACCGCATCCATTCCCTCCCGAAGGACGCGCCCTGGGCGGGCGGACTCCCCCCCCGGTGGGGTCGGAGGAGCACCCGCGCGCGATCCGCATGCTCGACCGCGTGCTCTCGGTGCAGCGACCTGTGGTGCTCGCGCACCTGCGCAGCATCCGGTTGCGGCATCCGCGTGCCTCGGTCGACGAGATCCTCGCCATCCTCGAGCGTCGATACCTCGCCGCGGTCACCACGGGCGGCGCGGCGGTCGGCGCCACCGCGGTCGTGCCGGGGATCGGCACGGGGGTGACGCTGGCGCTGAGCGGCGTCGAGACGCTCGGCTTCCTCGAGGCGACCGCGCTGTACGCCCAGTCGGTCGCCGAGGTGCACGGCGTCGCCGTCGACGACCCGGATCGGGCCCGGGCGCTCGTGCTCGCCCTCATCCTCGGCAAAGAGGGCGTCGACCTGGTGTCGCAGCTGTCCGCGCAGGCGGCCGGGCGCGGAGCGGGTCGCCCCGCCTCGTGGGGCGAGATGGTCACCTCGACGCTTCCCCGCGCGGCCATCGGCCCGCTCGTCGACCGACTCAAGACGATGTTCGTGCGGCAGTTCGCGGCCCGCGGCAGTGCCTCGTGGATCGGCAAGGCCCTCCCCTTCGGCGTCGGCGCCGTCGTGGGCGGAGCCGGCAACAACATCCTCGGCCGGCGCGTGCTCGTGCACTCCCGCCGCGCGTTCGGCACGGCGCCGCACGAACTGCCCGCCGACCTCGAGCCGCGCCCCGGCGCCGAGCGGCTCGAGAACGCCGCCGCGGGCGGCGCGCGTCGGGCGGGCGAGGCGATCGCCGCCGCGGTGGGCAGGGCCGGGCGTGCGACCGAGTCGGCGGCGCGGCGTGCACTCCCCCGCCGCCGCGGCACCGAGCGCACGACGGGCCACGACGACGCCACCCGCTAGCGGCATCCCCTCTCATCGATCGAGACCCGCGCGCAAGACCCGCGTGTCACGCGGCCGGGCGCGTTAGCCTCGCCGCATGGGCGACCTCCTCGATCTCCTCGCGGTCTGGATGCCGCGGCAACGCTGGTACGGCACGAAGGGACGCGATCCCCGGCTCACCGTGGTCGCGGATTGGCAGCTGGCCGACGACGCGCGGCTCCTGCTCGTCCGCGACGAGGCGGTGCAGCCGGCGATCGTGTACCAGGTGCCGGTGGTGCGGCGTGCCGAGGGTTCGGTCCCCCCGGGCAGCCTCATCGGTCCCGCCTCCGAGGGGCGGGTGTGGGCGGATGCCACGACCGACCCCGCCTTCACCGATCAGCTCTACGCCTGGGTCACCGTCGGCGGTGAGGTCGGCGTCGCCGAGAACGGTTTTCTCGGCATCGCTCTCGCGCCGTCCGGCGATCGTCCCGTCGCTCCGCGCGCGACGGCGAAGGTGCTCAGCGGCGAGCAGTCCAACACCTCGCTGATCTTCCGTCCCGCAGATGATCAGGATGCCGGCATCCCGATCATCTGCAAGCTCTTCCGCCAGGTGAACCCCGGCATCAACCCCGACGTCGAACTGCAGTCGGCGCTCGCCGCCGGCGGGGCCGCCTTCGTGCCCGCGGCGATCGGCGAGGTGCGCGGGTCATGGGTGACGCCCGAGGGCGTGCCCGTGAACGGGTCGCTCGCGTTCGCGCAGGAGTTCTTCGAGGGCGTCGAGGACGCCTGGCGCGTTGCTCTCGACGCCGCGGCCGCCGACGAGGATTTCGCCGCCCGCGCCCATGCGCTCGGCGCGAGCGTCGCCGGGATGCACGTCGCGCTCGCGGCGCAGTTCCCGACGCGCGAACCCGAGGGCGTCGACCGGGCGGCCGTCGTCGGCGCCTGGGAGCGGCGACTGTCGATCGCGCTCGCCGAGGTCCCCGCTCTCGCGCCGTACGCCGACCGGATCCGCGAGGTCTACGCCGCGGCCGCCGTGGCGCCGTGGCCGGCGCTGCAGCGGGTGCACGGAGACCTTCACCTCGGGCAGGTGCTGGACACCCCCGCCAACGGCTGGGTGCTGCTCGACTTCGAGGGCGAACCGCTGCGGCCGATCTCGGAGCGCCTGCAGCCCGACGTCGCGGTGCGCGATGTCGCGGGCATGCTGCGTTCGTTCGATTACGTCTCGGGCGCCGTCGCCGACGACGACGGGGCGGCCGTGCGGGCGTGGGTGATCGCCGCGCAGCAGGCGTTCCTCGAGGGGTACGCCGAGACGGCCGGCCCCGACCGCGCGGTCGACGACGCGCTGCTCGCCGCGTTCGAGCTCGACAAGGCGGTCTACGAGGCGATCTACGAGACCCGCAACCGGCCCGACTGGGTCGGCATCCCCCTCGCCGCGATCGGGCGACTGGCCCCGCTGGGCTGAGTCGCCGCAATGCCCGGCGAGAACGCGGGCCCCGTTCGACGGTGGGGCGTCAGGCCCCGGTGACGTCCTCGGCTGCTGCCGAGCGATCGTGCCACTGCTGCCACCGCTGCATGAGCTCGCCGATCGCGGCCTCGAAGCGCGCCGTCGCGGCGCCCGGGCTGGTGTCGCCGAAGTAGTGGCGCACCCAGTTCTCGAGTCGTCCCACCGCGTCGGGGTCGCCGAGCACGCGGTCGGCCTCGGCGACGATCGACCCGGATGCCGCGGCATCCAGCCACTCGCAGGCGGAGAGGTATCCGCTGTCGTCGACGAGGGCCTCCGGATCAACCGGCCGCGTGATCATCAGCGGCTTTCCCACCGCGAGACGGTCGTAGACCATCGCTGAGATGTCGACGACGGCGAGATCGGCGGCCGCGATCTGCCAGCCGAGGTCGGGACCGGTGTCGTGCACGTGGTGGGCGCCCGGGTCGGAGGCGTTGGCCGCCGCAAGGGCCGCGACGATCCTCTTGTCGGCCGCGCCGTAGGCGGCATCCACGACCCCCGACCGGGGGTGCGGGCGATAGATCACCCGGTGACGCCCGGTGGCGATCAGGGCCTTCACGAGGGCTTCTCCGTGCGTCGCGATCGAGCCGTAGTGGGCGGAGGGGCGATCGCCCTCCCACGTGGGCGCGTACAGCACGACCGTGCGCTCGTCGGGCTCGTACGGCAGCACGCCCGAGTAGTGGTCGGCCTGCGGCCGGCCGATCGAGAAGGTGCGCCGATCGAGGTCGTAGTCCCACAGCACGCGCGACAGGCGCTCGCGGGCGGCGTCGCCGGCCACCAGGGCGTAGTCGTACGCCTTGAACTGGTTCGTCGACATGTACATCTTGTCGCTCTCGCCGTGGTTGATGAACACGTGCCACCGCCGGCCGTACCGGAACATCTGGAAGTTGCGGGTGTTCTGGTTGACGTAGAGCACCACGCGGATGTCCTGCTCGGCGAGCACCTGCTCGACCGCGCCGACGGTCGGGGCGAAGGCGACGGGCAGGGCGTCGTCCTTCAGGAGCGCGTCCGCGCCGCGGATCGCCCGGCTGATGACCAGCACCGGCCAGGTCTTCGAGAGCTCGCGCAGCGGCGCGTACCACTGCCGCATCTGGTACATGTTGACGGCGCCGTCGGCGAAGTACACCGCGACCTGGAAGCGACCGGTGGGCAGCGGCCCCCGCTCGTCGAGGGCGCGGCGCAGGTCGCGGCGGGCGTTGCGGGTGGCGAGGGCTTTGCGCAGCAGCCCCACGGCCAGCTGGGCGTCGCGGGCGAGGGGCATCGTTCCAGGGTAGCGGCCAGGCTCGTCTGAGAGGATCGAGGGATGCCCCTCCCGACCCCCGGCGGAAGAGACGCGCCCGTTCCCCCCGACGATGCCGGCGTGAGCTTCGTCATGCCCGTGCTGAACGAGCAGCGGTATCTGCGTCGGGCCGTGGCATCCACTCTCTCTCAAGACGTCCCCGGACCGGTGGAGCTCGTCCTGGCCCTCGGCCCCTCGAGTGACGGCACCGACGCGATCGCGCGGGAGTTGGCGGATGCCGACGACCGCATCGTCCTGATCGAGAACCCCGCCGCCGACATCCCGGTCGGACTCAACCGCGCGATCCGCGCGAGCCGGTACCCGACGATCGTGCGGGTCGACGCGCACTCGGAGCTGTCGCCCGGCTACACCCGCCGCGCCCTCGCGACGCTCCGGCGGGTGCGCGCCGCCAACGTCGGCGGGGTGATGCGCGCCGACGGGCGGTCGCCGTTCCAGCGGGCGGTCGCGCGCGCGTACAACTCCCGCGTGGGACTCGGCGGAGGCGCTTATCACGGAGGGTCGAGCGAGGGTCCGGCCGAGTCGGCCTACCTCGGGGTGATGCGACGGAGCGTCCTCGAGGAGGTCGGCTTCTTCGACGAGAGCATCCGCCGCGGCGAGGACTGGGAACTGAACCTGCGCATCCGCCGCGCGGGCTACCGCGTGTGGTTCGATCCGGCCCTGTCGGTCGTCTACTGGCCGCGAGAGAGCTGGACGCGGCTCGTGCGGCAGTTCCGGGCGACCGGTGCGTGGCGCGGCGAGCTCGTGCGGCGGTATCCGCGGGGCACTCCGCTGCGGTTCTTCGCTCCGCCGGCGCTGCTGGTCGCGGCGGCGGTGTCACTGATCGTGGGCGTCACGCAGGCGGCTCGCGGTCGCTGGGGCACGCGCGGGCTGCTGCACCTGCCGGTGGCGGCGTACGCGGCGCTGGTCGCCGTCGGGGCGCTCGGACGCGGCGGGGGACGCGGGTGGCGCGACAAGGCGTGGACGGCCGCCGTGCTGCCGTCGATGCACGTCTCGTGGGGAGCGGGTTTCCTCTGGGCGCTGCTGCGCGGTGCGCGCGACACCGTCGACACCTCGCGCCTCGACGGCCGCAACACGCCCCTGCCCTGACGGGCGGGAACGACCCGGGTCAGGCCGCGGCGGAGGCCTCGTCGACCAGAGCGTCGACGCGCGCGACCTGCTCGGTCGCGGCCATCGTCGTCTTGCTGAGGAAGTCGGCGAGGTCGGCCTCGATCTGCGGGTCGAGGCTGCCGATGATGCGGCGGCAGGCGTCGTCGAACGCCGCGAGCTGCGACCACGGCTCGTTCTCGAGGTCGATCGCGAGATGGATGTGGTTGACCCGGCGATCGCTCGCGTCGAGCTCACGACGGAGGATGCCGCGGCGGACGAGCCTCTCGACCATCGTGGTGATGCCGGCCGAGGTCACCCCGAGGGTCGCGGCGAGCTCGGAGGGCCGCATGCCCGGATTCGCCCCCACGAAGGCGAGCGCCTTGGCATCCAATTCGTTGACGCCGAGCTGCTTGCGGGCCTTCGCGGCCGCCGCTTCGCGCTCCCGCGAGTAGTGCGTCAGAGCCTCCATGAGCGGGGAGGAGACCTCGTGTTCTCGACTCATCGACCCGCTCTCCTGGTTCCGGCGCATCCGAACAGCATAGCCGGACGCGGAAGATTGCTCGACTGACTGTCAGTCTTCCTGAATGTTCGGAGACATGATGATTAACGAGCTTAATTAGGTGCTAGGCTATCTATCAGCGAGGAACCCCTCGCTCCGACGAAGAAGGGAACGTCCCGATGACCAGCACCGCCCTCACCACGAACACCCCGCTGCGGCACCGTTCCACCTTCGTCCCCTCGGCCTCCGCGGTTTCCACCGCACGCCTGACGACCGTCGTCGTGTGGGCGAGCATCGCGACCTGCGGCCTCAGCGCCGCCGTCGTGCTCCCCCTGTTCTTCTGACCCGCTTCTGCACAGGAACCACTTCTCCCTCATGGGCATGCTCTTCTACAGCGCCGACACGCAGCCTCTCCAGATCGACGACCGCCTCCTGCAGTACCTGCAGGTGGTCCTGTCCACGAAGCTCCGACGCGGCGAGTCCTTCACGATCACCTGGACCGACAGGGCCGAGGGTCATGCGCGCACCACGCTGTGGGTGCAGCCGTCGATCTCCATGCGGTTCCAGTACTCCTCCGCCGAGTCCGCGCGCCTGTCGGGCGGATACCTGCGTCAGCTCGCCGACCAAGCGTCGATGTCATCCGGACTGCTGCTGAACGCGGAGACCTGGCAGCAGCACGAGGACGCGCACCGCGAGCAGCTCCTCGCGGCCGCCTGACGCGCGGAGGCTCCTTCTCCGAAGAAGCGGTGAGCGGTCCGATTCAGCCGTGCTCCACGAGCCCCTGATCGAGGATGCGCGCCACGACGCGTTCTGCGGCGCGGCCGTCGTCCCGAGGGGCGAACAGCTGCCGCCACCGCGCGTGGCGCTCCGCGAAGATCGACGGGTCCACCTCGGAGAGCGCCCGCTCGAGTTCGTCCTGCGAGCGCACGACCGGGCCCGGAGCGAGATCCAGCAGGTCGAAGTAGAAGCCGCGCATCTCCCCGCGGTAGCGCTCGAGATCGGGCACGAGGAAATACATCGGCTTGCCCGTGATCGCGAAGTCGAACATCACCGAGGAGTAGTCGGTGATCAGTGCATCCGCGGCGGCGAGCAGCCGGGAGGTGTCGGGGTAGCCCGTCACGTCGATCACCCGCGGGCCGTCGAGGTCGGCCCCCGGCTGCAGCGTGCGCGTGTGACCGCGGACGAGCACCACGGCGTCGGTCGCGCGGGCGAGGGCCGACGGGTCGACGAAGTCGACGATCCGCTCGCGATCGTCGCGCCAGGTCGGCGCGTAGAGCAGCACCCGCTCGTCGGAACGGATGCCGAGGCGCCGACGCGTCTCGAGACCGTCGTCGTTCTGCAGGGCGTCGTCGCGGGGGTACCCCTCGACCCAGATCGGTCGACGCAGGAACGCGTACGCCTTGCTCAGCACGCGCGCGGCGTACGGACTCTGCGCGAGCAGGATGTTCCACCGCCGGCTCTCGCGCACCACCGCGAGTGCGCGTCGCGGGTCGAATCCGGGGCGGTGCAGGGCGAGACGCCTGAGCGGCGTGCCGTGCCAGGTCTGCAGCACCCGCTGTCCGCGGCGGCGCACGAAGCGTCGGCGCAGCCAGTCGTTCACGACGAGCAGCCGCGAGACGCCGCGCGCCCGCCACCACTCGGGGGTCCCCTCGACGACCGCGATCGCGCCCTCGGGCACCTCGACCGACAGGTCGACGACGCTCCAGTAGCGGGTCACCCCCGGGGCCACACGGGCGAGCTCGCGGTCGATCGCGAGGGGATTGCATCCCGCGGTGCGCCCGTAGAAGCTCTCGAAGAACACGGCGTTCTCGAGCGGCTCGCGGCCGCCCATCGCGTACCGGCGCTCGATCGCGGCGCGCCCCTCCCCCGCCAGGTAGACCGGATCGACGGGCGGGGCGACGGTCACGACCCCGTCCGAGAGCGCGGCGCGCAGACCCGGCAGCGCGGTCTCGACGAGCGTCGGAGCCGAGGCGTCGGCATCCGTCGCCTCCCCGGCCTCGATGCGCAGTCGATAGCGACCCGAGGGCAGCGGGAGGTCTGCGCCGCCCCAGCGCGCCGCGTGCAGGGGCACCACGGCGCGCCAGGTGCGCCCGCGGCCGTGCAGGCGCCCATAGGTGCGCGCCCGCGCCCCCTCGAGCTCGACGGATGCCGGCCGGGGGCCCTCTCCGCTGATCTCGAGGGCGGGCATCCCGGCGTCGTCGAACAGGCGCGCGTCGGTCATGGGCGGTCGTCCTTCCGGGTGGGGGTGGCGCCGATCCGCGCCCGCACGACCCGGTACACGCGCTCCGCGTTGCGCCCGTCGCGGTGGGCGTGCACGCGCGCGCTGCGTTCGCGCGAGGCGGCGAGGGTCGCGCGCGGGTCGGCCAGGACGGCGCGGATCTGCGCGAGAGCGTCGTCCCACGAGCGCGCGGGCCTGTCGCCGGCGACGTCGGAGTACCGGCCGTAGAGCCCTCGACGGGCCGTGTAGGCCTCGAGGTCGGGGGCGAAGAACACCACCGGCAGCGGCACGAGGGCGGCGTCGAACGCGAGCGAGGAGTAGTCGGTGACGAGGGCGTCGAGACCGGGCAGGAGCGGGGTGACGTCGGCCACGAGGTCGCTGCCGAGGGCGGCGACGCGGTCCGCCGCACCCCGCGGCGGGCGGTAGTCCCCCTCGCCGAGGGGGTGCGAGCGCACCAGGAGAAGGGCGCCGGCGTCGTCGAGCACGCGGGTGATCCGCCCCCACTCCCCCGCGTCGGGAACGGCGGGGTCGGGCGCTCCGTCGCGCCACGTCGGCGCGTAGAGCACGACGCGGCGGTCGCCGAGCGGCATCCCGAGCACCTCGGTGAGCCTCTCGCGCGCCGCGGTGCGTCGCGAGTCGGCGGTGCCGGTGGAGAGCACGTCGACGCGGGGCTCGCCCGTCACGGGCACGCGGTCGTCGGTGAGGCCGAACGCGCTCTCGAGGCGTCCGCGCACGAGGTGCGAGGCGGCCGGCAGCACCGCGATCCGTCTCGTCGTGCGCCGGTACAGCACCCGCAGCACGGGCGAGAGCACGCTCGGCAGCACCGGGCTGCGCGTGGTCTCGGCCGAGTCGAGTCCGATGCGTTTGAGCGGGATCCCGTGCCACAGCTGCACGATCACCGCCCCCGTCGTGGCGTAGCGCTGCACGTCGCCGAACCCGTGCGTCACGACGATCACGCGGGCTCGGGCCGTGCGCCAGAACCCCGCGAGACTGTCGCGCCGCACCGATCGGATGCCGAGGCGATCGGCATCCTGCTGCTGTTCGGCGTCGGCGACGAGCCAGGTCGTGCGCTCGCCGTGGGCGGTCGCGACGGTGTGCAGGGCGAGGGCGCCGTCGGCGAGACCGACCGCGCAGCCGAACACCCACTCGTCGCGCGATCTCGGGACGATCGCGGTGAGCAGGCGACCGGCGAGATACAGGGGGATGCGGCGGAGTTTCCGGGCGTTTCCCGCACCGAACGAGAAAGACGCCACCCCGCGAGCCTATCGCGGGGTGGCGTCCGACCGTGGGGCTCAGCCCTGGGTCATGGTGCCGAGCGTGACCTCGGCGGTCTTCTCCTGGCCGTTGCGCAGGTAGGTGATCTCGGCCGTGGAGCCCGCGGCCAGCGCGCGCACCTGGGCGGTGAGGTCGATGGAGTTGGTCACGGGGATGCCGTCGACCTTGATGATGATGTCGCCCTTGGCCAGGCCGGCGGCCTGAGCCGCGCCGCCCGAGACGGCCTCGGCGACGTACGCGCCCGTCGTGGTCGCACCCTGGATGCCGCTGGCATCCTGGACCGACGCGCCCAGCAGACCGTGCGTGGCGGAGCCGTTGTCGATGATCTCCTGCGAGATGCGCTTGGCGATGTCGGAGGGGATCGAGAAGCCGACGCCGATGTTGCCCGACTGCGAGCCCGACGACGACGATCCGCCCGCGCTCGCGATCGCGACGTTGATGCCGATGAGCTTGCCCTCGTCATCGACCAGCGCACCACCGGAGTTGCCGGGGTTGATGGCCGCGTCGGTCTGGATGACGGCGATCTTGATCGTCGCGCTCGCCGACGGCGACTGCTGGCCCTGGCCGAAGTCGAAGCGGAACGGGCTCTCCTGACCGGGCTCGGTCTGCTGCGAGTCGGACCCGTCGGAGGGCGCGGCCGACGAGGCGACCTGGATCGAGCGGTTCAGCGCGCTGACGATGCCGGTGGTCACCGTGTTGGGCAGGCCCAGCGGAGCGCCGATCGCGGTGGTCGCGTCTCCCACGTTGAGCTTCGACGAGTCGCCCCACTCGATGGGGGTCAGGCCCGACGCGTTCGTGAGCTTGATCACGGCGAGGTCATACGTGGGGTCGGTGCCGACCACCGTGGCCGCGTAGACGCGCCCGTCGGAGGTGGTGACCGACAGCTTGGCGTCTCCGGTCTGCCCGTCGAGGGTGACGACGTGGGTGTTGGTGAGCACGTAGCCGTCGGCGCTGAGGATGACGCCCGAGCCGGTGCCGCCGGCCGACGTGCCGGTGGCGCTGATCGTGACGACGCTCGGCACGACCTTCGAGGCGACCGCGGCGGTGTCGTTGACGTTGCTGGGGTCGTTGACCGTGATGGCGGTGGGACCCGCGACCGTGGAGGCGTTCGAGCCGCCCCACAGGTTGACGCCGGCGTACGCGCCGCCGAGGCCGGCACCGCCGCCGACGAGGGCCGCCGCGACGAGCAGGGCCGCGACGCGGGGGGCCGCGCTCTTCTTGCGGGGCGCGGCGGCCGCCGTGTCGCCGAGCGTGAGCGTGGGGTGGGCGTCGGTGGCGGCGGGGCCGAAGGCCTGTCCGGTCGGGGTGGTGGCGCCCGAGGGGGCCGAGGCGTAGCCGCCGTGGGCGGAGGGGCCGGAGGGGGCGTGGGCGCCGGGCTGGGCGCTGCCGGCGGCCGGCGGGGGCCAGGAGGCAGCGGCCGCGGCGGGCGAGCGCGTCGGCACGGGGGGAACGCCCGGGGCCGGGGATGCCGGGGTCTGCGCGGCGGCGTCGCTGCCGGCGGGGGTCGGGGTGTGGTGCTGCGACGACGTGGGCGCCTCAGCGTTGTGGCTGTTGTCGTTACCCTCGGGACGGTTGTCCGTGGTGTCGCTCATGGGATGCTCCTTCTTCCAGGCGCTTCTACGATGACCGTGGATCCTGTGGGCCACCTATGACGAGCGTGAGTCGCCTCTATGGGTCTCGCAGCAGGTCGCCGCGAGGTTCCGGGGGCGCGTCACGGCCCCTCTCGAGGTGTAGCACGTCGCCCCGTGACGGCATTCCCGCTTGCGCTCCGCGAGGTGCGGCATCCTGGGTGCATGCAGCAGATTCCCGGCGCCTGGCAGCGCACGGCCCGCGGCGCGGGACTCCTCGCCGCCGACGGCGCACCCGTCCCCACGATCTTCGCCGAGATGAGCGCGCTCGCGGCCTCGACCGGGGCGCTCAACCTCGGCCAGGGCTTCCCCGACGAGGACGGTCCCGAGGCCGTTCTCGACGCCGCCCGTCGCGCGATCGCCGACGGGGTGAACCAGTACGCCCCCGGGCGCGGCTTCCCCGATCTGCTCGACGCCGTCGCCGAGCACCAGCGCCGCTTCTACGGCGTCGAGCTCGATCCCGCGCGCGAGGTGCTCGTGACCGTGGGGGCCACCGAGGCGCTCGCCGCGACGCTGCTCGCCCTCGTCGACGGACCCGACGACGAGGTCGTGGTGTTCGAGCCCTACTACGACTCCTACGCCGCGTGCGTCGCCCTCTCGGGCGCGACGCTCGTACCGGTGCCGCTGCGGTGGCCCGACTTCCAGCCCGACCTCGAGCAGTTGGCATCCGCCGTCTCCGACCGCACGCGCGTGATCCTCGTCAACGATCCGCACAATCCCACCGGCACCGTCTTCACGCGAGAGGTGCTCGACGAGGTGGTGCGGCTCGCGCACCGGCACGACGCGATCATCGTCACCGACGAGGTCTACGAGCACCTCGTCTTCGACGGACCCCACGTTCCCGTCGCGACGCTCCCCGGTGCCGCCGAGCGCACGGTGTCGATCTCATCGGCGGGCAAGACGTTCTCGCTCACCGGCTGGAAGACCGGCTGGGTCACGGGCCCCGCCGACCTGGTGTCGGCGGTGCTCGCGGTCAAGCAGTTCCTGACCTACGTCGGGGGTTCGCCGTTCCAGCCGGCGATCGCGGTCGGTCTGCGCCTGCCCGACGCGTTCTTCGCCTCGGTCGCGTCCGAGATGGCCGCCAAGGCCGCTCTGCTCGGCACGGGTCTGCGCGCCGCCGGCTTCGACGTGTCGACCCCGGGCGGGTCGTACTTCACGGTGGTGGATGCCGCCCCGCTCGGCGCCACCGACGCCGATGCGTTCTGCCGCGAGCTGCCCGCCCGCGCCGGGGTCGTCGGCATCCCCCTCACCGCCTTCGCGTCGCCCGCGCACCGGGACCGGTATGCGACGCTCGTGCGGTTCGCCGCGTGCAAGAAGGTCGAGGTGCTCGCCGACGCGGCGGAACGTCTCGCGGGGATGACGCGGGGCTGAGCCGTCAGACCCGTGCGGCCGGGCGGCCCGCGCCCTCTTCGTCGTGCGAGGTCGCCCGCAGGGTCGAGATGCGTCCGTCGACGACCTCGTACACCGCGACGCTCGAGGAGTGCACGCGTTCTTCGCCGAAGCCGCGCATCGACCACGCGGTGCGGACGACGAGAGATTCACCCTCGACGTGGTCCGCGATGCGGTGCACCGAGACGTCGCGGGCGATGATCGCCTCCAGCCACCGGGTGACGTCGGGGAGGCCGATCGCGACGATCGCACCCCCGCACACGCGCCCCTCGGC
The DNA here is from genome assembly GCF_041379845.1 of Microbacterium sp. BWR-S6Y. Lineage (NCBI taxonomy): Bacteria > Bacillati > Actinomycetota > Actinomycetes > Micrococcales > Microbacteriaceae > Microbacterium > Microbacterium sp. BWR-S6Y. Next base: position 99,257 of record NZ_JBFECV010000007.1, read on the forward strand.
GTATTGCACTCTGACCACGCGCGCGTCGGCGACGAACGTGTCGGCGGCCGCCTCGAGGTCGCCCGCGGTGATCGCCGCCAGCATCCGGTCGACACAGTCCCGCGCGCTCTCGTGCGCTTCTCGGCCATGAATCATGCGCAAAGGATAGGAAACCGCGCCGCGCTCCCCCGGGCGGTCCCGCAGCGCGAGGGAGAGGTGAGGGCACGTCAGCGCGGAGTGACGCGGTAGCGCCGCAGCGCCAGCGCGGGATTGACGCGACGCACGCGCGAGATGGCCTCGGGATCGAGGTGCGCCACCGCCACGTCGGTGGCCGTGCCGATCTGCGCCATCGTCACGCCCTGCGGGTCGACGATCATCGAGTGCCCGACCCCGAGCGGCGGGGAGTGATCGGCGGCGGCGACGAAGAAGGTGTTCTCGATCGCGCGCGCCTGCACGAGCGTGCGCCAGTGGTGCTCTTTGAGCGGACCGCGCACCCACTCCGCCGGAACCAGTGCGACGTCGACCGCGGCGTCGGCGAGCGTGCGCGCGACCTCGGGGAAGCGCAGGTCGTAGCAAGTCATCAACCCGAACCGCAGCCCCGCCGCCTCGAAGGTCTGCGGCGGCGCGATCTCGCCGGGCTCGACCCAGTCGGACTCCCGCTGACCGAAGGCGTCGTACAGGTGGAGCTTGCGGTACACGGCCCGGATGCCGTCACCCGCCACCGCCACGACCGTGTTGCGCACGCGCCGGCCGTCGTCGGCCCGCTCGAGCAGCCCCGCGACCACGACGAGGTCCAGCTCGGCCGCCAGACGCGTAAGGGCCTGCACGAAGGGGCCGTCGAGGTCTTCGGCGTTCTCGGCGAGGGAGGAGTCGAAGGGATCGATGAAGTAGCTGGAGTACTCGGGGAACACCACCACGCGGGCTCCGCGCGCGGCGGCCGTGCGGGTGGCATCCGCGATGTCGGCGAGGTTCGCCTCTCCCGAGGCCGCGGGGGCGAACTGGGCCACCGCGACGCCGACGGTGTGCTGGCTCATCGTGCTGCCCCTCTCCCCCGGCGCCGGACGAACACCGGCACCACGACCCACAGTACGAGGATGACGAGCCCCAGCACGACTCCGGCGGTCACCGCGGCCGCGAGCGACACGACGACGTCGAACACGAAGACGACCACGCCGACGAGCAGCAGCGAGACGAGGGCCAGGGCCCCGCGCAGGGCGTTGTGGCCGACCCGCACGAGCGAGGGTTTCACCTGCAGGTGAAACACCGCGCGGTGCAGGGCGACCGGCGCGAGCGCCACGACGGCGCTCAGCGCCGCCAGGCAGATCAACACGAGGTAGAACGTGCGCTGCGCGGGCGACAGCTCGGCGAACGAACTCTGGAACGCGAGGGCCAGCAGAAAGCCGGTGAGGATCTGCGTGCCCGTCTGCAGCACCCGGAGTTCTTGCAGAATCTCGTTCCAGTTGCGATCCGCGCGCTGCGCGGGGCTCTCGGGGCGCCCGTCGGCGAAATCGTCGAAAGTGTTGCTCACCGGCCCATTCTCTCGCGACACTCCCGGGCGCTGTGCCCCGATTTGCCATGTCGTTCATCTCGGCGTAATGTTTTCTCTTGTGCCGCGGGGTGGAGCAGCTCGGTAGCTCGCTGGGCTCATAACCCAGAGGTCGCAGGTTCAAATCCTGTCCCCGCAACAAGAAGAAGGCCCCGGATCGCGAGATCCGGGGCCTTCTGTCTTTCCCGCGCGGCATGCACCACGAGAGCTCTCGGGGCGGCACGGCCGTCCGCGTCGTTGTGCGCACGGCTCTCCCGGGGGATACTGGATGAATTCCTTGCTGTTACTCAACGATGTGTGATGGCCGATCTCCTTTGCGTCGCCTTCCGGGGCGCAGCATCATCGGAAGCAGGCACCCGTGAGTCGGATTCCCCCGAGCCGAACCGCCCCCCGCCGCATCGCATCCGTCGGTCTCGCCAGCCTGCTTCTGCTGGGAGGCGCGCCGGCGATCTCCGCCGCCGCAGCGACCGAGGCATCGGCACTCGACGCCCGCACCGTGGCGACGACGGCCGATGCTCCCGCCCTCGAGGCGGGAGATCCCTCGGCACCGAGCGCCCACGCCCTGCGGTCGTCCGGCCTCGACGCCGGGACCCTGCTCGGGTTCTGGGTCGGCGGCGGGGCTCTCGCGCTCGCGACGGCGGGCGTGCTCGTCAGCGTCACCAAACGGCGTGTGCGCCGCGAGACCGATCCGTCGGACTAGCACGCCCGTCCCCCGCGGCGTCAAGCGAGGGCGCGCGGAACCCTCGCCGGGTTGACTCGGGAGCATGCACACCACCACGACAGCCCCGCTCGACAACGACGGCCGCGACGCCGACACTCCCCCGGCACTGCCGTTCGTGCACATGTGGACCGACCTCGACGGCAGGAGCCGGCTCGACGAGTCGACACTCCGCGGCTTCGGCCTGCAGAGCGTCGGCGGCGGAGCCGACCCGCAATGGATGCGCCCGTTCCCCGGAGAGGTCACGGCCGTGCTGTTCGCCGCACTCCCGGTCGGATGGGTGGGGCAGTGGCATCCGTCTCCCCATCCGCAGTGGGTGATCCCACTGCGTGGCCGGTGGTTCCTCGAGACGCAGGATGGATCGCGCGTCGAGATGGGCCCCGGCGACATCCACTTCGGGCACGACACCGACACCGCTGAGATCGACGGCAAGAGCGGTCATCTGTCCGGAACGATCGGCGATGAACCGTGCCTGCAGGCGCTCATCCAGTTCGCCACCTCACCCGCGGCGCCGACAGCCCACCCCTTCGGCTGAGCCCGTCAACCCGGGTCGGCCCAGCGCGCCGACAGGCTTGACTGGACGCATGCCCCAGATCCCCATCGACGGTCGCGTCCTCCAGCCGCCGCGCGAGCCCCGTTCGGTCGACGTCGCTCCCCCGCGCGTGTGGGACGAACGCCTGTCGGCCGTGCTGCCGGCATCCGCTCGCCTGCTCTCGCTCTACGACGACGCCACGTGGGCCGAGGGGCCGGTGTGGTGGCCCGCCGAGAACGCCCTCGTCTTCAGCGACGTCATCGGCCGCCGCACCCTCGCGCGCTACGACGACGGCCGCATCGTCACGGTGCGCGACCGCAGCGACTTCGCCAACGGCAACGCGATGGATGCCGCAGGCCGACTCGTGCAGGCGGAGCACGGCCGCCGCGGCGTCAGCCGCACCGACGAGGACGGCACGCGCCTACTCGTCGACGCCTTCGAAGGGAAGCCCCTGAACTCCCCGAACGACCTCGTCGTGGCATCCGACGGGGCGATCTGGTTCACCGACCCGACCTACGGCATCTCGGATCCGCGCGAGGGCTACCCCGCCGAACCCACCCTGTCGCACCAGAGCGTGTACCGCTGGCACGACGACACCGGTCTCGCGCGCATGATCGACCTCGACCAGCCCAACGGCCTCGCCTTCAGCCGCGACGAGCGCACGCTCTACGTCGCCGAATCGAACGCCACCGCCCTGCCCCGCGTCGTCGCGTGCAGCTGGGACGGCGAGAGGCTCGGCGCCCCGCGCACTTTCGCGACGGTGGATGCCGGCATCCCCGACGGCTTCGTCGTCGACAGCCGCGACTGGCTCTGGATCTCGAGTCAGGCGGGAGTCGTGATCGTCGACGAGCACGGGCAGCGCCTCGGCGTCATCCCCACCCCGCACGTCGTGAGCAACTGCACCTTCGACGCCGACGAGAAGCGCCTGTTCATCACCGGCGACAGCGACCTGTGGATGGTGGAACTCGCGTGAGCGATGTGGAGATGGCGCGGATCCCCGCGGGACGCGTGCTGCGCGGCGACCAGCGCGGCACCGAACGCCGCGAGATCGAGGTGGCGGCGTTCGAGATCGGCGTCTACCCCATCACCGAGGAGCAGCTGGCGGAACTGCTCGGCATTCCTTCTGGGCATCCGCGTCGTCCCGCCACCCACCTCAGCTGGCTGCGCGCGATCCGCCTGTGCAACGCGCTGAGCGAGTGGGAGGGCCTCGACCCCATCTACTCCTTCGACGGCGAGGTCGTCACGGCCGACACCGACGCCGACGGCTTCCGGCTGCCCACCGAAGACGAGTGGGAGTACGCCTGCCGCGCGGGGAGCGTCAACGCCGCCTACGGCCCCGTCCGCGAGGTCGCGTGGACCTCCGCCGACGCACTCAGCGCCCCCGTCGACGTCGGAGCCCGGATGCCGAACCTGCACGGCCTCTTCGACACCCTCGGCAACGTGTGGGAATGGTGCAGCGACCTCTACGACCCCGAGGGCGAGAGCGACGCGCGAGTGTTTCGTGGCGGCGGGTGGTCGGACGCCCCGGCGCTCGTGCGCGCCGCAGCCCGACGGGGCGGTCGCCCGCGCGACGCCTTCGACGACGTCGGCGTGCGCGTGGCGCGGGGGTGATCCCCGGCCGCGCCTGCTCAGTCGTCGGTGGAGATCGCCTCGGTCAGCTGATCCATGAACGACGCGACCGTCTCGAGCTGCCGATCGTCGAACTGGGCGGCCATCTCGCGCATCGCGCCGAGGTGCGCGCCGAAGTGCTGGAAGAACTCCCGGCGCGACTTCTCGGTGAGCACCACGACCCGCGCACGACCGTCGGAGGGGTGAGGTCGGCGTTCGAGATGGCCCGAGGCGACGAGGCGGTCGATGAGCTTCGTCGTCGACGCCGTCGAGATGCGCAGATGCGTCGCGACGTCGTGCGGGCTGACCATCTCGCCCCGCGTCTCGCGGATGGTCAGCATGCGCAGCGTGGCCAGGTCGCTGGCGTTCATGCCCATGTCGCCTTTCATGCCGCTGTGCATGCGGTCGAGAGCGTCACTGAGGGTCTGCACCGCGCGCAGCGTCTGGGCGATGGCGGGTCGTGTAGCAGAAGTCGACACGGCGTTGTCCACGGTGGACACCCCCTTTCACGCTGGGTATAGTCAGGCTCACATCGCTAGCTAAACTAGCAAACGGGAGGCACGATGAGCGAGACCGAATATGTCGTCCTCCTGGACGACTTCGGAAACGAGATCGGCACGGCGCCCAAGGCGAGCGTGCACGGCACCGACACGCAACTGCACCTCGCGTTCTCGTGCCACGTGATGAACAGCCGCGGAGAAATGCTGGTCACCCGCCGCGCCCTGCACAAGAAGACGTGGCCCGGCGTGTGGACCAACTCGTTCTGCGGCCACCCCGGCCCGGCCGAGCCCGTGCTCGCCGCCGTCCACCGTCGCGCCGAGTTCGAGGTGGGCCTCACGGTCCGCGATCTCGAGCTCGCCCTCCCGCTCTTCCGCTACCGCGCGGTCGACGCCAGCGGCATCGTCGAGCACGAGATCTGCCCGGTCTACGTCGCGCACACCGACGACGAGCCGCAGCCGAACCCCGACGAGGTCGCCGAGTACCGCTGGGTCGACCCGCTCGACCTCGCCGCCTCGCTCGAGGCCACTCCGTGGGCGTTCAGCCCGTGGCTCGTCCTTCAGGCCCAGCAGCTTCACCTGTTCGAGACGCCACCCGCGGTGAGGCGCGCGTCATGATCACGCTCGACTCCACCCCCCTGGCCCGCCAGGGCATCGACGCCGCCATCGACTACGCGCTCGAGCGCCTCGACCGACGGGTGGGTCCCCTCGGCGACGGCGCCCGGGCCCTGGCATCCTCGATCCGGCGCGCCGCGAGCGGCGGAAAGCGCTTCCGCCCCCTGCTCGTCGTCTCGGCCTTCGAGACGCTGCACGGTCCCGCGATCGCCCGCCCCGCCCTTTACGAGGTCGCCGCCGCGTTCGAACTGCTGCACACCGCCTTCGTCGTGCACGACGACGTCATCGACCACGACGTCGAACGCCGCGGCGTGCCCAACGTCGGCGGGGAGTTCCGCCGCCGGGGCCTCGACAAGGGCGCGGATGCCGACGGCGCGGCGCTCCTCGGAGACGCCGCCGCGATCCTCGCCGGCGACCTGCTGCTGCACGAGGCAGGGCGCATGATCGCGGTCGCCGAGATCCCGGCATCCCTCCGCGAACAGCTGCTGCAGCTCGTCGACGACGCGGTGCTCGTCTCGGCCGCGGGCGAGCTCGCCGACGTCGAGAACGCCGTCTCGCCCGGGGAGGTCGACCCCGAGACGGTGCTGCGCACCACGCACGACAAGACCGCCGTGTATTCCTTCTCGGCCCCGCTGCAAGCGGGAGCCGTCATGGCCGGGGCGGAGCGTTCCACGCAGTGGGCTCTTGAGCGCTTCGGCGAGCGGCTGGGACTGGCCTACCAACTCGTCGACGACCTGATCGGTGCGTTCGGCACCGCCGCCGCCTCGGGCAAAGACGAGGGATGCGACCTCCGCGAGGCGAAGAAGACGCACCTCATCTCGCTCGCCCGCGAGAGCACGCACTGGCCCGAGGTGAGCGCCGCACTCGCGCAGGCCCACACCGGACCCGTCGCCGTGCGCGCCGCGCAGACGGCTCTGGCGAAGTCCGGCGCCCGCTCGCGCCTCGAGGTGCTCGTGTGCGAGACGCTCGACGAGGCGATCGCGATCGTCGAAGCCTCGACGCTGCCCACCGAGTGCCGCCTCATGCTCATCGATCTCGTCGAGGCCGTGCAGGAGCGCATTCCGTGAGCAACGCCCCCACGGGTCTCGAGCTGTATTCGCAGACGGCCGACGACGTCGCCGCCGCCGTCATCTCGCGCTATTCCACCTCGTTCGGCATCGCCGCGCGCCTGCTCGGCCCCCGGCCCCGCCCGCACGTGCGCAACATCTACGCCCTCGTGCGCGTCGCCGACGAGATCGTCGACGGACCCGCCCACGACGCGGGCCTCCCCCCGGAGCGCGAACGCGCAGTGCTCGACGCCCTCGAGGCCGAGGTGGCGGATGCCATCGCCTCCGGCTTCAGCGCCAACCTCGTCGTGCACGCCTTCGCCCGCAGCGCGCGCGAGTGCGGCATCGGCGACGACCTCATCGCCCCCTTCTTCGCCTCGATGCGCACCGACCTCGACACGGCCGCGCACGACGACGTCTCGCACGACGCGTACGTGTACGGCTCCGCCGAGGTGGTGGGCCTGATGTGCCTGCAGGTCTTCCTCAACGCCGGCATGTCGGCGCCCGCGAAACCCGCCGCCGACCTCGTCGACGGCGCGCGACGCCTCGGCGCCGCCTTCCAAGACGTCAACTTCCTGCGCGACGTCGCCGACGACGCCGACCGCCTCGGCCGCGACTACCTCGACGGCGCCGCCGACGACGAGCGGCGCACCACGGTGCTCGATCGCATCGACGCCGACCTCGCCGCCGCGGCATCCGTCATCCCCCACCTGCCGCCGGACTGCCGCGCCGCGGTCACCTGCGCGCACGACCTGTTCGCCGAGCTCTCGCGACGGCTGCGTCTCTCCCCCGCGGGCGCGCCCCGCGTCCGCGTCCCCGACGGTGTCAAAGCCACCCTCGCCGCCCGCGCCCTCCTCGGGCGTCCTCCGAAAGGTCCCCGCTCATGAGCGCCCAGCGCATCGTCGTCGTCGGTGGCGGAATCGCCGGTCTCGGCACCGCCGCCCTTCTGGCCGACCGCGGCCACGACGTCCAGCTCTTCGAGGCGCGCGACGCCCTCGGCGGTCGTGCTGGATCGTGGGAGAAAGACGGCTTCCGCTTCGACACCGGGCCGAGCTGGTACCTCATGCCCGAGGTGTTCGACCACTTCTTCCGCCTGCTCGGCACGAGCGCCGACGAGCAGCTCGACCTCGTGCGCCTCGACCCGGCGTACCGCGTGTACGGTCCTCCCGGCAAGGGCGAGCCGATCGACATCGTCTCGGGCCGTGAGGCCGTGCGCGCCCTGTTCGAGGAGCACGAACCCGGATCGGGCGACAACCTCGAGGCGTACCTCGACTCGGCGAAGGACGCCTACGAGCTGTCGACGTCGAAGTTCCTGTACGACCCCTACTCGTCGACGAAGGGCCTTCGCGACCCCGCGCTGATCAAGCGCCTGCCCACGCTCATCCCGCTGCTCACCCGCACGCTGTGGAAGCGCGTCACCGACGACTTCAAAAACACTCGCCTGCAGCAGATCCTCGCCTACCCCGCCGTGTTCCTCGGCGGCTCCCCGTTCGAGGTGCCGAGCCTGTACCACCTGATGAGCCACCTCGACCTGGGCGACGGCGTGCTGTACCCCAAAGGCGGCATGACCGAGATCATCACCGCGATCGAGAAGCTCGCCCGCGAACGCGGCGTGCGCATCGAGACCTCGTCTCCGGTGGATGCCATCATCACGGCATCCGGAGTCGCCAGGGGCGTGCGCCTCGCCGACGGACGGGTGATCGCCGCGGATGCCGTGGTCTCGGGCGCCGACCTGCACCACACCGAGAACGACCTGCTCGAAGAGAAGGACCGCCAGTACCCCGAGAAGTGGTGGGACGACAAGGTGCCCAGCCCCGGCGCCCTTCTGCTCCTGCTCGGCGTCAAAGGCGAACTGCCGCAGCTCACCCACCACACTCTGCTGTTCACCGACGACTGGCACACCAACTTCGACGCCATCTTCGGCGAGAACAAGCGCATCCCCGACCCGGCATCCATCTACATCTGCCGCCCGAGTGCATCCGACGACTCCGTCGCCCCCGAGGGGCACGAGAACCTCTTCGTGCTCGTCCCCGTGCCCGCCGACCCCGACAGCGGTCGCGGCGGCGTCTCGGGCGCGGGCGACGCGCGCATCGAGGCCGCGGCCGACCGCGTCATCGCGCAGATCGGCGAGTGGACCGGCATCCCCGACTTCGCCGAGCGCATCGTCGTGCGCAAAACGATCGCCCCCGAGGACTTCAAAGAAGACCTGCACGCCTGGCACGGCAACTCGCTCGGACTCGCGCACACGCTCAACCAGAGCGCGATCTTCCGTCCGAAGAACCGCTCGCGCAAGGTCTCGAACCTCTACTACGCGGGTACCTCGGTGCTCCCCGGCATCGGCCTTCCCATGTGCCTGATCTCGGCCGAGCTCGTGGTCAAGCGCATGACGGGCGACAAGACCCCCGGTCCCCTGGCAGAACCCGCGCGCGCGGCGGTCTGACGTGCCCGGGCTCTACCTGGGCGCGATCCTCTTCTCGTTGGTCGGCATGATGCTCATCGACCTGAAGTACTCCCTGGCGCTGCGGGTCGCGCCCGTGCGCACGACGGTGACGGTGCTGCTGGGGACGGTCTTCTTCCTCGCCTGGGACCTGGTGGGCATCGTCACCGGGGTGTTCGTCAAGGGCGAGAGTCCGCTCTTCGTCGGGGTGATGCTCGCCCCGCACCTCCCGCTCGAAGAGGTGTTCTTCCTGCTGTTCCTCAGCTACCTCGCCGTGGTGATGTTCGCCGTGTTCGAACGGCGTGCGCGAAGCCGCTCGCGCGCCCGGGGGTCGTCATGACCTACCCGCTCATCGTCGTGCCGTTCGTGCTGCTCACCGCCCTCGTCACCCTGTCGACCGCCCGGCGTCCGCGGTTCCGCGAGCGCATGGCATCCTCGGGTCTCACCGCCCTCGTGCTGCTGGGCCTCACGCTCGTGTTCGACAACCTCATGATCGCGGTCGACCTGTTCTCGTATCCTCAGGAGCACCTGAGCGGCCTGCGGCTCGGCCTCGCACCGATCGAGGACTTCGCCTACCCCCTGTGCGCGGCGTTCCTGCTGCCGGCGCTGTACACCCTGCTGACAGCCCGGACCCACCCCGCCGCCCGCTCCTCGCTCCCGCCCCGCACGCCGCCTCCGCCCCGACTGACGACGAAGGACACCGCATGACCACGCCCGCCCTCACCCCCGGTCGCGTGGCGCGCGAGCTCTTCGTCTCGTCACGGCCCGTCAGCTGGATCAACACGGCCTTCCCCTTCGCCGCCGCCTACCTGCTGACCACGCGCCAGGTCGATGCGCCCCTGATCGTCGGCATCCTGTTCTTCCTCGTGCCCTACAACCTCGCGATGTACGGCGTGAACGACGTCTTCGACTACGAATCCGACCTGCGCAACCCGCGCAAGGGCGGCACGCACGGCGCCGTGCTCGCCAAGCGCATGCACCCCATCACGCTGTGGGCCTCGGCGCTGTCGTGCCTGCCGTTCGTGGTGTACCTCGTGATCATCGGCTCGCCGCTGTCATGGCTCGTGCTCGCACTCAGCCTGTTCTTCGTCGTGTTCTACTCGGCACCCCCGCTGCGGCTCAAGGAACGTCCGTTCCTCGACTCGATGACCAGCAGCATCCACTTCTTCTCCCCCGCCGTGTACGGTCTCGTGCTCGCGGGCGCGGTCTGGACGTGGCAGCTCGTCTTCGTCTTCGTCGCGTTCGCGCTGTGGGGTATCGCCTCGCACGCCTTCGGCGCGGTGCAGGACGTCGAGGCCGACCGCGCCGCCGACATCTCGTCGATCGCGACCGCCCGCGGGGCGCGCTGGACGGTGCGCTTCGCGCTCACGGCGTACGCCCTCGCCGGCGTGGCGATGCTGTTCACGGCGTGGCCCGGCCCCCTGGCCGCCCTTCTCGTGATCCCGTACCTGGTCGTGTGCTGGCCCTACCGCAACGTGACGGATGCCGAAAGCGACCGCGCCACCGCCGGATGGAACCGCTTCCTCTGGCTGAACCAGATCGCCGGCTTCGGCACGACGATGCTGCTGATCTGGTGGTGGTTTCTGAGCGCGTGAGGCGGTGCGAGGGTGCGGCGGAGCGCCCTGCGGTGCGCCGTGCGGTGCGGGGGCGTGCGCGGCGCTGTGCGGGGGCGCTGTGCGGTGCGGGGGCGTGCGCGGCGCTGGTGCGGTGCGCTGCGCGGTGCGGGGGCGTGCGCGGCGCTGTAGGGGGCGCTGCGCGGTGAGGCAGCGCTGTGCGCTGGTGCGGCGCGGGCGCGGGATGCCGAGACTGCACGGAGCTGACGAGACGGTTGCACGATGTCGCCGAGATGTCGGCGGCGTGCCGTCTCGCGGGCTCGGGCGGGGGCCCGAGACGCCGCCGCACACGACAACGCCGGCGCCCCGCGGAAGCGGAGCGCCGGCGTCGGTGCGAGGGGTCAGCCCGCGGGCGTGGCCTCGGGGGTCGGGGTCGGCGTGGGCGACAGCGTCGCCGTTCCGCCCTGGCCCTGGCTCTCGAGGTCGAGCAGCCGCTGCACGGCCGCGGTGAGGCGCGCGTCCTGGGCCGCGAAGCCCGACAGGTCACCGCTGGTGAGCGCCGCCTGGCGCGCGTTCAGGGCGTCGCGTGCCTCCTGGAGCGCCGCCGCGTAGTCGCCGGCCGGGACCGACGGGTTCGTCGTGGTGCCTCCGCCCGCGTTCTGATCGCTGGGGGTCACGCTCGAGTCACCGGTACTCGCGCCGGAATCACCCCCGAACAGCGTGTCGAGCGCTTCGCTGAGCGTGTTCTCGAACGCGATCTCGTTGCCGAAGGCCACGAGCACGCGGCGCAGCTGCGGGAGCTTGGTGTCACCCGAGGACTGCACAAACACCGGCTGCACGTAGAGCAGACCGCCACCGACCGGGAGCGTCAGCAGGTTGCCCGGGAGCACCTGCGACTGACCCTGCTGCAGGATGTTGATCTGCGACGAGACGTTCGTATCCGAGTCGAAGGTGTTCTGCACCTGACCGGGTCCGGGGACCGTGGTCGCCGAATCGATCACGAGCATGCGCAATCGTCCGTAGTCCTCGCGTTTGGTGCCCTTCTCGGCACCCGCGTTGGAATCGACGGCGAGATACCCGGTGAGCACGTTGCGCGCCTGACCACCCTGCGATGCCGGGATGAAGCTCGTGAACATCGAGTACGTCGGGTCGTCCTGACTCGGCATCTTCATCGTCAGGTAGTACGGCGGCTGGAAGGTCGCCGGGTCCTGCGGGTCGTTCGGGGTCGTCCACCGGTTGTCCTGACGGTAGAACGAGGTCGCGTCGTCGACGTGGTAGACGCCGAGCATCGAACGCTGCACCTTCATCAGGTCGGTCGGGTAGCGCACGTGGCTCATCAGGTCGGCCGACATGTCGCTCCACGGCTTGAGCGACGAGGGGTAGATGTTCTGCCAGGCCTGCAGCAGCGGGTCCTGGTCGTCCCACGCGTAGAGCTGCACGGATCCGTCGTAGGCGTCGACCGTGGCCTTGACCGAGTTGCGGATGTAGTTGATGTCATCCAGCGCGTAGGTCGGGGCCGGGTTGTTCGAGTCGGCGATCGCGCGCGACAGCGAGACGCCCGTCGAGTAGGGGTAGTTCGAGCTGGTCGTGTACCCGTCGATGACCCACTTGATCCGACCGTCGACGACCGTCGGGTACGGGTCGCTGTCGAGCGTCAGGTACGGCGCCACCTTCTGGACGCGGTCCTTGGGGTTGCGGTCGTACAGGATCTGCGAGTCGGCGTTCACGCTGTCGGAGAAGAGGATCTGCTCGGACTGGAACTTCAGCGCGTAGATGAGGCGGTTGAAGACGTTGCCCACGCTCGGGCCGCCGTTGCCGGTGAACGTCGTACGGGTCTCGGTGCCGCCGTCGGCGCCCAGCGGGTAGTCGAGCTCGATCGGGTCGGTGCCCTCGGGCGCGCCGACGATCGAGTACGGCGGGGAGCTCTCGCCGAAGTACACGCGGGGCTCGTAGTTCAGGTCGGTGAGGAAGCCCGTCCCCGGAATGGCCTGCTCGAGGAAGACCGGGTCGCCGTCGGCGGTGCGCTCGTTACCCGCGGCGGCGACCATTCCGTAGCCGTGCGTGTAGACGAGTGTCGTGTTCTGCCACGACGCGGCGTCGCCGAGCTGACCGATGTTCAGCTCGCGCAGCGACACCACGGTGTCCTGCGTCTTGCCGTTGATCGTGTACCGGTCGACATCCAGCGGGTTGGTGAACTGGTAGTAGGCGCGGTACTGCTCGAGCTGGCGAACGGTGGGGCCGATGATCGCCGGGTCCATGATGCGCAGCTGCGCGGTGGACTCGGCGTCGTTGCGCAGCTGACCGGCCTCGGCCTCGGTGGTCGCCTGGAAGTTCTCCTTCTCGACCTTGTCGATGCCGTACGCGGCCTTCGTCCCGTCGAGGTTGCGCTGGTAGTACTGGCTCTCGAGCGTGAGCTCGTTGGGACGCACCTGGAAGGTGGTCACCGCCCACGGGATCGCCGCGCCCACCACGATCGCCGAGACGACCAGCAGCGCGGTGCCGATGAGCGGGTAGCGCCAGCGGCCGATGAAGGCCGTGACGAAGAAGGCGAGGGCGACGATGACCGCGGCGATCGCGAGGATCGTCTGTCCCGGGATGACGGCGTTCGCGCCGACGTAGCCGGGACCGGTGATGCGCTCAGACGGCTCGACGAGGGAGCGGAAGCGGTCGAGCCACAGGCTCGCACCCTGCAGCAGCAGGTACAGGCCGGCGAGGATCGCGAGCTGGATGCGCGCGGCCTTCGAGATGCGCAGCTCGCGCTGGCCGACGCGCACCGAACCGTAGAGGTACGACACCACGGCCGTCAGCAGCAGGCAGACGAGCACGACCGCCGACGCGAACCCGAGGGCGGCAGCGTAGAACGGCATCGCGAACAGATAGAAGCCGGTGTCGAGACCGAACTGCGGGTCGGTCGTCGCGGTCGAGACGCCGTTGGCCCACAGCCAGGTGGTCTCCCACTGCGCGGATGCCGCGAACCCGGCGAAGAAGCCGAAGAAGATCGGGATGCCCCACATCGCCAGACGGCGCAGCGGCTCGACGACCTCCTGGTAGCGGTCGAGCTGCGAGCTCAGACGCGCGTAGACGGGTCGGAGGCGGTACGCCAACTGGATCGCGCCCCACACCGGAACCGCCATCGCGAGGAACCCGACCGCGAACATCACGGTGCGCGCGATCCACTGGGTGGTGAGCACCCCCGTGAAGCCCAGCTGCTGGAACCACAGCCAATCGGAATAGAGGTTCGCGAAGACGAAGAACGCGACGACGAGCGCTGCGATCACCGCCAGGGTGATCGAGATGATCCGTCGGGAGCGGTTCGGGGGCGTGGCCTGGTTCGGCGCTGAGGTCGTGGTCACCTCTTCATCCTAGGCGCGCCGTTCTCGGGGTTCGCCGTGAATGCTACGATCCCGAACCACACGTCGGCAGGGCGTCGAGATCGCCGCCGTCGCGGATGGTCTGCAGTACCGTGAGCGACTGTTCGAGGGTCGCGGTCGAGAACACCCGGATGCCGTCGGGCACGTGCCCCACCACCTCGTTGCAGTTCGACTCCGGGGCGAGGAACACCGTCGCCCCGGCATCCCGGGCTCCGTAGAGCTTCTGCCGGATGCCACCGATCGGACCGACGTTGCCGTCGGCGTCGATCGTCCCGGTGCCGGCGATGTGCTGGCCCCCGGTGAGGTCTCCCTCGCTCATCTTGTCGATGATGCCCAGCGCGAACATCATGCCGGCGCTGGGTCCGCCGACGCCGTTCAGCTGGATCTTCACGTCGACGGGAAGGTCGAACGACTGCTGCAGGCCGATGCCGAGCAGCCACTGCTGCTGGCCGTTCGCCTCGGTCGACTTCGGCGTGATCGTCGCGGTGCCGGCGACGCCGTCGCGCGTGTACGCGACCGTCACGGGCTTTCCCGCCGCGGCCTGCACCGCGGAGCGGATCGCGTCGATGTTCGCGGCGGCGACGGCGTCGACCGAGGTGACGACATCGCCCACCTGCAGCGCGCCCGCGGCGGCCCCCGCATCGTCGACCGTGCCGATCGCGATCTCGCCGGGCACGTCGTACCCGAGCTCGCGGAGGGCTGCGGCCGACGCCTCGAGCTGCGAGTCGCTCATCAGGGCGGCGTTCTCGGTGTTGCGCTGCTCGGTGGTCTGCCCCGCGGGGAAGATGCGGTCGATGGGAACGACCGCGCGGGAACGGTCGAACCATGCCATGGCGAGCTCGATCCACGACGGCGTGCGCTCGCGGTTGCCGCTGACCTGCACGGTGAGCAGGTCGAGCTGACCGGTGGTGGTGCTGTCCTTCTCCTCGGGCACGGTGATGAGGGGCGTCTCCACGCCGTCGGCGTCGGTCGACGTGCCGAGCGTGTTGTAGACGGGTCCCGGCTGCTGGATGACGTACGCCGTGGGCAGGAACGTCATGACCAGGAGCACCACGAGCGCCACGGCCAGAGCCCACACGCCGGCGACGGTGGCGCGGCTCCATCGCTGTCGGGGCGCGGGCACGAGGGAGACGTTCTCGTCGAACAGCGTCACAGTGGGGGTCCTTCGTCCGGGTCGTTCGCGCGCGGCGTAAGCGGCGAGGGGCCGGGCCGACTGTTGCGGGGAAACGTGCGACTAGCGTAGATCTCGTTCCCCCAGACCTGGCTGAAAGGCGGCTGAAGTGGCAGACGACGACCGGAGCCCCGAGGAGGAGTTCCAGGAGCTCATGCGTCGCCTCATGTCGGGCGACACCAGCGGGATCGACCCCGAACAGCTCTCCCGCCTGTCGGGGATGCAGATCGATCCGGCGATGCTGCAGCAGGTGATGAACCAGCTGCAGGGCGCGTTCTCGGGCACGCAGGAGGGCGTCGACTGGAGCCTCGCCGAGCGTCAGGCGCTCCACATCGCCAACCAGGACGGCCTCGGCGTGACCACCGGTCAGCGCACCGACCTCGATCAGGCGTTCACTCTCGCGGGCCTGTGGCTCGGCGAGGCGACGACGATCAGCGACCTCCCGCGTCCGCCGCGCGCCGTCACCCGCGGCGCCTGGGTGAGCGCGACCCTGCCCGTGTGGCAGGAGCTCGCCGAGCCCGTCGCGACGAGCATCGCCGACGCGCTGACCACGGCCCTCGGGCAACAGGCCCCCGAGGACATGCAGGACATGATCGCGGGCGCCGGGCGCCTCATGCGCACGGTCGGCGGGTCCCTGTTCGCCACGCAGCTGGGGCACGTCGTCGGGCGCCTGTCGACCGAGGTCGTCGGCGGGGGCGACGTCGGCATCCCCCTCATGCCCGACGGGGACGCGGCGATCCTGCCGCAGAACTTCGCCGATTTCGGCCGCGACCTCGAGATCCCCGACGACCAGCTCGCCCTGTATCTCGCGACGCGTGAGCTCGCGCACGCCCGCCTGTTCCGCCACGCCCGCTGGCTGCGCCTGCACGTCATCTCGCAGGTGCGCGACTTCGCGCACGGCATTCGCGTCGACACCGACGCCCTCGAAGAGCTGGCGTCGCGGTTCGACCCCTCGCAGCCCGACGAGCTGCGAGGTGCGCTCGAGAGCGGCGCGCTGCTGCCCGAGCGGTCCGAGGAGCAGACGGCGGCGCTTACCCGGCTCGAGAACCTGCTCGCGACCATCGAGGGATGGGTCGACGTCGTGACCGAGGACGCCACCTCGCGTCTCCCCTCCGCCGCGCGCATCGCCGAAGCGGTGCGTCGCCGCCGCGCCGTCGGCGGACCTGCCGAGCAGGCGCTCGGCTCGCTCGTCGGTCTCGAACTGCGCCCGCGACGCATGCGCGAAGCCGCCGCCATGTGGCGCGCGGTCACCGCGGCGGTCGGCGTCGAGGGGCGCGACGCGCTGTGGGACTACCCCGACCTCATGCCCTCGTCCGACGACATCGACGACCCCGCCGCCCTCATCGCCCGGGTCACCGCGGCGTCGCGGGGAGAAGCCGCCCCCGCCGACGCGATGGATGACGCCCTCGCGCAGCTGCTCGCCGAAGAGGCGAGCGGCGGTCGCCCGGATGCCGAGGACTCGGCGCCCGCCGATCGCGCCGGTGCCGCCGGGGCGACGGATGACGCGACCCCGGCGACTGCGGACCAGGCCGACGAGAGCGGGGCGGCGGGTGCCGACGACTCCGGGCCCCGTGCCGACCCCGACGACGACGCCGCCCCGGGAGACCAGCGACCGGTCTGACGACGCACGGTCGTGGCGCGGCTCTCCGCCGCGCCGCGGCCGTCCCTTTCGTGCGCGGCGACGCTTCTGGAAAGGGCGAGAGAGCGGATGACGGATCGCCCTGATCTCGGCAGCCACCCGTGAGCGCGCCGTGGGGATGACGCGGCACCGCTCCTCCCCACCGCCATAGGTCGGCGCAGGACGTGTGGACAACGGCATCCAAGGGCTGACGGCGCGCCATGATCGGGCGATGATCCGTCTCTCCGCCTCCGCCCTCCCCCTGTGGCGCGACGACGGCCGGGTGCAGTTCGGTGCGCCGCCGCTCGCCGTCGCCCCCTACGCCGCCGACTGGGTCGACGTCGTGGTGGCCGCCCTCGTGGAGGGCACGACGCGCGCGGCCGCGCGCAATCTCGGACAGCTGTGCGGCGCACCCGAGGGGCACGTCGACGATCTGCTCGCGGCCGTCGCGCCGGCGTGTCGCTCGCGGCGACGGCATGCCCCGGTCGTCGTGCAGACCGCCGACGATC
Organism: Microbacterium sp. BWR-S6Y; assembly: GCF_041379845.1. Lineage (NCBI taxonomy): Bacteria > Bacillati > Actinomycetota > Actinomycetes > Micrococcales > Microbacteriaceae > Microbacterium > Microbacterium sp. BWR-S6Y. The sequence continues at coordinate 116,457 of NZ_JBFECV010000007.1, forward strand.
TGCCCGCGCGCGCCGTGCGGGCGGTGCTGGCCGCTCTGCCCGCGCGGGCGCGCGTGCTGTCGTGGGCCGGACCGGCCAGCGAGACGGCGCCGCCCGGATCAGCGGTCGTGATGCTGGGCGCCTACCGCGTCGAACCCCGACGGGCGGCGACGTTCATGAGGGACGACATCGCGCACCTCCCCCTCGTGCTCGACGGCGGCCGGGCCCGCATCGGACCCGTCGTGCGACCGGGCCTCACCGCCTGCTTGGCCTGTATCGACGCCGATCAGCGCCGCGACGACCCCAACTGGCCCGTCATCGCCGCGCAGCTGGTCGGGCGACCGCGGCCCGAGGTCGACGTCGCCCTCGCGGCCGAGGCCGGGCGCGCCGCGCGGTTCCTGCTCACCGCTCCGCGCGCGCCCCAGACGCGGTCGTTGCGCCTCGACGTCGATTCGTTCCGGCGGGTCTGGGAGATGCATCGGCCGAGCGCAGACTGCCACTGCCGATCTCTCGCAGAAAACGCGACGGAGACCGCTCCATCCGTCCGAAACCCCGAGCCCAGCTCACCGACAGGGTGCGCGCCGCGCGCGTGACACCGACGTAGGCGAGACGGCGTTCCTCGTCGACCGCCTCGAAGGTCTTCGCATACGAGATGGGCAGCAGCCCCTCGCTGACGCCGATGAGGTACACATGGTCCCACTCGAGTCCCTTGGCCGCGTGCAACGTCGCGAGCGTCACGGTGCGCGTCGTCGGTTCGTGCTGGTCGCGCGCCCGCGCCTGCAGGTCGTCGGTGAATCCGCGCAGATCGGTTCCCTCTGGAGCCTCCTCGGCCAACCTCAGGAGAGCGGCGCGCGCCTCCCACGCCTCGCGCAGGGCGCCGCCGGCCTCCGGCGGATCGTCCGTGAGTCCCACGCTGCGCAGCACGTCGCGCACCGTGCCGAGGAAGCCCGTCTGCATCGGAGCGACCGACGCCGCCCGCAGTGCCATGAGCGCCTGCCGCACCTCGGGCAGGTCGAAGAACTTGCGCCCGCCCAGCACCGAGGCGGCGATCCCCTTCGCCGCCAGGGCGGTCATGATCGCGGCGGACTGCGCGTGAGAGCGGTAGAGCACGGCGATGTCGTGCGGGTCGACTCCCCCGGCGAGGGCCTCGGCGATCGACCGGGCGACCGCGACGGCCTCGGCCTCGTCGTCGTCGAAAGCCCGCACCGTCGGGACGGGGGCCTCCTCGGCGCGCGCGGCGACGAGTTCGAGCGCCCCCGCGCGTCCGCGCATGAGGTCGTTGGCCACGGCGAGCACGGGAGCCGCGGAGCGGTAGTTGCGTTCGAGGCGCACCACCCGCGCGTCCTCGTGCGTGCGCGCGAACTCCAACAGGTAGCGCGCGTCGGCACCCGTGAAGGAGTACACCGTCTGACTCGCGTCGCCCACCACGCACAGGTCACGGCGGTCGCCGAGCCACAACTCCAGCAGGCGGTTCTGCAGGGGCGACACGTCCTGGAACTCGTCCACCGTGAAGTGGCGGTACTGCTCCCGCACTGCCGCCGCCACCCGCGGCTCCGCCTCGATCATGCCCGCGCACGTGAGCAGCACGTCTTCGAAGTCCATCTGCCGCCGCTCGTCTTTGAGCTTCTCGTAGGCGCGCTGAAGGGCGACCACCTGATCGACACCGAGACGGCCCACCCCCTCGGGGCGGTCGGCCGCGTACTGATCGATCGAACGGAGCGTGACCTTGCGCCACTCGATGGACGCCGCCACGTCGCGCAGCGTCGCCGTGTCGGGGGCCAGGCCCACGCCGTCGGCCGCGTGAGCGAGCATGCGCACCTTGTTGTCGATGATCGACGGCGCCTGATCCCCCGCGAGGGTCGGCCAGAAGAAGTTCACCTGCGCGAGGGCGGCGGCGTGGAACGTGCGCGCCGAGACGCCCGAGACGCCGAGGGCGCGCAGTCGCCCCCGCATCTCACCCGCCGCCTTCGCCGTGAAGGTCACCGCCATCACGCGCTGCGGAGAGTAGGCCCCGGTGTCCACGCCGTGCGCGATGCGTCGCGTGATCACCCGCGTCTTGCCGGTGCCGGCGCCCGCCAGCACGCACACGGGACCGCGCAGGGCCCGAGCCGCCTCGAGCTGGTGCTCGTCGAGCCCGTCGAGAGGACCTGTCACGCGACGCCCCGATACCAGTCCTCGATGAGCCGACGCGCGATCGAGGCCGGGCCGGGCAGCTGCGCCGTCCCCTCACCGCGCAGGGACGCGCCGATCTCCTCGCGATCGAACCACCGCACCTCGACGATCTCCTCGCCGTCGGCGCGCGCGTCGTCGTCGTCGATGACGCGCGCCCGGAAGCCGAGCATGAGCGAACGCGGGTACGGCCAGGCCTGCGACCCGCGATACGCGATGTCGTCGAGACGGACGCCCGACTCCTCCCCGACCTCGCGCCGCACCGCGTCCTCGAGGGACTCCCCCGCCTCGGCGAAGCCGGCGAAGCAGGAGTACCGATCACCGCCCCAGGCGGCGTTGGCCCCCAGGAGGATCCGATCGTCGGACTCCGCGGACTGCACGAGCACGATCACGGCCGGATCGGTGCGCGGGAAGTGCTCGCGGCCGCAATTCGGGCAGTGCCGCGACCATCCGGCGTGGCGCACCTCGGTGCGCGTTCCGCACGCCGGGCAGAACGGAGCGTCGCGCAACCAGCCCGCCAGGGCGACGGCGTTCGTGAACACCTCCGCCTCCGTCGCCGGGAGGTCGCCCCCCGCCGCCCGCAGCGCCGCCCACGCGGCATCCGGGACGAGATCATCGGGAGCATCGTCGTCCACGACGGCCAGCAGCACCGCCGCGCCGTCGGCCGAGCGGCCGAGGAACGCCCACTCGCGCACGGGCACGCCACCGGATGCCGGCGATCCCGCCTCGACGAGGACCAACCGCCCGTCGCGCATCGGCGCCGCATCGCGACGCACGAGCAGGACGCGGCTTGACCGGTCAGCACGCAGACGGCCGAGCAGAGCGTCGTCGACGCGCTCGTCTCCGGAACGGGCGACGCGCAACGGCTCCGAAGCGTCGACCGGGATGGGCGCGGAAAGCGGCATCGGGCACCTCTCTGGTGGCGGCTGCGGACGGGGAACGGGAAGGCCCGACCTCACCGCAGAAGGGCGTGGCGCAGGCCGAGGGGTGAAGCCCCGACCTACCCTGGGGGGCATGGCACGCTCGCCCCTCATTTTAGCCGCGTCGGCGACGGCGGCCCTCCCGCGCACCGCGATCTCGAGCGTCAGTGCGCTGACCGAGAACAGCGGCGGACGCTTCGATTCCGCGCTCGCGACGACCGACGACGGACGCGATGTCGTCGTGCGGATGCCCGCGAGCGACGAGGCGTCGTCGGATCTCGCCGCGGAGGCTCGAGCTCTGCACGCGCTGACCGCGGGAGTCCGCGCGCTCCTGCCGTTCGCCGTGCCCGAGGTGCTCGGCGAGGCCGGGTCGGGCGCGCAGCGCGTGCTGGTCGTCGACCACATCGACGGGTACCGCATCGACCCCGCGCACCTGCCGAAAGGCCCCGGCTACGCTCCGGCGATCGGCGCCGCGCTCGCGGCCGTCCACGCCCTGCCCGTGTCGATCGTGCGCACCGACGGACTGCCGGTCCGCTCCCCCGAGCAGGTGCGCGACGACGTGAAGAGGCTCCTCGATCGCGCCGACGCCACCGGACGCGTCAGCGACGATCTCATGCTGCGCTGGCGCCGCGCCGTCGACGTCGACGACCTGTGGCGTTTCGAGTCCGCCGTCGTCCTCGGCGGGGCCACCAGCGCCTCGGTCGTGCTCGCCGACGACGAGCACGACGTGCCGCACGTGGTCGGCATCCTGGAATGGGGCGGTCTCAGCGTCGGCGACCCGGCGGTCGATCTGCGCTGGCTGGCATCCGCTCCCCTCGCCGCCGACGACGTGCACGAGGGTTATGCAGCGGCGGGCGAACGCTCCCCCGATCCGTTGCTGCGCGAGCGCGCCCGTTTCTACGCCGAACTGGAGTTCGCCCGCTGGCTCGTGCACGGTCACGACGCGGGTGAGAGCGACGTCGTCGCCGACGCGGTCGCCCTGCTCGACGCCCTCGCCGACGGGGTGCGCGGGGACCACATCGTGCCCGATTCCCGCAGCGACATCGACGACGCCATGGCCCTCGTCGAGTCGGTGCCTCCCGTCGCCGCGCCCGCCGTCGTCGACACGTCGATGCAGACCGACGCTTACGACCCCGAGGCCCTGTCGCTGTACCTCTCGGCCGAGCGCGATCGCGTCGCCGCCGCGGAGGCTCTCGCGGAAGCCCTCGACGACCACGATCCGGATGCCGACACCGGAGCGATCCACGTCGATCAGCTGCCCGCTCGAGACGACGTCGACCCCGAGGAGACCGCCCCCCTCGACCTGGACGGCTGGGACGACGACGACGCGCGCACCCAGGGGCCCGCCCTGCGGGGCGAGACCGCGACCACCTCGCTCTGGGGCTCGTCGGCCGTGTCCGGCGACGCCGGCGAGGGGGCCGAGCCCGCGATCCGCGCGCACCGCGACTCCGCCGAGCCCGACCCCTCCCCGGTCGACGATGAGGAGGATGCCGCGCGCGCGAGCCGCGCCGCCCTCCGCCGCTGGGGCGTCGCAGACGACACGGTCTGACACCGCGGCGGCGGGCTCTCGCGGCTCTTCCGGGGGCGGCGGGTTCCCGCAGCTGATTGCCGTGGGCTCCCACGGCGGCGGGTTCCCGCAGCTGATTGCCGTGGGCTCCCATGGCGGCGTGCGCTGCGTGTACCCCCGCAGCAGGGGCTCTCCGGATCTCCCCGCCGCAATGGGCGCCCCGTGCCGGCGGCTCCCGCTGTCCCTCGCGCCGGTGGAGAGGTGCCGCCGGCTCAGTCAGCCCCGGATGACCAGTTCGTCTCCGACGTAGAACAGCGCGACGTCGATGAGGTCGAGGTCGATGCCGTGCTTCGCGTGGTACGCCTCGCGGTACAGCTCGAGCTGCACCATGCGCGATCGACGCTCGGCCTCGGTGGTCGGCGGGCGCCCCGTCTTCCAGTCGACGATCTCGTAGCGATCCCCGTGCCGGTAGACGGCGTCCAGCTTGCAGATCACCACGTGGTCCCGGCCGTCGAGCCGCCTCGTGACGTAATCGATCTCGGTCTCGACCTCGATCGGGCGCAGTGACGCCCACTCGGACCGCTCGAAGCACTCGCGCAGCCGCTGCAGCTCGGCCGCATCCGCGGCGGAGGAGCCGGCCTCGTCGTCGTCCCACAGCGCGTCGTCATCGAGCCCGACCCCCGACCCCACGAGCCCCGAGCGCTGCTCGACCCACGCGTGGAAGAGTGTGCCGAGACGGGTCTGCCGATACGGGCGTTCCGGCATCGGTCGACGCAGATCCTCGACCGCTCCGCCGTAATCGGCGACGAAATCCTTGAACTTCGACGCCGGGATGCGGGTGGGCGCGGGCGCATGCTCCGGGCGGAGCCGCTCGGCCCGCTCCGCCAACAGCAGATCGAGGTCGGGGTCGGGCGCTGCCGGCGGAGCGTTCCTGGCCGCCTGCGCGTGCGCGACCGCCGCCGTGACGGCCGTGCGGCGCGCACCCAGCGGATCGAGCGGCCAGTGCAGCAGGCGGCGTTCCCCGTCGTACGGGTCGTCACCGGGATCGTCGATCACGAGGTCGATCCCGAGCGCCTCGAGGGCTTCGTCGAGGAAGACGCTCGGCCGGCGCGGGCGCTTCGTGCCCGACCAGCTCGACCCCGACAGGAGCAGGTGATCGCGCGCGCGGGTGAAGCCCACGTAGGCGAGTCGACGGTCCTCGTCGAGCTGTCGGCCGCGGTTGTCGGCGACGAAGGACTCGATCGCGGCCTTCAGATCCTGTTGGGTCTCGGCCCCTCGCCACCCGAACACGGGGAGCCAGGCCGCATCACCGCGGAATTCGGACGGAAGGATGCCGAACCCCAACCACCCCTTCGTGTCGCGCGCGAGCGAGGGGAGCTCGTCGGTCACGAGACGCACCACGGCGACGGCATCCCACTCGAGACCCTTCGACCCGTGGATGGTGAGCAGCTGCACGACGTCGTCCTCGGGCGGCTCGGTGCGCGGCGCGAACTCGTCGGCCTGCTCGGCGTGGTCGAGCCACGCCAGCAGACTCGACACCGAGCCCGATTCGTCGGCCGCGAGGAAGCCGCGGATCTCGTCGACGAAGGCCCGCAGCTGCGCCGAGGCGACGCGCGCGGGGCCGCGGGATTCGTTCGCGGCGAGCTCGATGTCGAGCCGTAGCTCGGCTTCGATGAGGCGGATCAGTTCGGGGATCGGCGCACCGAGGCTCCGGCGCAACCCGGCGAACACCGCGCCTGCCTCGCGCAGCCGCGCGCGCCCGTCGGGCGTGATGTCGGCGAGCCAGCCGTGACCGTCGCTCTGACGCGCGACGAAGTCGAGGGCGTCGACGAGCGACGCGCGGTCGGCACCGGGCGTCGAGCGCAGCCGATCGACGACGTCGGGCTGCAGCGGCTGCAAAGCGACGTCATGCGTGGCGAGACGCTTCGCGAGCTGGGCGAGCGCGCGCAGATCGGCCAGGCCCACGGCCCAGCGCGGGCCCGACAGCAAGCGGATGAGCGCCGACCCCGCCTCGGGGTCGCTGATCACCCGGAGCACCGACACCACGTCGACCACCTCGGGGGTCGTGAGCAGTCCCCCCAGCCCGAGGATGCGATGGGGGATGCCGCGTCGCCCGAGCGCGTCGCCGAAGCGCACCATGTGCTTCTTGCTGCGGAACAGCAGGGCACCGGTCGTGGAGCGCCCGTGCGCAGCGCGTTGCGCGCGCACCCCGACGAACCAGGCCGCCACGCGGTCGGCCTCGGCGTCGAGGTCGTTCTCGAAGACCGTCTCGACGAGTCCTTCCGGTGCACCGGGTCGCGGTCGCAGCTCGTCGACCGCCACGGCGGCGCGCGGCGCGAGAGGAGCGAGTACCGCGTTGGCCGCGGTGAGCACCTGCGCGCTGTTGCGCCAACTCGTCAGCAGCGTGAACCGTCGGCAGTCGACGCCGGGGGCGAACGCCGCCGGGAAGCCGCCCAGGTTTCCCGCGCTCGCCCCGCGCCACGCGTAGATGGCCTGATGCGGATCGCCCACCGCCATCACCCCGGTGCCGCCGAACAGGGTCGCCAGCAGGTCGGTCTGCACGACGGAGGTGTCCTGGTACTCGTCGAGCAGCACCACGCGGTAGCGAGCACGCAGCTCCGCCACCACCGCGGGGTGCTCGCGGGCGATGCGCAGGGCCCCGGCCACCTGGTCGGCGAAGTCCATCACGCCGAGCCGGGCTTTCTCGCGGTCGTAGGCGGCCGCGAGCGTCGCCAGGAGCGACAGCGCCGAGACCTTCGCGGCGGCATCCCCGACCTCTTTGTAGACGCTCACGCGCGCGGAGGTCGAGGGCCGCTCGACGATCCGCCCGAACTCGTCGGGGAACGCGGCCAGGTCGTCGAGGTCGACGAGGTTGTCGACGCCGTCGCGGGCGATGCGCAGCGCCGCGTCGATCAGCGTGCGGGGGGATTCTTGACGCTCCTCCAACCGCGGGTCGTCGGAGGCGAACACGACACGTCGCATGAGCAGCCACGCCGCGGACTCCGACAGGATCGCCGCCTCGGCATCCCGACCGATGCGCAGGCCGTGCTCGCGCACGATCGAGTCGGCGAAGCTGTTGTACGTCGACACGGTGGGGCGGTGCAGCAGCTGGTCGCCGTCGTGCGCGTCGGGCACCTCGGCCCCGGTCATGGCCACGAGCGCGTCGAGTGCCTCGCGCCGCGCCGCGTCGCCGCGCGCCCCCTCGAGCGCCGAGAGGTCGGCGAACACCTCGAGGCGGCCCTCCGCGTGCAGACGCGGGAGGAACGGCAGGAGCCCGCGCGCCTCGAATTCGGACAGTCGTTGCAGGCGGCGCTGGATGCGCTCCGCCAGCTCTCCCGCGGCCTTGCGCGTGAAGGTGAGTCCGAGCACCTCGTCGCGACGCACAAGGGCGTTCGCGACGAGCCAGACGACGCGGCCCGCCATCGTCTCGGTCTTGCCGCTGCCGGCCCCCGCCACCACGAGCGCGGGTTCGAGCGGGGCCTCGATCACGGCGGTCTGTTCGACCGTGGGGGGGAACTGCCCCAGAGCCGCGGCGATGGTCGCCGCCGACAACACCTCGCTCATGACGCGCTCACCGCCGAGACGGTGTGGATGCGGCACAGCCCGTACGAGAACTCGTCGCGGCAGTGCACCTCATAGGGGGCCGCGAACGTCGTCCCCCGCATGACGTCGACCGCGCTCTGCACACGCGAGACGAACGCGGCCCGCTGCTCCTCGTCGAACGGCTTCTGCGTCGGCTCGGCGTAGTCCTTCGTCGCGGCCGTCGGCCGAAGAACCAGCAGCTTCGCCCCGCCGGCGGGCGGGCCCGCCACCTGGTCGATCGCGCCCGACGAGAACGCCAGCTGATAGGCCGCGAGTTGCGGATTGTCGGCGACCTTCGCGTCGGTCTGCGGTTCGCTCTTGCCCGTCTTGAGGTCGACGATGACGACCTCGCCCGACGGGGTGAGCTCGACCCGGTCGATGTCGCCGCTGAGCACGGCCCCGTGCGCGCCGGCATCGGCGATCGGGATCGGCACCTCGAAATGCCGCTCGGCGGCGATGAGCCGTCCACCCGCGTCGTCGAACCGACGCAGGTAGGCCGCGAGCCGACGCACGAGGTCGCGCGCACGCACGCGCTCGGCGCGCTCGCGCCACGCGGCGTCGAACACGAGCTCTCCCCACCTCTCGTCGACGACCGCCCACAGGTCGTCTTCGGACGAGGATGCCGCGGTCTCGAGCGCCGCGTGGATGATGGTGCCGATGCCCGCCGTGGTGCCGCCGCGGTCGCCGCCCAGATCGGCGATGACCCAGTCGAGCTGGCACTCCTCGAGGGCGTGCAGTCGCGAGGGCGAGACGCGCACGTCTTCGCGGTCGAGATCGCGCAAGGGGGCGGTGGAGCTCGGCGGAGCGACGCCGTACCACTGCTCGACAGCGGCACCGGCGACACCGGCGTTCGCGAGCAGGGCGAGTTGCCCGGCGGCGTGCACCCGCTCGGCGGCGGTGACGCGCGGAGCGGTCAACGAGCGGCGATGCCGGGCGACGAGCCCGCGCAACGACAGCGGGTGCTCCGGGATCGCCGCCGCGGGCTCGGGGGTCGGCAGCATCTCGAACAGCACGCTGGGCCCGGTGTCGTCGTCGTCGACCGCGGTGACGACGAGCAGGGAGTCGGCACGGCTGATCGCGCGGACGAAGAGGCGCAGCTCGTCGTGCATCGCGGCGCGGCGGCGATCGAGCATGCCCGCCGCGGGAAGGTCGGGGTTCTGCACGGCGTCGGCGAGACGCCACGTCTCGAGCAAACCGCCGCGCAACCGCGTGTTCGGCCAGACGCCGTCTTGCACACCGGCGATGACGACCGTGTCGAACGCCGTGCCGGCGGCCGCAGCGGGGGTGAGGATGCGCACGGTGTCGACCACGGCCGGCTGCTCGATGCGGTCTTCGGCGACATCGCTGTCGAGGACGGACCGCAGGAACACCGCCGCTTCGCCGTCGGGTTCGCGTTCGGTGAAGCGTTTGGCGGCTTGGAACAGGGCGACGATCGCGTCGAGGTCGCGATCGGCCTGCTCCGCGATGGGCCCGTGACCGCGGGCGGCCTCGCGCCAGGTGCGCGAGAGGGCACTGCGCTCCCACGCCGTCCAGAGGAGCTCGTGCGCGGTCGCCCGGCCCTCCGCCTGGCCGCGCAGCGCCGCGAGGGTCTCGCCGAGACGGATCGCTCGGCGAGCCTCCCGGGAGTCGATCGTGGCCAGCTCGAGGGGGAACCGCACGCCCGACACCAAGAGTTCGGTCGCCGCGCGCACTCCCCCTGCCCCGACCTCTTCGTGGCGCAGGGCCGTGCGCAGTCGCCGCAGCTCGATGGCATCCAGGCCCCCGAAGGTGCCGAGCAGAGCGTCGACGACGTCATCGGCGACCCACTCCTCGGGGGCGGTGGTGCCGAGCTCGACCAGGCGCACGAGGTCGCGCACCGGTCGCTGCGCGCCCAGGGCGAGACCGGGCCCGCTGGCACGAGCGGGCACCTCGCGAGCGGCCAGCTCGGCCTCGAGGGTCGCGACCTGTCGTGAGTCGTGGGCGATGACCGCGCACGAACCCCAGGCCACTCCCTCGATCACGTGCCGTTCGCGCAGGATGCGCGCGATCGCGTCGGCCTCTTCGGCGGGCGAGCGAAGCAGGTAGGTGCGCACCGAGCCCTGCCTCGCCACGCCGACGGGCGCGCTGCGGTGCGCCACGACGCCGGCCGCGCCGATGCGGGATGCCACCTGGCGCACCAGGTCGATCTGTTCGGGCGTTCCACGGTGGGGGGTGCGCAGGGCCGCGAGGGTCCCGAGTTCGCGCGCGAGACGCGCGAAGTTCTCGGGCGTCGCCCCACGGAAGGCCCCCGATCCCACGTCGGGGTCGCCGAACGCGACGACCCCGATCCCGAGGGCGCGACAGGCGCGCAGCAGGTCGATGCCTCCCGCGGTGAGCTCCTGGGCGTCGTCGACGAGGATGCACCGCAGCGTCGCGAAGCGCCCCAGCAGCGCGCGGTCCGCGAGGGCTTCGTCGAGGACCGACACCGCCTCGCGCGCGAGGTCTGCCGCGTCGCGGTGCGCGCCGCGCATGGCCGCCCGCACCGCGCGGTATTCGTCGGCGAACGACGCCAGCGACGCCCACACGGGGAGGTCGTGTCGCGCGGCCAGCGCGGTCAGGTCGTCGGAGCCGAGTCCGAGCTCGGTGCACTCCGCCAGGAAGGCGCGCAGGTCGCCGCGGAACCCCCGGGTGGCGCGGATGGTCGGGCCCAGCCAGTCGGGCCAGCGCGACGCGCCCTCGAGCTCGTCGAGGGCGTCGCCCTCGAGCAGGTCGCGGATGATCTGGTCTTCGTCGCCGCCGGTGAGCAGCTGAGGGGGCTCGCCGCCCCGCCGCACCTCGGCGCCCCGCACCAGGTGGAACGCGAACGACGCCACCGACCGCGCGAGCGCACCGCCCGTCGCGCGCTCGACCGCGAGCGCGAGGGGATCGCGCAGCGCCGTCGCCGCGGGCCGCGTGGGGGTGAGGACGAGCAGGTGGTCGGGATCGACACCGGATGCCACGAGCTCGCGCACGCGCGCCAGCAGGGTCGTCGTCTTGCCCGACCCCGGAGCCCCCACGACGACGCCGCTGGCGGTGGCGGGCCACGCGACGATCTCGCGCTGGTCGGCGTCGAGACCGTCGCTCGCCGTCGCACCGCCGGGGGTGGCGGCATCCGTCATCTGCATGCGTTCCACGCTAACGGCGACCTCCGACATCGCTCCGGTGCGACGGGCGGGGCGGCATCGATCGGCGACGTTCGACGGTGTGCGCACCGCGGCCGGCGCACGCCTGGCGCGTCGCGTTCGCCATCCGCGAAGCGGCCCGCGCGACGGGCTGCCGTGTCGGAACCCTGCCCTAGAGTCGAAGCACGCGCCGGGCCGACCGCGGCCCGCGGGGAAAGGACGCATCGTGGAGATCCGCATCGGCATCACCAACACCGGCCGCGAGCTCAACTTCGAGACCAACGAGAGCTCCGACGCCGTCAAGTCGGCCGTCGCCTCGGCCCTCGACAGCTCCGCCAGCCACGTCACCTTCACCGACGTCAAGGGCAACTCGTACCTCGTCCCCACCGCCAACCTCGCGTTCGTCGAACTCGGCACCGAAGAGTCGCGACGCGTCGGCTTCGTCGCCTGATCCTTCCGCCGTGCAGATCCTGCTCGGTCTCCTGGTGGGCGCGGTGATCGGCCTCGCGGCCCACGTCGCGCTCCCCGGCCGCGACCTGCGCGGAGCCGCGCTCGCCCCGTTCGCGGGCGCGGCGGCGGCCGCCGTCGCGTGGACGGCGCTCACCTGGACGGGGCTCGGCGACTCGCCCCTCGTCTGGGTGGTGGCTGTCCTCGCCCCCGCGGCCACGGTGTTCGCGCTGATCCCGCTCGTCAGTCGTGCGCGTCGCGCCCGCGACGACGCGGATCGCGCGCACCTGACCGTCTGACGCTTCGCGACGCACGGCCTCCCGTCTCAGCCTCCGCGAGGGCCCGCACGGGAGCCACGGAGCCGAGCCGCGACAGCGCCCTCACGAGCGCACCGATGGCGCGTCCGAGCCACCGCGACGGCGCCCCGCACGAACGCAGCGGTGTCAGGCCGCCAGGCCCATGGCATCCATGCGTCGCGCGTGCGCACCCATCAGCTCGCTGAAGACGGGCTCGACCTTGGCCTCGTCGGCGCGGTCGAGGTGCCCGTGCCGCAGCGCCGAGCGCGCGACGAGCAGCGTGTCGCCGACGAGCCGGCGCCCCCACAGCGCGAGGAGCCAGCGCCACTCCTCATCGCTGTCGATCGTGGCGCCGAGGATGTCGACGATCGCCTGCCGGTCGTCGTCGGCCTGCAGGATGCGCGCCACGCGCTTACCGGTGTCGCCGTAGCTCGAGGAGAGCGCCAGGTAGAAGTCGTCGAGCATCCCGGCCGTGATGTGGACCGTCAGCATCGTCTCCTGGGGACGGATGCCGTGCGTGTTGCGGCGGAACTCGTCGAGCGACTCCCGGAACGGCAGCATCAGCTGCGTCGGGTCGGCCCCGCGCTCGCGGATGAGCGCCACGAGCTCCTGGTGCTTGATCAGCGCCGCGCCCGCCGCGCGCGACAGCGACTCCTTCTCGGCGAGCTCGGGCGTGAGGGCGATCAACTCGCTCAGCGTCTCGAAGAAACCGAGCTGCAGGTAGGCGGCCTGCCCGAGGAAGGTCTCGACGTCGGGGGCCAGCTCGGCGAAGTCGACGCGCATGGCCTCGCCGAGGTCTCCGCGCGAGCGCAACTGCAGCGTGCGGCCCACCGGGCGCTGACGACGACGAAGCCACTCGAACACAGACCACAGCCTAGGCGCGGTGTCGGGGGCTCGCGAGACACGCCGGGTAGAGTGGTCGGGTCCCGGCGATGGATCGGGACCCCGCGCCTGTGGACGAGTGACGGCGTGGATACGACTCCCCAGGCGGTCTCTCGCCGCCGGAACAGGCTGTTTCATGACGACCTTCGCCGAGCTCGGCATCGACCAGGACATCGTCGATGCCCTGGCATCCAAGGGCATCACCGATGCCTTCCCCATTCAGGAGCAGACCATCCCCCTGGGCCTGCCCGGCCAGGACATCATCGGTCAGGCCAAGACGGGTACCGGAAAGACGTTCGGCTTCGGCATCCCCGTGGTCCAGCGCCTCGGGCTCGACCCCGAGCCGGGCGTGAAGGCGCTCATCGTCGTCCCCACGCGCGAGCTCGCCGTGCAGGTCTACGAAGACATGGACATGCTGACCTCCAACCGCTCCACGAGCGTCGTCGCCATCTACGGCGGCAAGGCGTACGAGGGCCAGATCGACCAGCTCAAGGCCGGCGCCCAGATCGTCGTCGGCACACCCGGCCGTCTGATCGATCTCGCCAACCAGCGCCTGCTCGACCTGTCGCACGCGACCGAGGTCGTGCTCGACGAGGCCGACAAGATGCTCGACCTCGGCTTCCTCGCCGACATCGAGAAGATCTTCTCGAAGGTCCCCGCCGTGCGGCACACGCAGCTGTTCTCGGCGACCATGCCCGGGCCGATCGTCGCCCTGGCGCGCCGGTTCATGTCGAACCCGATCCACATGCGCGCCAACGACCCCGACGAGGGCCTCACGCAGGCGAACATCAAGCACCTCGTCTACCGCGCGCATTCGCTCGACAAAGACGAGGTCATCGCCCGCATCCTGCAGGCCGAGGGCCGCGAGAAGGCGGTCATCTTCACCCGCACCAAGCGCGCCGCCCAGAAGCTCGTCGACGAGCTCGGCGACCGCGGCTTCAACGCCGCCGCCGTCCACGGCGACATGAGCCAGGAGGCGCGCGAGCGCTCGATGGCGGCGTTCAAGGCCGGCAAGAAAGACGTGCTGATCGCCACCGACGTCGCCGCGCGCGGCATCGACGTGAACGACGTCACGCACGTCATCAACCACACGATCCCCGACGACGAGAAGACCTACCTGCACCGCGCCGGCCGCACCGGCCGCGCCGGTCGAACCGGTATCGCGGTGACGTTCGTCGACTGGGACGACGTGCACAAGTGGGCCCTCATCAACCGCGCCCTGGAGTTCGGTCAGCCCGAGCCCACCGAGACGTACTCGTCGAGCCCCCACCTCTACACCGACCTCGACATCCCCGAGGGCACGAAGGGCCGTCTCGTGACCGCGCCGAAGGCGGCCGAGTCCAAGCCCAAGCCCGAGCGCAGGAGCGAGGGATCGACGGATGCCGAGGGCGAGCGCGCCCCGCGTCGTCGCCGTCGTCGCGGGGGCTCGTCGAGCGGCGAGTCGTCGACAGAGGGCGCTCCGCGCACCGAGGGCGGCGCCGGAACGCACGACGGCTCCGGCAAGGAGCACCACGACGGCAACGCCGCACCGCGCCGCCGTCGTCGCCGCCGCAGCGGCGGCAGCTCGGGAGCCCCGACCGCTCCCGTCGCCTGACACGCGCACGTTCCGACGGCGCCGATTCCTTCGGGGGTCGGCGCCGTCGCTCGTCGCGGTCGGACGGCGGCATCCGGCCCCTCTGCTCCCCACCCGGAGGGCGCACCCCGCCCTCACCCCCGCGAGAAACGCCTCCTGTGTCGAGACACGCTTCGAGGACGCGTTTCTGAGCACAAACGGCGTTTATCGCGGCTCCCACCACCCCGGCCCGCACCGGCATCCCAGCCCGCACGAGCACCCCGGCCCAGACCGACGCCCGGCGGCCCACCCCGGCGCCCCGGCCCGCACCGGCGCGGCGGCCCCCGCCTCAGGCGTAGATCGGCGCCGTTCCGCGGCCGCGAGCGACGATGCGCGCGACCATGTCGTCGGCCGTGGTGTTCTCCCCCGGGACGTTGGGTTTGCCGAGGCCGTGATAGTCGCTCGACCCGGTGACGATGAGGTCGCGCTCCGCGGCGAGGGCGGCGAGCAGCGCGGTGGGCTCGGGAAGGTTCTCGCGGTGCGCGAGCTCGAATCCCGCCAGGCCCGCCCGGAGCATCGCCTCGATCACGCTGTCGGGCAGCAGGGCACGACCGGCCGGGTGTGCGACGATCGGCACGCCCCCCGCCGAGACGACCAGCTCGACGGCGGTCACCGGGTCGGGAGCGTAGAGCGCGACGTAGTAGTCGCCGGAAGGGTGCAGGATGCCGGCGAACGCCTCGGTGCGGTCGGCCACGATCCCCCGCGCGACGAGGGCGTCGGCGATGTGGGGGCGTCCCACGGTCGCGCCGTCGGTGGTCTGCGCGACGATGTCGTCCCACGCGATGTCGTAGTCGTGCGAGATGCGCTCGGCCATGATCTGGGCGCGATCGAGGCGGGACGAGCGGATGCGATCGGTCATCGCGCGCAGGCCCGCGTCGTCGGGATCGACGAGGTAGGCGAGCAGGTGGACGCTGCGCCACCGGTGCCGGGCCGACAACTCCATGCCGGGGAGGAACGTCATCCCGAGCGAGGTCGCCGCCTCGGCGGCCTCGGCCCAGCCGGAGGTGGTGTCGTGGTCGGTGAGCGCGGCCGTGCGCACGCCGTGGCGGTGGGCGGCCGCCATCACCTCGGCGGGGGGCTCGGTGCCGTCGGAGTGCGAGGAGTGCAGGTGCAGATCAGCCGGTCCGTGGAATCGACGATCGTGTGGCACCCGTCGAGCGTATCGCTCCGGGTTCCGCCGCGGCGCGCGCGGGCACCGCGGGGCCTCGTCGTGCCGCGCGGTATCGCGCCCTGCCGTCTCCGGGCACCCCGTCACCCACCCTCACAATGACGACGCTCGGGCTCCACCCTGCCGGCATCCGCCGATCTCCCAGACGGCTGTCCTAGGGTCGGTCGGGTGCGTCGGCTGCTCGGATTCCTCGTCGCGCTCGTCTTCGCGGCGGGCGCTGCGGTGCTCACGTGGCCCTCGGCCTTCGGACTCGAGCGCACCTTCCCCCTCGCGCAGATCATCTCCTTCCGCGCGGCGCTGGCGGCCGTGTTGGTGGCCGCGACGCTGCTCATGCTGCTGTTCGCCCTCATCCGGCCCCTCCGCGCCCTCGCGCTCGTGCTCGCGCTCATCCTGGGCCTGGCCGGCGGGGTCAACGTCGCCCTGCTGAGTCAGCGCGGTCTCGGCACCGAGGCGCTGCCGGCCAAGACCGACACGAGCCTGCGCGTGATGACCTGGAACACCGCGGGATCGGCGACCTCGGCGGAGTCGATCGCGCAGTTCGCCGTCGGCATGCAGGCCGACGTCGTCACGCTCCCCGAGACGACGATCGACACGGGCGCCGAGGTCGCGAAGCTCATGCGCGACATGGGCCAGCCGATGTGGGCGCACCACGCCGAGTACGGCGAGTACGGCATCACCGGATGGGATGCCACCTCGACCACCGTGCTGATCCGGCCCGAGCTCGGCGACTACTCCGTCATCCAGTCGTCGCTCGACGGGTCGAGCAACACCTCCACCGTGCCCAGCGCCGTGGCGATGCCCGTGTCGGGAGACGGTCCGATCATCGTCGCCGCCCACGCCGTCGCCCCGCGCGAGGAGTACATGCCGCAGTGGCGCAGCGACCTGCAGTGGCTCGCCGACCAGTGCGCGAGCGACAACGTCATCCTCGCGGGCGACTTCAACGCGACCCTCGACCACATGACCGGCATGGGCGTCGACGGCGGAACCCTCGGTCGCTGCCACGACGCGGCGTCGGAGAGCGGCAACGGCGGGGTGGGCACCTGGCCGACCGATGCGCCCGCCCTGCTCGGCGCCCCGATCGACCATGTCATGGCGACGCCCGACTGGACCGTGTCGGGCTCGGTCGTGATGCGCTCCCTCGACGGCTCCGGCAGCGACCACCGGCCGATCGTCGTGCAGCTGGAGCGCACCGGGGGCTGAGACGGCTCCTCCCCGCGCGTCGGTGCGGGGGCATCCGTGCGCGACGCGGCGACGGGTGCGAGACTGGAACGATGGACGCCCCCTCCACCAGCGACACGACCGCACCCGCCGAGCCCACGACCGCCGAGCCGCAGACCGACGAGGTCGCCCTCGACGCCCCCAGCAACCGCAAGGCGCCGTTCCCCCGCGGCTTCCTCGACACCATCTCTACCGGTTGGGCGGAGCACCCGGCAGCGCTCCCCGAGCCGCGCGAGCAGGCCGCGTGGGCCGCGCGGCGTCGCGCGCGCGTCTCGCGCGCCTTCCCCGGCCAGCGCGTCGTCGTGCCCGCGGGCGGCCTCAAGCAGCGCAGCAACGACTGCGACTACCCCTTCCGCGCCCACTCGGCCTTCTCGCACCTCACCGGCTGGGGCAGCGACGCCGAGCCCGACGCCGTGCTCGTCTTCGAGCCGCGCGACGAGGGACACGAGGCCGTGCTGTACTTCCGCGAGCGCGCCGACCGCACGACGGCGGAGTTCTATTCGGATGCCACGATCGGCGAGTTCTGGATCGGACCGCGTCCCGCCCTCGACGGCGTCGCCGCCGACCTCGGCCTGACCACGGCGCACCTGGACGCGTTCTCGCCCGAGGCGGACGACCGCACGGTGGGCACCGACGACGAGCTGACGCGCTTCGTCTCGGAGCTGCGCCTGATCAAGGACGACTACGAGCTCGCGCAGATGGCCCTGGCCGTCGAGGTCACCGGCCGCGGCTTCGACGACATCGTCGCCGAGCTCCCCCGCATCATCGAGCACCCGCGCGGTGAGCGCGTGGTCGAGGGCGTGTTCCACCAGCGCGCGCGTTCCGACGGCAACAGCGTCGGATACGACACGATCGCCGCGTCGGGCCCGCACGCGTGCTATCTGCACTGGACCCGCAACGACGGCGCCGTGAAGCCGGGAGATCTGATCCTGGTCGACGCGGGCGTCGAGGTCGACAGCCTCTACACCGCCGACATCACGCGCACCCTCCCCGTCTCGGGAACGTTCACCGATATCCAGCGCCGCATCTACGAGACGGTGCGCGAGGCCGCCGACGCGTCGTTCGCCGCGGCCCGCGTGGGCGTGCCGTTCCGGCGCCTGCACGAGGCCGCCATGGAGGTCATCGCCAAGCGCGTCGCCGAGTGGGGCCTGCTCCCCGTCACGGCCGACGAGGCCCTCGACGCCGACAAGGGCGGCCAGCACCGCCGCTACATGGTGCACGGGACGAGCCACCACCTCGGCATCGACGTGCACGACTGCGCGCAGGCCCGTCGCGACATGTACTACGACGGTCTGCTCGAGCCCGGCATGGTCTTCACGATCGAGCCCGGTCTGTACTTCCAGATCGACGACCTGACGGTCCCCGAGGAGTACCGCGGGATCGGTGCGCGCATCGAAGACGACATCGTCATGACCGAGGACGGGCCCGTCAACCTCTCCGCGGGCATCCCGCGCACCGCCGACGAGGTCGAGGAGTGGATCGCCCGGCAGTCGCGATGACGTTCACGCCCCCGGCATCCTTCACCACGCGGCCGACGCTGCGCGGCACGTTCGGGATGTCGGCATCGACGCACTGGACGGCGACCGCCACCGCCCAGGCCGTGCTCGAGCGCGGCGGCAATGCGTTCGACGCGGCTGTCGCCGGTGCCTTCGTGCTGCACGTCGTCGAGCCGCACCTGAACGGACCGGGCGGCGACCTCGTCGCCCTCGTGCGGCCCGCGGGCGCCTCGGAGCCCGTCGTGCTAATGGGACAGGGTCCGGCACCGGCCCGCGCGACGATCGCGCACTTCCGCGGGCGCGGTCTCGACCTCGTCCCCGGCGCGGGCGGTCTTGCGGCCGCGGTGCCGGGGGCGGTGGACGCGTGGCTGCTGCTGCTCCGCGATCACGGCACCTGGGAGCTAGGCGACGTGCTCGCCTACGCGATCGGCTACGCCCGCGACGGGCACCCGCTCGTGGCGGGGGCCGCGGTGACGATCGCCCGGGTCGCCGCACTGTTCCGCGACCACTGGCCGTCGTCCGCGGAGCGATGGATGCCGCAGGGCACGCCTCCCGCCGCCGACTCGCTCGTGCGCAATCCGGCGTACGCCGACGTGCTCGAGAGTCTGGTCGCGGCGGGGCCCCGGGGCGATGACGTACCCGGCGACGGCCGCGCCGCGCGCATCGACGCCGCCCGTGCGCACTGGATGACCGTGGTGCTGCCCGAGGCCGCGGCCTTCATCGCGCAGCCGCATCGGCACGCCGACGGCGCCGATCACGCCGGCATCCTGGACGAGGACGACCTGCGCTCGTGGAGCGCCGGATTCGAGCCGGCCGTGAGCACGGAGTTCCGCGGGTGGGACGTCTTCAAGGCGGGCACCTGGTCCCAGGGACCCGCCCTGCTGCACACCCTGCGGATGCTCGACGCCGCCGACGACGCCGAGCTCGATCCCGCGACCGTCGAGGGGGCGCACCGCGTGCTCGAGGCCCAGAAGCTCGCCTACGCCGATCGCGACGCCTGGTTCGGCGACGCCGATGGGACCGTCGGCGTCGACGCCCTGCTCGCCGACGACTACGTCGCCGCCCGCCGGGCCCTGATCGGACCCGAAGCCTCGACCGCGTGGCATCCGGGGTCCCCCGAGGGCCGCGCTCCGGTGCGCCCTCCCCTGCGCACAGACCCCGCGCGCACCGACGGGTCGACCGGCGAACCCACGGTCGACCGCTCGGGGCAGACCCGCGGCGACACGTGCCACATCGACGTGATCGACCGCTGGGGCAACGTCGTGTCGGCGACCCCGTCCGGCGGGTGGCTGCAGTCCTCCCCCACGGTGCCCGCGCTGGGATTCTGCCTCGGCACCCGGCTGCAGGCGACGTGGCTCGTCCCGGGGCATCCGGCATCGCTCACCCCCGGACGCCGCCCGCGCACGACCCTCACTCCGACCCTGCTCTCGCGCGGTGACGAGGTGATCGCCCTCGGTTCGCCCGGCGGCGACCAGCAGGACCAGTGGCAGCTCACCGTGCTGCTGCGCATGCTGGTCGGCGGATACTCGGCCCAACAGGCCATCGACGCCCCGAACCTGCACACGACGGCCCTCGTCGACTCGTTCTGGCCGCGAACCTGGACGCCCGCGGGCGTCGCAGTCGAGGACCGCCTCGGCGCCGAGGTGATCGCGGGCCTCGAGCAGCGCGGGCACCGCGTGCGCCACATGGGCGACTGGTCGCTGGGGCGCGTCACGGCCGTCGGGCGGGGCGCCGACGGCACGCTGTGGGCGGCCGCGAATCCCCGCGGCGCGCAGGGGTACGCAGCGGGTCGCTGAAACATAGCGGTCGGACGCCGCTGCGCGGCCCGCAGCAGCGTCCCGCGGCCGCCCGCACCGGGCTGCCCGCGCCCGCCCGCACCGGCCTACCGCGGCCGCCCGCACCGGGGTGCCCGGCCATCGCCCCCGCGCCGACGCGCAGGCGGCACGACGTCGGAGTAACCGGCGCCTCGACGCGTTCCACGCCCTTCGCCCCTGCGCCGACGCTCAGGCCGCACAACTCCGGAGAATCCAGCGCCTCGACGCGTTCCACGCCCTCGCCCCTCGGATCTGCAGGAGTTGTGCAGCACGACCCCGGGTGTGCAAGCGCCCGAAGCGCGCGATGCGGCGTCAGAGCGACCGCACGAACCCCGCGACCACCGGGGCGAGCCCCGCACCGATCTGCTCGGCCGGACGCCGCGCGCCCTTCACCTCGAACGAGTGGTTGCCTCCCGCGACCCACTCCACGCGCGCGTCCCGGCACGTGGCGACGACTTCGTCGAACTGCGCGCGCGGGTCGATGAAGGGGTCGTTCTCGCCCTCGATGAACAGCTGCGGCGTCCCGATCGCGGGCAGGTGCGCCGCGCGCGGCTTGTCGCTGCGTCCGGGCGCGTGCAGCGGGTACCCCAGGTAGACGAGCCCGGCGGGGGCGATGATCCCCTCGGCCGCGGCGACGGATGCCATGCGCCCGCCGTACGACTTCCCCACGGCGGCGTACGCCCCCGGAGCCGCCCCGGTGAGCCACGCCTGGACGCCCGCCCACGTCGCCACGGCGTGTGCGGCGGGTCCCGGCATCCGTCGTCCGGCCTCGACGTAGGGGAAGACGAAGCGCAGAACCGACACGCCGTCGGCCACGAGGGCCTCGGTGAGGCCCGCGAGGAACGGGTGCTCCATGCCCGCACCCGCCCCGTGCGCGAGCGCGACAGTGGTGCGGGTGGTGGATCCGGATGCCGCCGACCACAGCCCCGAGACCTCCGTGGCGCCGGTCGGGAGCGCGACGGCGATGCGGACGGGCTCGGCCGCCGCAGCGGCGTCGGCGCTCACCGCTCGGTCGGTCGCGTGGCGTCGGTTCCGGCGGCGTCGTCGGTGCCGGTGGTGTCCCCCGCGGCGGGGGTCGATCCGCTCGAGGTACCGGGCCCGGCGTCGTCCGACGGCGCCTGCGGCCGCGGCTCGGGCGCCTTCGGCGCGATCCGCTCGCCGTAGCGCGGGGGCTCATCGTCGGAGGGCGCGACCGTCGGTGCCGGCGGCCGCGGCGGGGCGGTGGGCGCGGTCGACCCGGGGGTCACGCGCTCACCGTACTGCGGCGGGTCAGACGGCGAGACCGCGGGACGCGACACGACGGTGCGCGGAGCGCCGGAGGGGCCGACGATGCCGCGCGCCTTGTGCACGCTCGTCGCGGCCACGCACACGTCGTAGTGGTCGGCGGCGACCTGCATCACCGAGGCGAAGTCGCGGCGGCGGCGCACGATCGAGTAGGTGCCGAGGCTGAGGAGCATGCCGAGCGCCATGCCCACCAGCAGCACGCCGACGAACAGCGAGATCTGCACGGTGGGCTGGCCGAGCACGAAGATGAAGGCGAACAGCAGACCGAGCATCAGTCCGTTGAGCGCCCCCGAACGCGCGGCGGTGGCGTAGCCGAGGCGGCCCGTGACGCGCTCTATCGAGCGCAGGCCCGACCCGACGATGGCGATGTCGCGCGCGGGGACCTCCCCGGCGATCAGCGACGAGACGGCCTTCTGGGCCTGCTCGTACGTCGGGAACGAGGCGATCTTCTCGCCGACCTCGTCACGGCCGGCGCCCGGACGCTGTGCGAACATACTCATTTCACCATCCTGTCACGCGCGCCTGGGGCGTTCCGAGGTGTTGCGCATGAGGCGCGGACTACGCTGTACCGGTGAGCACGCAAAGGGTTTTCGTCGCCCGCTTGGCGGGCTGCACGGTGTTCGACCCGGCGGGCGACCGCCTGGGCAAGGTGCGCGACGTCGTGGTGATCTACCGCGCGTCGGCCGCGCCGCGCGTCGTGGGCCTCGTCGTCGAGATCCCCGGGCGCCGACATGTGTTCGTGTCCATCGGACGCGTCACCTCCATCCAGGCCGGTCAGGTCATCACGACCGGCCTCATCAACGTGCGCCGCTTCCAGCAGCGCGGCGGCGAGGTGCGCGTGATGGCCGAGATGCTCGGGCGTCGCGTGAGCCTCGTCGACGGCTCCGGCAGCGCGGTGATCGAAGACGTCGCGATCGAGCGCAACCGCCTCGGCGAGTGGGACGTGGGGCAGCTGTTCCTGCGTCGCCCGCGTACGAGCGCATCGCCCTTCGCCAAGGGTGCGACCACCTTCGCCGCGTGGGGCGAGGTGCGCGAGAACCAGACCCCCGGCGAGGCGCAGTCCGCTGAGCAGCTGGTCGCGACGTACTCCGAGCTCAAGCCGGCCGACCTGGCCAACACCCTCCTCGACCTCCCCGAGGAGCGCCTCATCGAGGTCGCCGAAGAGCTCAGCGACGACCGCCTCGCCGACGCGCTCGAAGAGATGCCCGAAGACGAGCAGGTGCACATCCTCGAGCAGCTCGGCGACGAGCGCGCCGCCGACATCCTGGATGCCATGGAGCCCGACGACGCGGCCGACCTCCTCGGTCAGCTCCCCGAGTCGCGCTCCGAGCAGCTGCTCGAGCTCATGGAGCCCGAGGAAGCCGACGACGTCCGCGCCCTGCTGCAGTACAGCCCCGACACCGCCGGTGGTCTCATGACCCCCGAGCCGATCGTGCTCTCGGCGGATGCCACGGTCGCCGAGGCCCTGGCCCTCATCCGCCGTCACGAGCTGCACCCCGCCCTGGCGGCATCCGTGTTCATCACCCTCCCGCCCTACGAGACGCCCACCGGACGTCTGCTGGGGACGGTGCACTTCCAGCGCATGCTGCGCTACCCGCCGCACGAGCGCCTCGGGGCGATCATCGACGACACGCTCGAGCCGGTGCCCGCCGACGCCACGGCCGCCGAGGTCGCGCGCCTG
Organism: Microbacterium sp. BWR-S6Y; assembly: GCF_041379845.1. Classification (NCBI taxonomy): domain Bacteria; kingdom Bacillati; phylum Actinomycetota; class Actinomycetes; order Micrococcales; family Microbacteriaceae; genus Microbacterium; species Microbacterium sp. BWR-S6Y. The sequence continues at coordinate 139,631 of NZ_JBFECV010000007.1, forward strand.
CTCGCGAGCTACAACCTCGTCTCGCTCCCCGTGGTCGATCAGGCGCACCGCCTCGTGGGCTGCGTGAGCGTCGACGACGTGCTCGACTACCTGCTGCCCGATGACTGGCGCACGCACGACAGCGACGATCCGAAACCCCCGACCTCGGTCAGAGCCCTGCAGACGCAGAGCATCCCCACCCAGATCCCGCAGACCCCGAGGAGGCGCTGATGGCACGCAACAACAAGACGCCCGCCCTCGATGCGCCCCGCGGGCGCACCGGCGTCCTCGCCCCGCGTGCGCCGCAGCCCTCGCGCGACCGCTTCGGGCGCTTCACCGAGTGGGTCGCCCGTGCGATGGGGACCCCGACCTTCCTGCTGTCGCTGACGCTGTTCTGCGTGGTGTGGATGGGGTGGAACTCCCTCATGCCCGATGAGCTGCGCTTCGACTCCGCCGACATCGGCTTCACCGCCCTCACGCTCGTGCTCTCGCTGCAGGCGTCGTACGCGGCTCCCCTGATCCTGCTGGCGCAGAACCGTCAGGACGACCGCGACCGCGTGCAGATCGAGCAGGACCGCCAGCGCGCCGAGCGCAACCTCGCCGACACCGAGTACCTCGCGCGCGAGATCGTCGCCCTGCGCATGGCGGTGAAAGACCTGACCGACGAGGTCATCACGAAAGACACGCTCCGCACCGAGCTCAAGGCGCTGCTCGAACGCCTCGACGAGCAACCCGAGGCGGTCGCGCGCCCGGGGTCGACGCGGGCCACCCCGTGACCGCGGAGCTCGCGGCGCGCGTCCGCGTCGCGGTCGCCGCCGTCACCGATCCCGAGTTGCGGCGCCCCCTCGGCGAGCTCGACATGCTGCGCGAGATCGACGTGCGCGGCGGTGTCGCCGAGGTGGGCATCGCCCTGACGATCGTGGGCTGCCCCGCCGCCGACCGCATCGAGAGGGACGTGCGGGATGCCGCGGCCTCGGTGTCCGGGATCGACGAGGTCGACGTGCGCGTCGGCGTCATGTCGCCCGACGAGCGCAGAGCGCTGACCGAGAAGCTGCGCGGGGGCCGCGCGAAGCGCGAGATGCCCTTCGGGCCCGACTCGCTCACCCGCGTCATCGCCGTCACGAGCGGCAAGGGAGGCGTCGGCAAGTCGACGGTCACCGCCAACCTCGCCGTCGCCCTCGCGGCGCGCGGACTGCGCGTGGGTCTGATCGACGCCGACGTGCACGGCTTCTCGATCCCGGGACTCCTCGGTCTGGTCGACGACGACGGACTGCCCCCGGCGCCCACCCGCCTCGACGACCTGATCCTCCCGCCCGTCGCCTACGGCGTGAAGGTCATCTCGATCGGCATGTTCCTGCGCCGCCCCGGGGAGGATGCCGCGGGCGCGGTCGCGTGGCGCGGTCCGATGCTCCACCGCACGGTGCAGCAGTTCCTCACCGATGTGTTCTTCGGCGACCTCGACGTGCTGCTGCTCGACATGCCGCCGGGAACGGGCGACGTGGCGATCTCGGTCGGACAGCTGCTCCCCCACGCCGATGTCCTCGTCGTGACCACGCCCCAGGCGGCCGCCGCCGAGGTGGCCGTGCGTTCGGGGCTCGTGGCGCGTCAGACCGGTCAACGTCCGATCGGCGTGATCGAGAACATGGCCGCCATGACGCTCCCCGACGGCACCGTCCTCGACCTGTTCGGAGCCGGCGGGGGCGACGAGGTGGCGCGCGCCCTGTCGACCGACGACGCGGAGGTGCCGCTCCTCGCCTCCGTCCCCCTGAGTCCCGCTCTGCGCGCGGGGGGCGACGACGGCCGACCCGTCGTGCTGTCGCAGCCCGACGACCCCGCCGCCCGGGCGATCGACGCCGCCGCCGCGGCGCTGGCGATCCGCCCGAGGGGCCTCGCGGGCAAGCCGCTGCGCCTGAGCGTCTGACGGATCCGCATCACCGGCTGCCAAGCCCGTCGGAGCCCGAGACCACACACACAGACACCAGGTGACTGAGCCCGTCGAAGCCACCGGGCCCCCACGCACACCGGCTCCTTCGGCAAGCTCGGTGACCTACCGCACACACGCCACGAGGTGGCTGAGCCCGTCGAAGCCACCGGACCCCCACGCGCAACGGCCCGTTCGGCAAGCTCAGCGACCTACCTCACACACGCCACGAGGTGGCTGAGCCCGTCGAAGCTACCGGACCCCCACGCGCAACGGCCCCTTCGACAAGCTCAAGGACCCGCCTGAGTCGTGAACCCCCGCGCTCCCCGGCCCCGGCGCTCGCCCGCGGCTCAGGTGGCTTCGTCGTCGAACGGGGGCCGCTCCCCGGGCGTGAACGGCGGAACCGTCGGCTTGGGCTTCGCCGCGAGAGCGGCGGCCCCGGCGGCGCGCATGGTCGCCGTGGGGGTGTCGTCCAGCAGCGCCTCGCGGATGATGCGCCGCGGGTCGTACTGCCGGGGGTCGAGCTTCTTCCAGTCGACGTCGTCGAACTCGGGGCCCATCTCGTCGCGCATGCGCGTACGGGCTCCCTGCAGCGTCTCTTTCGCGCGCTTCGTGAGTCTGGCGAGCGTCTCCGCGTAGCGGGGCAGACGCTCGGGGCCGACGAGCAGAGCGGCGATCACGCCGATCAGCAGCAGCTTCTCGATCGTGAGGCCGAAGAACATGGCACCAGATTACCGGCCGCGCCTCGGGGGCGCGCACGCCCGGGCCGTCTAGCCTGAGTCGAGGAGGTCCACGTGAGCGGTCAGCAGGCGAACGAACGGTTCGTGCAGGAGTCGACGGTCGAGCCCGAGCACATCGCTCGCGCCCGGGCGCACGCGCTCGAACTCGGAGCCGCGCCGGTGAGTCCCGCCGTCGGCGCGCAGGCCGCCGTCATCTCGGCCGCCTCCCGCGCGCTGAACATCGTCGAGGTCGGAACCGGCGGCGGCGTCTCGGGGCTCTGGCTGCTGCACGGCTCCCCCCGCGCCACGATCACGACCATCGACAGCGAGCCCGAGCACCTGGGTGCCGCGCGGCAGGCGTTCGCCGACGCACGGGTGCCGGCCGCCCGCGCGCGGTTCATCACGGGTCGCGCCTCCGATGTGCTGCCGCGCATGAACGAGGCGTCCTACGACATCGTGTTCATCGACGCCGACCCCGAGGGCGTGATCGAGTACGTCGAGCACGGCCTGCGTCTCGTGCGCGCGGGCGGGACGGTGCTGATCCCCCGCGTGCTCGCGGGAGGAGCGGTGGCCGACCCGGTGCGCCGCGACGCCGTCACGACGGCCTATCGCTCGCTCATCCAGGAGGTGCAGGCCTCTCCCGCGGTGATCGGCGCACTCTCCACCACCGGCGAAGGCCTCCTCCAGCTGACGACGCGCGCGGCCGACGCCTGACGCATCGCCTGCGCGGGATCGGCTCGCAGCCCTCGCGCGCGGCTCCGGTGCGCCGCGGCGGGCCTCCCCGGCGAGCGGCCGCAGCGGGCGGCTCCGGTGCGCCGCTCTCGCGCGCGGGCGGACGACGGATGCCGCTCGCCGCGGCTCCGCGATCGCGCACGTCCCGTCGATCCCGAATGCCGCGCCCCCGGGAACGACGAAGGCCGGCCCCCGAGGGGACCGGCCTTCGTGCGGGATGATCGTCAGGCGGCGCCGACGACACCACCGAGCACGTCGTGGAGTTCCTTCGCCTCGGCGTCGTTCACCGAGACGACGAGACGCCCGCCGCCCTCGAGCGGCACGCGCACGATGATCAACCGGCCCTCCTTCACGGCCTCCATCGGTCCGTCGCCGGTACGCGGCTTCATGGCTGCCATCGCGGCCCCCTTTTCCTCGTTGGTCTGAGAACTAGTTTAGTGCGTCAGCGCACGACCTCGTCGAACCGCCGACCCCGTCGGTCATCCCGACGCGAGAGGAGGTGCGCAGGGGCGCTCAGGGGATCTGCCAGAACGTGTTCCCCAGGGCGTACATGTTGTAGATCCACCACCATTGGCCCAGCAGCGCCGCGGCGAGAACGCCCACGCGCCATCGGAGCGAGCGCGGCACCGCCAGCGCGCCCCACAGCGGCGACACCGGCACGAGCAGACGGAAGATGCTCGACTGCGGGAAGAACACCAGCAGCAGGTAGACGAGATAGCTCGCCGACCACAGGCGCACCTCGACGCCCAGCTTCTTCACCTGCGGCAGCGTCACGAGCGCGACGGACACCGCACCGATCAGCAGCACGAGCGCGACGACGCCCACGACCGGACCGAGACCCCACTGCGTGAACCAGAACTCCGCGGCCTGCACCCAGCCCTCGACGGGCACGAACGCCCCGCTGCCGTCGGCGATCCAGTTGCGACGCCAGGCCAGTTCGGTCGCGAGGTAGGCGCCCGCGTCCCCCGTCACTGCCGCCGCGATCGCCTGCCAGGCGAAGCCCACCGTCCCCGACAGCAGCCCGAGCACGACGATGTGCGCTACCTCGCGCGCGGGAAGGGGCTCCGCGCGGCGACGCACGAACCTGTAGACGCCGTACAGCGCGAGGAACAGCGCGAAGGCCAGGATCCCGGGCCGGGTGAATCCCATGACCGGGACGAGCAGGTACAGCCACCCCCACCGCCGACGCTGGACGCACCACAACGCGACGAAGAGCAGGAAGAGGAAGAGCGCCTCGGCGTAGCCCACCTGGAAAAGAGCGGCGAGCGGGCCACTGGCGAAGAACACGACGGCCCACATCGCTGCGGAGGCGCCGATGCGCTCGCGCAGGAGAGCGTAGAGCATCACGCTCGCGCCGTAGCCGGAGGCGAGCGAGATCGCGACCGCCCCCGCGCCCCACGAACCGAGCACCGTGCCGAGGCCGGCGGACAGGTAGGCGTAGAGCGGCATGAAGGCCCACGCGTTCTCGGCGACGTGCCCGGTCGTGGTGATCGGCAGGTGCTGCGGGTAGCCCGAGACCGCGGCGAACCAGTACCACTGCGCATCCCACCCGAGGGCCAGATCGCCCAGCGACGGAGCGATGCCGTACCGCGATCCGGGGCCCGAGAGGCTCGACGCCAGCAGGAAGAAACCCGTGGTCACCAGACGCGCCGCGACGTAGATCACGGCGATGCGCGCGGCCACGGGCAGCGCCCGCCACGCGCGCACCGGCGCGGGAACCGTGACCGCGGTCGTCACGACCCGCTCAGCCAGGCCCGCAGGCCCCGTTCGACCGCGTCGATCTGCGCCACCGGCACCCGCTCCTCGTCGTGGTGCGCGAGGTGCGGGTCGCCCGGACCGTAGTTGACGGCGGGGATGCCGAGGGCCGAGAACCGCGCGACGTCGGTCCATCCGTATTTGGGCGTGGGCGTGGCGCCGACGGCCTCCACGAACTCGCGGGCGAGCTCGGCGTCGAGGCCGGGACGCGCCCCCTCGGCGATGTCGACGATCTCGACGTCGAAGCCCGCGAACACATCGCGCACGACGCGCTCCGCGGCGGCGGCGTCACGGCTCGGCGCGAAACGGTAGTTGACCTCCACCTCGCACGCGTCGGGGATGACGTTGCCGGCGACACCGCCCGTGATGCGCACGGCGTTGAGCCCCTCGCGGTACTCGAGCCCCTCGACCGCGATGGTCCGCGCGTGGTACTCCGCCAGGCGGGCGAGGATCGGTGCGGCCTTGTGGATGGCGTTCTCGCCGATCCACGAGCGGGCGCTGTGGGCGCGGACGCCGTAGGTGCGCACGAGCGCGCGCAGGGTGCCGTTGCACCCGCCCTCGACCTCTCCGTTGCTCGGCTCGCCGAGGATCGCGAAGTCACCGGTGAACAGGTCGGGGCGATGGCGCGACAGTCGGCCGAGGCCGTTGAGCGACGAATCGACCTCTTCGTGGTCGTACCACATCCAGGTGATGTCGACCCCGGGAGCCGTCAGCTCGACGGCGAGCTTCAGCTGGACCGCGACCCCCGCCTTCATGTCGACGGTCCCGCGGCCCCAGAGGAAAGCCTCGCCGTCGATCTCGCGCTCCTCGACCGGGAGGTTGCGGTTGATGGGAACCGTGTCGATGTGCCCCGCGATCACGACGCGACGCGCGCGGCCCAGGTCGGTCCGCGCGACGATCGTGTCGCCGTCGCGGATGACCTCGAGGTGACCGTATCCGGCGAGGGCGGCCTCGATGGCGTCGGCCAACGTCTTCTCGTCGCCCGACTCGCTGGCGATGTCACAGACCGCGCGGGTGAGGTCGACGGAGGAGGCGGTGAGGTCGAGCGCGGTCATGCCACCGATCCTTTCACACGCGGTCCCGCCGGTAGCCTGGGCCTGTGAGCAACGAACGACGCATCAGCGCTGCCGGCCTCTCGACGCGGACCACCGACGGGACGGTGCTCGACGCCTGGTTCCCGAAGCCGGTTCTCGGCGTCCCCGACGACCTGGATGCCGCGGCTGCGGCGCTGGAGTCGTCGACCGGCCCCGACGAGCGTCGCGACGTCGTCGTGGAGACGGTCGCGTTGACCATCGACGCCGACGCCGCCCCCACCTCGACCGTCGACGCCTACCTCCGTCTGCACGCGCTGTCGCACCTGCTCGTGCGCCCCAACGACATCAACCTCGACGGCATCTTCGGGCACCTCCCGAACGTCGCGTGGACGAACGCCGGCCCCATGCACCCCGAGACCGCGGCGCGCACCCTCCCGCAGCTGAAGCGCCACGGTATCCAGCTGCAGGGACTCGACAAGTTCCCGCGCCTCACCGACTACGTCCTCCCCGCGGGAGTGCGCATCGCCGACGCCTCGCGCGTGCGCCTCGGCGCGCACCTCTCCCCCGGCACGACGGTGATGCACGAGGGCTTCGTCAACTTCAACGCCGGGACCCTCGGCGCCTCGATGATCGAGGGGCGCGTGTCGCAGGGCGTGGTGATCGGCGACGGCACCGACATCGGCGGCGGCGCCTCCATCATGGGCACCCTCTCGGGCGGAGGGACGCACCGCGTCTCGATCGGCGCGCGCACCCTGCTCGGCGCCAACGCGGGCATCGGCATCTCGCTCGGCGACGACTGCATCGTCGAGGCCGGGCTGTACGTCACGGCCGGGACCAAGGTGCGCGTGGGCGACGAGACGGTCAAGGCCGGCGACCTGTCGGGCCGCGACGGCATCCTGTTCCGTCGCAACTCGCTCACCGGTGCCGTCGAGGCGTCCGCGCGTGCCGGCGTCGGCGTGACGCTGAACGAGGCACTGCACGCCTGAGGTCCCACCCGCACGATCGACGACGCCGTTCCTCCCGGCCGCGCTGCACCGCGGCACGCTTCGGGAGGAGCGGCGTTCATCGCTCCGCGTCGTCGCGCCGGGGCGGCCCTTCCCGCCGCTCCGCGAGCCGCCGCCTCGCGATGCGCAGCGCGTGCGCGGACGAGGCGACGAGGTCGGCCGCGTTGTTGCCCTCGCGACGCAGCTCGAGGGCTCGAGCAAAGTCGTCGATCGCATCGCCGATCTCCCCCGCCGCCATCAACACCTTGCCCCGGTGCTGCCGCATCACCGCCTCACTGGCCGTGCCCTCGGCCTCGCGCACGAGCTCGTCGTACTCGTCACGGGCGGCGGCGATGTCGCCGAGCGCGCAGAGGCAGTCCGCGCGCAGAGCGCGGCGCCGAGCAGTGGTCGCCGGTTCCAGCATCCGGAGCGCCCGTTCCGCATCGCCGCTCCACAGGGCCTCCACGGCGTCGACGAGCGGATCCGCGCGCAGGGCGTGCCGGAAGGCCGCGGCATCCGTGATCCGCGGTCGCAGGTCGGCGCCGATCACCCAGCCGAGGCCGCCGGGGATCTCGTCGGCACCCATCTCAGTCGCGGACGCGCACCGACAGGCACGTGACGCACCCTTCGAGCTTCTCGAACTCGCTCACGTCGACGGTGACGACCTCGAGGCCGCGCGATCGGTGCTCCTCGGCGGTGACGGGGGCGTCCGCCGACATCAGCACCGTCTCGTCTTCGAGGACCACCACGGCCGTGCCGTGCTCCTCGGGGACGCCCGCGAACACCGGGAACAGCGAGGCGTCGTCGATCAACGGCTCGAATCCCACGACCGTCCCGTCGGGAAGAGCCGTCACCCCCGACTTCAGATGCAGGACCTTCGTGACCGGGATCTCGCGCACCTCCCAGCCGCGCGGGGCCAGCAATTCGCGTAGCTGGCCGATGCCCGCGGCGTTCGTCCGCGACGAGGCGCCCACGTAGACGGTGCGCCCGACCTTCAACACGTCGCCCCCGTCGAGGGTGCCCGGCTCGTCGATCTCGGCGATCTCGATCCCGGATGCCGCCATCGCGGCCCGCACGCTCTCGATCTCGCCGCGGCGCGAGACGGCGCCCGCGCGGCACAGCACCGCGAGACGGTCGAACATCACCACGGCATCCTCGACGAACACCCCGTCGGGCTGATCGTCGGCCGGATCGATCTCGATGACCTCCCACCCGCGCGAGGCGAACACCTCGACGTAGGCGCGCCACTGGGCGAGGGCGAGGGCCGCGTCGACGGGAACGCGGTCGAGGTGGGTGAGCTCGCCCTCGGCGAGTCGCGACGACGGACGGCGGACGAACAGACGCGGCATGCCCCGACCCTAGCGGGTGGGGCGCGAGCGCTGGCGCCCGCCGGCCTCCCCGCCGCGCGATCACCCCTCGTCCCACTTGTGCCGGTGCTCGTCCCACTCATGGCTGGTCCAGGCGCCTCCAACCGGCCACAAGTGGGACAAGGTTCCGCTCCTCAGCACAGCCCCCAGCGACCCGTGGCACGGGGCTCATCCCTCCGGCCTCCCCGCCGCACCGTCGCCCCCTCGTCCCACTTATGACGATGCTTGTCCCACTTATGGCTGCTCCACAGGCCCCCAACCGGCGATAAGTGGGACGAGGTTCCACCCCCGGCCACAAGGGGGACGAGGTCCCACCCCGCGCGCACAGCAAAGCGCCCCGCCCCTCGCAGGAGGGACGGGGCGCTTCGGGCCGGGTCAGACCCCGGGGTAGTCGCGCTCGGCGGCACCCGTGTAAAGCTGCTGCGGGCGGCCGATCTTGGTCTGCGGGTCGGTGATGGCCTCGCGCCACTGGGCGAGCCAGCCGGGCAAGCGACCGATCGCGAACAGCACCGTGAACATGCGCGTGGGGAAGCCCATCGCCTTGTAGATGACGCCGGTGTAGAAGTCGACGTTCGGGTAGAGGCGACGCTCCTTGAAGTAGTCGTCCTCGAGGGCGATCTGCTCGAGCTCCTTCGCGAGGTCGAGGAGCGGGTCGCTGACGCCGAGCGCCTCGAGCACCTCGTCGGCGGCACCCTTGACGAGCTTGGCGCGCGGGTCGTAGTTCTTGTAGACCCGGTGGCCGAAGCCCATGAGCTTGACGCCCTCTTCTTTGTTCTTCACCCGCTCGACGAAGCGCTCGACGCTCTCGCCGGAGTCGCGGATGCGGCCGAGCATCTGCAGCACGGCTTCGTTCGCACCGCCGTGCAGCGGACCGGAGAGGGCCTGGATGCCGGCGGAGATCGACGCGAACTGGTTCGCTCCGGTCGAGCCGACCAGACGCACGGTCGAGGTCGAGGCGTTCTGCTCGTGGTCGGCGTGCAGCATGAGCAGCAGGTCGAGTGCCTTCGTCATGACCGGGTTGACCTGGTAGATCTCGCTCAGCACGCCGAAGTTCAGCTTGAGGAAGTTGTCGACGAAGCCGAGGGAGTTGTCGGGGTACAGGAACGCCTGGCCGATGCTCTTCTTGTGCGCGTACGCGGCGATCACGGGGAGCTTCGCGAGCATGCGCACGGTGTTGAGTTCGACGTGCTCGGGGTTGTGCGGGTCGGACTCGGCCTCGTAGTAGGTCGACAGGGCCGCGGTGGCGGCCGACAACACCGACATGGGGTGCGCGGTCGGCGGCAGCGCCGAGAAGAAGCGCTTCAGGTCTTCGTGCAGCAGGGTGTGACGGCGGATGCGCTCGTCGAACGACGCCAGCTCGGATGCCGAGGGCAGCTCGCCGTAGATGAGCAGCCACGCGACCTCGAGGTAGGTGCTGTTCTTCGCCAGCTGCTCGATCGGGTATCCGCGATAGCGCAGGATGCCCTGGTCGCCGTCGATGAACGTGATGTCCGACTTCGTCGACGCCGTGTTGACGAAGCCGTAATCGAGGGTGGTGTGCCCCGTCTGCTTGGTCAGCGACGCGATGTCGATGCTGGGGACGCCGTCGGTGCCTCGCAGGACCGGGAATTCGGCGGTGGAGCCCCCTACCGTCAGAGTGGCCTTGTCCTGCTGCGTGCCCGCGTCGCTCACCGCGCCTCCTTGCGATTTCTGGTCGCCCATGTGGTCGATCGCGGGAGCTGCGGCACCCGCGGTCTTCTCGACCGGTGGATGCCACGGGTATGGCATCCGGGTCGGCACGCGCACGGAAGGTACCCGGACACAGTGCTTTTACAGCCTAGTAGGCACGCCGACGTACAGATGACATCGCCAAAGGATCGCCCCATCGAATGGAGGGATCCTCCTGATCAGCGGGCCGGATGCCCCTTCGCGGTCCATGACCGCCCGGGCGGGTCGCTCCACTTGCTCCGTCCGGGGGGAAGAGCCTCAGGAGATCAGACGCTCCGCCGCCGCCGCGATCCGCTCGTCGGTCGCGGTCAGCGAGAACCGCACGTGATTCGGGAAGTACGCCCCGTAGAAGTGTCCCGGGCCGACCAGGATGCCGAGATCGGCGAGCCGCCCCACGCTCTCCCACGCGTCGCGTCCCTCGGTCGCCCACAGGTACAGGCCGCCCTCGCTGTGGTCGATCGTGAAGCCAGCGGCCTCGACCGCGGGCTTCAGCACCGCGCGGCGACGTGCGTACAGCTCGCGCTGGGCCGCGACGTGGGCGTCGTCGCCGAGGGCGACGGTCATGGCGCGCTGCACGGGGGCGGGAGGCATGAGCCCGAGGTGCTTGCGCCCGGTCAGCAGGCGCGCCACGAGAGCGGGGTCGCCCGCGAGGAACGCGGCACGGTATCCCGCGAGATTCGACTGCTTGCTGAGGGAGTACACCGACAGGACGCCGGTGAGGTCTTCGCCCACCACGGCCGGGTCGAGCACGCTGGGCACCGGCTGCGCGTCCCACGGAGCGTCCCAGCCGAGTTCGGCGTAGCACTCGTCGGAGGCCAGGACAGCACCGATCTCGCGCGCCCGGGTCACGGCATCCTGCAACTCCTGCGGGGTGAGCACGCGGCCGTCGGGATTGCCGGGAGAGTTGATCCAGACCAGTTTCGCGTGGGCCGGCCACTCGGCGGGGTCGTCGAAGGCGACGGGCTCGGCACCGACGAGGCGAGCTCCGACCTCGTAGGTCGGATACGCGGCTCGGGGGTGCACCACCGCATCTCCGGGCCCGAGGTCGAGCAGCAGTGGCAGGAGGGCGACGAGTTCTTTCGAGCCGACCGTGGGGAGCACGTGCGACGCGTTCAGCCCGGGCACCCCGCGCCGACGGTGGTACCACTCGGCGATCGCCTCGCGCAGGGCGGGCGTTCCCGCGGTCTGCGGGTAGGCGTGGGCGTCGGTCGCGTCGGCGAGGGCCGCGGCGATGACCGCCGGCGTCGGATCGACGGGCGAGCCGATCGAGAGGTCGACGATCCCGTCAGGATGCCGCCGCGCGCGCTCCGCGTACGGGGCGACGGCGTCCCACGGGTAGTCGGCGAGGTCGGCGACGCCCACGGCTCAGTGGCTCTGCGGGGGCAACGACGAGACGACCGGGTGATCCTTCGCGATCACGCCGACCTTGGCCGCGCCGCCGGGCGATCCGATGTCGTCGAAGAACTCGACATTGGCCTTGTAGTAGTCGGACCACTCTTCGGGCAGGTCGTCTTCGTAGTAGATGGCCTCGACGGGGCAGACCGGCTCGCACGCACCGCAGTCGACGCATTCGTCGGGGTGGATGTAGAGCGACCGCTCGCCTTCGTAGATGCAGTCGACCGGACACTCGTCGATGCAGGCGCGGTCTTTGACATCGACGCACGGGAGAGCGATCACGTAAGTCACGAGCTCAGTCTAATCGCGACCGGGCGGCGGGCCCCGCGCCGACCCGCGGGCTTATGATCCGCTCGGCCGCGCGGGCGCCGGGAGCTTCGAGAAGTCGGGCCAGAGCGCGACGAGCACCATCAGCGCGGGGCCGACGACCGTCCACACGAGCGGGACCCACTCGGTGCCGGCGGTCGGAGCCGCGACGATCGCCGAGCCCCCCGGTCCGATCTGCGAGAACACGTAGGTCGCGAGGGTGATGCCGAGCCCGCCCGCCAGCGCGTTGACGCGGTCACCGGTGAGGGTGCGCAGGGCGATCAGCAGGGCCGCACTGCCGACAGTCGCCAGCAGCAGCCCGACGGGGACAGGACCGACGAGGAACGCCTGCGCCACCGTTCCGGCCGCGCCGTAGAAGGCTCCGACGAGCAGCGCGACGATCCACCCGATGACGCGAAGGATGCCAGCATTCACCGGCTCAGTCTAGACAGTCGCGGTTGTGCGGCGGCTCCGGGCGCCCTCGATCCTCCCCTCGGCATCTCGGTGGTGAGCGGTGTCGCTGCGGCGGGTGATTCGGGCGGTCGGCGAGAGCGCCCGCTCCGCCTCGCCTCGGCTTCCGCCGCGGGGGAATCTCCGTTTCACCCTCGTCGACGCCGCCCCGACGCCATCCGTCGCGCCACAGGCATACGTGCAGGATCAGTCCCGACCTCTCCGAACATTCCGTCTCGCATCCGATCCAGAGGAGACCACTGCCATGACTTCACTCACCTCCGAAGACCCCGCCCCCTCGCTCTCTCGGCGCACGATCATCACGAGCGCGGCGTGGTCCGTGCCCGTGGTCGTCGCCGTCACCGCGACCCCCGCGTTCGCCGCTGCTTCCGGACAGACGAGCATCACCGCCACGACGCCCAACATGCAGACGCCGGCCGGCGGCACCAGCACGGTCACCGCGGTGGTGAAGGACGGCACCGGGAAGCCCCTCGCCGGTCAGGCCGTGTCGTTCACCGGACCGAGCGGAACGTCGTTCTCGCCCACCACGGCCACGACCAACGGCTCCGGCGTCGCGACTTCGACGTTGACGGTGTCGGATTCGTGGACGACGGCGGGGACGACGATCACGGCGACGGCGACCAGCAACGGCGTGTCGGGGACGGCCGCGCTCACCGTGCTGGGCGCGAACGCGTACGCGCTGGGGCAGAACACCGGCGGGTTGGCCGGCACCGGATCCTCCGCCACCCAGGTCAGCCCCGCCGCGCAGCTGACCCGCGCGTTCCCCTCCCCCGTGGTCTCCCTCTCGGCCGCGGCGACGTTCTCGCTCGCCCTGCTCAAAGACGGAACCGTCTGGGCCGTGGGCAACAACGACTCCGGTCAGCTCGGCGACGGCACCAACACCTCCCGCACCACCTGGGCGCCCGTCCCCGACCTCACCGGCGTCAAACAGATCGTCGCCGCCGGCTCCTCCGGATACGCACTGCTGTCGGACGGTTCGGTGAAAGCGTGGGGGTTGAACACGGGTAGCCAGCTCGGCGACGGCTCCTCCACGAACAGAAACGTCCCCGTCAGCGTCAGCGGCATCACCTCCGCCACCCAGATCGCCGCCTCGGCCACGAACGGGATGGCCTGCCTCTCCGATGGAACCGTGAACATCTGGGGCGACAACTCCCACGGCCAGTTCGGCAACGGAACCACCTCCTCCAGCAACTACCCGCAGACGGCCTCGGTCATCACCGACGCCGTCGAAGTCGCCACCATCGAAGGAAGCTGCTACGCCCGGTCCTCCAGCGGCACCATCTACTCCTGGGGCAGCAACAGCAACGGCGCCATGGGCACCGGTCTCCCCCTGGCCAACATCACCCGCCCCGGCCGGGTCAGCGGCATCACCACCGCCACCCAGATCTCCGCCGGCCGCTTCAACCCCTACGCCCTCCTCTCCGACGGAACCATCCGCAGCTGGGGACGCGGCGCCGACAACGCCCTCGGAAACGGCTCCACCAACAACGCCACCACCCCCGTCACCGTCAGCGGCATCACCACCGCCGTCCAAGTCGTCGGCGGCAACCGCACCGCCTGGGCCCTGCTCAAAGACGGCACCATCAAAGCCTGGGGATCCGCCAACACCAGCGACAGCACCTACGGCCAACTCGGCGACCCCAACACCACCACCGCCCCCACCCCCATCACCGTCAACGGAACCAGCCGCGTCACCCAACTCGCCGGCAGCTCCTCCGCCAGCACCCTCTTCCTCATCGTCGGCGACCCGGTCGTCACGGTGTCGGCCAATCCCACGATCGTCGCCGCCGGAGCGACGTCCACGATCACGGGACACGCGAACGGGGCAGCCTACGGCAGCGTGATGTCGGGACAACCGATCTCCTTCAGCGCCAGCGCCGACCCCTCCGCGACGGTGTCCGTTTCGCCCGCATCCGCCACGACGGATTCCTCGGGCAACGCGACCTCGACGTTGACGGTGTCGGATTCGTGGACGACGGCGGGGACGACGATCACGGCGACGGCGACCAGCAACGGCGTGTCGGGGACGGCCGCGCTCACCGTGCTGGGCGCGAACGCGTACGCGCTGGGGCAGAACACCGGCGGGTTGGCCGGCACCGGATCCTCCGCCACCCAGGTCAGCCCCGCCGCGCAGCTGACCCGCGCGTTCCCCTCCCCCGTGGTCTCCCTCTCGGCCGCGGCGACGTTCTCGCTCGCCCTGCTCAAAGACGGAACCGTCTGGGCCGTGGGCAACAACGACTCCGGTCAGCTCGGCGACGGCACCAACACCTCCCGCACCACCTGGGCGCCCGTCCCCGACCTCACCGGCGTCAAACAGATCGTCGCCGCCGGCTCCTCCGGATACGCACTGCTGTCGGACGGTTCGGTGAAAGCGTGGGGGTTGAACACGGGTAGCCAGCTCGGCGACGGCTCCTCCACGAACAGAAACGTCCCCGTCAGCGTCAGCGGCATCACCTCCGCCACCCAGATCGCCGCCTCGGCCACGAACGGGATGGCCTGCCTCTCCGATGGAACCGTGAACATCTGGGGCGACAACTCCCACGGCCAGTTCGGCAACGGAACCACCTCCTCCAGCAACTACCCGCAGACGGCCTCGGTCATCACCGACGCCGTCGAAGTCGCCACCATCGAAGGAAGCTGCTACGCCCGGTCCTCCAGCGGCACCATCTACTCCTGGGGCAGCAACAGCAACGGCGCCATGGGCACCGGTCTCCCCCTGGCCAACATCACCCGCCCCGGCCGGGTCAGCGGCATCACCACCGCCACCCAGATCTCCGCCGGCCGCTTCAACCCCTACGCCCTCCTCTCCGACGGAACCATCCGCAGCTGGGGACGCGGCGCCGACAACGCCCTCGGAAACGGCTCCACCAACAACGCCACCACCCCCGTCACCGTCAGCGGCATCACCACCGCCGTCCAAGTCGTCGGCGGCAACCGCACCGCCTGGGCCCTGCTCAAAGACGGCACCATCAAAGCCTGGGGATCCGCCAACACCAGCGACAGCACCTACGGCCAACTCGGCGACCCCAACACCACCACCGCCCCCACCCCCATCACCGTCAACGGAACCAGCCGCGTCACCCAACTCGCCGGCAGCTCCTCCGCCAGCACCCTCTTCCTCATCACCGGGTAACCCGACAGGAGACGGTCCGAAAGGGTGGATGCACTCCGGTGCATCCACCCTTTCGTGATATCGGCGGTCAGCCGTTCCGACAGGGAGGTGAAGAGCTCCAGAGAATCGGGTGAGACGCGAGAGCATCATGTGGACATGCGATCGCGCCGGTGCCAGCAACCGCGTCCTCAACCGGCCTTCACCCCTGCCTCCGGCGTTGCCCGCGGCGGCGCGAGAGCCACGCCTCGCGACACAATCGGCGCCAGCACCATCGTCCGCATTTCACTCGCATCGAGGACTCCTCACCATGACAACGCCCGCGCCTGCAGACACCGCACCCTCGACATCCCTCTCCCGCCGCACCGTCATCGCCGGTGCGGCCTGGTCGGTCCCCGTCATCGTCGCCGTCACAGCCACCCCGGCCTTCGCGGCAGCCTCGGGGCAGCCCACGCTCACCGTCAGCGCACCAAACATGCAGACCCCGGCCTCCGGCTCCAGCGTCGTCACCGCCATCGTCACGGACGGGTCCGGGGCCCCTTTGGCCGGCCAACCGGTGTCGTTCACCGGCCCGAGTGGAACCAGCTTCTCGCCGACGACCGCGACCACCAACGGCGCCGGAACCGCCACCTCCACGTTGACGACCTCGGATCCGTGGGCCCTCCCGGGATCGAGCGTCACCGTCACGGCGCTCACCAACGGGGTGTCGGGAACGGCGCCGCTCACGGTGATCGGTGCGAACGCCTACGGGATCGGGGACAACAGCAGCGGGCGCCTCGGCACGGGATCGTCCGCGTCGGCGGTGACCTCAGCGACCCAGCTCACCCAGGCCTTCCCCGCCCCGATCGTGTCCATCGCCTCCGGGGGTGCTTTCTCACTCGCCCTCCTCAACGACGGCAGCGTCTGGAGTGTCGGCAAGAACGACAAGGGCCAACTCGGCGACGGCACCACCACCGACCGGGCGACGTGGGCCAAGATCCCCGGCCTGACCGGCGTGACGAAAGTCTCCGCAGGACTCCGGGCAGCGATCGCGCTCCTGTCCAACGGCCAGGTTCGCACCTGGGGCAACGGCTCGCTCGGCCAGCTCGGCAATGGCTCCACGACGTCCAGCAACACCCCCGTGACGGTATCCGGAATCTCCACCGCCGTCGACATCGCGGGAGGAAACGCGATGTACGCCGTCCTCAGCGACGGCACCGTGCGCTCCTGGGGATCGGGGACCAACGGGGAACTGGGCAACGGCACGAGCGGAAGCAGCGCGACGAGCACAGTACCCGTCCAGGTCACCGGGATCACCACCGCCACCGCGGTCCAAGCGGGCGTGGGGTTCGGACTGGCGCTCCTCCAGAACGGGCAGATCAAGTCGTGGGGCGGCAACAACGTCGGTCAGCTCGGCAGCGGGAGCTTCGCCGCCTCGAGCACACCGGTATCGGTCGTGAACATCACGACCGCGAAGTCCATCGCCGCAGGGGGGAGCAACGGCTACGCCCTCCTCGGGGATGGGACCGTGCGCTCCTGGGGATACAGCGACCGGGGCCAGCTCGGCGACGGCAGCGCCATGGGCACTGACGTCTCGTCCCCGGTCACCGTGAGCGGCCTCTCGAACGTCACGCAGATCTCCGCGACGAACGCCAGTACGTACGCCCTGGCCTCGGGATCACTGCGAGCGTGGGGGGCGAACGAGAACGGTCAGCTGGGCGATGGGACGAGCACGAACCGCAACACCCCCGTCGCGTTCACCGGCACCTCCAGCGTCACCGCCCTGCTCGCGAACAGCCCCATGAGCTCCGGGACGTTCTTCATCGTGGGCCCGCGCGCGATCGCGCTCGCGTCGCTTCCGAGCCCGCTACCCATCGGAATCACCACCGGGGTCTTCGCGACGGTGACCGACCCGAAGACGGGTGCGGGGATGAGCGGGCAGTCGGTGACCTTCGCGACGGATCTGGGGTGGGTCTCTCCGGTGACGACGACCACGGACTCGTCGGGACGGGCGGTCACCACGCTCGTCGCCGGCGACACGTACCTCTTTCCGCAGACCAGCATCACCGTTCACGCGGAGAGCGCCGGGGTCGTCACGACGACGTCTGCTCCGCTCGTGGGGGCGAACGCCTTCGCGGTCGGCTCCAACGACACCGGCAACATCGGAAGCGCGGGTGGCGCCGGCACCGACTCGACGAGCCCGACCCTCACATCTCCCACCCAGCTCTCCAAGGTCTTCCCCTCGCCCATTCTCACCGTGGGGTCCGGCAACGGTTTCTCGATCGCCCTCCTCGAGGACGGCACCGTGTGGGGCGTCGGAAACAACCTGTCGGGGCAGCTCGGCGACGGAACGACGACGAATCGCACCACGTGGGCTCGGGTCAGCGGCCTGACGAACGTCACCGGGATCGCGGTGGCCGAGAGGCTCGTCTTGGCGGCCACCTCCTCGGGAACGGTGTATCGATGGGGACAGGATCGAAACGCGCACAACGCTCCGAAAGAAACAACCCCCCAGCTGGTATCGGGGATCACCACTGCCCGCCAGGTCGCCCTCGCCCCCGACGCCGGCTCGAACGGCAGCACGTTCATCGCGCTTCTCTCCGACGGGCGGGTGCTCACGTGGGGCGGCGGGGCACTGGGCGACGGCACGAGTGCGTACCGCACGACCCCGAGCCCGGCGACCGGTATCTCCACAGCCATCGCGATCGCCGCGAGTTCGGCGACGGTCTTCGCGCTCCTGTCCGACGGCACGATCCGTTCGTGGGGCACGAACTCCGCGGGGGCGAACCTGGGGAACGGAACAGTCGACGATCCCGACACCGAGAGCACCTCCCTCTCCCCGGTCACCGTGACGGGTATCTCGACGGCCACCGCGATCGCCGCCGCCGGCTACAGCACCTACGCAATCCTCTCCGACGGCACCGTCCGCGCGTGGGGTGGCAACGATGCGGGCCAGCTGGGCGACGGGACGACCACCGCGCGCAACACCCCCGTCGCGGTGTCGGGCATCTCCCACGCCGTCGCCCTCGGCACGGCCGCTTCTACCGCGTACGCGCTCCTCACCGACGGTACGTCGCTCGGATGGGGCGCGAACGACCAGGGCCAGCTCGGCGACAACACCGGCACGGCGCACAGCACACCGGTGGCCTTCCCGCCGAGCGGTTCGAACGTTCCCGCCATCCGCTCCTTCGGCGTGAACAGCACGTCGAACCGCGGCTTCGCGATCATCGAGCCGTCGACCTGATCCGACCCGCGAACCGGCGGCCGGGGACCGCGCACACCGTGCGCGCCACCCGGCCGCCGCCGTTTCGCGACGCGACCACGTCAGGCCGCGAGTCCCGCCCGTCGGAGCAGCGGGGCTCAGTCTCATCGCGCCCGGGCTCCGGGCTCAGCGTCGCCCCGCGAGCCGGAGCTCAGCGCGTCAGTGTACGGGCGGCGGCGACGGCTGGGCGTCGAGCGGTCCCGCTCACGCCGCCCAGCCCCACAGCCGCAGCAGCGCAGCGGTCACGGCCGCAGCCGCGACGACGACGAGGAACGGCGCCCGCGCCCAGAGCAGCAGCGCGGCGACGCCCACCGCCGGCACCCGCGCGTCGACAACGATCGCGGGGCCGGCGGCCAGCGTCTGCACCACCACGAGCGCCGCCAGAAGAGCGACCGTGAGCAAGTCGGCGATCCGCGCGGGGCGCGGGGCCTCGAGCCACTGCGCGGGGAGCAGGTACCCCACCGCCTTCAGGGCGACGCAGATGACGGATGCCAACAGCACCGCGTTCCACAGGGTCATGGCATCCCCTTCTCTTCGAGCGTGCCTGGCGCGGCGGGCGTGCGCCGACGCGGGTCGAACAGCCCCACTGCGACGGCGACACCGGCCGCGGCGATCACCGGGATGCCGGGCATGAGCACGGGAGTGAGAAGCGCCGCGACGACGGCGGCGCCGGCCGCGACCGCGAGCGGCTGACGGCCGCGCAAGCGGGGCCAGAGCAACGCCAAGAACGCCGCGGCTGCGGCGGCGTCGAGGCCGTAGGCCCTCGGATCGCCGAGCACGTCACCCACCAAGGCGCCGACGAGTGTCGACAGGTTCCAACCGACCCAGATGGCGATGCCCGTGACCCAGAAGCCGGCTTGACGGGCGCGCGCGGTGCCCTGCGAAAGGCCCACGGCGACCGACTCGTCGATGGTGAACTGCGTCGCCGCGGCCTTCCGCCAGAATCCGCCCGCGATCACCGGCGCCATCCGCATCGCGTAGGCGGCGTTGCGCACGCCGAGCAGCGCCGCCGACGCGATCGCGGCGGGCGCCGCGGCAAGACCGCCCGCCGCGATGACACCGACGAAAGCGAACTGCGAGCCGCCGGTGAACATGAGCAGACTCAGCACGCAGGCCTGCCAGACGTCGAGACCGGATGCCACCGCCAGCGCGCCGAACGAGATCCCGTAGGCGCTGGTCGCGAGGGCGACGGCGAGGCCCTGTCGTGAGGCGACACCCTCGGGTGTTCGGTAGAACGAACGCATGGACATCATCGTGAACGAGTGCCCGGTGTTCGTCAAGTCGAACGAACGGTGAGCATAATGAACACATGACGGATCTCGGGGATCGGATCGCCGCGGCCCTGCGACGCGAGCGCGAGCGACGCGATCTCAGTGTCTCGGAACTCGCGCGAAGAGCCGGGGTGGCCAAGGCGACCGTCTCCCAGCTCGAGAACGGTGGCGGCAACCCGAGCGTCGAAACCCTCTGGGCTCTGGCGACCGCACTCGAGCTCCCCTTCGCCGTCCTGGTCGACGAGGGCGTGCGCTCCCCCACCCTGATCCGCGCGGGCCAAGCGGCCACGGCGGTGCCGTCGTCGGCATCCGATTATCTCGCCGTACTGCTGTCGGCGAGCCCGCCGCACGCACGGCGCGACATCTACCTGCTGAGCGCCGAGCCGGGCTCGCCACGGCTGTCGGAACCTCACCCGCGCGGGACGGTCGAGCACCTCGTGATGGTGACGGGTCGCGGCTGGGTCGGCCCGGCCGACAACCCGTACGAGCTCTCGCCCGGCGACTACCTGTCGTATCCCGGCGATGCGCCGCACGTCTTCGAGGCGCTCACCCCCGGCATGAGCGCGGTGTGCGTGGTCGAGTCGCACTGACGCCGACGGGCGTTCCGGCCGGCACGGACATGACGCAGGAGAGACGTCGGTAGCAGGCCTCGGCCGACGGGCCGGGCGGTGTTCCCCGCCGCCGGATTCCTGCATTGTGTCCGCCGGTCGGTGCACAGCTCCTGCGGAGACGTCGCCCGGCGCGGGCCTGGATCGCCGTCAGTGACCGGCGATTTCGACAGGCCCAGCCACCACGCGCGGGGGAACGCGGGACGGCCCCGCCGAGCAGAACTCCGCGGGGCCGTCGGGTGACGAGAACGCTTACGCGTTGGCATCCTGGCGCTTGGCGCGCGAGGCGGCACGGCCGCGCTCGGTCGCGTCGAGCACGACCTTGCGGATGCGCACCTTCTCGGGCGTGACCTCGACGCATTCGTCGTCGCGCGCGAACTCGAGCGACTCCTCGAGCGTGAGCACGCGCGGGGGCGTCATCGACTCGAAGGAGTCGGAGGTCGACGAACGCATGTTCGTGAGCTTCTTCTCCTTGGTGATGTTGACGTCCATGTCGTCGGCGCGCGAATTCTCTCCGATGACCATGCCCTCGTAGACCTCTTCGGTCGGCTGCACGAAGAAGCTCATGCGCTCCTGCAGGGCGATCATGGCGAAGGGGGTCACGACGCCCATGCGGTCGGCGACGATCGAGCCGTTCTGACGCGTGGTGATCGAACCGGCCCAGTCGTCGTAGCCGTGCGAGATCGCGTTGGCGATGCCGGTGCCGCGCGTGATCGTGAGGAACTCGCTGCGGAAGCCGATGAGACCGCGCGAGGGAACGACGAACTCCATGCGCACCCACCCGGTGCCGTGGTTCGTCATGTTGTCCATGCGGCCCTTGCGGGCGGCCATGAGCTGCGTGATCGCACCGAGGTGCTCTTCGGGGGCGTCGATCGTGAGGTGCTCGTAGGGCTCCTTGAGCTTGCCGTCGTCGCCGCGCTTAGTGACCACCTGGGGCTTGCCGACGGTGAGCTCGAAGCCCTCGCGGCGCATGTTCTCGACGAGGATCGCCAGGGCGAGCTCGCCGCGACCCTGGACCTCCCACGCGTCGGGGCGTCCGATGTCGACGACCTTGAGCGAGACGTTGCCGATGAGCTCGCGGTCGAGGCGGTCCTTGACCATGCGCGCGGTGAGCTTGTGGCCCTTGACCTTGCCCATCAGCGGCGAGGTGTTGGTGCCGATCGTCATCGAGATCGCCGGGTCGTCGACCGTGATCGCCTTGAGCGGGCGCACGTCTTCGGGGTCGGCGATGGTCTCGCCGATCGTGATGTCGGGGAAACCGGCGATCGCGACGATGTCGCCGGGGCCGGCGTCTTCGGCGGGGAAGCGCTCGAGAGCGCGCGTCTTGAGCAGCTCGGTGACACGGGCGTTGCTGGTGGTGCCGTCGGCGCGCACCCACGCGACCGTCTGACCCTTCTTGAGCGTGCCGTTGAACACGCGCAGCAGCGCGAGACGACCGAGGAACGGCGAGGAGTCGAGGTTGGTGACCCACGCCTGCAGCGGCGCCTCGTCGTCGTACGACGGAGCGGGAACGTGCTCGAGGATCGCGCCGAACAGGGGCTCGAGGTCGTCGTTGTCGGGGAGGGCGCCGTTGTCGGGACGGGTGAGCGAGGCCGCGCCGGCACGACCCGAGGCGTAGACCACCGGAACGTCCAGGAGAGCGTCGACGTCGAGGTCGGGCACGTCGTCGACGAGGTCGGACGCGAGACCGAGGAGCAGGTCGTGCGCCTCTTCTTCGACCTCGGCGATGCGCGCGTCGGGGCGGTCGGTCTTGTTGACCAGGAGGATGACGGGGAGCTTCGCCTCGAGCGCCTTGCGCAGCACGAAGCGGGTCTGGGGCAGCGGACCCTCGGACGCGTCGACGAGCAGCACGACGCCGTCGACCATCGACAGACCGCGCTCGACCTCGCCACCGAAGTCGGCGTGACCGGGGGTGTCGATGACGTTGATCGTCACCGGGACCTCGGTGTGGACGCCGTTGTACTCGATCGCCGTGTTCTTGGCGAGGATCGTGATGCCCTTCTCGCGCTCGAGGTCGTTCGAGTCCATCGCGCGCTCTTCGACGTGCGCGTGGTCGCCGAACGAGCCGGTCTGGCGGAGCATGGCGTCGACGAGGGTCGTCTTGCCGTGGTCGACGTGCGCGACGATCGCGACGTTGCGGAGGTCAGGACGAAGGGCGTGCGCCATGGAGGGTCTCCAGGAAATTTAGGGGTGGCGCCCGGAATCGGGCCGTCCCAGTCTACCGGGCGCCCACGACACTCCCGGCAGCGCACGTTCAGGAAGCGCGACGGCGCACAAAAAGGGGCGGGATCCCGCAGGATCCCGCCCCCTCGCTCGATGCCGGACTCAGCTGTTCTGGAAGCCGACGATCGTCCAGTCGACGGTCTCGAACTGGGTCGCGCCCCAGTTCACGAGGCCCTGCTTGACCGCGTAGACGTTGGGCAGCGGCGCGATCGGGATGATCGGCACGTACGACCAGAGCACCTTGTCGATCTCCTCGGCCGTCTGCAGGCGCGAGTCGGGGTCGAGGTCGGTGTTGGCCTTCTGCCACAGGTCCGCCAGCTGCGGGTCGGTGATGCCGGTGTAGTTCTGGGCCGAGTCGACGGGCGAGAACAGCGACTCGCTCGACGAGATCGGGTACGCGGTGCCGCGCCACGAGAACGTCACCATCTGGAAGTCGCCCGGGATGATGTAGTCGCTGAAGTAGCCGCCGACGGGGACCGTGTTCAGGTCGACCGGGATGCCGAACTCGCTGAGGTCGGCCTGGACCTGCTCGGCGCGCTGGATGTTGGTCGCGGTGTCGGCGGGGACCGTCACCGAGAACTTCAGCGGGGTGCCGTCCTTGACCCAGGAGTCGCCGTCCTTGGTGTAGCCGGCGTCCTCGAGGTACTTCGCGCCGGCGTCGGTGTCGTACGGCAGCGACTCGTCGGTGTAGCCGTCCTGGCCCGGCATGAAGACGTAGCTGCCCTGCGTGATGGCGGGGACGCCGACCGGGGAGTTCGCCGTGTTGGCGATCTGCTCGCGGTTGACGATGGATGCCACGGCCTTGCGCACGTTGACGTCGGCGAGCGGGCCGTCGGAGGCGCGCATCGTGAGGTGCGTCCAGGTCAGACCGTTCGACGCCTGGATCTGCGCGCCCTGCACGTTCTGAGCGGTCTGGTAGAGGTCGGCGTTGGCGCTGATGTTGAGCGCGTCGATCTCACCGTTGCTGAACGAGGTGCCCTGCTGGTCCTGGCTCACCGCGCGGTAGACGATCGTCTCGAGCTTGGGCGCCTGGCCCCACCACTTGGGGTTGCGCTCGAGGGTCGCGATGCCGGCGGTCGCGTCGAAGCTCCCGAGCAGGAACGGGCCCGACGACGGCAGCGCCTTCGTCAGGTAGCCGGTGTTGAAGGTGGTCGGGTCGTTCGCGACGGATGCCGGGAGGACCTGGCTGAGCAGGCCCTGCCAGTCGGCGTAGATCGACGAGAACGTGATGATGACGTCGTACTCGTTCTCGCCCTGCTCGACCGAGGAGATCTGGTCCCACCCGGTCGTCGAGATGACGACGTAGTCGGGGTTGGAGCCGTTGTTCGCCTTCCACGTCGCCTGGTAGTCGGCGACCGTGATGGGCGTGCCGTCCTCCCAGACGGCCTTCGGGTTGAGCTTGATCTCGACCGTCTGGGGGTCTTCGTTGGTCAGCTCGACCGACTCGGCGTAGTCGGAGTTCACGACCGGCTTGCCGGACTCGTCGATCTTGATGGGGCCGCCCTGCATCGCCGAGACGATGTCGTTGGTGTTGGCCTCGTTGCCGTCGATGTGGAAGTTGTTCCAGTTGACCGGCATGGAGTCCACGGCGAGCGTCAGCGTGCCGCCGTCCTGCACGTCGGCCGCGTCGGCACGCACCCACGCGGTCGAGGGCAGGGAGTTCTGGTCGTCGGGATTCGCCGACGGCGCCGCGGTGTTGCCCGGCGCGCACCCGGCGATCGCCAGGGCGGCGGCGCTCAGCAGCGCGAGCGCGCCGAGCCCCTTCGCTTTGCGGATCTGCATGTGATCAATCCTCTCGTTGGTGATCAGGGAGGGCCTTCGACGACGTGGTGCCGTCGACCGAAGACGTTCGGGGGGAACCGGCCGCCGCCGTCTCGAGGACGAGGTCGGACCGTTCGGCGTAGTGGCACGCCACCTCGGAGTGCGCCGAGGGGCGCAGACCGGGGTCGTCGGAGTCGCACCGGCGCCGGTCGGCGTCGGGCAGCAGGCGGTAGAGCGGGCACCGCGTGCGGAAACGGCATCCGGAGATCTCCTGCGTGGGGCTCGGCAGGTCGCCGTCCAGCAGGATGCGGGTGCGCGAGCGCTCGATGCGCGGGTCCGGGATGGGCGCCGCCGAGATCAGGGCCTTGGTGTACGGATGCCGCGGATCGTCGAACACCTCGTCGACCGGCCCCTGCTCCACGATGCGTCCGAGGTACATGACCGAGACGTCGTCGGCGATCTGGCGCACCACCGCGAGGTCGTGCGCGACGAAGAGGAACGACAGGCCGAGTCGCTCCTTGAGGTCTTCGAGCAGGTTGATCACGCCCGCCTGGATCGACACGTCGAGCGCCGAGACGGGCTCGTCGAGGACGACCACGGCGGGGTCGGTCGCGAGCGCGCGGGCGATGCCGATGCGCTGGCGCTGACCACCCGAGAACTCGTGCGGGTAGCGGTCCGACATGTTCGGATCGAGACCGACGAGCTCGAGCAGCTCGGTCATCTTGCGATCACGTTCGGCGCGCGGCACACCCTGCACGAGGAGAGGTTCGGTGATGACCTCCCCGACCGGCAGGCGCGGGTCGATCGCGCCCATCGGGTCCTGGAAGACGATCTGGATACCCATGCGCAGCTGCGCCTTGTCTTTGCGGCTCACCGTCGCGACATCCGTGCCGTTGATCCGGATGCTGCCGCTCTGCGGGGCGACCATCTCCATGATCTCGAGGATCGTGGTGGTCTTGCCGCACCCGGACTCCCCCACCAGACCCATCGTGCGACCGGGCTGGATCGAGAACGAGATGCCGTCGACGGCGCGCACCGTGCCGATGCGGCGCGGGAAGACCGACCCCTTCATCAGCGGGAAGTGCTTCGTGAGGTCCGTCACCTCGACGGCGGGCGTGACGTCGGGCCGCAGCGGCGGGATCTCCCCCAGCGCCTCGGGGCGCGGGAAGATGTCGGGTCGCGAGAGCGAGCCCGAGGCGATCTCGTCGGCGCGGATGCAGGCGGAGACGTGCTCGGGGTCGACGCCGTGCACGACGAGCTCGGGCTCGACCTCGCGGCACGCGTCGATCGCGATCGGGCACCGCGCGGCGAACGGGCAGCCCGTCGGCAGGTTCGCCAGGGACGGCGGCCGCCCCTCGAGCGGGACCAGTCGCTGCGAGCCCGCCGTCTGCATGTTCGGCACGGAGCGCAGAAGTCCGACCGTGTAGGGCATGTGCGGGTCGTGGAAGATCTCGTCGACGGAGCCGCGTTCGACGAGCGCGCCGGCGTACATGACGGCCACGCGGTCGGCGTGACCGGCGACGACGCCGAGGTCGTGCGTGATGAGCACCACGGCGGCGCCCGTGACCTCGCGCGCCTTCTGCAGCACCTCGAGGATCTGGGCCTGGATCGTGACGTCGAGCGCGGTGGTGGGCTCGTCGGCGATGATCACGCGCGGGTCGTTCGCGATCGCCATCGCGATCATCGCGCGCTGACGCATTCCGCCCGAGAACTCGTGCGGGTACGCGCGGGCCCGACGCTCGGCATCCGGGATGCCGACGAGCTTGAGCAGCTCGACCGATCGGGCGTGCGCGGCTTGGGCCGACAGGGCGCGGTCGTGCAGCCGCAGCCCCTCGGAGATCTGGTCTCCGACGGTGTACACCGGGGTGAGCGCCGACAGCGGGTCCTGAAAGACCATCGCGAGTTCGGCACCGCGGATCTTCGACAGCTGGGCGTCGTTGATCGACAGCAGCGAACGTCCGTCGTAGAGAATGTCGCCCTCCACCTTCGCGTTCGAGGGGAGCAGTCCCATGACCGCGAGGGAGGAAACGCTCTTCCCGGAGCCGGACTCGCCGACGATGCCGAGGAACTCGCCCTCGTGCACGTCGTACGAGATTCCGCGCACCGCGCGGACGGCGTTCCCCTCCCGCTGGGGGAAGGTGACGCTGAGGCCGCGCACCGACAGCAGGGGCGAACGTCCGGTCGCGGACGACGGGGAGACGGTACGGGGGTCAGTCACGGTTCGCTCCCGAGGTGGGGTCGATGGCGTCGCGCAGGGCGTCGCCGATGAGGCTGATGGCCAGGAGCAGCACGATCAGCACGCCGGCGGGGTAGACGAACAGCCACGGGCGGGTCACGGCGGCCGAGGTGCCCGCCGAGAGCAGGGTCCCCAGAGACACGTCGGGCGCCTGGACGCCGAAGCCGAAGTAGCTCAGCGAGGTCTCGGCCATGATCGCCGCGACGATTCCGAGGGTCGCGTCGATGATGAGCAGCGAAGCGATGTTGGGGATGATGTG
The DNA here is from genome assembly GCF_041379845.1 of Microbacterium sp. BWR-S6Y. Classification (NCBI taxonomy): domain Bacteria; kingdom Bacillati; phylum Actinomycetota; class Actinomycetes; order Micrococcales; family Microbacteriaceae; genus Microbacterium; species Microbacterium sp. BWR-S6Y. The sequence continues at coordinate 166,708 of NZ_JBFECV010000007.1, forward strand.
GCGCGCCAGGATCTTGCGCGTCGGCATCCCCATGTACCGCGCGGCACGGACGAAGTCGCGGTTGCGCAGCGAACGGGTCTGGTTGCGGACGACCTGCGCGAGGATCATCCAGCTGAACACCGCCAGGAAGAACGTCAACGCGAGCCACGACAGGCCGCGCGTCAGCGGGCTGAGCAGGACGAGCACGAAGAACGACGGCACGACCAGCAGCAGGTGGATGACCCACCCGATCACGGCGTCGATCTTGCCGCCGAGGTACCCGGCGACCGAGCCCACGGTCGCCGCGATCAGCGTCGCGCCGATGCCGGCGAGGGCCCCGATGATGAGCGACTTCTGCAGGCCCACCAGCGTCTGGGCGTAGATGTCCTGGCCGATGCCGTTGGTGCCGAACCAGTGCAGCTGCGTGGGCCCGAGGCCCACGTTGAGGAAGTCGCGCTGGGTGGCGTCCCAGGGAGAGAGCAGGGGGCCGATGAAGGCCCAGAGCACGATGAAGACGAGCACGCTCGCGCCGACCCAGAACCGGGGCATCTTGCGCAGACGAGCGCGCACCAGGGCTCCGCGAGAAAGCGGCTTTCGGTCGCGGGTGACCGGGCTGGTGGCGACGAGGGTGCCGTCGAGGGCATCTTCCTGCATGGTCATGTCAGCTCCTCACTCTCGGGTCGAGGGCTGCGTAGAGCACTTCGGACAGGGTCGACGAAAGCAGGACGAGGACCGCGACGAAAAGCGTCGATCCCGCCACCGCATTGATGTCCTGCTGGGTCACGGCGTTGAGCTGGAATTGCCCCATGCCGCGCCACGAGAAGACGATCTCGAGCATCGCGGAACCGGCGATCAGCGTGCCGAAGCTGTAGGCGAAGAACGTCGACATCGGGATGAGGGCGATGCGAACGCCGTGGCGGAAGAGCGCCTGCGTGCGCGGAAGGCCCTTCGAGCGGGCCGTGCGGATGTAATCGGCGCCGAGCACGTCGAGCATCATGCTGCGCTGGTAGCGCGAGAACGACGCCGCACTGATGAGCACGAGGGCGATAGTGGGCAGCAGCAGGTGCACCGCACGGTCGGCGACCATCGGCCAGAAGCCCTCGACTCCGGCGGTGTACTCGCCGGTGAAGCGGATGACCTGCGTGCCCAGCGCGTTGTTGAAGCCGGTCGCGGCGATCATCAGCAGCACGCCGATGACGAACGTCGGGGTCGCGAACACGAGATACGACGCGTACGTCGTCACCTGGTCGCTCGCGCGGTACTGCCGCACCGCACCCCACACGCCGATCAGCACGCCGACCACGGCGCCCAGGATCGACCCGATCAGCAGCAGGCGCAGGCTGGTGCCGGCCCGCGTGGCGATCTCGGTCATGACATCCTGGCCGCCGATCGTGGTGCCGAGGGAGAACTTCGTGAACAGGTTCACGAGCCAGTTCCACAGGCGCACGAGGATCGGCACGTCGGGGTTGGCGCCCAACGCGTTCAGGCTCGCGATGATCGAGTCCTCCGGCGGACGCGGGTTCATGCCGTAGAAGCGGTCCTGTGGCCGCAGCAGCGCGGAGCCGAGCACGTAAGCGAGACAGGTCGCCAGCAGGCTCAGGACGGCGTAGTTCAGGAACCGTCGCAGAACGTACAGCGTCATGACGCGCGCAGGCCCGTTCGCCCGGATTCCGTCCAGAACGTCTCGGTGGTCTGCATGGTGCTGGTCCTCTCGCCTTCGAGATCCCCGCCGATTGTTTCGCCTGGCTAAGGATCTTCGAAGACCCTACGTCGGCTTTTCGCGGAACGTGTGCCGGGGGAACACACTTTTCACGACCGTAACAAAGCTCTTACATGGCGCTTTGTCACGAGCGATGGGAGCTGGCGCAGCACTGCGCTCAGCGGACACCGCCGGAAATGAACAAAGCGATAATAACCCAGAGGACGAGAACCGCCAGGGAAATCAGCGAGGGAATGTCCCAGAAACGACGAACGGTACCGTCCGCGGGCGCGCCCGCCCGCGCGGACTCCCACGCGTCCTGGATGACCTGGAGATCGCGGATCGCGGGGGGCTCGCGGCGCCCCCGCTCGTCGTCGCGTCGCAGCGCGGGTCGGCCCGGTCGGCCGGCCACCGGGCCTCCGAAGGCCTTCACGACGCGCGGCTCGTCGGTGCGCACCTCGAGCTGCCACCGCATGTCGACGTCGCTCACGCGCGCCCAGGCGATCTCCGTGATGCGCAGGGGGTTGTGGATGCGGATGACGCGGGCGTCGATGCGTACGTGCGGCGCGAACAGCAGGGCGTAGACGCCCCACAGCGCCAACAGAACCCAGGGGGCGAGCAGGAGCATCTCGCCGAGGCCGGCGCGGAGCGCGGCATCCCCCAGGAGGACCACCGCGAGCACGGCCCCGAGCACGAGCCCGACGACCGAGGAGGGGGCGCGGAACACCCGTGGGTGCTCCGCGCCCCGATAGCGCTCGTCGCGCGTCACGCGCCGCCCAGCTGCAGCGAGGCGCCGGGGATCGCGTCGAGCAGGCGACGGGTGTACTCCTGCGACGGCTGCGCGAAGATCTCGTCGACCGTGCCCTGCTCGACGAGCTTGCCGCGCTCCATGACGCACACCAGGTCGGCGGCGACACGGACGACGGCGAGATCGTGCGTGATGAACAGGTAGGTCAGACCGAGTTCGGACTGCAGTTCGGCGAGCAGCTGGAGGATCTGCGCCTGCACGAGCACGTCGAGGGCCGAGACGGCCTCGTCGAGCACGAGGATGTCGGGCTTGAGCGCGAGAGCGCGCGCGATCGCGACACGCTGGCGCTGACCGCCGGACAGCTCGTTCGGGTAGCGCGAGGCCAGCTCCTGGGGCAGGGCGACCTGCTCGAGCAGCTCCTCCACGCGGGCACGACGCGAGGCGTTGTCGCCCACCTTGTGGATGTTGAGCGGCTCGGCGATGAGGTTGCCGATGCTGCGCAGCGGGTCGAGCGAACCGTACGGGTCCTGGAAGACGGGCTGCATGCGGCGACGCAGGGCGAAGGTGTCCTTCGCGCTGAGCTTGCCGGTGTTCACCCCGTCGACCTCGATCGAGCCCGACGTGGGCTCCTCGAGCTTGAGGACCATCTTCGCGATCGTCGACTTGCCCGAACCGGACTCCCCCACGAGCGCGAGCGTCTTGCCGCGCGGGATCTCGAACGAGACCCCGTCGACGGCGCGGAACTGCTCGCTGCGGAATCCGCCCTGGCGGATCTTGTACTCCTTGACGAGGTCGGTGACCTTCACGGTCGCCGGCGCGTCGATGTCGGCCTCGCGGATGATGCCGCGATCCTCCGCCTTCGCCTGGATGCGCTGCGACGCGATGCTCGGCGCCGCGGCGACCAGCCGCTGGGTGTACGGGTGCTGCGGGTTCTCGAGGATCTCGCGGCTCGGGCCCGACTCGACGATCTCGCCCTGGTTCATCACGACGATGGTGTCGGCGCGCTCGGCGGCCAGACCCAGGTCGTGCGTGATGAGGAGCACCGAGGTGCCCCTCTCCCGGGTGAGGGATGCCATGTGGTCGAGGATGACGCGCTGCACCGTGACGTCGAGGGCCGAGGTCGGCTCGTCGGCGATCAGGAGCTTCGGGTCGGCCGCGAGGCCGATGCCGATGAGCGCGCGCTGGCGCATACCGCCCGAGAACTGGTGCGGGTACTGGTGCAGGCGACGCTCGGCGTCGGCCAGACCGGCCTGCTTGAGCACCTCGATGGCGCGCTTCTCGACCTCTTTGCGACCGGTGGCGATGCCGTTCGCGCGGATCGCCTCCTTGACCTGGAAGCCGATGCTCCACACCGGGTTGAGGTTGGACATCGGGTCCTGGGGGACGTATCCGATGTCCTTACCGCGGACCGACTCGAACTGCGACGAGCTGAGACCCGTCAGTTCTCGCCCGTCGAGGGTGATGCTGCCGGCCGTGACGTGACCCGTGCCGGGGAGCAGGCCGATCACCGCGGAGGCGGTGGTCGACTTGCCCGAGCCGGACTCGCCCACGATGGCCACGGTCTGGCCGGGGTAGACGTCGAGGCTCACGCCGTGGAGCACCTCGCGGGAGCCCCCCTCGCCCTCGAAGGCGACCTTGAGGTCGCGGACGGACAGCAGAGGCGTCATGGTGGCGTCGCTCATCGGCGGGCCCTCGCTCTCGGGTCGATGGCGTCTCGGATGAGCTCGCCCAGCAGGATGAACGCCAGCACGGTCACGGTCAGCGCAACCGACGGCCAGATGAGCGCGGCCGGCGCGACACGCAGCGACTGCTGCGCCTGGCTGATGTCGTTACCCCACGACATGGTGTCGCCGCCGAGACCGACGCCGAGGAACGACAGGGTCGCCTCGGCCACGATCGCCGCCGCGAGGCTGATGGTGGTGACCACCAGGAGCGGGGCGATGGCGTTCGGGATGACGTGGGTCAGCAGCGTCTTGAAGCGCGACTGGCCGAGCGCCTGCGACGCGGAGACGTAGTCGGCCTGGCGCACGCGCAGCACCTCGGCGCGCACCACGCGCGCCGTGGACGCCCACGCGAACCCGCCGATCGCGAACGCGAGGGTGAGCACGTTGCGGTACTGCGAGAACACGCTCATGACGACGATCGCCGCGAGGATGTAGGGGATCGAGAAGAAGATGTCGCCGACGCGCGAGATCACCGCGTCGAGCCATCCGCCGTAGAAGCCCGACAGCGCGCCCATGATGAGGCCGATGATCGTGCCGATCGCCGTGGCGAGCAGACCCACCGACAGCGAGGTGCGCGCACCCCACACGATGCGGGAGAACGTGTCGCAGCCCTGGAAGGTGAAGCCCAGGATGTGACCCGGCTGCGGACCGCCGTTGCTGTTGGAGAGCTGGCAGTCGTTGTTCGGCGGCACCTGCGTGAACAGGGTCGGGAACGCGGCCATGAGGATCACGATGGCCATGACAGCCAGGGCGATCCAGAACGTCGGGCGACGACGCAGGTCGCGCCACGCGTCGAGCCAGAGGTTGCTCTTGCGGGCGGCGACGCGCACGGCGTCGACCGAGATGGTCTCGGTCTTGATGGGGGCGACGTAGTGCGGCGCCGGGAAGTGACTACTTGACATAGCGGATCCTCGGGTCCAGAAGGCCGTACAGGAGGTCGACGACGAGGTTGACCAGCACGTAGATGATGACGAAGACGGTCACGAACGAGACGACCGTGGGGCCCTCGCCGCGGATGGTCGCCTGGTAGAGCGTGTTGCCGACGCCGGGGATGTTGAAGATGCCCTCGGTCACGGTCGCGCCCACCAGGAGAACGCCGAAGTTGGTCGCCGAGTTCGTGATCACGGGGATGAGCGAGTTGCGCAGCACGTGCACGGGGATCACGCGACGACGCGAGAGGCCCTTGGAGTAGGCGGTGCGCACCCAGTCCTGGTTGAGCGTGTCGATGACCGACCCGCGCATCAGGCGCATGCTCGTCGCGAAGAGGCTGAAGCCCAGCACGATCGCGGGGAGCAGCAGATCGCCCCAGTTGTTCTGGGCTCCCACCGTCGGGCGGAACCACCCGAGTTGGATCGCGAGGAAGTACTGCGCGAGGAAGCACGCGACGAAGATCGGCAGGGCCACGAACAGCAGCGCGACGATCAGCGCGACGTTGTCGAACAGCTTGCCCTTGCGGATGGCCGAGATGGTGCCGACGATGATCGCGAGCACGAACTCGATCGCGAGGGCCATCACGGCCAGTCGCGCCGTGACGGGGAGCGTGCGTGCGAGGACCTCGTTCACCGACTGGCCGGAGAAGGTCGTCCCGAGGTCGCCCTGGAAGATCCCGCCCAGGTACAGGAAGTACTGGATGATGAAGGGCTGGTCGAGGTGGTACTGCGCCCGCAGGGCTTCGACGACCTGCGGAGCGGGGGTCTTGTCACCGAAGAGCCCGAGGATCGGGTCTCCCGGCATGGCGAAGACCATGAAGTAGATCAGCAGCGTGGCCCCGAAGAACACGGGGAGCACCTGCAGCAGACGTCTGAGGATGTAGCCGAGCATCCGCTCTCTTTTCGAACGTGGGAAACGCCTCATCGGACGTTCATGTGGGGGGCGGGGCGCAGAAGGGCCCGTGCCGTTTTATCACACGTCGTGATGAGGCCTGGCTGGCAGACCGCGAGGCGGTGACGAATCCGTCACCGCCTCGCGGCCCGAGATCGGAAGGGTTACTTCGTGATCTCGTAGTACAGCGGAACCGAGTTCCACCCGAACTTGACGTTGTTCACGCCCTCGGCGAATCCACCGGTGACGTTGGAGTACCAGAGCGGGATGGCGGGCAGGTCCTGGAGCAGGATCTCCTGAGCCTTCTGGAAGTCGGCGTTCTGGGCGTCGACCTCGGTCTCGGCGATACCGGCGGAGAGCAGGCTGTCGAACTCGGGGTTCGAGTAGTCACCGTCGTTCGACGAGGCGTCGGTCGCGTAGAGCGGTCCGAGGAAGTTGTACAGACCGGGGTAGTCGGCCTGCCAACCGGTGCGGAAGGCGGTCTGGATGCTGCGGTCGGTGATGGCCGTACGCGCTTCCTTGAACGTCGGGTACGGCGCGCCGGACGCGTCGATGCCGAGGGTGTTCTTGATCGAGTTGGTCACCGCGTCGACCCACACCTGGTGTCCGCCGTCGGCGTTGTACGCGATCTGGAACGTGCCGCTCCACGGCGAGATGGCGTCGGCCTGGGCCCACAGCTCCTTCGCCTTGGTCTCGTCGTACTTCAGCACATCGGCGCCGGTGAGCGAGTCCGACCAGCCGTCGATGACGGGCGAGGTGAAGTCGCTGGCCGGGGTGCGGGTGCCCTGGAAGATCGTCTTGGTGATCTCGTCGCGGTTGATGGCCATCGACAGCGCCTGACGACGCAGCTTGCCCTCTTCGCCGCTGAAGTGCGCGAGGCGCTCCGGGATGGTGAACGACTGGAACACCGCGGCCGGCTGGTTGACCGCGCGGTCGCCCAGGTCGGACTCGAAGGTGGCCTGCGAGGCCGAGGGGATGGCGTCGATCACGTCGACGTTGCCGCCGAGGAGGTCGGCGTACGCGGCATCCTGCGTCGCGTAGAAGACGACCGTCAGGCCGCCGTTGGCGACCGTGCGACCACCCTGGTAGTCGTCGTTCTTGACGAGGTCGATCTGCACGTTGTGCTGCCATGCGCCGTCGCTGGCGAGCTTGTACGGACCGTTGCCGACCGGGTTCTCACCGAAGGCTGCCATGTCGTCGAACGCGCTGTCGGGCAGCGGGAAGAACGCCGAGTAGCCCAGGCGCAGCGCGAAGTCGGCGGCGGGCTTGGACAGGGCGATCGTGAAGGTGTAGTCGTCGACCTTCTGCAGACCGGTCAGCTCCGAGTCGGCGTCGTAGCTGAAGCCGACGATGTCCTCGAAGAAGTAGCTGTTGAGCTGGTTGTTCGACAGCTGCGCGCCGTAGTTCCAGGCCTTGATGAAGTTGTCGGCCTTGACCTCGGTGCCGTCCGTGAACTTCTGGCCCTTCTTCAGGGTGACCGTGAGGTTCTGCGCGTCGTTGGTGACGATGGACTCCGCCATGTCGTTCACCGGGGCGCCGTCGGCGTCGTAGTAGACCAGACCCGCGAAGATCGAGTCGAGGATCTTTCCGCCGCCGACCTCGTTGGTGTTGGTCGGGATCAGCGGGTTCTGCGGCTCCGAACCGTTGGTCCGGATGATGGCCGAGGCGTCGCCGCCCGAGGCCGAGCCGCTGCCGCCGTTGTCTCCGCCCGAGCAGCCGGCGAGCATGAGCCCGACAGCTCCCAGCAGGGCGAGACTGGAGAGGGCAATCTTGTTGCGCTTCACAGTTCCTCCAGGGAAGGGATGATCATCGCCCGCGCAGGGTTTTCACGCAGCACAAGGCGCGGGGAAATCCGTTCGGGCAGGATGAGAACACATTAGGCACGTTTACCCAGGTGCCCCAAACTCCTTGGATAAACGTTACAGAGGATTTACTCGAGAGGCTCTAGATGTGGCAATCTGACAAGTCGTCGCGCCAGACGCTGCCCGTCGGCTGGACGTATCCTCCGACTTTGGCCCCGACCGAGCGCTACGCCCGCACCCGCCTCGCCTGGGAGATCGTCCTCGTCCTGCTCGTGAGCGTCGGCCAGTCGGCGATCTACTCGGTGGTCTCCTTCGTGCGCGCGGCGACGCGGGCGCCCATCTCGCAGCAGCAGACGCAGCTGAACCCCTCGCGCAGCGCGGAGCCGCTGTGGGATGCGATCTACCAGTTCCTCGACATCTTCTTCTCCCTCGCCCTGGTCGCCCTGGCGCTGTACCTGCTGTGGGAGCCGGCGAACAACGCGCTGCGGCGCATCGGTCTCGATTTCCGCAGCTTCGGCTCCGACCTCGGCCGTGGTGTGCTGCTCGTGGTGCTCATCGGCGCTCCCGGCATCGGCGTCTACGCGATCGGCCGCGCGATCGGTCAGAGCATCACGGTGGTGCCCGCGCCGCTGGACTCGTCGTGGTGGGTCATCGCCCTGCTCGTGCTGGCGGCGCTTCGGGCGGGCCTGACCGAGGAGGTCATCTTCCTCGGCTACCTCTTCGACCGCCTGCGCCGTCTCGGGTGGTCGTGGACGGGGATCATCGTCTCGACCGCCCTCCTGCGCGGGAGCTACCACCTCTACCAGGGCTGGCCCTCCGCCCTCGGCAACGTCGTGATGGGGCTCGTCTTCGGATGGTGCTACAAGCGCTGGGGCCGGGTCATGCCGCTGGTGGTGGCGCACACGATCATCGACATCGTCGCCTTTGTCGGCTATCCCCTCGCCGCGGCGTGGTGGCCGGGCATCTTCGCGCCGCCGACGCCCTCGCCGTCCCCGTCCAGCTGACGCGCGGCGCGCTCGGCGCCGCGGGGCGAGGCACCGCCGATCGGCGCGGAGCCGGGGTCCCGGCATCCGGAGACCGAGCTCAGCTCTGCGGCGGCGTCCAGGTCCAGAACGCGGGCGGGATGCCGTCGGGCTCCGACGTGTACGCCACTCCCCCGACGCCCTTCGCGGTGACGACCGCCCCGGTGCGTTCGAGGAGCGGCACGCCCGCGTACGCCGCGAACAGGGACCGGTCGATCTCCTTCGCCTCCGACAGCACGTCGACCGGGTCGGTGTGCACGGTGAGGTCGTCGAACAGCTCGTTGGTGTTCGCACCCTCGATGCCTTCCGCGATGCGGTCGCGCGCCGAGCGGTAGAGGCTCTCGTCTTCGCCGACCCAGGCCAGGGTGGCATCCGCCTCTTCGGGCGTGGTCGCCAGCCGGACCGCAATGCCCGCGCGGGCCCCCATCGACACCAGCCGGGGGAAGACCTGGGCCGAGACGTCGTCGGTGGTGTCGTAGGCCACGCGCAGCACGGCGGCGCGGTCGCCGAGGGCACTGCGCGCCCCGTCGACGTCGCTGCCCGTTCCGGGGGCACCGTTGCCCGACACGAGGTCGGCGTACAGCGAGCCCGCCGCGGGCGACGACAGGAACGACTGCAGCGGCTGCGCGTCGGGGCGCACGGCCCCGAGCACGTCCTGCACGAGGGAGGAGCGGTCGATCGCGAGGGTCATCGCCTGACGCAGATCGGATGCCGTGCGCTCGGCGAACCGCAGGTGCAGGGTCTGCGTGGTCGGACCGACCTGCACCTGGAACCCCGCGTCGGTCAGCGTCTTGTTCTCGGCCACGTCGATGTCGCCGACGTTCGCCACGTCGACCACCCCCGCCTCGATCGCCGACAACTGCGCGGCGCGATCCGCGAAGAAGCGGACCGTGAGCTGCTCGAGGCCCGGGAAGTGCGCCCCCTGGTACGAATCCCGTCGCGCGAGCTGCACGGTGTCGGCGGTGATCTCGGTCACCGTCCACGGGCCCGCCGACACCACTCCCGCGGGATCCGGCGTGCTGCCCGGCGCGATGTCGAAACCGGTGTTCCACGTCTGCGCCGCTGCGAGGAGCACGGGGTTGGGTGTCTGCGGAGCGTCGGGGTCTCCGGCGGGGGTGGTGAGGATCGCGGTCATCAGGTCTTTCACGCTCACGCCCGCGCGCTGCGCGATGACGTGCACGGGCCGGTCGAGCAGCCACTGGCGGTTCCAGTCGGCGAACGGCTGGTCGTAGGTGAGGGTGAGCGTGTCGTCCGCGCGGTCGATGCTGGGGCGGGTCGTGCGCGCGTTCGGGTCGGCCGGCATGGCCGTGTCGAAGTAGCGCGTCCCCGAGACGATCTGTCCGCTCGCGTCGTAGGTCGCGTCGTCGAAATAATGGGAGGTGACGGCCCAGCCGAAGAGGAGGTCGTCGAGGGTGACCGGGGTCCCGTCCGACCAGACACGGTCGGGGAAGAGCTCGTAGCTCACCTTCAGCGGATCGCCCTGCACGCGGGTGATACGCCCCATACCGTTGTTGGGGACCACCTGCAGGTCGCCGTCGAGCGAGCCGAGTCGCTCGTCGAGCAGGGCCGACAGCGCGCGGTTCGCGGGGGTGTCGCCGGTGGCGCTCGCGGCGTTGAAGCTCGTGAGCGAGCCCACGACCCCGACGGTGAGGCTGGTGGGGGCCTGCTCGACGGGGGCCGGCTCCGGCTCCGGCGCGGAGCATCCGGCCAGCAGCACTCCGGTCGCGGCGAGCAGGGCGGCGATCCGTGCCGCTGCGCGGCGTCGTCGAGTCGGTCGAGGATCGTCGTTCAGCCCACGGTGCAGCACAGGGGGAACTGTACTAAACCCGTCCTGAGGGATTCCCGGGGCGCACGCCGCCGGGGCGGGGCGTGTGCCGGCCGGTGGGGCCTGCGGGCCGGCGGGGCGTGCGTTGCCCTGCGGCGCCCGGCTGCCGTCCAGACTGCACGCCACCGACGACTCGGCGGCATCCTGCCCCCGAAACGTCAGCACGCTGCAGTCTCGCGCCTCAGCGCCGCCTGCGTGCGAGGGCACGAGTGAACGGCGGCGGCCCCGGATGCCGGGAACCGCCGCCGCGACGCGGGTCAGGCGAACGCCTCCGGGGGCGGGCACGAGCACACCAGGTTGCGGTCGCCGTAGGCCTGGTCGATGCGGCGCACCGGGGGCCAGTACTTGCCGCGGATGAGCGAGCGCACGGGGTACACGGCGGTCTCACGCGAGTAGGGGTGCTCCCACTCCCCCACGACCACCGTCTCGGCGGTGTGCGGGGCGTTCACCAGCGGGTTGTCGTCGGCGGGCCACTCCCCCGCGGCGACGGCGAGCGCCTCGTGCTTGATCGCGATCATGGCATCCACGAAGCGGTCGAGCTCCGCGAGGTCTTCGCTCTCGGTCGGCTCGACCATGAGGGTGCCGGCGACCGGGAACGACATCGTCGGCGCGTGGAATCCGTAGTCGATGAGGCGCTTGGCCACGTCGTCGACGGTCACCCCGGTCTGCTCCTTGAGCGGACGCAGGTCGAGGATGCACTCGTGCGCGACGAGACCGCCCTCGCCGGCGTAGAGCACCGGGTAGTGCTCGCGCAGGCGCGTGGCGATGTAGTTGGCCGACAGCACCGCCGCGGCCGTGGCCTGACGCAGTCCCTCGGCGCCCATCATGCGCACGTACGCCCACGAGATCGGCAGGATGCCGGCGGAGCCGTGCGGGGCCGCCGAGACCGGTCCGCCATCGAACACGCCGCCGGCGTGCTCGGCACGCTGCGAGAACGGGTGCGAGGGGAGGAACGGTGCCAGGTGCGCCTTCGCGGCGACCGGGCCCACGCCGGGACCGCCACCGCCGTGCGGGATCGCGAACGTCTTGTGCAGGTTGAGGTGCGAGACATCGCCGCCGAGGTCGCCGAAGCGCGCGAAACCGAGAAGCGCGTTGAGGTTGGCGCCGTCGACGTACACCTGCCCGCCGGCATCGTGCACGGCCTGCGTGATCTCGAGCACGTCGTGCTCGTACACCCCGTGGGTCGAGGGGTACGTGATCATCAGGGCCGACAGCTCGGCCGCGTGGTGCGCGATCTTCGCGCGCAGGTCGCCGAGGTCGACGTTGCCGGCCTCGTCGCACGCGACGACCACGACCTTCATGCCCGCGAGGATCGCCGAGGCGGCGTTCGTGCCGTGGGCCGACGACGGGATGAGGCAGACGGTGCGCTCGGTGTCGCCGTTCGCGAGGTGGTAGCCGCGGATCGCGAGCAGGCCCGCGAGCTCGCCCTGCGATCCGGCGTTCGGCTGCAGAGAGACGGCGTCGTAGCCCGTGACCTCGGCGAGCCACCGTTCGAGCTGCTCGATCATCTCCAGGTAGCCGCGCACGTCGGCCTCGGGGGCGAAGGGGTGCACGCGCGAGAACTCGGGCCACGACACCGCCGCCATCTCGGTCGCGGCGTTGAGCTTCATCGTGCACGAGCCCAGCGGGATCATGCCGCGGTCGAGCGCGTAGTCGCGGTCGGCGAGGGTCTTGAGGTACCGCATCATCGCCGTCTCGCTGCGGTGCGCGTGGAAGACGGGGTGCGTGAGGTACTCGTCGTCGCGGTGCAGCGCGTCGTCGACGCCGCGCAGAGCCTCGCCCTCGGGCAGGTCGATCGCCGCCGAGCCGAAAGCGCCGGAGCCGAAGCCCTCGAGGCCGAACGCGTCCAGCACGGCCGCGAGGTCGGCATCCGTCGTCGTCTCGTCCACCGAGACGCCCACGGTCGCATCGTCGACCCACAACAGCTGATAGCCCCGCTCACGTGCGCGATCGACGACGTCCTGCGCCCGACCGGGAACGTGCACGCGCACGGTGTCGAAGAACGCGTCGCTCGCGAGGGTGAGATCGTACGACCGCAGAGCGGATGCCAGGGAGTCGGTCGTGCGCGCGACGCGGGTCGCGATCGCCCGCAGCCCGTCGGGGCCGTGGTACACGGCGTACATCGCGGCCATGACGGCCAGCAGCACCTGGGCGGTGCAGATGTTCGACGTCGCCTTCTCGCGGCGGATGTGCTGTTCGCGCGTCTGCAGCGACAGGCGGTAGGCGGGGGCGCCGACGGCATCCTGGGACACCCCGACCAGGCGCCCGGGCAGCTGGCGCTCGAGACCCGCACGCACGGCCATGTAGCCGGCGTGCGGTCCGCCGAAGCCGAGGGGAACGCCGAAGCGCTGGGTCGTGCCGACGGCGACGTCGGCGCCGAGGGCACCGGGCGAGCGCAGCAGCGTGAGGGCGAGCAGATCGGCGGCGGCCACGACGAGACCGCCGTTCGCGTGCACGGCCTCGGCGACGGCCGAGAAGTCCCACACGCGACCGGTCGCGCCGGGGTACTGCACGAACGCGCCGAACGCTTCGGGCACCTCGCCCCCGAACGACGTCTCGACGATGCGGATGCCGACCGCCGCCGCACGGTGGTGCAGAAGCGCCTTGGTCTGCGGCAGGGCGTCGACGTCGACGAGGAAGACGTCGGTCTTGGCCTTCGAGGCGCGGCGGGCGACGAGCATGCCCTCGACCACGGCGGTGGACTCGTCCAGCATCGAGGCGTTCGCCGTGGCGAGCCCCGTCAGGTCGGTGACCATCGTCTGGAAGTTGATGAGCGCCTCGAGGCGCCCCTGCGAGATCTCGGGCTGGTACGGCGTGTACGCCGTGTACCAGGAGGGGTTCTCGAGGACGTTGCGCGCGATCACCGACGGGGTGAAGGTGTCGTAGTAGCCGAGGCCGATCATCGGGCGGGCGGAACGGTTCGCGATCGCGAGCTCGCGCAGTTCGGCCAGCGCCTCGGCCTCGGTCGCGGCGACGGGGATGTCGCTGGTCTCGCGGGGGCGGACGTGGATGGATGCCGGAACGGCGGTCTCGACGAGAGCCTCGACGCTGTCGTACCCGACGACCTCGAGCATGTGCGCCTGCGCGTCGGGTCCGATGCCAATGTGGCGATCTGTGAAGGCGGCCGGGGTTCCGGCATCCGTGCGGGAAGGAAGGACGGTGCTCATGCGGTGAGGTCCTCGTAGGCGGCGCGGTCGAGCAGGTCGCCGGGGAGCTCGCCCTCGACGCGGATCTTGATGAGCCAGCCGCCGGCGAAAGGTTCGGCGTTGACGAGCGAGGGGTCGTCGACGACGGCGTCGTTCACCTCGACGACGGTTCCCGACAGCGGCGCGTAGAGCTCGCCGACCGACTTGGTCGACTCGATCTCACCGCAGACGTCGCCCGCGCTGACCGCGGAGTCGGCGCCCGGGAGTTCGACGAACACGACGTCGCCGAGCTTGTCCGCGGCGAAGTCGGTGATCCCCACGGTGGCGATGTCGCCCTCGAGGGCGATCCACTCGTGCTCGGAGGTGTAGCTGAGGGCGGTGAGGTCGGTCATGCGTTTCTCCGGTAGAAGGGAAGGGCGATGACGGTCGCGGGGATGCGGGTTCCGCGCACGTCGATGGTCAGTTCGGTTCCGATGGCGGATGCCGCGGGGGCGACGAACGCCATCGCGACGGGGTGGCCGAGGGTGGGGCTGAGGGCGCCGCTGGTGATCTCGCCGACGGTGTCGTCGCCGTGCAGCACCGAGTAGCCGGCGCGTCCGGCGCGGCGGCCGTCCGACACGAGTCCGACCAGCACGGGGGCGTCGGCCGGTCCGGACGACAGTCCCGCCTTCCCGACGAACGTCTCTTTGTCGATCGCGACGACGCGGCCGAGGCCCGCCTGAGCGGGGACGGTGTCGCGCGAGAGCTCGTGACCGTAGAGCGGCATGCCGGCCTCGAGGCGCAGGGTGTCGCGCGCGGCGAGTCCGCACGGGACGAGCCCGCGGTCGGCACCCGCGGCGAGCGCGGCATCCCACAGGGCGCCGGCCTGCGCGGTGGGGATCATCAGCTCGTAGCCGTCTTCGCCGGTGTAGCCGGTGCGGGCGACGAACAGAGGCGCGCCGCCGAAGGTGCCCGCGGTCCAGGCGTAGTAGCCGAGCTCGTCGAGCGGAGTGCCGGTGATCTCGACCCCCGGGGTGGAGCTCAGGATGCCACGCGCCTCGGGGCCCTGGAGGGCGATGAGGGCGTAGGAGTCGGTGACGTCGGTGACCGTGAGGGTTCCGGTCCCTTCGACGGTCTCCGGGACTTCGGTCGCAGCGTCGGGGGCGGCGGTCGCTGAGCCCGTCGACGCGTCCGACGCGGACCCCCAGGTCGCCTGCGCGGTCGCGAACGCAGCGGCCACGGCATCCCGGTTGCCCGCGTTCGAGATGACGAGGAAGGAGTCGTCGCCCGTGCGGTAGACGATCACGTCGTCGATGATCCCGCCCGACTCGGCGAGAACGAGCGAGTACTTCGCCTTGCCCACCTTCATGGTGGAGAGGCGACCGGCGAGCACGTGGTCGAGGAACGCGGCCGCTCGCGAGCCGTCGACGCGGAACTCGGCCATGTGCGAGATGTCGAACAGGCCCGCGGCTTCGCGCACGGCGCGGTGCTCGGCGAGGTCGGAGGTGTAGCGCACGGGCATGTTCCAGCCGCCGAAGTCGGTGAACGAGGCACCGAGGGCCTCGTGCCGGTCGTGCAGCGGCGACGTGCGCGGTGGAGCGGGGGTGTCGGTCATGAGTTCTGCCGTTCGCGGTGACGGACAGACGCCGGTCGGCGCCTGAAGAACTCCCCCTCTGTCATGGGCCTGAGAGTTTCACCGGCGCAGCGTTTCGGGCGGCGCGGCTTTCACCGTCGGCGGGTTCGGGGACGTGGCATCCCGAACCTCTTTCCAGAGTGGCCCGATCGACGCGGTACGCGTACCTGAGAGATTGGCGGGGAGGCTTGCTCCTTCGGTGCCCGGCTGCGTTCGCCGGAGCTCTCCCGCATCGATCATGGGGCCGGTGTGGACTTGTGGGGTCAGCCTAGCGGAGCATCGACGACCGCCGTGAGATGTTCAGCCGTTGTCCTGTTTACGGATTTCGTCGGCGTCGCCGGGGACGCAGAGGGAGGTTCCGGATATGTAGTAGTCGCCGGGGGCCGTAGAAAACGCCAAGCCACGAACAGGACCCCCTTCCCCATAGACGACGACGAGAGGTTCCTCGACTATCCGCACCGTCATCCCGAGCGATTGCCAGTAGTCCGCGATCTTCTTCGCATCCGCGGCGCGATCGGAGTCGGGGGGCGGCGCGCCGTACCCGTACATGTAATTGACCCGCTCACCGGGCCGGGCGCCGCAATTCCCGACCTCCGGCGCCCCGTCCCAGGTCCAGCCGACAGCGTTCAGCAATGCCGCACTATTCTCGACAGTCGCGACTAACGCGTCGCGTGCTTGTTCCGGTCTCATCGGATCCTCTCGTGCGATGCCGCAAGCCGACGTCGACACCAAGACAACCCCCAACACCATGGTGGCCAGCAGGAATGGCGTCGGCAAGCTTCTAAGTCCCATAGCCATGAGTCAGTCCCCTCGTGATGGCTTGCTCGAAAGGTGTAGGCGACGGTGGGGTGTATACCGAAACAGCCGCCCCTTTACCTGTTGTCGCGAGCGCGGTGTTTCGCAGGGATTCCGTACCGGAATCGAGGTATCCCGCCCCCTCGGGTGTACTCGCGACGTGATCAAGCACGGCGTTCAGACCGTCGCCGCCGGAGACGTCAAACGTCTGAGCTCCGAATTCAGGCGCCATGGGATTCACGGGGTGATGGGGCGAGGTGCGTCCGACCCACGCCCACCGATCTCCGCCCGCAGGATCGACCAAGGACACGTCCTGCGCCTGCCCCGCGAAGACGTGACCCGCATGCAGATCACTAGCATCTTCGATTCCTTCGGGAAGACCAGCAGACCCGAGCGTGACGAACGCATCGACGTTCACGTCGTCTTGCGTGAGCGCAAACGACGCCGCCGTTGTTCCGTAAGAATGGGCGACCACACTAATCTCGGCGTCTCCGCGAACAGCCGCGATAGATCGTAGGTCTTCGGCCAACGATGTGCCGCCCTTCTGCGCCAACTCGTTGCTGAAGACGTCAAAGCCACCTTCGGAAAATGGAACGGGTGGAGTTTTGTAACCGACCCACGCCACAACCGCATGACTTTCAGCACTGTCTACCCGATCTTGTTCCGACAGCAGAGACTGGGCGCATCGCACCCAGTCCCCTATTTGTTCCGTCGTTGTCCCCATTCCGGGAATCGCGAAGCTGACGGTGCCTGCAGTGTCGAGATCGCCGATTGAAAGGGCAGCCAGCGGAGGGGCGTCGGCGGTCAACGACACGAGGTATCGGGACGCTTTCCCTTCGGGCACGACGAGACTCACCGCGATGTTCTCCAACCCCGCCACCCGCGCCCGGGCCGCCTCCAGGCGGTCGGCGTAGGCGACCGCTCCTGCATACCTGTCGGCCGGCCCTCCGAATGTCGGCGCCCCCTCCGCCTCCGCCACCTCCGCGCGCGCCTCGGCGAGCTGCGCGTCGAGCCACAGGCGGTTGGCCCGGTCGCGCGCGGCGTAGGCGACCCCACCGAGGTTGCCGATCACGGCGGGGGCGGCGAAAACGAGGGCGTTGCGCTGGGCGTCGGAGAGGGCCGCCCACCAGGGAGCGACCGCGGAGGGCTCCGCCTGGGCCAGGACGTCGGCGAGCGCGGGCTTCGCGCGCAGCACCGCGGCGAGGCTCGGACCGTCGGCGCCGGCGATCGCGTCGAGCATCTGTCCGGCGGAGATGCAGCCCGTCAGCACGGCGAGCCATTCGTCCGCGTCGAGGCCCGGGGTCGCGATGGCGGCGCGGAGGGCGGCGGCGGCCCGGTCCGCCGCCGCGGCGAGCGCGGAGCGCGCGTCGTCGAGAATCGATCGGGCCTCGGCCCGCGGTTCGAGGCCGCGCAACGGCTGCCGATCCGGTGCGGGGAAGGCCGGTGTCGTCGTCGCGGCGGCGTCCATCGCCTCCGCCTGGTTCCACAGATCGACGGCGTCACCGGCGCGTGCGCGAGCGGCGTCGAGGGCGGCGGCGAACTCCTCCAGGGCCGCGTGCGCCGCGCGGAAGGCCGAGGCCATCGCCTCCCACCGCGACGCTCCGGCCGTGACGCGTCGCTCGTAGGCGTCGGCCGCCTCGCCCGCCCAGTCCGGCACCGTCCGCAACGGGCGTAGTGCCGCGGCGGATCGTTCCGCGTCCTCCGCGCGAGCCCTCCAGAGTGCGACGGTGCGGTGCAGGGCGTCTGCGTCTCCGGCGATGAGTCGCACCGGATCCGCGGACTGCCCGAGTTCGGCCGTCACCGGAGGGTCCATCCGACGCTCGCGGCGAGCGCGCGGTACTCGTCGACGGCATCCGCTTCGCCACGCTCGAAGAGATCGGCGACCTCGCTCAGCCCCGTCGACAGCGCCTCGATCTCCCGCTCGCGCTCGGATCGGCAGTCGTTCATGCAGGCGACGAACTCGGCGATCGCGAGGGAGAGATCGGACTGGCCGGGGATGTCCAGGAGCGACAGGGGGCGCAGGCCGGCGGAGACGTCCTTCACCTTCGTCGCGGCCCGCCGCACCTCGTCGAGGGAGAGGGAGATGAGCGGCATGGCAGAGAGCGTAGGGAGCCGGCGCGGGTCGTCCCGTCACCCTGTGGACAACTTCACCCCCGCAGGCGGGAGCGCTCGCGAACCCCCGCGCTCCGCGTTCTCGCCATCGCCTTCGGGGAGCGCACCGAACCGACGGACGAGACGGGCCTCAGCCGCGCGTGCAGCTCCCGGATGCCACGGGCGTCGACAGAGCGCCGATCTGCGCCATCACCGGTTCGAGTTCGGCGGGCGTCATCGCGTATCCGACGTTGTCGTCGGTGTCGGAGCGAGCGAAGACGATACCGGCCACCTCTCCCGAGGTGGTGAGCAGCGGACCCCCGGAGTTGCCGGGGCGCACGATGCCCGCGATGGCGTAGATGTCGCGGGGGGCGGAGGAGGCCTCGTAGATGTCGGGCACGGGCACCGTGCCCTCGGAGAGGATCTGCGCGCTGCCGGAGGTGAAGGGGCCGCCACCGGGGTAGCCCTGGACGACGGCGGAATCGCCCACGGCGAGCGTCGGCACGATGGGGAGGGCCGTGGCATCCAGTTGGTCCACCGAGATCACCGCGATGTCGTCGGTGGGATCGAAGTAGGTGACGCGCCCCTCTCGCGCGGGCCGACCGGGGAGCTCGACAAGCGGGGTGTCGACCCCGGCGACGACGTGGGCGTTGGTGACGATGCGGTCGTCGGCGACGACGAAGCCCGATCCGCTCGAGGTGATGCCGCACGCGTAGGCGGTTCCCGAGATGCGCGCCACCGACTGCGCGGCCTGCGTCAGGGCCGGATCGTCGAGGGCGATCGCGGGCGCGCTGGGCACCGGGCCGATCTGGATGAGCGAGCCGAAGCTCGGGATGCCGCCGGCGAAGACTTGTCCGCGCAGGTCGGCGAGCGCTCCGCGCACCGGCGCCGGGGTGAGGTCGTCGATCGTGCGCACCACGGCCGACGAGCCGAGGGCGGCCGAGACGACCGGGAGCCCGACCGGGGTGAGGGATCCGGCGACGAACGAGACCGTGAGCGCGGCGGCGGCGACGTTCACCACCCCGCCGAGCAGGCGCTCGGGCACGCGCAGCTTGATGCGGTCGGCGCCGCGGCGGAAGAACCCGCCCACGGCGCTGCCGAGGCCCGATCCGATCAGCAGAAGCAGGATGCCGGTGAGGATCATCGCCGGTCCGCGCCAGGCGGGGGCGGTCACCCACTGGCCGACGAACGGCGTCACCCAGTAGGCGGCGACGGCCCCGGCAGCGAGCCCGGCGAAGAAGCCGATCGTGGCGAGGAAGCCGCGCGACAGGCCCGTGATGAGAGCGATCGCGAGAAGGGCGATCAGAACGATGTCGATGATCGGCATCCGACCTCCTGAGTCCTTCTCGAGGCTAGGCGGCGCGTCTGGGAGAACGCTTTCGACGCGCGGCGACCCCCGCGCTCCCCCGCTCGTTCGGCTGGAGAAACGCCGGCGCTGACGAGACACGCGGCGTCCGACCGTGTCTCACCACGGACGGCGTTTTTCGCGACGGATTAGCTGGATTCGCCCTTCGGGTCGGAATGACACTAAGATCGAAGCCGGAGATATGGTCACCATGACACGAACCCCTCGCCCCGAGTCCCGCGACGCCGACGTGCGCGTCGCGGTGTCGACCGTGATCTTCAGCGTGCGCCGCGACGCCGACGACGAGCCCGTGCTGTCGCTCCCGCTCGTCCGCCGCACGCGCGACCCGTTCGACGGCCGGTGGGCACTGCCCGGCGGATGGCTGGATGCCGCCGAGGGCCTCGACACCGCGGCATCCCGGACCCTCGCCGAGACGACCGGCCTCACCCCGAGCTACCTCGAGCAGCTGTACGCCTTCGGCGCCGTCGACCGCTCCCCCACCCGCGTCGTGTCGATCGTGTACTGGGCCCTGCTGCGCTCCGACGAGGTCGACGCCCAGGTGGCCGCGCACGCGCGCGAGGGCGACGCCCCCGAGAACGTCGAGTGGTTCGACGCGACCGACTTGCCGGCGCTGGCCTTCGACCACAACGACATCGTCGAATACACGTTGTGGCGCCTGCGCAACAAAGTCGGCTACAGCCGCATCGCGCACGGACTGCTGCCCGACGAGTTCACCCTCGCCGACCTGCGCGAGGTCACCGAGTCGATCCTCGGCAAACGCCTCGATCCGGCGAACTTCCGCCGCCAGGTCGACACGAGCGACACCCTCATCCCGACCGAGCGCTTCCGCACCGGAAGCCATCGCCCCGCCCGCCTCTACCGCTACAACCGCGACGTGGAGCTCGCCGACCGCGGCCCGCTCCCGTCCCGTCACTGATCGGAAACGCCCATGTCCGCCACACCCCTCACCCTGCAGCCGCGTCCCGCGATCGACCCCAGCGTCGACCACGCGATCCAGGCGATCGTCTCGGGCGCCTCGACCGACGCGACCTGCACGACCGACCTCGCCGTGGGCCCCTGGGACTTCGACACGCGCCCGGGCTACGGTCCCGGCTCGTCGATGGGTGACGTCATCCCCACCGGCGCCCCGCGCCAGGGCGAGCTTCCGCAGCAGTACCGCGACGCGTCCGACGACGAGCTCGACGCCCGCATCCGCGCCGCGAAGGCGACGCTGGGCGATCGTGTCGTCGTGCTCGGGCACTTCTACCAGCGCGAAGAGGTCGTGCGCCACGCCGACTACGTGGGCGACTCGTTCCAGCTCGCCAACGCCGCGAAGGAGCGCCCCGAGGCCGAGGCGATCGTGTTCTGCGGCGTGCACTTCATGGCCGAGACCGCGGATCTGCTCTCGCGCCCCGAGCAGGCCGTGATCCTGCCGAACCTCGCCGCGGGCTGCTCGATGGCCGACATGGCCGACATCGACCAGGTCGAGGAGTGCTGGGAGCAGCTCGAAGACGTGCTCGGAGACCTCGAGACCCCGGATGCCGAGGGCCTCGTGCCCGTGATCCCGGTGACGTACATGAACTCCAGCGCCGCCATCAAGGGCTTCGTCGGTCGCCACGGCGGGATCGTGTGCACCTCGTCGAACGCCCGCACCGTGCTCGAGTGGGCCTTCGCGCGCGGACGCCGCGTGCTGTTCTTCCCCGACCAGCACCTCGGCCGCAACACCGCGAAGGCGATGGGCGTGCCGCTCGAGCAGATGCCGATGTGGAACCCGCGCAAGGCCCTCGGCGGCTCGACCGCGGAACAGCTCGAAGACAGCCGCGTCATCCTGTGGCACGGCTTCTGCTCGGTGCACCGCCGCTTCACCGTCGACCAGATCGAGAAGGCCCGCGCCGAGCACCCCGGCGTGCGCGTGATCGTGCACCCCGAGTGCCCGATGGACGTCGTGGATGCCGCCGACGAGGCCGGATCGACCGACATCATCCGCAAGGCGATCGCCGCCGCGACGGAGCCCACGACCTTCGCGATCGGCACCGAGATCAACCTCGTGCAGCGCCTGGCCGCGCAATATCCGCAGCACGAGATCTTCTGTCTCGACCCGGTCGTGTGCCCCTGCTCGACGATGTACCGCATCCACCCGGGCTACCTCGCGTGGGTGCTCGAGTCGCTCGTCGCGGGCGAGGTCGTCAACCGCATCACCGTCCCTGCCGACGTGGCCGAGCCCGCGACCGTGGCGCTGGAGCGCATGCTCGCCGCCAAGCCGAACGGTGCGGTGAAATGACCACCGTCGTCGTGGTGGGGAGCGGCATCGCCGGTCTCACGGCGGCGCTGCACGCCCACGAAGCCGGATGCCGCGTCACCGTCGTGACCAAGGGCGCCCTGCCCGACACGAACACGCGGTGGGCGCAGGGCGGCATCGCCGCCGTCACCGACCCGGCCGACACGATCGCCTCGCACGCCGCCGACACCCTCACCGCGGGGGCGGGTCTGAACGACCCGGACGCCGTCGACGTCCTCGTCGGCGAGGGCCCCGCCCGCATCGCCGAGCTCGTGGCGCGAGGCGTGGCGTTCGACCGGGCCGCGGACGGCGACTTCTCGCGCGGACTCGAGGCGGCCCACGCCGTCGCGCGGGTGCTGCACGCCGGAGGCGACGCGACCGGCGCCGCCATCCAGGCCGCCCTCGGCGACGCGGTGCGCCGCGCCGGCATCCCCCTCCGCGAACACGCCCTGCTGCGCGACCTGCTGCGCGAAGACGACCGGGTCCGAGGGGTCGAGCTCGCCGACGGCGAGCGCCTCGCCGCCGACGCCGTCATCCTCGCCACGGGCGGCGCCGGACAGCTCTACGCGCACACCACCAACCCCGTCGGGGCGACCGGTGACGGCATCGCCGCCGCGATCCGCGCGGGAGCGGCGGTGGCCGACCTCGAGTTCGTGCAGTTCCACCCGACGGCCCTCGCGGTCGGCGCCCCCTTCCTCGTCTCCGAGGCGGTCCGGGGCGAGGGGGCCGTTCTCATCGACGACAGCGGACGCCGTTTCGCCTTCGACGCCCACCCCGACGGCGAGCTCGCCCCCCGCGACGTGGTGGCCCGCGCCAACGCGCGCGCCATGGCGACGCAGCACGGACGCCCGGTCCGCCTCGACGCCACGGCTCTGGGCGCCGAGCGTCTCGCCCAGCGGTTCCCCACGATCGATGCGGCCGTGCGCGAGCGCGGACTCGACTGGGCGCAAGAGCCCATCCCGGTGACACCGGCGGCGCACTACCTGATGGGTGGGGTCGTCACCGACCTCGACGGACGCACGAGCGTCCCGGGCCTGTACGCGGTGGGCGAGACGGCCCGCACAGGCGTGCACGGCGCCAACCGGTTGGCATCCAATTCGCTGCTCGAAGGGGCCGTGTTCGGAGCACGGGCGGGAGACGCCGTCGCGACCGACCGCGCGTGGCCCGTCTCCCCGGCGGTCGTCGCGCCACCGGCGCCGGTCGCGGTCGCCGACGACGCCCCGGCGTTCTCGCGCGCCGCCCTCCAGCAGCTGATGTGGGACCACGCGGGCCTCGAACGTGACGCCGCGGGGCTCGACCGCGCGGCCTCGACCCTCGCCGCGTGGGCGGCCCGGTCCGTCCCCCGCTCGATCGAGGACGACAACCTGCTGCTGCTCGCCACACGCGTCGTCGACGCGGCGCGAGCGCGCACGACCTCGGTGGGAGCGCACTTCCGCTCCGACGCCGCCGGCCCGCTCACCGCCGCCGCCGCGGCATCCATCCCCTCTCCCTCGGAGGCCCTCGCATGCTGACCCGCGCCACCATCGACCGCGTCGTCACCGCCGCCCTCGACGAGGACGCCCCCTGGGGCGACCTCACGAGCGAGACACTCATCCCCGAGGACGCCGTCGCCCGCGCCGAGCTCGTCGCGCGGGTCGAGGGCGTCTTCAGCGGGGCCGCGGTGTTCGCCGCCGCCTTCATCCTCACCGACCCCTCCATCGTGGTCGAGCAGCGCGTCGCCGACGGCGCGCGCTTCGCGCCGGGCGACACGCTCGCCGTGGTCACCGGTCCCGCGCGAGCGGTGCTGACCGCCGAGCGCATCGGGTTGAACTTCGTGCAGCGCATGTCGGGGATCGCCACCCTCACCAGCCGATACGTGGCCGAGGTCGCGCACACCGGCGCGCGCATCGTCGACACGCGCAAGACCACGCCGGGCTTGCGCGCCCTCGAGAGGCAGGCCGTGCGCGACGGCGGCGGACACAATCACCGGTTCTCGCTGTCGGATGCCGTCATGGCCAAGGACAACCACCTCGCCGTCCTCACCGCGAACGGCCTTTCGGTCACCCAGGCCCTCGAGAGCGCGATCGCCCGCCTGCCGCACACCACGCACGTCGAGGTGGAGGTCGACCGTCTCGAGCAGATCGACGCGGTCCTCGCCGCCGGTGTCGGCACGATCATGCTCGACAACTTCTCGCTCGACGACCTGCGCACCGGTGTCGCCCGCATCGCCGGGGCGGCCCAGGTCGAGGCGTCGGGCGGCGTGAGCCTCGAGACCGTGCGCGCGATCGCCGAGACCGGCGTCGACGTCATCTCGGTCGGCGCGCTCACGCACTCGGCATCCGCTCTCGACCTGGGCCTGGACATCCGCATCGAGACGGCGTGAGCCTCTACCTCGACAACGCCGCCACGACGCCCGTGCGCCCCGAGGTGCTCGAGGCGATGGCCCCGTACCTCACGCGCGTCTTCGGCAACCCGTCGAGTCATCACGAAGTGGGCGAGGCCGCGGCATCCGCTCTCGACGACGCCCGCCGGCGCGTGGCCCGCATCGTCGGCATGCGTGCCGGCGACGTCGTCTTCACCTCCGGCGGCACCGAGTCGAACAACGCCGCGATCAAGGGGCTCGTGCTCGGCTCCGCCCGGACGCACCTGGTCACGACGGCGATCGAGCACGAGTCGGTGCTCGCCTCGGCCGACTACCTGCGGCGACTGCACGGCGTCGAGGTGACCCACGCCCCCGTCGACGCGACCGGCAGCCTGACCCCCGACGCGCTCGCCGGCGCCCTGCGCGAGGACACCGCCCTGGTCTCGATCGGGTACGCGAACAACGAGATCGGGACGATCCAGGATGCCGCCGCCCTCGCCGCCGTCGCACACGAACGGGGGGTCCCCCTGCACCTCGACGCGGTGCAGGCCGCCGGGTGGCTCCCCCTGTCGGACACCGGAGCGGATGCCGTGACCATCGCCGGCCACAAGGTCGGCGCGCCGAAGGGCACCGGAGTCCTCGCCGTGCGCGGCCGCCTGCCGTTCGAACCGCTGCTGCACGGAGGCGGACAGGAGCGCGGCCGTCGCTCCGGAACCCCCGACGTCGCCGGTGCCGTCGCGATCGCCACCGCGCTCGAACTCGCCGAGGCCGAGAGGGGCGAGGCCGCCGCCCGCGTCGGCGCCCTGTCGGCCGCGTTCATCGCCCGCGTCCTCGCGCACGCGCCCGGCGCGCGCCTCACCGGACACCCCTCGCACCGGCTCCCCGGCACCGCGAGCTTCGTCTTCCCCGGCACGAACGGCGAGACCGTCCTCCTCGAGCTGGAGCGGCGCGGGGTGGTCTCGTCGAGCGGATCGGCGTGCGCGGCGGGCAGCGACGAGGCGTCGCACGTGCTGCTGGCGGTCGGCGTCGACCACGACGAGGCGCGCACCGCCGTGCGCTTCACACTGCCGCGGTCGCTGACGGGATCTCTCGACGCCGTCGCAGATGCCGTCGTCGCCGCCGTCACCGCCGTAGGATCGCGCGGGTGAGCACCACCGGAGTCACCGTCATCGTCCCCGGCTTCGACGTCGCCGAATACGCCGAGGAGGCCCTGGACTCCCTCCGCGCCCAGTCGCACCCGCACTGGACGGCCGTCCTGGTCGACGACGCCTCGAGAGACGACACGGCCCGGATCTTCGCGGATGCCGAGGCCGACGACCCCCGGTTCCGCGTCGTCCGACACGACGAGCAGCGCGGCCTCGGCGCCGCCCGCAACACCGGACTCTCCCTCGTCCAGACCCCGTACACCGCCTTCCTCGACGCCGACGACGTGATGCGCCCCGACGCCCTCTCGCGCCTGGCCGACACGCTCGACCGCACCGGCAGCTCCTTCGTCGTGGGCGCGTACGTGCGACTGCGACCGGATGCCGACGGCCCCGGCTACACCGCCGGCGACGTGCAGCCGTGGGTCGCGGCGGCCACCGACCCCGCCCGGTCCGCGACATCGCTCGCGCAGCACCCGGCGGCATCCGGGAACATCGTCGCGTGGTCGAAGATGAGCCGCACCGACTTCTGGGGAGAGCAGGGACTGCGCTTCCCGGAGGGGCGGTACTACGAGGACCAGGTGCTCGCGCAGCGGATGTACACCGCGGCCGCCGCGTTCGACGTCATCCCCGACGTGATCGTCGAGTGGCGCCAGCGGCGCGACGGCGGCTCGATCACCCAACGACTCGGGGAGGTCGAGGTGCTGCGCGACTACCTCGAAGCCCTCGGCGAGGGAATCGCGGTGCTGCGCGCCGCCGGGGCGGATGCGGCGGTGCGCGAGCGCGGTGCGCTCATCCGCACACTCGATCTGCCGCCACTGCTCGCCATCGCCGAGACGCATCCCGACGCGGCGTACGGCATCGCGCTCGAGGCGTTCGTGGAGTCGCTGCCCGCGTGACGCCCGCCGCGGGCGTCGTGTCCGGCGGGCTCGCTGGCGCTCGGGGCGCGTGACAGGCCCCGGGGAGTGACGGCGTGCTGTGGGCGCGCCTCAGGCAGGAGCCTCGTCGGCGCGACGCGCCGGGAGGGCAGCGCGAGCGAGGCCCGCTTCGTCGAGCTGCTCCTCGGCGAGCACGAACGACGCCGCCAACTGCTCGGCGGCGAGGCTCGCGTACAGCCCGCCCCGAGCCAGCAGCTCACCGTGCGTTCCGGATTCGACGATGCGGCCGGCATCCACCACGTGGATCCGGTCGGCGCCGATCACCGTCGAGAGACGGTGCGCGATGGACAGGGTGGTGCGTCCGTGGGACGCGGTCTCGAGGGCTTCCTGCACGATGCGCTCGGAGACGGTGTCGAGCGCGCTCGTCGCCTCGTCGAGGAGAAGGACCGGTGGGTCTTTCAGCAGCACGCGGGCGATCGCGATGCGCTGCTTCTCGCCGCCCGACAGGCGGTAGCCGCGCTCGCCGACGACGGTGTCGTAACCCGCTTCGAAGCCCGCGATGACGTGGTGGATGTTCGCGGCGCGGCACGCGGCCTCGATCTCGTCGTCGGTCGCATCGGGGCGGGCGTAGCGCAGGTTCTCGCGGACCGTGGCGTGGAAGAGGTAGGTCTCCTGCGAGACGATGCCGATCTCGTCGATGATCGAGGCGCGGTCGAGCGTGCGCACATCGGCGCCCGAGAACATCACCGCGCCGCCCGTCGCCTCGTACATGCGCGGGGTGAGGTACAGGATGGTCGTCTTGCCCGCACCCGAGGGCCCCACGAAGGCGACGTGCTGACCGGGCTCGACCGTGAACGAGACGCCGTCGAGAGTCGGACGAGCCTGTTCGGGGGCGTCGGGATAGCGGAACTCGACGTCACGGAACTCGATGCGCCCGAGCGGACCCGGAGCCGCGGACACCGGGAGCGCATCGGGGGCGTCGACGATCGCCGGACGCAGATCGAGGTACTCGAAGATGCGGGCGAACAGCGCCGACGAGGTCTGCACGTCGAGCGCCACGCGCATGAGTCCCATGAGCGGCATGAGCAGCCGCGCCTGCACCGTCGTGAAGGCGACGATCGTGCCGGCCGTGATCGCGCCCACTCCCCCGCCGATCAGGTAGCCCGAGACGAGGTAGATGACCGCGGGCACGCTCGACATGATCACCTGCACCACGGCGAAGAAGCCCTGGCCGCTCATCGCACGACGCACCTGCAGGCGCACCTGGTTGTCGTTCTCGGCGTCGAAGCGCGCCGACTCGGTGCGCTGACGGTTGAACGATTTCGACAGCAGGATGCCGGACACGCTCAGGGTCTCCTGCGTGATCGCGGACAGCTCCGAGAGCGACTCCTGCGTCTCGCCCGCGATGCGCGCGCGCACCTGGCCCACGCGGCGCTGCACGAAGATGAGGAAGGGCATGAGCGCGACGGCGATGAGCGTCAGCCGCCAGTCGATGAGGATCATCGCCACGAGCGAGGCGATCACCGTGACCGCGTTGCCGAGGATGCTCGTGACCGTGTTGGTCAGCACGCCCGACACCCCGCCGACGTCGTTCTGCAGGCGGGACTGGATGACACCGGTCTTCGTGCGCGTGAAGAAACCGAGCTCCATCGCCTGCAGGTGGTCGAACAGCCGCGTGCGCAGGTCGCCGGTGACGCGGTTGCCGACCGTGGCGGTCAGCCAGGTCTGTCCGACGTTCAGGCCCGCCGACAGCAGGAAGAGACCGATCATGACGCTCACGAGCATCGCGAGCAAACGCAGGTCGGGCGACGAGCCGTCGACCGGGAACAGGGCGTCGTCGAAGATGCGCTGGACGAGCAGCGGGGGGATGACGGCGACCGCGGCGCCCACGACGACGAGGAGCGCGGTGAAAGCGATGCGCCAGCGATACGGCCGGAACAGCTCCACCACACGGCGTCCGAGGTCGGCCACCCGCGGCGCCTGCGCGTTGCGCTTGCGCTGCATGTCGGCATCCACACCGCGGAACATGCTCCCGCCACCTCCGTGCATGCTCATGCGGGCCAGCCTACGTCCGCCCACCGACACCGGCTCGCGAGGGGCCGATGTCGGAGGTCGCCGATAAGCTCGGCCCGCCCGTCGACGACTTTCCTCGACGGTGGAATACCTCGGCACCGCGAACCGTTGTGCCTGTCGCAGTCGCCTCCGCGGCACCACCGAAGCCCCCCGCACGATAAGGACCTCGTCATGGCCGCCACTGGCACCATCCCCGTCTCCCGAACGCGCAGCGCGTCGGCTCCCGAAGCGGCGCCGCGCACCGGCCCCGTCATCGCGCTCCTCGTCGTCGCGGCGTTCGTCGTGATCCTCAACGAGACGACCATGTCGGTCGCGCTGCCCGTGATCATGGCCGACTTCGGCGTGAGCGCGGCGACGGGGCAGTGGCTTACGTCCGCGTTCCTGCTGACCATGGCCGTCGTCATCCCCCTCACCGGCTTCCTGCTGGAGCGCTTCCCGATCCGCGTCGTGTTCTTCGCGGCGATGGGCGTCTTCGCGCTGGGCACTCTGATCGCCGCTATAGCCCCGGTCTTCGGCGTCCTCCTCGCGGGGCGCATCATCCAGGCGATGGGCACGGGCGTCATGATGCCGCTGCTGTTCACGACCGTGCTCAACCTGGTTCCCGCCGACAAGCGCGGTCGGGTGATGGGCGTCGTCACGATCGTGATCGCCGTCGCCCCGGCCGTCGGTCCCACCGTCTCCGGGCTCATCCTCTCGGCCCTCACGTGGCACGCCATCTTCTGGCTGATCCTGCCGATCGCCCTGATCGCGATCGTCCTCGGCGCCCGCTGGGTGCGCAACGTCACCGAGACGCGTCCGGACGCACGCTTCGACAAGCTCTCCGTCGTGCTGTCGGCGCTCGGGTTCGGGGGTCTCGTCTACGGGCTCAGCGCGATCGGCGAGTCCGCGTCGGGACACGCCTCGATGCCGGTGTGGATCCCCCTCGCCGTGGGCGCGGTGTTCGTCACGGTCTTCGTCCTGCGCCAGCTGCGCCTGCAGCGCTCGGACTCGGCCCTCCTCGACCTGCGCGTGTTCCAGAGCCCGTCGTTCCGCCTCGCCGTCCCGCTCGTCGCGATCGTGATGGCGGCGCTGTTCGGCTCGCTCATCCTGCTGCCGATCTTCCTCCAGCAGGCTCTCGGCCTCAGCAGCCTCACCGTCGGGCTCATGCTGCTGCCGGGTGGCGTGCTGATGGGCGTGATGGCGCCGATCGTGGGGCGGCTCTTCGACCGCTTCGGCCCCACTCCGCTCGTCATCCCGGGCATGCTGATCGCCGCTGCCGTGCTGTGGACGATGGCGCTCACCTTCGGGCAGACCACGCCGATCTGGTGGATCGTCACGGTCTACCTCGCGCTCAACCTCGGCCTGGGTCTCGTGTTCACTCCCCTGATGACCTCGGCGCTCGGCTCGCTTCCCCGCCGGCTCTACTCCCACGGCAGCGCCGTGGTGGGCACCGCTCAGCAGGTCGCGGGCGCCGCGGGCACCGCGGGGTTCGTCGCGATCATGACGGTGTTCTCGAGCGCCGCCGCCGCGGGCGGCGCGGAACAGCCCGCGGCGATCGCGTCGGGAGTGCACGCGTCGTTCCTGGTGGGTGCGGTCATTGCGACCGCGGCCGTCGTGCTCTCGTGCTTCGTCCGCAAGCCGGCCGAGACCGAGGACGCCGAGTCCCCCGTCGTCGCGCACTGATAACGACCCGCCGGAGGGTGGGTCCGGCGCGTCACCTCGAGCTCGCTGATCTGCGATCCGGGGTGCCGCGCCGCGATGGACGTCGGCGGGGAGCCGTCAGAACGACGTCAGAGCGAGCACGACCCGCCGCCGCAGCACTGCGACGCGGGGCGGTCGTCGTCGGAGTCGTCGACGTCGGGCGCATTCAGCAGCGTGAGCAGGGGCTTCGGCGAGGGCGCGCTGTCGGTCGTGGTGTCTCCGGACATGCGCTCCATGCTACGCCCGCGCGTGCGGACGAGGGCCGCGCCGCCGCTGCCCCCGGGGATCACCGCATCGGGCCCGCGGGAGGCGCGGTACCCGCGGCATCCGGCATCCGCAACCCCCGGTCGCCGGGCGCACGACGTTCCTAGCGTGGAAGCACCCCATCCACATCGAAGAGAGGCGTATTCATGACCGATCTCACCGGCAAGCGCATCGCATTCCTGGCCACCGACGGATTCGAAGACAGCGAGCTGACGAGCCCGTGGGAGGCGGTGACCTCCGCCGGCGCGGAAGCGGTCCTGGTCTCTCCGAACGAGGGCAGCATCAGCGGCGAGAAGGGCCACGAGCAGAGCGTCGACCTCGCCGTCGCGAGCGCCTCCGCGGGAGACTTCGACGCGCTCGTCCTCCCCGGCGGCGTGCAGAACGCCGACGACATCCGCATCGTGAAGGATGCCGTGTCCTTCACCCGCGCCTTCTTCGACCAGCACAAGCCGGTCGCGGTCATCTGCCACGGCGGGTGGATCCTGACCGAGGCCGACGTGCTCAAGGGACGCACGCTCACGAGCTACCCGACGCTGCAGACCGACCTGCGCAACGCCGGCGCGACGTGGGTCGACGAAGAGGTGCACGTCGACCAGGGCCTCGTCTCGAGCCGCAACCCCGACGACCTCCCGGCCTTCAACGCCAAGCTCGTCGAAGAGGTCGCCGAGGGGAAGCACTCGGGCCAGACCGCCTGAGAATTCCCGCACAGAAGGGCCCCGGACCACGGTCCGGGGCCCTTTCGCGTCCGCTCCCCCGGCCGATCCTCAGCGATCCGCACAACCTCAGCCCCGAACCGCCCCCGCGAACAGAGGATGCGCGAATCGCCGAGGTTGCGCCGCAGCCGCGCACCCACGCACCCACGCAGCCTGGGCCCGCGCAGTCCCGCGCGCCGCCCCGGCCAGGCACCCGCGCAGCCCCGCCCGGCGCCGCAGCCTCAGCCCCCGCAGCCGCGCAACCTCACCCCCCACACCACAGCCCCGCCGCCCGACGCCCCACCGCACGCGCCCCGAGCCTCACCGGCCCTGGCACGACGGGCACCACTGGCCGCCGCCCTTGGTTCCGGGGATGTCTTCGACGACTCCCCCGCACCCGGGGCACGGCTCACCCGTGCGGCCGTGCACTTTCATCGCGGCGACCTTCGCGGCCTTCTGCTGGGCGATCGGCACGCCGCGGCGCTCCGCCACGGCCGTCGCGAGCGTGTCATGCAGGGCGTCGTACAGCCGCGTGACGTCGGCGTCCGTGAGCGCCGAAGCGTGCGCCGTCGGCGACAGTCGCGCGGCGAAGAGGATCTCATCCGAATACGCGTTGCCGATTCCGGCGAGCGTCTCCTGCTCCTGCAGCAGCGCCTTGAGCTGTTTGCGACGGCCGCCGAGCGCCCGCACGAGCATCTCCCGCGAGAAGCCCGGGTCGGCGGCATCCGGACCCAGCTTCGCGACAGCGGGAACCTCGGCCGGATCGTCCACGAGATGCAGCTGCACCGACAGCCAGTCCCCCGCGTCGACGATGCCCAGGATGCCGTCGTCGAACACGAGGCGCGCGATCACCGCCGCGGCCGGAGCGGCGTCGTCAGCCGGGGCGTCCGCCTCCTGCCACGTCGCCCACCCCGCCCGACCGAAGCCGAGCGAGAGGTGCGCACCGTCGAGGTCGAGGTCGATGTGCTTGCCGTACCGCGTCACCGCGGTCACCCGTCGCCCGACGAGCCCGTCGAGCGGGCGCGCGCGGGTCTTCCACGCGCGCCCCTCGACCAGCTCGGTGGCCCTCACCTCGTGACCGGTCAGGCGCTCGCGCAGAAACAGAGCGAGCGCCTCGACCTCGGGGGCTTCGGGCATCGTCGGGAGGCGCTCAGGCCTCGGTCTCGGCGACGGCCGTCGCGGGCGCCGGGTGGGAGTCGTCCGCCGGCGCGGGACGACGCGCGGATTCGGCGAACGCGTCCGCCACGGCACGACCCTGGATGATCTGCGTGAGGTCGATGCCGGTCGCCGCCTTCACGGCCTCGAACGACGAGCGCAGGCCCGTGGCCGACTCCGTCGCGAGGTGACCGCTCGCGCCCTCGCCGCCGAGCACCGTGACGTTGCCGACGCGGTCGTAGCCCTTGGCGAACTCGGCCATCATCGGCACCAGCGCCTCGAGAGCGCGCTGGGCGAGCAGGGCTTCCTGGTTCTGCGAGAGCGCCTCGGCCTCTGCGCGGATCGCCTCGGCGCGCGCCTCACCGGCCAGACGCACGGCCTGCGCGTCGGCCTCGGCGCGCACGCGCACGGCGGAGGCCTCCTGCTCGGCGATCTGCGCGCGCGCCTCGGCCGCCTTGATCTGGGCGTAGGCCTCGGCGTCGGCGTCCTTCTGCCTCTGATAGAGGTCGGCGTCGGCGACGCGGGAGACCTCGGACTCGAGGCGCGCCTGCGTGTTCTGCGCCTCCTGCTGCAGGACGGCCTGGCGCCGCTCGGCCCGGGTGAGGGCCTCGGCCTGCTCGGCCTCGGCGTTCGCGCGGCCGACCTCGGCCTTGGCCGCGGCGCTGTTCTTGTCGAGCTTCGTCTGCTCGATGAGGTTCGCCTCGTCGGTGGCGATCTGGCGGGCACGGATCTCGCGCACCGCGTTGATGCGGGCGACCTCCGCCTCGCGCTTGACGCGCTCGACCTCGGTGGCGCCGAGGGCCGCGATGTACCCGTTGCCGTCGGTGACGCCCTGGATCTGGAACGAGTCGAGGATGAGACCCTGCGACGACAGGTCGCCCTTGATGCCCTCGGCGATCTGGTCCGACAGACGCTGACGGTCGCGCATGAGCTCCTCGACCGTCAGCGTGGCCACGACGCCGCGCAGCGCACCCTCGAGCTGCTCGGTGGTGAACTGCTCGATGGCCTTGTCCTGCGAGGCGAAGCGCTCGGCCGCGCGGCGCACCGACTCGGGGTCGGAACCGATCTTGACCAGTGCCACGCCGCTGACGTTGACGGTCACACCGTTCGACGACTGCGCGGTCGGCTCCATCTTGATCTGACGGGCGCGCAGCGAGATCATCTCGCCGCGCTGCGTGAGCGGGTTCACGATGGCGCCGCCGCCGGTGATGACGGTGATGCGCGAGGACTCCCCGTCGGCCCCCCTCTGCCGCTTACCGACGATGACCAGGGCTTCGTCGGCCTTGGCGACGCGGTACCACCCGCGTATCAAGCCCGCGACGATCAACAGGACGACGACGACAACGACGAGTGCGATGACCACGACGATGCCGATCGCCCCCAGAGCAGCAAATTCCATGGTTCTCCTTCGACAGGCGCCACGAACCGCGGCGCGGGGGAATTGCTTCCAACCTATCCGGGGCGATGCGGGCGCTGTCCAGCCCCGCAGCGCACGATCGACGTCGCCGCCGGGCCGGCCGGGAGCGTACCGTTGAGGGTGAGGCGGCCCGAACCGCCGAAGAAGGGTCCCCCATGAAGATCGTTTCGTCGCAGGACTGGCGGGATGCCATCCGCTTCGACGCTCCCGTTCTCGTCGCCGACGTCGTCCCGGGCGAAGCCACCCGGTGCGTCGCGTGCGGAACCGACGGTCCGCTCTACGAGCGCACCGAGCTGTGGGCGGTCAAGCACCGCCACCCCAAGCACCACGGCGGCTTCGTCCGCTTCTACTGCGAGGCGCACAAGCCGGCTGCTCCCCCGCCGCCGCCCGCCCCGACCATCGAGATGCGTCGCGCCCGCGCCGCGGCTCCGAAGGCCGAGCGGCGCACCACGAGCCCGAAGCCCACGCCGATCACCGATCGTCCGACGCGGGCGATGTGCCCCGACTGCTTCGTCGAGGTCTCGGCCGGCGGCGAGTGCGGCATGTGCGGCACGCAGGTGGTCTGACCCCCCTCACGACAGAACCGCCCCGGATCACTCCGGGGCGGTTCTGTCATCGGGGGGGGCTCTCAGCGAGCCGAGATCGTCCACCCGGCCTCGTGCGACGCGCCGGGATCGAGCGAGACCACGCCCGTGGCGAAGTCGTAGGCGTCGTCGTTGAAGGCATCCGGCGCGCAGGTCATCGGCTCGACGGCGAGGCCGGCGCGGTGACCCGGCGTCCCCGGTCCCGTCGGCAGGTCCGCGGTGTGGATCTGCACCCACGGGCACTCGGACGCCCAGCTCATCGCCACCGCCGACCCCGAAGGATCGGTGACCACCACGGTCGCGCGGTCGTCGGCATCCCGGATCAATCCGGTGTAGGCGTGGTCGATCTCGACGGAGCCGAGCACGCGCGGGGCGCGGTAGTCGAAGCGATCGGCGTCGACCTCGACGGATGCCAGGGCCACCGGCGCGAGACGGTCCGGGGTGACCTCGAGCACGGTGTCGGCCGGGAGCGACAGGGTCCACTCGTCGAGGGCCGCGGGGCCCGCCACGAGGTAGGGGTGCGGTCCGGTCCCCCACGGCGCGGGGGTGTCGGACAGGTTGGTCGCGCGGACGGTCTGCGTGAGCCCGTCGACGCCGAGGCGGAAGGTGGTCGACACCACGAGCCACCACGGGTACCCGGCCTGCGCGGTCACGGTCGCGGTGAGGGTGACGGCCTCGTCGGAGGCGTCGAGCACGTTCCAGTCGACCCACGACAGCAGGCCGTGCAGCGCGTGACCGCGGTTCGGCTCGGTGAGGGGCAGCTGGTGCTCGACCCCGTCGAAGCGATGGATGCCGTCGACCACCCGGTTCGGCCAGGGCGCGAGCGTCGTACCGCGATAGGCGGGACGCAGTTCGTCGGCGTCGAAGGGAACGACGAGGTCACGGCCCTCGAAGGTGAGGGAGCGGAGGGACGCACCGACGCTGGCGATGGCGGCTTCGTAGCCGTGGGCGCGCAGGACGACGGGGGTGCCCGAGACGAGCGTGGGCGTCTCGGTGGGAACGGCAGCGGTCATGACGCCATTATCCCGGGCGTGCACGCGGGATCCCGGCATCCCTCCCGAACCAGGTTCACCCGCGAACAACGAATGCCCCGACGCCGCAGGGCGGTCGGGGCATTCGGGGAGGGCGACTTACTTGAAGGCGTCCTTGACGTTCTCGCCGGCCTGCTTGGCGTGGGCCTTGGTCTGGTCCGCCTGGCCCTCGGCTTCGAGGCGCTCGTTGTTGGTGGCCTTGCCCGCGGCTTCCTTCGCCTTGCCCGCGATGTTCTCAGCGGCGTTCTTGATCTTGTCGTCGAGTCCCATGTCGGCACCTCCCGTTAGGTTTCCGGGTATCTCCCGATGTGCGTCCACGCTAGGTCGGCTCGACCGGGGCGGCGGGGGGGCT
Source organism: Microbacterium sp. BWR-S6Y (assembly GCF_041379845.1). Taxonomy (NCBI): domain Bacteria; kingdom Bacillati; phylum Actinomycetota; class Actinomycetes; order Micrococcales; family Microbacteriaceae; genus Microbacterium; species Microbacterium sp. BWR-S6Y. Next base: position 202,204 of record NZ_JBFECV010000007.1, read on the forward strand.
TGAAATTCGCGTGCACGTGAGGCATGCCGACCGGCTAAGTTCGGAGAATGCGCCGGGGGGAAGCATCATTCGCAGCGGTCGGTCTCGTCTCATGACCGCGCCGGACACGCTCGCCGATTTCTCGAACCTGCTCGAGGAGGCGCCGCGCGAGCCCGCGCCCGCGGGACGCGGCGGGCGGATCGCGCTCATCGTCTTCCTGGTCGTCCTCCTCGCCACTCTGGGCGGGGGCGGCGCATACGTGTGGTGGGCGTCGTCGGCCGCCCTGCCCGCACCGAGGGTCACCTCGCAGGCTCCGGTGGCGAGCCCCGGGGCCCCGGCATCCCTCGTCGTCCCCGCCGACGGATCCCTGCGGCTCAGCGTCGACGGCGGCGAGCAGTACCTGGGGCCCGACGCGTCGGGCGTGTTCGCCTCGTCGGGCGGTGACGACGCTCGACCGATCGCGAGCATCGCCAAGCTCGTGACGGCACTGGTCGTGCTCGACGCGCACCCCCTCCAGGGCGCCGACGATCCCGGACCCACGGTGTCGTTCACCGAGGCCGACACCGACCTGTACGACCGGTTCTACGTGCAGGGCGTCACGATCGCGAAGATGCCCGACGGCACCCGCATGCCCCTTCACGACGCCCTGGCGACGATGCTGCTGCCCTCGGCGAGCAATTACGCGGTCGCGATCGCCCGGTGGGGCTTCGGCTCCGAGGGGGCCTACGTCGACGCGGCCCGATCGTGGCTCCGCGACAACGGCCTGAACGACACCCGCATCGTGGATGCCACCGGGATCGACTCCCGAAACACCTCGACGCCCGGCGACCTCGTCGCCCTGGGGCGCCTCGCCGCGGCGAACCCCGCGATCGCCGCGATCACCTCGATGCGCTCGATCAGCGTGACCGGGGCGGGCACCGTGACCAACACGAACGACCTCCTCGGGACGCTCGGCGTGGACGGACTGAAGACCGGGAACCTCGGCGACGGCACTTTCAACCTCCTCTTCACGGCGAGCCTCGATGTCGGGATCGGCTCCCCGCTGAAGATCACGGGCGTGCGCCTGGGCGGGGCGACCCACGACAGCACCGACGGCGACGTGGCCCGCGTGCTGCAGAGCATCAGCGACGGCTTCCACGATCTGCAGGTGGGCAGCCTCGGCGAGACGATCGGCACGATCACCACGCCGTGGGGGTCGGAAGCGGAGCTCGTGCTCGCGAAGAACGCGGAGGTGCGCACCTGGTCGGACACCCCCGTGACGGTGACCCTCGACACCGTGACGCCGCGCACCTACGCCGACGGCGAGACCGTCGGATCCGTGACGTGGACGGCCGGCCCGCAGACGGCCACGGCCGACGTGAAGATCGCCGGCGCGATCGAGGAGCCGACCCTCCTGTGGCGCCTGACCCACCCGGGCGAGCTCGGCTGACGAGCGCCGTCGGAGTGTGCCGGATCATGCACGCTCGACACCGTCGTTTCGTCCCGGCCCGGCGGACTCCGGGCCGTGACGACGGGTGCGCGTGGCGCCGGAAGAACGGAAGTGCCACCCCCTACGATCGCCGTATGCGCCGCTCGCGAACCGCCCTCGCCCTTCCGTTCGCCGTCATCCTCGCCGTCGGACTCGCCGCGTGCACGGCGGCACCCGAGGCGGCTCCCTCGACGCCCGCGGCGGTGGACACCCCCGCGTCGTCACCCTCGGCCAGCGTCACGCCGATGGCGTCCGCCTCAGCGACGGCCGGGGCGGACGCCTCGGTGAGCGATGCCGTCGTGACGCTGTCGCTCGACGGCGCGTCATCGGCCGACGGGTCGACCCTCGCCTACTCGATCGGCGCCGTCGACGCGTGGACCGAGGTATTGGGAACCGCACCCGCCTCGTCGCCGGTGGAGGGCCCCTACGGCGGCACGCTCGCGTACACGTCGCTCGACTGGGCCGGCCTGAAGGTGACGGTCCCCGATGACGGCTCGACGAACGGCGCCCGCGTGTTCGTCTCCACCCCCACCGTGGCCGGGCACCCGATCGTCACCACCGGCGGCATCGGGGTCGGCTCGACGCGCGCAGAGGCCCTGGCCGCAGGGGCCGTCGAGGGCTTCGACGCGACCGAACTGCGCCTCGACGTCCGCGATGTCCCCGGAACGACCTCGCTGCAGCGCGCGGGCGAGACCGGTCGGCAGTACGTGATGCTCGTGCTCGAGGGCGATTCCGTCGCCGCGATGCACCTCCCCGCAGACGACTTCAGCGACATCTGAGCCGCGTCGTCGCCCCGCTCCCGCTCGACGACGGCCCCGCGACGACTCCCGCGCTCAGCGCAGGTGGTCGCGGGCCCAGAGGGCGGCGCTGGTGCGGTCCGCCACGCCGATCTGGCGGAACACGGTGCCCAGGTGCGCCTTGACGGTGCGCTCCGAGATCCCGAGCGCCGCGGCCACCTGTTTGTTCGCGAGCCCTTCGGCCACCAACCGCAGCACCTCCTCCTCGCGCGCGCTCAAGCCGCTGCCGGCGGCGGGCTCCTCGGGCAGCAGCGCCCCCGCGACCCGCGGATCCAGCGGAGCGTGTCCCGCGTGCACGGCCCGGACGGCCGCACGGAGGTCGCGGGGCTCGGCATCCTTCAACTGATATCCCGTCGCGCCCGCCGCGACGGCACGCCGCACCTGCGCACGGTCGCCGAACGAGGTGAGCACGAGCACCCGGATGCCGGGAACCCGGGCGCGCAGCGCGCGGGTCGCCTCCACGCCGTCCATGACCGGCATCGACAGGTCCATGACGGCCACATCGACCTCGACGGAAGCGACGGTGGCGAGGGCCTCGGCGCCGTTCGCCGCGGTCGCCACGACGGCGATGTCGCCTTCGGCTGCGAGGACGGATGCCAGCCCCTCGCGCACCATCGAGTGGTCGTCGACGACGAGGACGCGGATCATGGGGTCTCCCGGGGTGTGTCGGTGAGGCGCAGGCGCCAGCGGGTGCCGTGTCCCGGGGCCGTCGCCAGGGCGAGCTCGGCGCCCGCGTCGGTCGCGAGGTCGCGGAGCACCCGCAGGCCGAGGTGCCCCTCCTCCGGCGCGTCGAGAACCTCCGCGGCCTCGAAGCCGCGGCCGTCGTCGGCGACGAGCAGCTCGATGCGTCCGCGCTCCGCGGTGAGGGTGACGGTGACCGTGCAGGGGGCGGCATGTGCGACGGCGTTGCGCAGCGCCTCTTGGGCGATCCGGTAGATCAGCCGCTCGTGGGCGTCGGCGAGCGCGTCGAGCGGCGCGCGCAGGTCGAGCACGACCTCCACCCCGCGCGAGCGTGCCGTGGCCGCGAGGTCGTGCAGCGCCGAGGCGAGCCCCGATGACGTGAGGCTCGCCGGGTAGATGTCGACGAGCAGCGACCGCAGCACCCGCACGTTGCCGCGGACGGCGCCCGCGACCTCGCGCATGCCGGCGGCTCCCTGCTCTTCTCCGCGCGCGTCGGCGGCGACGGCGGCGGCCTCCGCCCCGTAGCTGGTGGCGACGAGCTCCTGCACCGGACCGTCGTGCAGCGAGCCGGCGATGCGTCGACGTTCGGCATCCGAGGCGTCGACGGCCCGCTGCAGCAGCTCCGCGCGCCGCGCCTCGGCGCCGCGCAGCTGTCGCAGCAGCGTCCAGACGATCGGGGCGGTGAGCACCACGAGGAGCAGCAGGCTGCTCGTCGTCACGCCCGCGAACCCCCGCCACAGCTCGGCCGAGCGCGCGGCCACCGGCTCGTACGGGTAGTACACCTCGAAGAGCACCTGCTGACCGCTGGGCGTCCACAGCGGCCGGTACACCTCCAGAAGGCGCGACCCGGTCTCGAACTCGTTCTCGTCCTCCGCGAGGTCGGAGACCGCCGCACGGGTCGACGGTGCCGCCAGCGCCGCACGCTGGGCGTCGTCGAGCGCGAAGGTGCGACTGATCAGCTGGGGCTCGTCGGCGTAGAGGACTCGCCCTCCGGTGCTCCAGACCTTCACCCGGATGACGTCGTCGCCGAGGATCTGCGCCCGCACCGTGTCGTCGAACGCGGCGAGCGCGTCGGCCTCCCCCGCCACCAGGCCGTCCGTGAGCACGGGCCGCACGACGGCATCGGCGAGCACGTTGGTGACCTGTGCGGCGTCGTTGACCGCCTCGCGTTCCGCCAGCCATTGCGCCCCGAACCCGGCGAGGGCGGCGACCGCGACGAGCACCGCGGCCAAGCCCGCCGCGAGGCGGACGAGCACCGCACGGGTCGACAGACGTCGCGGTGTCGCCGAGGTCGCGTGCGCCTCGACGAGCACCTGCCAGGCCGGGGCGGGCGGGTCGGATGCCACTCAGTCGTCTCCCCCGCGATCGTCGCGGCCGCCGTGGTCGCCGGCGTCGCGGCCGCCGTGACGACCGTCGTCGCGCGAGGAGGAGTCCTCGGTCGTCGAGCCGCCCGCCCCCGAGCCGCCCGTCGAGGAGTCGTCGGCGCCGGTGCGCGGGTCGTCGGTGGTTCCGGCATCCGCCGTTCCCCGGTCGTCGCCCGGCTCGACGCGATCGTCACGGGGCGCATCGCCCCCGTGGTCGTCGCTCCCCGAGGGCGCCGTCGCGTCGTCGCCGCGGGAGCCGTGGTCGTCGGAACCCGCGTCGCCCCCGTCCGTCGCGCGATCGTCGCCGGGTTCGCTCCGCTGATCCCGGTCGCGGTCACCGCCGTGGTCGTCGGCGATCGGGGTGGCGTCGGGGGCGACGCCGACCACCTGGACCGACGCCGGGACGGGCACCGGAACGGATTCCGCGAACGACGCGTTGCCCCAGAGGCCCACGACCGCGGGGGCGGCGGCGAGCACGAGAGCGCCCGCACCGATGAGGATCCGCTTCTTCATGTCATCCGTCCCTCCGCCCCTGCATTGCATTGTCGCCTGTGCCGGGGGCTGTCCTGTTCCCACCCTGCGCGAAGCGGCGCCGCGGGGCCATCGGACGATGGTCGTAGTACCAAGGTCGCATTGCCCGGTCCGAGGCCGCGGGCCGACGGTGGACACAGCTCGCCCACCGACGAAACGAGAGAGCATGAGCATCAGCACCCCGTCCCGCCGCCGCCTGACCCGTGGCACCGCGATCGTCGCGGCCGCCCTGGTCGCGGCATCCGGACTCCTCCTCCCCACCGCGGCCCAGGCCAAGACGACGTCGACGGGCGGGGACTACGCCGTCACCGTCAACGGCACGACGTACAACCCCGCTCCCGGCAAAGACGCGAAGCTCAAGGACGTCGCGGTCTCGGGACGCATCACCGTGAGCGGAACGAACAACCGCTTCACCATCGATCCGGCGACCCTCGGCGTGTACGACTACACCCTCACCGGCGCGCCCGACACGCAGCGCATGGTCACGAGCCCGACCGTGGTGTTCGCGTCGAAGGTGCCGACCCTCACCGCGGCGCAGCGCGCGGGCACCCGGCTGTCGAGCCTCGAGGTGCGTGACGACGCGCTCGTGGCGATCTTCACCACCGCCGCCGGGAAGCTGAAGATCCAGGCGAAGGACGGCGCTCAGGGCGGCATCTTCCAGATGGAGCCGGAGTTCGCCGCGCCCGTCGAACTCGTGCACACGCTCGGGCCCGGCCTGTACTACTTCGTGAACCAGTACACCGGGAAGATCAACTTCGGAAACGGCGTGGATGCCGTCGCCTCCGGCGCGAACGCTCACCAGATGCTGCTCGGCAAGGACAGCCCGCAGGTGGCGACGAAGACGTACCAGGATGCCACCGTGACCCGCTGGACGGTCGCCTCGGGCGGTCGCATGGGCGGTGTCCTCGGGGAGGATGCCGTGGAGCTCTCGGCCGGCGCGACGAACTGCACGAGCCAGTGCCAGGCGCAGAATCGCATCAACGGTTCGCTCCCCGTCCCGCCCGACCCGACGAACCCCACCCCGATCGGCGGCTGAACCCCGCCGACGCGTGGAGCCCCCGGTCGACTGGCCGGGGGCTCCGTGGCGTTCCACCCGTCCCGTCGGCCGCCCGACGCGCGCGCTGTCCGCCGGCACTCCGCCGGCTCAGAGACCCGCGGCCCCCTGTGGCCCGACCGTCGTCGGGGCGAACCCGGCGAAGCCGTCGATGCGCTGCTGCGCAACCGTGGTGCCGAGCTCGGAACGCAGGTGGGGGTGGGTCCAGTAGAAGTGCGTCGCCGCGTACACGGCACGCGGGGCGGCATCCAGGGCGAAGGTCGCGATCTTCCACGACCGCAGCTCCCCCGAGGCGAGGTCGACGTCGCGCTCGATCCGCAGGATCGGGATCTTGACCGGGCGGGCCTGCTGCACCCCGGAGTCGTTCGTCGTGGTCGCGACGACGGCCTTCACCTCCGACCACGGGATGTTCGTGCCCACCCCCTGGAACCGCACGGCGATGCCGCTGCGCCCCACCGCCACGCACTGCCGGTTGCCCCACGACGCGCGACTGCGCGAGGCGAAGAGCAGGCTGACGAAGGAGATGAGGAAGAACAGTCCGATCAGCCCGAAGACGCCCGCGATCACGTAGGGGATCGGGCCCTCCATCGCCGGGGTCGTTCCCGCCTGCAGCAGCACGGAGATGACCACCCACCCCAGGAACAGGGCGATGACGCCGGTCACGATGGTCAGGAAGAGCGGGGGCTTCTTCAGCGGAGCGACGTGCAGCCAATCGTCGGGCGCGCGCTCGAACGTGCTGTTGAACATCTCGGCGGGAAGGAGGGCCAGCCTCTTCTTGGATGCCGCCGGCCACACCCACCCGGGAGGCACGAACGCGATGCGGGGGTCGGGGGTGTCCATGCGCACCAGTGTAGGAAGCGCCCACGGGCTCACGCGTGCTCGCGCGGCGCGTCCAGGGCACTGGGCACCCCGCCGCGCATCGCGATGGCCGCGACGAGCGTCACGGCGAGCAGCACCGTCAGGTACACGACGAACCCGACGCCCCCGTCGCCGACGGTCGCGTGGTACACCAGCGGCGCCGTGCCCCCGCACAGCGAGTTGGCCACCGCGTAGCCGAATCCGACCCCGAGCGCCCGGATGTGCGGCGGGAAGACCTCGGCCTTCGCGATGCCGTTCACCGACAGGTAGCAGGTGAGCACCGCGAACGCCAGGATCAGGATGCCGAACACCGCGGGTGGCGAGACGATCCGGGCCGCGGCGTTCACGAGGAAACCGGCCCCCAGCACGCCCAGCGCCCCGAACGCGACGAGCAGCGGCTTGCGACCGATCCGATCGCTGAGCGCCCCGCCGAGCGGCTGCATCACCATGAGGACGACGAACGCGGCGAGGACCACCCCGGTGGCGGCGGACTCCGCCCCCGCTCCCCCGGTTCCGAACGCGGCCTCCCGCACGATGTAGGGCACGGTGACGGTCGCCGTGTAGAACGCGGCGCTCCCTCCCGCGGTCAGCAGGATCACCCAGACGAGCGGGCGCCCGTACCCGCGCAGCAGCTCCGCCATCGTCGCGGGGCGCCGGGGTCCGGTGGGCGTGGGTGGGGTGACGGATGCCGCCCGCCCCGCGCCCCGCGACCACCACAGCGACACGAGCCCCGCGACCCCGCCCGCGACGAACGCGACCCGCCAGCCCCACTGCGAGATCGCCGCACGATCGCCGACCACTTGCAGCAGCAGGAGCAGCGCCTGCGCGAGCACGAGCCCGCCCACGATCGTCATGGCCTGGAAGGACGCGAAGAAACCGCGATGCCCCCGCGATCCCGACTCCGACAGGAGGACCGTGGCCGCGGCGTATTCACCGCCCGTCGCGATCCCCTGCACGATGCTCACCACCACGAGCACGACGGCCGCCCACGCACCGATGCTCCTCTCGGTGGGGGCGACGGCGAGCACGACCGATCCGAGCGACATCACGGTCACCGCCATCACCAGGGCCTGCTGACGACCCCGCGTGTCGGCAAGTCGACCGAACAGCCAGGAGCCGAGCGGCCGCACCACGAACGTCAGGGCGAACAGTCCGTAGACGTAGACGAGCGAATCCGGAGAGTCCGCCGGGAAGAACTCGGTCCGGAAGTACGGCGCGAAGGTCGCGTAGACGTACAGGTTGAACCACTGCACGAGGTTCGGCACGGATCCCGCCAGGATGGCCCGCACCCGGGCGCGCCGTTCCGGCTGCGGCCGGGTGCCGGCCGGGTCAGGACGAGTCATGAGACGACCCTAGAGAACCGCGGCTAGGCGGAGGGCCCTCCGAGCGCGTCGACGATGAGCCGCGGATCAATGTCCAGGTTCTCCGCGGAGACGGTGCGACGCCGCCGCCGGCGCCCGTCGTGCCGCGTGAACACGACGAGGGACGTCGACAGCAGACCGGATGCCGCGCGGATCTCGGCACGCGTACCCTCGCGGGGCCACTCCTCGGCGCGCACCCGCGGAGCGAGACCCGACGGTCGTTCGAGGGCGGGGAACTCCACCGTCGTGGGAGTGATCGCGACCGCGAAGTCCGGCATCCGCGGCCGTCGCCGCAGCTGACGCACCCCGAACACGCCGATCGCGAGGGGGACCGCCAGCGGCAGGACGAGCAGAAGTGCGGCGCCCCCTCGTCCGTCCGCGGCCACGACCACGATCGGCAGCAGCGTGACGAGTCCCCACAGCGCCGCGAGAGCCAAGGCTGCGACGCCCTGCCCGCGCACGAGCTTCCGCAGGGTGCGTTCCACCGCCGCCCGCGCGGCCGGGTCGTAGCGCGCGATCATGGTCTCTCGGGGAGTCAACGATCGTGCCATTCCGTGCGTCGCGCGAGCCTCAGTTGTTGAAGCGGAACTCGACCACGTCGCCATCCTGCATGACGTAATCCTTGCCCTCGAGGCGGGCCTTGCCCTTGGCGCGGGCCTCGGCGACCGATCCGAGCTCGAGGAGGTCGGCGAACGAGATGACCTCGGCCTTGATGAAGCCCTTCTCGAAGTCGGTGTGGATGACACCGGCCGCCTGCGGCGCCTTCGCACCCTGCGGGATCGTCCACGCGCGGGCTTCCTTGGGGCCGGCCGTGAGGTAGGTCTGCAGACCGAGGGTGTCGAAGCCGATGCGGGCGAGCTGGTCGAGGCCCGACTCGTCCTGCCCGGTGGAGGCCAGCAGTTCGGCGGCGTCCTCGGGGTCGAGGTCGATCAGTTCGGACTCGATCTTGGCATCCAGGAAGACGGCCTTCGCGGGGGCGACCAGGGCTGCGAGCTCATCCTTCTTGGCCTGATCCGTGAGCACGGCCTCGTCGACGTTGAAGACGAAGATGAAGGGCTTCGCGGTCAGCAGGCCGAGCTCGCGGATCGGCGAGAGGTCGAGACCGGATGCCGAGAGCAGCACGCCGCGCTGCAGCGCGTCCTGGGCAGCCTTCGCGGCGTCGAGCACCGAGGGGTCGAGCTTTTTGCCCTTGACCTCCTTCTCGTACCGGGTGATCGCCTTCTCGAGGGTCTGGAGGTCGGCGAGCTGGAGCTCGGCGTTGATGGTCTCCATGTCGCTCGCGGGGTTCACCGCTCCGTCGACGTGGACCACGTCGTCGTCGGCGAATCCGCGGACGACCTGGGCGATGGCATCCGCTTCACGGATGTTCGCGAGGAACTGGTTGCCGAGGCCCTCGCCCTCGCTCGCCCCGCGGACGATGCCGGCGATGTCGACGAACGACACCGCGGCGGGCACGAGCCGCTCGCTCTGGAACACGTCCGCGAGCTGCTGCAGGCGCGCATCGGGAAGGTTCACGACCCCGACGTTGGGCTCGATCGTTGCGAACGGGTAGTTCGCGGCGAGCACCGAGTTCTTGGTCAGGGCGTTGAAGAGGGTGGACTTTCCCACGTTGGGAAGGCCGACGATTCCGATGGTAAGAGCCACGGGAGTCCAGGTTACCCGGCTCGGGCCGCGCCCACCTGCGTCAGGGCCTGCGTGCGCGGAACGCGTGGGTGACGTACGGTAACGCCACAGTGCCCCCGTCGGCCAGTCCGGGGACGGATGCCACGACCTCGTCGACGGCCGCGTCGATGCGCTCACGCGTCGAGGGGTCGGCCGTGATGATGTCGCTGCGCGAGGACACCAGCTCGCGCAGGACGGGGAGGGTGAGGTGGCGCTCCCACCTCCATTCGCGATGCTCGAGCGGCCCGAACGGCTCGGCGACGCGCGGACCGGTGGTGGCGAGCAGCACCTCGGCGTTCGATCCGCCCATGGCCGCGGTGAGACGTCGGACCCAGTCGACGGCGTCGTCGCGGATGTTCCAGATGAGGCCCAGCGAACCGCCGCTGCGCAGCACGCGGCCGACTTCGCGCGAGGCCGCCTCGACGTCGACCCAGTGCCAGGCCTGCCCCAGGACGACCGCGTCGAGACCGGCGTCGGGCAGCGGCAGGTGCTCGGCGGTACCCGCGAACGTGGGCACACCGCGCACCGCTTCTCGCAGGGCGGCGAGCATGTCGGCATCCGGATCCACGGCCACCAGGTCGGCGCCCAGCTCGACGACCGTGCGCGTGAGCTTGCCCGTTCCCGCCCCCACGTCGGCCACGCGCAGGGCGCGCCCCTCTTCGCGGACGGGCTCCAGGAGCCAGGCCACGGCGTCGGCCGGGTAGCCCGGACGCCCCGACTCGTAGGCGGATGCCGCCTGCCCGAACGACGTCGACTTCTCACTGCGAGCCATGCCCCCGACCCTACGCCGCCCCTCCGACACCGCCGCAGGGCGATCGGACCCGCCTTCGGTGGCGTTTCCCACGGCGCGGGAGCCGTCGCGCGGAGTCGGTGCTCGACGCGCCGATGCCGGAGGCCGAACGCCGGCGTGTCGCCGGTGAACTCCGCGCGACGGTGCCCGTCGACCCCTCCACCGGGGAGGGCGGACCTCGGCGCGCCTCCCGGGCGACGCCCGTCCCACGGCGCAGGGTGAAGACGTGGCACTGGATTTCACCGCGATCGACTTCGAAACGGCGAACTCCAGTGGTGCGTCCGCGTGTGCCGTCGGGCTGGCGCGCGTGCGAGGCGGTCGGGTCGTCGCGACCGCGGCCTGGCTGATCAAGCCGCCGCCCGGGCACGACCACTTCGCGCCGATCAACATCGGCATCCACGGCATCGAGCCCGCCCATGTCGCGGACGCCCCGTCCTGGAGCGCCCAGCTCGAGCGGCTCACGGCGTTCGCCGGCTCGGACGTGCTCGTCGCGCACAACGCCGGGTTCGACATGTCGGTGCTGCGTCGCGCCTGCGCCGCGACCGGCGAGGACTGTCCCCCGTACCGCTACCTCTGCAGTGTGCAGATGTCACGCAAGACTTACACGCTCGACTCCTACCGGCTGCCGCTCGTCGCGGCGGAGGCCGGCTGCTCTCCCTTCGCCCACCACGACGCCCTCGCCGACGCCGTCGCCTGCGCCGAGATCACCATCGACTGCGCCCGACGCGCCGGGGTCGACGATGTGCAGGGCCTCGCCGCCCACCTGGGCGTCCGCATCTCGCAGATCGCCGCCGAGCCGGCCGAACGCGCCGTCGCCTGAGCGCGTCCCGGTCCCGCACGGCCCGTCTTTCCGGCGATGTCGGAGGTCTGTAGCAAGCTGACCCCATGGATGCCGTCACCCTGATCCTTGTGATCCTCGCCCTCGCGCTCGGCGTCGCCGGCGGGTGGTTCGTCGGGGGCGCCCGTGCCGCCGCACGGCACGCCGCCGCGCAGAACGACCTCGGCGCGCGCGTCGCCGCGGCCGAGACCGAGCGCGACGGTCTGCGGCAGCAGCTCGATCGACAGGGCGCGATGTACCGAGAGCTCGTCGGTCAGTCCCGCGCCGACCAGGCCGCACGCGAAGAACGTGAGCGTCGTGAGCAGACGGTGCTCCGCGCGCTCGACCCCGTCCGCGAGACGCTCGACGCGATGCAGCGCAAGGTCGACGGGCTCGAGCGCGACCGCATCGAGCAGTACTCCGCTCTCGGCGAGCAGCTGCGCCTGTCCCGCGAAGCCGACGAGGCGCTGCGCGCGACCACCGAGTCGCTCGCCTCCGCCATGCGCTCGGGCACCACCCGCGGCGTGTGGGGTGAAACTCAGCTTCGGCGGGTGGTCGAGGCGGCGGGACTCACGCGGTACGTCGATTTCGATCTGCAGACCGCGATCTCCAGCGACGCCGGAGCGGGTCGTCCCGACATGGTGGTGCGCCTGCCCGGCGGCAAGGCCCTCGCGGTGGATGCCAAGGTCCCCCTCGAGTCGTACCTGCAGGCCAGCGCGATCGCGGTGACGGCCCATGGAGACGAGGGGGCTCGACGCGCCGCGCTGATGAGCAAGCACGCCCGCGCGGTCCGAGCCCACGTGGATGCCCTGGCGAAGAAGGCCTATTGGGCGGGACTCACGACCAGCCCCGAGTTCGTGGTCTGCTTCCTGCCCAGCGAATCGCTCCTCGCGTCCGCCCTCGACGAAGACCCCACCCTGCTCGAGTACGCCTTCACCCGACGCGTGGCCCTCGCCTCCCCGGTCAACCTCTGGGCCGTGCTCAAGACCGTCGCGTTCACGTGGACCCAGCAAGACGTCTCCGACGAAGCGCGCACGCTCTTCGCGCTGGGGACCGAACTGTACGACCGCGTGGGGGTCCTCGCCACCCACGCCAACGATCTGCGACGCGCGATCGAGAAGACGGTCGACAGCTACAACAAGTTCGCCGGTTCGCTCGAGTCCCGAGTCCTCGTCACGGCCCGGAAGTTCCCCGGCATCGACGAGACCAAGCTCGACTCCGTGAACGCTCCTCCGGCGCTCGACGCCACGCCCCGTCGGTGGACGGCACCCGAGATGCTCGACATCGACGCCCCGCCAATCACCGACGCCCCGCCGATCGCCGACGCCCCCGCTGCGCCCGCCGCGCCCGGCGAGGTCCACGCGACGCCCGGCTACGCCGACCTCGGCAGTGTCCGCGCCCGGGCGGGCCTTCCGGAGAACCCGACCACTCACTCCGACGTGTGATCACCCGGAGGCGCAGGGAACCGGCGTTCGTCCCAGACGCCGGGAAGGCCTTGTCCCGCCACGCCCGCCCACCCGCAACATCACGCGCGAACGCAAAAACGGGCCGACCCTGACAGATCGACCCGGTTCGAGAAACGGAAGGCTCAGGACCCGCCAGGCACCCAACTGAGCAGGCTCACCACGGCCGCGGACACGCCCACGAACGCGCCAATCATCCACCACGCGCTGACCTCGTGGCCCTCGTCGCGGCGTACGCGCAGCAGGACGTCGGGGCGTCGAGCGGGGTCGACGGCGCTGGCGATGACCGCCTGCGCACCTGTCTGAGGTGCGGTCTGATTCGTCGGAGCTGTTGCCATGGACGATCCCCCTTCGGGTCTCGGAAGAACACAGCGTCGCCGTTGACACTCCTAGAGATTCTGCCAGACGAGGTCCGAGGGGCCGGTCACGCTTGCGTCACGACACGCCCGGCTGTATCTGCACGTCGGCCGCGCCGACCCGACCGCCGAGACTGCACGCCACGGACGAAACGGCGCCACCCCGCCACCGAGATGTCACCCACCCGCAGCCTCGCCGCCCCGGGCCCCGCCGCGCCACGCCCGCAGCACACCGCGCCACGCCCGCAGCACACCGCACCGCGCCCGCAGTGCCCCGCAGCACCCCGACGCCCGCAGCGCCCCGCGAGCCCGCGACACCGACGCCTCAGCGGCTCAGGCTCACAGCCACTTCGACGTGAGGTGCTCCGACGAGATGCGCCGCAGCGTGCCCGAGGCTCCGCGCAGCACGACGCTCTCCGTGTAGATGAAGTCGCCGTCGCGGCGCACGCCCTGAACGAGCTGACCGTCGGTCACTCCGGTCGCGACGAAGATCGTGTTCTTGCCCGTGACCAGGTCGTCGGCCTCGTACACCGTGCCGTCGACCTTGAGCCCGGCATCCAGGCCCTTCTGCTTCTCGTCGTCGGTGCGGGGAGCGAGCACGCCCTGGATGTGCCCGCCGAGCGCCTTGATCGCGCAGGCCGTGACGATCCCCTCGGGGCTGCCGCCGATGCCGACGCACATGTCGGTGCGGGCGTTGTGGCGAGCCGCGTTGATCCCCCCGGCCACGTCGCCGTCGCTCATCAGACGTGTTCCGGCGCCCGCTTCGCGGATGTCGGCGATGAGCTGCTCGTGGCGGGGTCGGTTCAGCACCGACACGACGATCTCGTCGACCGGCTTGCCCAGCGCTTTGGCCAACAGACGGATGTTCTCGCCGATGGGGAGGCGGATGTCGACGACGCCGACGCCGGCGGGACCGGTGACGAGCTTGTCCATGTAGAACACGCTCGACGCGTCGAGCATGGTGCCCTGGTCGGACACCGCGATGACCGAGAGCGCGTTCTGTCGCCCCGCCGCCGTGAGCGAGGTGCCATCGATGGGATCCACCGCGACGTCGCACCGGGGACCGCGGCCGCTGCCCACGCGCTCACCGTTGTAGAGCATGGGCGCGTTGTCCTTCTCGCCCTCGCCGATCACGATCGTCCCGTCGAAGTTGACGGTGCTGAAGAAGGCCCGCATCGCGTCGACAGCGGCGCCGTCGGCCGCTTCTTTGTCGCCTCGCCCGATGAAGGGAACGGCGCGAATGGATGCCGCCTCCGTCGCCCTCACCAACTCCAGAGCCAGGTTGCGGTCGGGGTGCAGAGGGCTCATGTCGGCAGTCAGGCTCACCATGGGCCCACTGTATCCAGCGAAGTCGACACATCCGTCGGATTTCCGCCTCGCGAGCGCGAAGGAATCGCGCTTCTTAACGAATCGACAGAAGTGGCCGGTTCCTGTCGCCACCGCACCGTCATGATCCGGCGGCTTCGCTAGAGTGACGATGTCCCGACAACGACCAAGGAGCACCTCCATGCCCGTCGCTTCCCCTGAGCAGTACGCCGAGATGCTGGACCGCGCGAAGGCCGGTAGCTTCGCGTATCCCGCGATCAACGTCTCGAGCTCTCAGACCATCAACTCGGTGCTCCAGGGCCTGACCGAGGCCGGCTCCGACGGCATCCTGCAGGTCACCACCGGTGGCGCCGACTACTTCGCCGGACACACCGTCAAGGCGCGCGCCACCGGCGCCCTCGCCTTCGCGAAGTACGTGACCGAGGTCGCCAAGAACTACCCCATCACGGTCGCTCTCCACACCGACCACTGCCCCAAGGACGCGCTGCCCGGCTTCGTCCTGCCGCTGCTCGAGGCCTCCGAAGAAGAGGTCAAGGCCGGCCGCAACCCGATCTTCCAGTCGCACATGTGGGACGGCTCGGCCGTTCCCCTCGACGAGAACATCGACATCGCCGCGGAGCTCCTCCCCCGCCTGAAGAACATCAACGCCATCCTCGAGATCGAGGTCGGCGTCGTCGGCGGCGAAGAGGACGGCGTGGCGCACGAGGGCTCCAACGAGGCGCTCTACACCACCGTCGCCGACGTCACCAAGGCCGTCGAGCGCCTCGGCCTCGGCGAGAACGGCCGCTACATCTCGGCCCTCACCTTCGGAAACGTGCACGGCGTGTACAAGCCCGGTGGTGTGAAGCTCCGCCCCGAACTGCTCGGCGAGATCCAGGAGGGCATCGCCGCGAAGTTCGGCACCGGCCCCAAGCCCCTCGACCTGGTCTTCCACGGCGGCAGCGGCTCGACCGACGAAGAGATCGCCCTCGCGGTCCGCAACGGCGTCGTCAAGATGAACATCGACACCGATACGCAGTACGCCTTCACGCGCTCGATCGCGGGCTACATGTTCTCGAACTACGAGGGCGTGCTGAAGCTCGACGGCGAGGTCGGCAACAAGAAGCAGTACGACCCGCGCGCGTGGGGCAAGGTCGCCGAGTCGGCCATGGCCGTGCGCGTGGTCGAGGCCACGAAGCAGCTCGGTTCGTACGGCCAGTCCCAGAGCTGACACGACCTCGCGTCATCCCTCGAACGCCCCGGCCTCGGCTGGGGCGTTCGTCGTTCCCGGATGCCGCCGGCCGGCCCTCAGCGGCGATAGACCTCGAGGACCGTGGGCGCACCCTCGGGCGACGACACCACCTCGATCGGGTCGCCCGCGCGGACATCCCCCGCGCGTCGCACGCGCAGGTAGGCGCCCAGCCGTCCCTCGTCGGAGAAGCGCTTGACCCAGCCGCGCGAGGCGGCGCCGCCCACCCAGCGCGCGAACGTCGAGCACGGCGTGCGGGGCATCGTCACCTCGACCTCCACCGTGTCGCCGATACGCCAGATCTCGCCGATGCGCGCGCCGTTGACGTCGAGCCCCTCGACACGCAGGTTTTCACCGAACCATCCCGCGTGCAGCTCCCTGTCGAGCTCGCGCTCCCAGAAAGCCGCGTCCTCCGCCGCGTAGGCGTAGACGGCCTTGTCGGGGCCGCCGTGATGTTTGCGGCTCGCCTGCACGTCGGCGCGCACGCCGAGCTTGCCGACGCGCACAGCGCCATCGAGAGCGCGCTTGTCGATCGCGGTCACTCCGACCGAACCGGCATCCGGATGCAGGGAGTGGACGGCGCAGACGGCGACGAGACGAGGCATGCGTCGATGCTAGAGCGTCCGGCGCCCGGCTCAGGGCGTCGAGAACTCGCGACGCATCACGACCGTCGTCCCATCGAGCGTGCGGATCTCGACCGAGCCGATGTCGGCGGCCGCCAGATCCGTGCCCGCGCTCAACTCGGTCGTCGACCCCGGTCCGGCGCGCCAGGTCGAGAGCACGCTCGTCGATCCCTCGTCGTCGGTGATCGCGAGGGCGTACGGCCATCCGCCGGGCGGGGCGTCGAGCACCTCGCCCGTGTACTGGCAGACGAGGTCGATCCGCGTGCCCCATGGGGCCGACGTCAGCTTCACCGAGGCCTCCAGCGGCGCCCCCGCCACGTCGTCCAGCGCGTACACCGTCCCCGCGGGCTGCACCGCGCTGCCGATCGCGACGACGCTGGGCACGGCGATCGCGACCAGGGCGATGGATGCCGCGAGCGCCCACACCGTGACCCGTCGCCGCCGACGACGCCGAGCGGTCTCCACGACCCGGGCGCGCAGCGCGGGATCGGGCGCCGCCACGGGCGCCGGTCCGGCACCCGCGTCGATCCCCCTCGCACGGTCGGCCGACAGCCGTGACAGCAGCCCCGCCGTCGGCGCGATCTCGGAGACCGCAGCCCGACACTCCGCGCACACGGCCAGGTGGGCTTCGTACTCCGCGCGATCCGGGGCCGACAGCGCGCCGAGGACGTACGCGCCGTCCCAGCTCGAGAGCCGTTCGTGGTCGATGCTCATCGGGTCACCCCCCTCTCCTGCAGAGCGAGCCTCAATGCCCGCACCGCGTAATGCAGTCGCGACTTCACCGTGCCGGCGGGGATGCCGAGCTCCTCGGCCGTCTGCGCCACGCTGCGCCCGCCGTAATAGGCGCTGACGATCACCGCCCGGTGGTCGGCGGTGAGGGTGGCGAGCGCCTCCTCCACGAGGAGCGCGTCGAACATGGCATCCGTGTCGTCGGCATGCGCCGTCTCGGGGAGTTCGTCGACGGGTTGCTCGTGCCGTCGCCGGGCGCTGCGGGCCTCGTCGATCACGATGTTGCGCGCGACCGTGTACATCCACGAGCGCAGCGACGCCGGGTCGTCGCTCATCACGCGCGACGTCCGCCACGCGCGCAGCAGGGTCTCCTGCACGACGTCGTCGGCGCCGGCGTGATCGCCGGTCAGGCTCACGACGTAGCGCCAGACGGGGGCCGCATGCGCGTCGTACAGCGCCGTCAACTGCGCGTGTTCGTCCTTCACCGCGGCTTCCCCTCTCCCTCGCTCACAGGGGACACGGGATGCCGGGCCGTGCGGTTCAGTTCGGGACGCTGTCGATGATCGCGGTCATGAACTGCTGGTCGCCCACGAGGGCCATCGTGATGCAGACGCCCGCGACCAGCGCGGTCGCGACGAAGCCGACCAGGGGGATCCAGAACGCGAGACGACCGCTCTTGAGGCGCCGCCAGGTGAAGACCGCGGTCAGCAGCCATCCGATGCCATAGACGAACGCCGCGGCCGCACCCCAGACGTATCCGGCGGACAGGTTGGTGAAGGTCGCTGTCACGCCGAGCATCTGCGCGCCGCGCTCGGCGTACTCGGGGAAGTTCAGCAGCTGCACGATGGTCGTGACGACCGAGAACAGCCCGTAGAAGAGCAGACCGAACGTCACGATGCGGTCCACCCGGCCGCCCCGCGTCGCGGGGACGGAGAACGCGGCGGGCGCCTCCGGGGTGGGTGCCGGTTGCGGGGCGACCCCGGCCTCGAGAGCCTCGGTCACCTCCGGGCGCTGGATGCGCGCGCGCTGCTCCTCCGCCGTGGCGTACTCGCCGAACTGCGGGCGAGGGCGCTCGGCGCCCTGCCCCTCGGTCGAGGGACGGGAGTCGTCGCTCACGCGCGCCCCCGGCCGCCCAGTGCACGGCTGTCGCGCTTGCCGCTGGCATCCTGACGCAGCTCCTTGGGGAGCGAGAAGATCAGATCCTCCTCGGCGGTGCGGACCTCTTCGACATCGCGGTACCCGGCGCCGGCGAGCTCTTCGAGCACTTCGGTCACGAGCACCTCGGGGACCGAGGCACCGCTGGTTACGCCAACGGTCTGCACTCCCTCGAGCCATTCCTGCTTCACCTCGTCGACGTAGTCGACGCGGTAGGCGGCCTTGGCCCCGTGCTCGAGGGCGACCTCGACCAGGCGCACGCTGTTGGAGGAGTTGGCCGATCCCACGACGATCACGAGGTCGGCGCCGACGGCGACCTTCTTGATCGCCACCTGGCGGTTCTGGGTGGCGTAGCAGATGTCGTCGGAGGGCGGATCCTGCAGCTGAGGGAAGCGCTCGCGCAGGCGCCGCACGGTCTCCATCGTCTCGTCGACCGAGAGCGTGGTCTGCGACAGCCACACGACCTTGGAGGGGTCGCGCACCTCGATGGTGTCGGCGTGGTCGGGCGAGTTGACGACGGTGACATGCTCGGGAGCCTCTCCCGCGGTCCCCTCGACCTCTTCGTGACCCTCGTGGCCGATCAGCAGGATCTCGAAATCGTCGCGCGCGAAGCGCACGGCCTCGCGGTGGACCTTGGTCACGAGGGGGCAGGTCGCGTCGATCGCCTGCAGACCGCGATCGGATGCCGCCGACACGACCGCCGGAGACACGCCGTGCGCGCTGAAGACGACGTGGGCGCCGGAGGGGACCTCGTCGACCTCTTCGACGAAGATCGCGCCCTTCTTCTCGAGCTCGGTCACGACGTGGATGTTGTGCACGATCTGCTTGCGCACGTACACCGGGGCACCGTAGCGCTCGAGGGCCTTCTCGACGGCGATCACGGCGCGGTCCACGCCCGCGCAGTATCCACGGGGTGCGGCCAGCAGCACCTTCTTGCGTCCGTCGACGGGGATATCCTGGAGCCGCCCGCGACGACCCGGGATGCGGGGAACGGGCAGGTGGACGGCAGGTGAGCTCACCCCTCGATTCTATCGGGGCGCCCCTGGACACCGGCCGAACCTCCCCCACCGCCACCCGCACGGATACGATGACCCCTCCCCCTCCACCGGCCCGCGCGGGTCGGGTCCCTCTCGCCGACAGCACGCACACATGACCTCCTTCCAGCCCGAGACCGTCCCCGGTCAGGCCCCTCCCGCCGACAGCGTGCACCCCCGGGATTCGCGCACGGACGCCCCCACGTCGGTCTCGCGCCTGAACGACACCATCCGCGGCTTCATCGAGAGGTGGGGGTCGGTGTGGGTCGAGGGCGAGATCACCTCCTTCAACCGGCGCGGCGGCAACGTGTTCGGGCGGCTGAAAGACCTCGGCACCGAGTCGACCGTGTCGTTCCGCATCTGGTCGAGCACGCTCGCGCGCCTGCCGAAAGACCTCAAGGTCGGCGACCACGTCGTCGCATGCGTCAAAGCCGACTACTTCCCGCGCACGGGTGACTTCTCGTTCGCGATCTCGGCGATGCGCCACGTCGGCCTCGGGGAGCAGCTCGAGCGCCTCGAGCGTCTGCGCGCGCAGTTGCGCTCCGAAGGCCTGTTCGACCGGGCGCGCAAGAAGCGCCTGCCCTTCCTGCCCCAGTGCATCGGCCTCATCACGGGCGAGAACTCGGACGCCGAGAAAGACGTCCACCGCAACGCCGAGCTGCGCTGGCCGCGCGTGCGGTTCCGCACGCGGCACGCCGCCGTGCAGGGCGATCGGTGCGTGCCCGAGACCATCGCCGCCCTGACGGCCCTCGACGCCGACCCCGAGGTCGACGTCATCGTCATCGCGCGCGGCGGCGGCGACCCGCAGACGCTCCTGGGCTTCAGCGACGAACGTCTGCTGCGCGCCGTGGCCGCGGCATCCACCCCGATCGTGAGCGCGATCGGCCACGAGAACGATCGACCGCTGCTCGACGAGGTCGCCGACGTCCGCGCGTCGACGCCGACCGACGCGGCCAAGCGCGTCGTGCCCGACGTGAGCGAGCAGCGCGCTCTGGTGGCGCAGCTGCGCGCCCGACTGACCGGCCGTTTGACGCAGCGGGTGGTGCACGACATCGCGCAGCTCGAGCAGATCCGCTCGCGTCCCTCGCTGCGCACCCCGCACGCGATGCTCACCTCCCGCGCCCAGGAACTGTGGATGCTGTCGAACCGCGGTCGCGACGTGGTGGATCGGCGCCTCGAGAGCGAGCGCCGTCGCACGAGCGAGCTGAGCGCGGCCCTGCGCGCGCTCTCGCCCCTCGCGACCCTCGCCCGCGGCTACGCGATCGCGCAGCTGGACGACGGCACCGTGCTGCGCGACGCGGCCGACGCCCCCGCCGGCACCGCTCTCCGTCTCACCGTCGAGCAGGGCACGCTCGCCGCGGTCTCGGAGGGCGCCGTGCCGGATGCCGTGCCGCACGGCTCCTCCCCCGCCACCGCTCCGTTCGACGGCGAGGCACCCGGCGCCGGTCCCTCCGACGGGGCCGCCTAGAATGGATGCCATGACCGCGACACCCGGCTCCGCTGCCGACGTCGCCACCCTCTCCTTCGAGCAGGCCCGCGACGAACTCGTGCGCGTCGTCGCCGAACTGGAGCAGGGCGCTCCCACCCTCGAGCAGTCGCTGGAGCTCTGGGAGCGCGGCGAGAAGCTCTACGCCCGGTGCGAGGAGTGGCTGCTGGGCGCCAAGCGCCGCCTCGACGCGGCCCGCGGCGACGGAGACGACGACTGATGGCCCGCGTCGTCGCGCACCTCGGCCGCCCCGAGACCCCTCAGGAGACCGCCGACCGGAAGGCCGAGTCCTCGCGTCGGTACCGCTCGAGCAAGACCTTCCGCAACCTCATCGCCGCCCTGTTGGTGACGGTCGCCCTGGTGTTCGTCGTGATCGCCGCCGTCCCGCGCGGCGAACCGGCTCCGCGACCCGCTCCCGATGTGCCGGCCCTCGCCGCCGACATCGAGGCAGACCTGGGCCGCCCGGTCCTCTCGCCGGCGCTCGGCGACGACTGGCGCGTCAACCAGGCCACGACCGAGGGCGTCGGAGGCACCGAGGCCTGGACCATGGTCTACGTGCGCTCGGGCGAGTCGGGCTTCCTCCGCGTCGCGCAGGGCTTCGACGCCGACGAGGCCTGGGTCGGACAGGTGCTCGACGGCACCCGGAGCACCGAGACCGTCGACATCGACGGCATCACCTGGAACGTGTACCGCCCCGCCAACCCCTCGGGCACGGGCAACATCGACTACGCGCTGGCCACTCCCGCCGGCCCGGACTACGTGCTCGTCTACGGCGACGCGTCCCCCGAGACCGCGGCCCTGGCGGCCGCGTCCGTGACCACCCAGATCGAACAGTTGAGAGAGGTCCCGTGAGCGAGCGCATGACCCCCCGTCAGGTGTGGCAGCAGATGGTGGAAGGCAACGAGCGCTTCGTCGCCGGCGAGCCCGCCCACCCCCGGCAGGACGTGGAGCGGCGCACCGAGCTCGCGAGCTCGCAGCACCCCACCGCCGCCCTCTTCGGCTGCGCCGACTCGCGCCTGGCCGCCGAGATCATCTTCGACCAGGGCCTGGGCGACCTCTTCGTCGTGCGCAACGCCGGGCAGGTCATCTCCGACTCCGTGATCGGCAGTCTCGAGTACGCCGTGGGCGTGCTCGAGGTCCCGCTGATCGTCGTGCTCGCGCACGACGCGTGCGGCGCCGTGGGAGCCGCCATCGACAGCACCGGCATCGACGCACCGACTTTGCCCGCCTACATCTGGCGCCAGATTGCGCCGATCGTGCCGGCCGTCCGTCGCGTGCAGCGCGAGAGCGCCGTCGACGGCACCGTGCCCGCGCGCGTCGACCCCGAACTCGTGGGACGCGAGCACCTCCGCCACACCGTGGCCGATCTGCTGCGCGCGTCCGAGCTGATCAGCGAGGCCGTCGCCGAGGGCCGCACGGCCGTCGTGGGCGCCAACTACCGCCTCGACGAGGGGAAGGCCTTCCCCGTCGTCATCGTGGGCGACGTCGACGATCCGCGCATCTGACGACCGCGCAGCGCGCAACCGCGCATCACACCATCGCGCATCCGACGACCGCGCGAACGAGAACCGAAGAAAAGACCGGAGGAACGACGACGTGACCGACACCGAGTACCGCATCGAACACGACACCATGGGTGAGGTGCGGGTACCCAAGAACGCCCTGTACGCGGCGCAGACCCAGCGCGCGGTCGAGAACTTCCCGATCTCGGGCAAGGGGCTCGAATCGACGCAGATCGCTGCGCTGGCCCGCATCAAGAAGGCGGCGGCTCTCGCCAACAAAGAGCTCGGCACCCTCGACGGGGCCATCGCCGACGCCATCGCGCAGGCCGCCGACGAGGTCGTCACCGGTCAGCACGACGCGCACTTCCCGGTCGACACCTACCAGACCGGCAGCGGCACCTCGTCGAACATGAACATGAACGAGGTTCTCGCGACCCTCGCCACCGGCATCCTGGGTTCGACCGTCCACCCCAACGACCACGTCAACGCCTCGCAGTCATCGAACGACGTCTTCCCCACCTCGGTCCACATCGCCGTGACCCAGGCCCTCATCACCGACCTCGTGCCCGCCCTCGAGCACCTCTCGGTCGCTCTCGAGGCGAAGGCCGAGGCGTGGAAGGGCATCGTGAAGTCGGGGCGCACCCACCTCATGGATGCCACGCCCGTCACCCTCGGCCAGGAGTTCGGCGGCTACGCCCGTCAGATGCGCCTCGGCATCGAGCGCGTGCAGGCCGTGCTCCCCCGCGTCGGCGAGGTCCCCCTCGGCGGAACCGCCGTCGGAACGGGCATCAACACCCCCCTCGGCTTCCCGCAGAAGGTCATCGAGCTGCTGGCCGCCGAAACCGAGCTGCCGATCACCGAGGCGAAGGACCACTTCGAGGCGCAGGCCAACCGCGACGGTCTCGTCGAGGCCTCGGGCGCCCTGCGCACGATCGCGGTGTCGCTCACCAAGATCAACAACGACATCCGCTGGATGGGCTCGGGCCCGAACACCGGCCTCGGCGAGCTGCACATCCCCGACCTGCAGCCCGGCTCCTCGATCATGCCGGGCAAGGTCAACCCGGTCGTCCCCGAGGCGACGCTCATGGTGTGCGCCCGTGTCATCGGCAACGACGCCACCGTCGCCTGGGCCGGCGCGTCGGGATCGTTCGAACTGAACGTCGCGATCCCCGTCATGGGCACCGCTCTGCTGGAGTCGATCCGCCTGCTCTCCAACGCCATGCGCGTCCTCGCCGACAAGACGATCGACGGCCTCGAGGCCAACGTCGCCCGCGCCGAGGCCTTCGCGGGCATGTCGCCCTCGATCGTCACGCCGCTGAACAAGGTCATCGGCTACGAGGCGGCGGCCAAGATCGCCAAGCACTCCGTGGCCAAGGGCATCACGGTGCGCGAGGCCGTCATCGACCTCGGCTACGTCGAGCGCGGCGAGATCACCGAAGAGGTGCTCGACGCCAAGCTCGACCTGCTGTCGATGACCCACCCGGGCTGAGTCCGCACCGACCACCCACGACGCCGAGGCGCGCCATAATCGAAGGATGAGCCCCGCGACGAGACCTGTCTCGACGCGGGTGCGCTTCCTCGGCGCGATCCTCGGCGTCGTGCTTCTCGGCATGATCGTGGCAGGCGGCGTTACGTTCCTCGTCCAGCGCGATCGCGTGCTCGCGAACGCCCAGCGGCAGCTCGACGGCTTCGTGTCCACCGTCGCCACGAGCAGCGAGTCCGCGGCCGATCTCGTCGCCTCCGCGATCCCCGGTCGCACCGACGGCACGCTCGCGATCGACGGCGACCGCATCCTTGCGACGACCCCGTCACCGCCGGGCCTCGCCCTCGCCGACGACGCGGGTCTCGTGGCATCCCTCGCCCGCTCCCTCGCGGAGGGGCGCCTGACCGGTCGTCTCGACAGCGCCCGCGGTCCGGTCATGTACGCCGCCGCCGCGGCCCCCGGCGGCTACGCCGTGCAGGTGATCTCGATCGACCAGCGCATGGAGCTGGTCGCCCTCTCGTCGGTGACGTACGCCGCCACGGCCCTCGGGGTGCTGCTGGTGGTGGGCGCGGTCGGGTGGTTCGTCACGGGGAGGCTCTTCTCCCCCCTCCGCCGGCTGCGCGACACCACGGATGCCATCACGATCGACGACCTGGGAACGCGGCTGCGCGCGCACGGCAACGACGAGATCTCCGACCTGACCACCTCGGTCAACTCGATGCTCGACCGTCTCGCGATGTCGGTCGACGCGCAGCGTCAGCTCCTCGACGACGTGCGGCACGAGCTGAAGACCCCCATCACGATCGTCCGCGGCCACCTCGAGATGATGGACCCGTCCGATCCCCACGACGTGCGCGAGACGCGGCGGCTGGGGATGTCGGAGCTCGATCGGCTCACCCGTCTCGTCGACGACATCGACGCCCTCGCCGACGTCGAGACCAGCGCGCTCTCCGCCGAGGTGATCGACGTCGCCTCCCTCACCGACCGCGTGGCGGGCCTGGCGGGAGCCCTCCCCGGTCACTCGTGGAGCGTGGCGCAGCGGGCGCGGGTGCGTGTCGAGGGAGACGCCGACCGTCTCGTCCAGGCCTGGCTGCAATTGGCGGACAACGCTGCCAAGTACACCCCCGAGGGCTCCCCGATCGAGATCGGCAGCTCCGCCGACGACACCGTCGCCCACCTCTGGGTGCGCGATCACGGTCCCGGCATCCCTCCGGCCGCGCGCCACCGCGTCTTCCGGCGGTTCGACCGCCTGTCGACGCGAGGGCGCGTCGACGGATCGGGGCTCGGACTGTCGATCGTCGACGCGATCGCCAAAGCCCACGACGGTCGGTGCTCGATCGGCGACACGCCGGGAGGTGGGGCCACCATCACGCTCCACATCCCGTTGACCGGGGCGCCGTCGCCGGGGGCGCTGCCCACGCCCGTCCGCGCGGGGGACGTCGTCATGCAGAGAGAGGCCACCGGATGACACGCATCCTCATCGCCGAGGACGAGGAGCGCATCTCCGCCTTCGTCGCGAAGGGTCTGGAAGCGGCCGGCTTCCAGACCCTCATCGTCGACGACGGCGCGGAAGCCCTCGACACGGCCCTCTCGGGTGACGTCGACCTCGTGCTGCTCGACGTGGGCCTGCCCTCCCTCGACGGGTTCGAGGTGCTGCGCAGCCTCCGTGGCCAGGGCTCGACGCTTCCGGTCATCATGCTCACCGCGCGCACGAGCACGCGCGACACGGTCGACGGCCTCGACGCGGGCGCCAACGACTACGTCGCGAAGCCGTTCAAGTTCGACGAGCTGCTGGCCCGCGTGCGCTCGCGGCTGCGCGAGCCCGTGTCGCTGGGCACGATGACGGTCGCGCACGGCGAGGTGTCGTTGGACGTGCTGGCCCGCCGCGCGACGGTCGGGAGCCGCGAGATCGATCTCAGCGCGCGCGAGTTCGCCCTCGCCGAGGAGTTCATCCGGCACGCCGGTCAGGTGCTCTCGCGCGAGCAGCTGCTGAGCCGCGTCTGGGGCCTGGATTTCGACCCCAACAGCAACGTGGTCGACGTGTACGTCCGCTACCTGCGCGCGAAGGTGGGCGCCGCCCACATCGTCACCGTGCGCGGAGCCGGCTACCGCTGGGAGTGAGCCCCGACCCGGAGAACCCCCGGCGGGGGGACGGCCGGGGGTTCTCGGAGAGATCGCGCCGGTGGTCTTCCGACTCACCCGAAGAGCGGTGACCTGCGCATACGGATCTTCTTTTGGGGGATCCGCCGTGGGCGGCGGCGAGGTCTCCCTCGCCGATGTCTCCACCCTGTCGCCCGATGGTGAGAACCCGGGGAGTTCAAGATGAGAACTCTCTCATCTCAGCGGTGGGCGTCCCGTGCCCCGGGCCTCGCGGCCCCGCACACGCGGAGGGCCGGGACGCGTCGGCATCCCGGCCCTCCGATTCGTTCGTTACGACAGTTCGCCGGCCTCGAGCAGTTCCGTGACCAGGGCGGCGATCGCCGAGCGCTCCGAGCGCGTCAGGGTGATGTGGCCGAAGAGACCGTGGCCCTTGAGCGTCTCGATGACGGAGGCGACCCCGTCGTGGCGTCCGACCCGCAGGTTGTCTCGCTGTCCCACGTCGTGGGTGAGCACCACGCGGGAGTTCTGCCCGATGCGGCTGAGGACCGTCAGCAGGACGTTGCGCTCGAGCGACTGCGCCTCGTCGACGATCACGAACGCGTCGTGCAGCGAACGGCCGCGGATGTGCGTCAGCGGCAGCACCTCGAGAAGGCCCCGCGCGAGCACCTCCTCGAGGACGTTGCCCGAGACGACCGAGCCGAGGGTGTCGAACACCGCCTGACCCCACGGGCCCATCTTCTCCGCCTGATCGCCGGGCAGATAACCGAGCTCCTGACCCCCGACGGCGAACAGCGGCCGGAACACGATGATCTTCTTCTGCTGCTGACGCTCGAGCACGGCCTCGAGGGCGGCGCACAGTGCGAGCGCCGACTTGCCGGTGCCGGCGCGACCGCCGAGAGAGACGATCCCGACCTCCGGGTCGAGCAGCAGGTCGAGGGCGATGCGCTGCTCGGCCGAGCGGCCGTGCAGGCCGAAGGCGTCGCGATCCCCGCGCACGAGGCGGAACTCCCCCTTGCCGGTGACGCGGCCCAGGGCCGAGCCCCGCTCCGAGTGGATCACGAGCCCCGTGTTCACCGGCAGCCCCGCGACCGCGGCGCTCACCCCGACCTCGGTCTCGTACAGGTCGGAGATCTCATCTCCCGACAGGTCGATCGTGGCGATGCCCGTCCAGCCGGAGTCCATCGCCTGCTCGGCGAGGTACTCCTCGGTCGCGAGCCCGAGGGATGCCGCCTTCACGCGCATCGGCAGGTCCTTCGACACCACGGTGACCTCGGCGCCCTCCTTGGCGATGTTCATGGCCACCGCGAGGATGCGGCTGTCGTTCCCGCCCGTCCGCATCCCGGACGGCAGGACCGAGGGGTCGGTGTTGTTCAGCTCGACGCGCAGCGTGCCGTCGTCGCCGACGGGGACGGGGAAGTCGAGACGTCCGTGCTCGATGCGCAGTTCGTCGAGGTGGCGGAGGGCCTGCCGGGCGAAGTACCCGATCTCGGGGTCGTGACGCTTGCCCTCGAGCTCCATGATCACCACGACGGGGATCACCACGGAGTTCTCGGCGAACCGGAAGAACGCCCGCGGATCGCTCAGCAGGACGGAGGTGTCCAGGACGTATGTGCGCATCGCCTGATCGTCGCGCGCTTCAGACTCGGTGCTCTCGACGACGTGACGCTGGTCGTACGGTGCTCGTGCAGTCACAACCCACTCCCGACCCGGGTGTTCCACCCGGTTGTCACGAGTCGACCTGTGGGTCACGAGTCGCGATCCGAAGGTCGACTCGACCGGACTCCGTGTCCGATGTGATCACCGTACGTCCCCCGAACACCGCCTCGGGTCGTTAACACGCCGCGAATATGACGAGTTCGTGAACAGCGGGAACACGCGGATTCCGTCGAGCAGATGATTCAGCTCAGGATGCCGCGCCACACTCGATCGAGGGCGCCGGCGTCACTGACCGAAGCGACGGTCGCGGGCCGCGAAGTCGCGGATCGCGCGCAGGAAGTCGACCTCGCGCAGGTCGGGTCCGAGCGCCTCGACGAAGTAGAACTCCGAGTGCGCGGACTGCCAGAGCAGGAAGTCGCTGAGCCGCTGCTCCCCCGACGTGCGGATGACGAGGTCCGGATCAGCCTGGCCGCCGGTGTAGAGGTGCTCGCCGATCTGCTCGGGCGTGAGACTGTCGGCGAGCTCTTCGAGCGATCCCCCGGATTCGTCGTGCTTGACGATGATCGAGCGGACGGCATCCACGATCTCGCTGCGCCCTCCGTAGCCGACCGCGAGGTTGACGTGCAGGCCCCGGTGTCCGCGAGTGCGCTCGGTCGCCTCGTGAAGCACCTCCGCCAGCTCCGGCGGCAGCCCTTCGGCGCGCCCGACGTGCTGCACGCGCCAGTTCGGCTCGCGCGAGAGTTCGCCCGCGAGCTCGGCGATGATCTCGAGCAGGTCCTGCAGTTCTTTGCTGTCGCGCTTGACGAGGTTGTCGTTGGACAGCAGGTACAGCGACACGACCTCGATGCCGAGGTCGTCGCACCACCGCAGGAACTCATGCATCTTGGCGGCCCCGGCCCGATGGCCGTGCGCGGCGCTGTCGTACCCGAGCTGACGGGCCCAGCGCCTGTTGCCGTCGATCATCATGGCGACGTGATGCGGCACGGTGGCGGGCATGCGGCGCCGCAGGCGTGAGATGTAGAGACGGTAGAGCGGACCCCGCCCCTCGTTCCTCCACACGCGCGCCACCCGCCTACGCTACCGCGTCGAGGGCCGCGGAACGCATCGGATCCGAGTGGTGCTTCCTGGGGGAAGGGTGAGCGCTGCCCCCATGTTCCCCCGGCGGCATGGGCCCGGACGTACTGTCGAGGAGTGAGCCCGCGAACCCCGACAGACGGCCCCGAGATGCCGCAGCTGCCCCTGCTCGAAGCGGGAGCGGTCGGCGCGCAGGCCGAACTCAAGCCCACGTGGCGCGGATGGATCCACGCCGCTACGTTCCCCGTCGCGATCGCCGCCGGGATCGTGCTCATCGCCCTCGCGCAGGGGACGCCGGGAAAGTGGGCGGCGGCGGTGTTCATGGCCACGTCGATGCTCCTCTTCGGCAACTCCGCGCTGTACCACCGGTTCCGCTGGAAGCCGAAGACCCTCGCGGTGCTCAAGCGCATCGATCACGCGAACATCCTCCTGCTGATCGCCGGCACCTACACCCCGCTCGCGGTCCTCGCGCTGCCCACACCCAAGACGGTGCTGCTGCTGTCGATCGTGTGGGGCGGGGCGATCCTCGGCATCCTGTTCCGCGTCTTCTGGATCAACGCCCCGCGCTGGCTGTACGTCGCGCTGTACCTCGCCCTCGGATGGGCGGCGGTGATGTACCTCGGCGATCTGCTCGCGGCGAACGTCGCGATGATGGTCCTCGTCGTCGTGGGCGGACTGCTCTACACCGCGGGGGCGATCGTCTACGCGATCAAGAAGCCCAATCCGTGGCCGGGCCACTTCGGCTTCCACGAGATCTTCCACGTGTGCACGGTCCTCGCCTTCCTGTGCCACTGGACGGCGTGCCTGCTGATCGCCCTCGCCCCGGCGTATCACGGGGGCTGACCGCGCGAGTCGCCAGAACTCGTCGCTTCCGACCCCCGCGAAGCGACACGTCGTGGCGACTCACGCCCGGGAGCTACCGGATGCCGCTCGGCCGCTGTCAGCGGCGAGGGGCGGCGGGATCGATGTCTTCGTCGTCGATGTCGGACGCGCGCTGGGCGGCGATCGCCTGCTCCTCGGCGTCCAGTTCCGCGTTGACCTCTTCGCGGTACCGGCCACGACGGATGCGACGCAGCATGTCCCACACGAGCAGGAACACGGCCACGCCGATGAAGGCGATCGCGGCGAATCCGAGGGGCCCGGGCGTGACGATCGACTCGTCGGGGGTGACGGCCGGGGAGGGCGTTGTCGCGAGGGCGACGATCACGGGGTGCATGGGTCGAGTCCTTCGGGGCGGACGGAAGCGCGTAGCCTGGAAGTCCAGCCTAAAGCCCGGAGAGAGCATGACGACGCAAGCCGACCTCGACGAACGTTACGGGCGCACGCGCTCCC
The DNA here is from genome assembly GCF_041379845.1 of Microbacterium sp. BWR-S6Y. Lineage (NCBI taxonomy): Bacteria > Bacillati > Actinomycetota > Actinomycetes > Micrococcales > Microbacteriaceae > Microbacterium > Microbacterium sp. BWR-S6Y. Next base: position 232,113 of record NZ_JBFECV010000007.1, read on the forward strand.
CGCGGCGCCGCATCGTGGGCTGGTCCGTCGTCGGCGTCTTCGCTCTCGGAGCCATCGGCTTCCTCGGCTGGACGACCGTGTCGAGCAGCCTGAACTCCGTCACGGCGACCGACACCGGATACACCGTCGTCGACGACCGCACCGTCACGGCGTCGTTCCAGATCACCGCGCCGACCGGCCGACCGGTCGCCTGCGCCCTCGAAGCCCGCGACGAGGAGCACGGCACCGTGGGCTGGCGGGTCGTGGAGTACCCGGCATCCGACGACCACACGCGGGCGTTCACGGAGCAGATCCCGACGCTGTCGTTGGCGACCACGGGTTTTGTCAACGCTTGCTGGGTGCCGTAAACTCGCGGGATCACGACGCGCCCCGGCTCGATGCCGGGGCGTTCGACATATCCCCCGCCGACGGCCCGACAACGCACGCCGTCAGCGCCTCGACGAAGGAGTAACCGTGTCCAACGACGCTCAGGTGACGTTCCTCACGCAAGACGCCTACGACCGCCTGGCCAACGAGCTCGAGCACCTCTCGACCACGGGTCGCGAAGAGATCGCCAAGCGCATCGAGGCCGCCCGCGAAGAGGGAGACCTCAAGGAGAACGGCGGCTACCACGCGGCCAAAGACGAGCAGGGCAAGCAGGAGGCGCGCATCCGCACCCTGCAGCAGCTGCTCAAGGACGCGAAGGTCGGCGAGGCGCCCGAGAGCCACGGCGTCGTGGAATCCGGCACCGTCGTGACCGCGATCGTCGCCGGCGGCGAGGAGAAGTTCCTCCTCGGCAACCGCGAGATCGCCGCCAACTCCGAGCTCGACGTCTACAGCGAGGCCTCCCCGCTCGGCGCCGCGATCCTCGGCCTCAAGGAGGGCGACAAGGGCTCGTACACCGCCCCGAACGGCAAGGAGATCTCGGTCGAGATCGTCAAGGTCGAGACGTACTCGGGCCAGTAAGCCCTGCACCGTCCGCGAGCCGCTCCCCCGAGTTCCGCGGGGTGGGCGGCTCGCGGCGTCTCAGGGCTCGAGCCGGCGCGGTGGTCCGCACACCCTCAGCGATCCGCACTACCTCAGCCCGAACCACGGCCGCGCAACTAAGCTTGCGCGAATCGCGGAGGATATGACCCACGCACGCCCTTTGCCATCCGCACAACCTCAGCCATCCGCACTACCTCAGCCCGAATCACGGCCGCACAACTGAGCCTGCGCGAATCCCGGAGGACACGACGACGGCACAGGTCTCCCGCAAGGGCCGACGCGACCGACGTCAGTCGGGAACGACAGTGGCCACGAAACCGGCATCCTCGAGCGTCTTGATGACCAGCGCGCGATGCTCCGCGCCCCGCGTCTCGACGCTCAGTTGGAGGATCACCTCGCTGATCTGCAGGCCCTGGCCGTGCCGCGTGTGCAGAACCTCGATCACGTTCGCCCCCACCTGGGCGAGCAGTTCCGACACGCGCGCCAGCTGACCCGGGCGGTCGGGAAGCGGGATGCGCAGCGACATGTATCGACCGGATGCCGACAGCCCGTGCGCCACGACACGCTGCAGCAGCAGCGGATCGATGTTGCCACCCGAGAGGATCGTCACCGTCGGGCCGCTGGCCTTCACCTTCCCGGCGAGGATCGCGGCCACGCCGACGGCTCCGGCGGGCTCCACGACCTGCTTCGCGCGTTCGAGGAGCACGAGCAGGGCACGCGCGATGTCGTCCTCGGTGACGGTCACGACCTCGTCGACGTACTGCCGGATGAGCTCGAAGGGGAGGTCGCCGGGGCGGGCGACGGCGATGCCGTCGGCGATCGTCGGCGTCGTCTCGACCTGCATCGGGTATCCCGCGGCCAGCGACGTCGGGTACGCGGCGGAGTTGTGCGCCTGCACGCCGATGATGCGCATCTCGCGTCCCTCGGCGGCCGCTCGCGCCTTGACCGCCGCCGCGACGCCGGCGGCCAGGCCGCCGCCGCCGATACCCACGATCACGGTCTCGAGGTCGGGCATGTCTTCGACGAGCTCGAGCCCCAGCGTCCCCTGGCCGACCACGATGTCGCGGTGGTCGAAGGGGTGGATGAGCACGGCGCCCGTGCGCTCGGCGAACTCGGCCGCCAGGCGGAGCGGGGTCTCGACGGTCGCCCCCTCGAGGATGACCTCGGCGCCGTAGCCGCGCGTCGCGAGAAGCTTGGGCACGGGGACCCCGAGCGGCATGAAGATCGTCGCGGCGATGCCGAGCTGCTGCGCCGCCAGGGCGACGCCCTGCGCGTGGTTGCCGGCGGATGCCGCCACGACACCGCGCGCGCGCTCCTCGGCCGTCAGCCGCGAGAGCCGGTAGGTCGCCCCGCGGATCTTGAACGAGCCGGTGCGCTGGAGGTTCTCGAGCTTCAGGTTCACGGGCACGCCGAGCAGGTCGGTCAGGTGCAGCGACTCGTCGAGGGGCGTGCGCGTGATGATGCCGCGCAGCTCCTGCGCGGCATCCTCGAACTCGGCCAGGGTGGGAGTGTCGTTCATGATCTCCTTCCGCGCTCACGCGGGACGGTCTGCCAGATGAGATCTCGGGATGCCAGGGCCTGGCCCTCGTGCTCCCAGGCCTTCGAGCTGAGGTACACCGCGACGACGTTCACGAACGCCGCGAGCGGCACGGCGAAGAGGGCGCCGGCGATGCCGCCGATCATCGCTCCACCGGCGACCACGAGCACGACGGCCAGCGGGTGCACCTTGACGGCGGAGCCCATGAGGATCGGCTGCAGGATGTGGCTCTCGATCTGCTGCACGCCCAGGACGACGATGAGCATGAAGAGCGCGATGAGCGGCCCGTTGTAGACAAGGGCGATGAAGACGGCCAGGGCGCCGGTGGCGACCGCGCCGACGAAGGGGATGAAGGCACCCAGGAACACCAGCACGCCGATCGGGATCGACAGCGGCACGCCGAGCAGGAACGCGCCGAGGCCGATGCCGATCGCGTCGATCGTGGCCACCAGCAGCTGGGTGCGTGCGTAGCTCTTCACGGTGCGCCATCCGGCTCGCCCGGCCCCGTCGACCGCGGGGCGCGCGACGCGCGGGAACAACCGCGTGGTCCACCGCCAGATCCCGCCCCCGTCGGCGAGGAGGCACAGCAGGATGAACAGGGTGAGCAGCACTCCGGTGCCGACGTGGCCCAGGGTCGTCCCGATCGCGAGGGCACCGGTCCACAGCACCTCCGCCTGCTGCTGCAGGAAGGTGCCGGCCTGGCGCAGACCGTCGTCGATCTGCTGGGCGCTGAGGTGGAGGGGTCCGTCGATGAGGTACTGCCGGAACTGCGAGACCGCGTCGACCGTGCGCTCGCGCACCGATCCGAACTCCCGCGTGATCTGCCACACCGCCAGCCACACGAGACCCGAGATGATCGCGATCGTTCCGAGCACCGTCACGACGATCGCGAGCCACTTCGGCCAGCGGTGGCGCAGCAGGAAGGAGAACCCCGGCCAGACCAGGGCCGTCACCAGGATCGCCACCAGCAGCGGCACCACGAGCAGCTTCAACTGGATGACGAGGAAGATCACGACGCCGAGGGCGGCAGCGATCACGAGCAGCCGCCACGCGTAGGCCGTGGCCTGCCGCAGGGCGGGCGGGACGGGGGGCTGCAGATCGCTCGAAACCGTGCGCCGTTTCAAGGCGTCGAGGAAGGATCCGCGCGGTTCGGGATCGGTTCCACTCATCCCGTCAGCCTACCGCCGCGCTCACTCGGCGAACGCTGTGATGTCGGAGGCGGTGGATACGGTGAAAGGCATGACCACGACGCTCCGTCGCGCCGACGCGCGCCGCATCGCCCTCGCCGCGCAGGGCTTCTCGCGCCCCCGGCCCGAGACGGTCGGCACGCGCCAGATCACCGCGACGCTGACGCGCATGCGCATCCTGCAGATCGACTCCGTCAACGTCTTCTCCCGGTCGCACTACATGCCGCTGTTCGCCCGCCTCGGGGCATACGACACGTCCCTGCTCGACGCCCTCGCGTTCTCCCGTCGGCCGCGCTGGGTGGAGTCGTGGGCGCACGTGGCGTCGCTCGTCCCCGCCGACGACTGGCCGCTGCTGCAGTTCCGTCGCGACGACCTGCGTCGCAAGTACGGCGACGACGACTGGGCGCAGGCCCACCGGCCGCTGCTGCAGTGGCTCCGCGACGAACTCGCCGACCGCGGACCGCTGCGCCCGGCCGAGATCGACCACGACGCGCGCAGCGGCTCGCGCGGGTCCTGGTGGGGGTGGGACGACGTCAAGAACGGCCTCGAGCGCCTGTGGCTGTTCGGCGAGGTCGCGATCGCGGGGCGCCGCGGGTTCGAGCGGCGGTACGCAATGGCATCCGACGTCCTTCCGCCCTCGGCTCTCGAGACGGCTGTTCCCCGACAGGATGCCATCACCGAACTCGTGCGCCGAGCCGCGCGGGCCTACGGGGTGGCGACGGCGGCCGACCTCGCCGACTACTGGCGCATCCGCGACCGCCCCGCGGTGCTCGCCGCGATCCGGGACCTCGTCGACACGGGCGAGCTCCAGCAGGTCGAGGTCGAGGGGTGGAGCGTCGCCGGACGCCCGGCGAAGGCCTGGCTGCACCGCGACGCCGCCCGTCCGCGGCGGGTCGACGCCGCCGCCCTGCTCACGCCGTTCGATCCCCTCGTGTGGTTCCGCGACCGGGCGGAGCGCCTGTTCGACTTCGACTACCGGATCGAGATCTACACCCCCGCCCCGCAGCGCCGATTCGGCTATTACTCGCTCCCCGTCCTCGTGGGCGACGACGTCGTCGGGCGGCTCGACCTCAAAGCCGACAGGGCGGGCTCCGCCCTCCGAGTGCAGTCGGCGTGGTGGGAGCACGGCGCCCCCGCGGATGCCGCGGAGCGCGTGGCTGCCGAGCTGAGAACCGCCGCGAGGTGGCAGGGCCTCGCGCGGGTCACGGTGGCGCGGTGGGGAGACGCCAGCGATGCGATCGCCGGCGCACTCTCGGCCGCGCGGCACGAGCACCCCGACGGGCGCTCGAACTGAGAGGCGCCCCCTCCGATCGGCGGAGGGGGCGCATCACGGGGTGCGTCAGAACTGCACGCGAGGCGGCTCGGAGATCGCGGCTCCGTCGATCACCTCGAAGAACTCGCGCTCGTGGAATCCGAGCTGACGCGCGAACAGGTTGTTCGGGAATACCTTGATCTTGGTGTTGAGCTCGCGCACGCCGCCGTTGTAGAAGCGGCGCGACGCCTGGATCTTGTCCTCGGTGTCGACGATGGCCTGCTGCAGCTTGAGGAAGTTCTGGCTCGCCTGCAGCTGCGGGTACGCCTCCGCCACCGCGAACAGCGACTTGAGCGCCTGCTGCATGTGCCCCTCGGCGATGCCCGCCTCGGCGGGGCTCTCGACGTTCAGGGTCTCGGCGCGGGCGCGCGTGACGTTCTCGAAGACCGCCTTCTCGTGCGCCGCGTAGCCCTTCACCGTCTCGATGAGGTTCGGCAGCAGGTCGGCGCGACGCTTCAGCTGCACCGTGATGTCGCTCCACGCCTCGTCGACGCGCACGTTGAGGGCGACGAGGGCGTTGTACGTGGCCCACAGGTAGATACCGGCGATGACCAGGATGCCGACGATCACGATGACCGGTACGAGCCACTCCCACATAAGTCCCCACACTCCGTTCGAGAGGTTGCCCTTCAGTGTAACTGCGGGCCCGACGGCGCCAGGGAGCCGGGCGGTGACTCTCAGCGGATGCGATGGATGCCGTACCCCCGGTCAGACTCGAACTGACACTGAAGCGATTTTAAGTCGCCTGCCTCTGCCATTGGGCTACGGGGGCCCGTGCTCCACCGTATCGCGGGTGGCCGCGCGTCCGTCTCGCGGGGCCCCTGACTCGTGCTGGGGCGCTCGACGTCGCCACGAGCGTCGAAACCGCGCCCGGACCCACGAAGAGCCGCCGCACCATCTCGACCGGGCGGCACCGGCAGGGCCGCACCGGCACGGAGATCCGGATGCCGCGACCCGACACCCCGTACCGGCGGATCGCGCAACAGCCCGACCCCGCGCCCCCGCGGCATCCGGGAACGACGAGACCCCCGCACCCTCACGGGGCACGGGGGTCTCGAAACGGACGAGGTTACTTCGCCGCGACGGGCTCGGCCTTCTTCTCGGCCGGGGCCGGGGCATCGGCCGCGGGAGCCGCCGGGCGAGGACGCGCCGCGAACTCCTCGAAGGCCGCACGCGGCTGCTGCACCGTCTCGAGCGAGACGACCTCACGGCCGTGGACGAAGTTCTGCACCCAGTCGCCGATGACGCGGAACTTGCGCTCCCAGGTCGGCATGGCCAGGCCGTGGTAGCCGCGGTGGGCGAACCAGGCGATCAGACCGGTCAGGGCAATGTTGCCCGACTGGAAGGCGCCGTTGTACAGCCCCAGGCCCGCGACGGCACCGAGGTTCTTGTGGTTGTACTGCTTGGGCTCCTCGCCCCGCAGCACGGCGACGAGGTTCTTCGCCATGAGCTTGCCCTGACGCACCGCGTGCTGGGCGTTGGGGACGCAGAAGCCGCCCACGCCGCCACCGGAGAGGTCGGGCACGGCCGAGACGTCGCCGGCGGCCCAGGCGCCCTCGACGATCTCTTCATCGGTGCCCACCCGCAGGTCGGGACGGGTGCGGATGCGACCGCGCTCCTCGACCGGGAGGTCGCTGCCGCGGACGACGGTGGGGTTCGCCATGACGCCGGCGGTCCAGATGATGAGGTCGGTGGGCAGCTGCTCACCGGTCGACAGCTCGACGACACCGTCCACGGCGCCCTTGACCTGCGTGTCGAGGTGCACGAACGCACCCTTCCTCGCGAGGTCGGCGAGAACCCACTCGCTCGTCTTCTGCGAGACCTCGGGCATGATGCGGCCCATCGCCTCGATGAGGTGGAAGTGCGTGTCGTCGAACGACAGGGTCGGGTACTGCTTCAGCAGCGACGACGCGTAGGCGCGGAGCTCGGCGAACACCTCGATACCGGCGAAGCCACCGCCGACGACGACGACGGTGAGGAGACGGTCGCGCTCGGGTCCGGCGGGCAGCACCGAGGCCTTGTCGAAGTTCGACGTCAGGCGGTCTCGGATGGCGACGGCCTCCTCGATCGTCTTCAGGCCGATCGCGTTGTCGGCGATGCCGGGGATCGGGAACGTGCGCGAGACGGCACCGGCGGTGACGACGATCTGGTCGTAGCCCTGCTCGAAGGTCTCGTCGCCCGCGATCGGGGTGATCGTGGCGGTCTTGGTCGCGTGCGAGATGCCCGTGACCTTGCCCGCGATGACCGTGGTGCGCTTGAGGTGGCGACGCAGGCCCACCACGACGTGGCGCGGCTCGATCTCGCCGGCGGCCACCTCGGGGAGGAACGGCTGGTACGTCATGTAGGGCAGCGGGTCGACGAGCGTGACTTCGGCCTCGCCTCGCCCGAGGAGCTTCTCGAGCTTCCAGGCGGTGTAGAAACCTGCGTAGCCCCCACCGACGATGAGGATTCTGGGCACGGTAGTGGTCACGATGGGAGGGACTCCTCGTTTGTGGTGCGGCTCGGCTCGCGGGAGGTGCGCGCCTGTCGGATTCGCCGGGCAGCAGCACTGACGCCGAGCGCAATCATTATAGCGGCCAGCGTGGCACCCCCGAGCGGCAGCGATCCGTAGAGCACGCTATCGCGTGACGGCAGCAGAGGCGAACCGGCTTCCGGCGCGGATTCCACGGGCGGAAGCGGCGGGATCTCGACGGGGCTCGCGGTGGGTTCCGGCGCCGGTTCCGCGTCGGCCCGGCGGTACAGCCGGATCCACTCCGTGAGGCTGCCGAGCGGGTTCTCGGCGACGGCCTCGACCCTTGAATTCGAGACCGCGCCCGCGGCATCCACCAGGCCGTATCCGTAGAGCTTGTCGGGCACGCTCGTCGCCCCCGCGGCGGGCTTCGCCGTCGCGATCAGGCGGTTCAGCACGTTGTTCGCGTCGAGCTCGGGGTGAGCCGAGCGCACGAGGGCGGCGATCCCGGCGACGATCGGCGCCGCGCCGCTCGTGCCGTTCCAGCCCACCAGCGTCCCGTCGGCCGAGACGCCGATCAGTCGCTCGCTCGGTGCGGACAGCCCGATCGTGATTCCCTGGGTCGAGGCACTGTTGCTGGCGACACCGTCGGGATCGACGCCGCCGACGGCGAGCACCCCCGGGATCGTCGCCGGAGCGCCGACGCGGTCGGTCCCGCTCCCCCGGTTGCCCGCCGCCACGACGACCACGACGTCGTGCTCGAAGGCGTACTCGAACGCGGTGTCCCAGCTGGTGTCCCAGTCGAGGGTGTTCGTGGTGAGCGAGAGGTTGATGACCGTCGCCCCGTTGTCGACCGCCCACGTCATCGCCTCGGCGATCTGCTGGGTGAAGGGCTTCGTGCTGGAGGCGCCGAACCCGACCGAGATGGACAGCAGCTCGGCCTCGGGCGCGACGCCGATCATGCCGCGACCGTTGCCCGTGCCCCGGGCCGCGGCCAGCGAGGCCACCCAGCTGCCGTGGTTGGCGTCGACCGCGCCCACGGGCGTGCGTCCGTCCGAGGAGCCGACGCCCGACACGTCGGTGCCGCCGGCGACCGCGCCGGTGAATTCCGTCGGCCCGCGACCGATCCCCGTGTCGATCACGGCGATGGTCTGCCCCGCGCCGCGCGTCGTCTTCCAGGCCTCGCGCACTCCGTACTGGTCGAGCCAGTACTCGGCGGCGCGCACCGAGTCAGTGGGGTCTTCGGGTACCGGGCCCGAGGTCGCCACCGGGGCGGCCGTCGCTCCCGTCATCATCGCCACGAGGACGACGGATGCCAGGGCGACGACGACCCGCTTCATCCGCCGGCCCCGGGGCTTTCGCACTCGCACCGCTCGGGCGACCAGGTTCCGCGCTCCAGGGCGCGGTCGCCGATCGGATTGACGCCCGGCCCCGCCGCCAGGGCGTGCCCGGCGAGGGCGTGCAGGCACTTGACCCGCGTCGGCATCCCTCCGGCGGAGATCCCCGCGATCTCCTCGGGCTCGCCGTGCACGGCGCGGTCGCGGAGATACGCCTCGTGGGCGCGGAGGTAGGCCTGCTGCAGCTCCTCGTCGGCGGCGAGGTCGTCGGAGAACTCCTTCATCACGTGGCCGGCCTCGAGCACCGACATCGCCGCGGTCGCCGCGGGGTGGGTGAGGTAGTAGAACGTGGGGAACGGGCTGCCGTCGTCGAGCCGGGGCGAGGTCGCCACCACGGTCGGGTTGCCGCAGACGCAGCGTGCGGCGATGCCGATGACCCCGCGCGGGACGCGCCCGAGCTGCGCCTGGAGAACGGCGAGGTCGGCGTCGGATGCGGGGGCGAGCGGTGCGGTAGTCATCCCTGCCAGGGTACCCGCCCTCTCCGAGACGCCGCCGGACGCAGCGGGCGGATCCCCACCCCGGGCGGGCGAGGGATGCCGCGCGCCGCGCGATCGGCGCGAGCGCGCGCGGCCCGACGCCGTGGAGAGCCCCACACCGGACGACCGGACACCGACGACGTCGCGTGCCGTCGCCGGGCGGGCGGCATCCGGTCGGGTTCTCGCGTCAGCCGGCCGGCGTCGCCGAGGGCGCCGGATCGGGGACGCCGATCTCGAGCGAGGGAACGGCCACCTGAGCGGCCCCCGAAGCGGCGACCGAACGCACGAGCTGCGCCATCCAGTCGGTGCGGGTCTGTCCCACGTCGCCGCTGACGTCGGCCTGCTCCTGCGGGGTGGCCGACGCGGGGAGGTCGTTGTCGATGAGGTAGACGACCTCGCCGGGGAACGTGTACCCGAGTCGCTCGCGTGCCTGGGTGCGGATGTAGGCCGGGTCGGACCATCTCTCGCGCTGCGTCTGCAGGTCGGCGACCTCCGACTGGCTCAGGGCGACGGCGTTGCGAAGGGCCTGGATCTGCTGGCGCTGATCCATATAGGTGCCCACGGTCGGAACGAGGACGAAGGTGCCGAGCACCACGAGGCCCAGCATGATGACCACGAAGCCCGACACGCGCACCTTGCCGAGCCACTCGCGCACGTCGACGCGGGGGGAGCTCGCCCGCGGCGCGGGGGGCGCTGACCGCGGGCCCTTCGCGGGAGGCTGCCGACGCGCAGACGCCGACTTCGCCGACGCCGACTTCGCGGGCTTCGACGTCGCCGTCGCACGGGCGGAGGGCGTCGGGCGGGGCGGCAGTGTCGGTCGTTCCACGTTCAGCCCCTCTCATCCGGCCGGTGCACCCGGCACCGGACCGGAGGCGAGTCTACGTCGCGCACCTCGGCGTTCCGGGAGGGCCACGCCGCGTCGACGGGGGAACCGCCCGCGCCCGGGAAAGACGGAGGAGGGGGAGCCCGCAGGCTCCCCCTCCTCGTGTCTCAGACGCTCAGCCCTTGAAACGGGGGAACGCCGAGCGGCCCGCGAAGACCGCGGCGTCGCCGAGGTCCTCCTCGATGCGGAGCAGCTGGTTGTACTTCGCGACGCGCTCGCTGCGCGCGGGGGCACCGGTCTTGATCTGACCCGCGTTGACGGCGACGGCGAGGTCGGCGATCGTGGTGTCCTCGGTCTCGCCCGAGCGGTGCGACAGCATCGAGGTGTAGCCCGAGCGGGTCGCCAGCGAGATCGCGTCGAGCGTCTCCGACAGCGTGCCGATCTGGTTGACCTTCACGAGCAGCGAGTTGGCGACGCCGAGGTCGATGCCCTGCTGCAGGCGCTTGAGGTTGGTGACGAACAGGTCGTCGCCGACGAGCTGCACCTTGGAGCCGATGGCATCCGTCAGCTTCTTCCAGCCGTCCCAGTCGTCCTCGGCGAGGGCGTCCTCGATCGTGACGATCGGGAAGTTCGCGACGAGGTCGGCGAAGTAGTCGACGAGCGTGTCGACGCTCCACTCCTTGCCCTCGACGGTGTAGACGCCGTCCTTGTAGAACTCGGTGGCGGCGACGTCGAGGCCCACGGCGATGTCCTTGCCGGGGGTGAAGCCGGCCTTCTCGATCGCGCGGATGAGGAAGTCGAGGCCCTCGCGGTTGCTGGGCAGGTCGGGGGCGAAGCCGCCCTCGTCGCCGAGACCGGTGTTGTAGCCGGCCGACTTCAGCTCGCCCTTGAGGACGTGGTAGACCTCGGTGCCCCAGCGCAGCGACTCGCCGTAGGTGTCGGCGCCGATGGGGGCGAGGAAGAACTCCTGGAAGTCGATGCCGTTGTCGGCGTGCTCGCCGCCGTTGATGACGTTGAAGAGGGGAACGGGCAGCAGGTGCGCGTTCGGGCCGCCGAGGTAGCGGAACAGGGGCAGGTCTGCGCTGTCGGCGGCGGCCTTCGCGACGGCGAGCGAGACGCCCAGGATCGCGTTCGCGCCGGTGCGCGACTTGTTGTCGGTGCCGTCGGTCTCGATGAGGATCTCGTCGATGATGCGCTGCTCGCTGGCCTCGACGCCCTCGATGGCGGGGCCGAGCTCGTCGACGACCGCGGCGACGGCCTTGAGCACGCCCTTGCCGCCGTAGCGGCTCTTGTCGCCGTCGCGCAGCTCGTAGGCCTCGAACGCGCCGGTGGACGCGCCGGAGGGGACGGCCGCCCGCTGGACGATTCCGTCGTCGAGGAGCACCTCCACCTCGACGGTCGGGTTACCGCGCGAATCCAGGATCTCGCGCGCGTTGACAGCCTCGATAAGTGCCACGAAGGACTCCTCGTTGGTTCTTGGGTGGAAGAGGGCGGAGCGTCGTCGGTCCGTCGTCGAGTCTAGTGACCCCGCCCGCCGACCGTGGGGACGGATGCCGTCGACGCCGTCCCGCGGGCGTCGTCCCGGTCCGGAGGGTCGGCGGACTCAGGGGGCGGGCGCGTCGGTCACGATCGCCACGGCCACCCCGTCCCACCCCTTGCGGTCGAGCGTCTGCAGCGCCGAGGCGTCGAAACGCGGATCTTCGCCGAGCATCAGGATGCCGCGGCGCGCGCCCTGCACCTTGGCATCCGCGGTCCCGGCATCGGCGACCTCTCCCCCGCGCACGACGTTGTCGAGCACGACGACCGTTCCGGGGCGACCGAGACGCGCGGCCCAGTCGAGGTAGATCTCGTTCGACTCCTTGTCGGCGTCGACGAAGACGAGGTCGAAGGGCGCGCCCCCGTCGAGGGTCGGCAGCACCTCGGTGCCGCGTCCGAGCAGGATGTCGACGCGATCGGCGACGCCGGCCCGCTCCAGGTTCTCGCGCGCGACGGCGGCGTGGGCGGGTTCGGCCTCGATGGTGACCACGCGCCCGCCATCGCCTACCGCGCGTGCGAACCAGATCGTGGAGTACCCGGCGAGCGTGCCGATCTCGAGGATTCGGCGAGCGCCGGCGATGCGCGCGAGCAGGTGGAGGAACTTCGCGTTCACCGGCGCGACCTCGATGGCGGGCATGCCGGCCTCGTGCTGCGCCCTCAGGGCGGCGTGGAGGGCGGCGTCGGCTCCGACGAGGGTGTCGGTCAGGAAGGCGTCGACGTCATCGTGGGTGGGCACCCTTCCACAGTGGCGGGCCGGCGCCCGCGGGTCAACGCTCGCCGCGCAGGTGGGCGCGGGTCATCTCGTCGTACTCCTCGTCGGAGAGGTCGTCGAAGCCCTTCGCCTCGACGCGGTCCGATCGCATCCATCGGATCATCAGGATGACGAGGATCGGCACGTCGGCGAACTCGGCGATGAACCAGATCATGTCGCCGGCGAGGTGCTGGTCGTGCAGCGGCGAGGGCCACCAGGCCGCCGCCTGGGCGGCATCCGGGATCAGATCCAGCACGGAGTCGTTCAAGCGCAGGAGCAGCCCCGGCACGGAGTCGATGAGCAGCTCGACGAAGGCGAGGAGGAACTCGATCGCGATGAAGGTCCCGGTGTGCATGGCGCCCAACGCCATCATCGGCAGCACCATCGCGAGTCCCACGAGGGGGACGACCACGCCGAGCGAGGCGTCGACGACGGGATCGACGCGCAGGATGCCGGCCAGCGGGGTGAGGAAGAGGCAGAACACCGCGGCGATGACGATGGTGGCGACCATCGCGTTGCCGAAGACCCGGGTCACGCGCGACGCGAGGACGCGCTCGCGCACCCGCGCGGGGACGAGGTCGAGGGGGCGACCCGCGGCGATGCCCGCGGGCACCGCGAAGATGAGCAGGGCGATCCGGGTCGAGAACGCCCAGCGCAGGTCGGCCGAGAAGGTCCCCAGGAAGCCGAGCTCGATCACGGCGTAGGGCAGCAGGCCGAGGGCGAAGAAGCCGATCGTGCGGCGCAGCGGCCAGGGCTCCCCTCGGCGACGCACGCGCCGCACGCCGAGAAGGTAGGCGACGGAGGCCGCGAAGATCGCGCCGAGGGCGATCGGATCGGCGCGCCAGGTGCTGAGGAAGAAGTCGATGGGAGGCGTGCCGGAAGAGTACGACCGCCGGCTATGGGTCCGCCGAGGGTGAGCGCAACTCCTGGCTTCCCTCGCGCGAGCCGCACGATCCCGGGAGCGTCACCGCCGGAAGCGACGAGATCTCAGGAGTTCGGCTCGGTCGGCGACGTGACCGCGTCCACGTCGAGCGCCGCGAGAACCGCGGGCAGAAGGGCCTCGGCGGTCCGGCGGTAGCCGAGGGCGCTCGGGTGGAAGCGGTCGACGCTGAACATCTCGTCCGGACGTTCCGCGAACACCGGCCCGACCGCGCGGGCCAGAGCGACGACCCGGCCGCCGGCGCGGTGCACCGCACTCCCCTGCGCCGCGGCCAGCTGACGGGACGAGCGCGCGGCGATCGCACGGAGCGGTTGCGGGATCGCGCGCAGCGTGCCGAGGTCGGGGCAGGTGCCCACCACGACCGGGATGCCGTCCGCCCGGAGGGCGCGTACGACGTCGGCGAGCTGCTCCGCGGCGCGTGCGGCCGGGATGCGGTGCGTCACGTCGTTGCCCCCGACGACGATCACCGCGATGTCGGCGCGGTACCCCGGGGGCAGTGACGCGAGCTGCGCGGCGAGGGCGGAGGTCTCCGATCCGACCACCGCGCCGGTGCGCAGCCGCACGGGGCGTCCCGCCGTGCGCGCGACGCCCTTGGCCAGGCGCGCGCCGAGCGTGTCGCGGCGGTGCCCCGCGCCCAGACCCGCGGCGATCGAGTCGCCCAGCAGCAGCAGGTCGACCGGCCGCCCCGGATGCTTCTTGCGCCGCCACACGCGGTCGGCGTCGAGCGCCTGCTCGCCGAGCGGCTTGCCGATGCGGCGGCGCGCGACGGCCGCCTGCCGGGTGAGCAGGGTCCGCGCCCCCATCGCTCCCGCGCCGAGGAGCGCGAGCGCGGAGGCGAAGGTCACGGTGACCGGACGACGCATGCTCCGATGAGACCGGCCCGCGGTGAACGCCGGGTGGACGTGCCGTGACGCCGCGGCGACGGCACCCTCCCGGCATCCGGTGTCCTCCGGATGCCGCGAACCCGGCGCCGCGCCTCAGCCCCTGTCGCTGCGGGCACTGCGCGCCCGCAGGACCATCGCGAGGACGAGCACGGCGACGGCCAGTCCGATGTCGAGGGCGAGGCCGGCGAGGAGTTCATCGCGGCCGGCGGCTCCCGTGAAGGTCACGATGCCGCCGATGACGATCACGCCGAACGACAGCGCGAGCTGCTGCGCGGTGCTGAACATCCCGCCCGACAGGCCCGCGGCCTCGACCGGCACCTCTCGCACGACGAGCTGCGTGAGCGGCGAGAAGATCAGCGCCTGCCCGATCCCCAGCACGATGAGCGCGGGCTGCAGCCACAGCCCGATCCCGCTCCCCCACGCGAGGCCCAGGGTCGCCGCCATCCCCAACAGCGCGACGATCTGCAGCGAGACGCCGAGCACGAGCGTCGCGTCGCCCAGCCGACTCTGCACGCGCGCCACCGCCAGCGACATACCCGCGAACACGACGGCGAAGGGCAGCAGGGCGAGGCCCGCCTGCAGAGAGCTCAGCCCGCCGGCCTCCACGGCACGCGGGAAGACGTACAGCAGCGCCGAGTACCCCGCGAAGAAGAGCGCGGCGGCCACCAGCCCGAGCTGCAGGGGGCGCAGGCGCAGAACGCTCGGCGGGAGCAGCGGGACGCGTCCCGAACGCTCGATCCCGTTCTGGTGCCGCCACATGGCGATGAGGGCGACCGCGGCGACGACCAGGGCCACGGCGACGGGCCACGACCAGTTCCACACGGGCCCGAAGGTGAGGGCGACGGAGGCGGCGAGGATGCCGACGGCGAGCGCCGCGGTACCGATGAGGTCGATCGCCACCACCTCGTGCGAGCGGGAGCGCGGTGCGAGCGGGGCGAAAGCGATGGCCCCCACCGCGATCAGGGCGACGACGACGAACACCGCCCGCCACCCTTCGACCGGTCCGAACGACAGCGCGGCGAGGGCGCCTCCCGCCACCTGGCCGACGGCGGCGCCGATCCCGCCGCTCGCTCCGAATGCCGCGATGGCGCGGGTGCGCGCGGCTCCCCGCGAAGTGGCCTGGATGGTGCCGAGCACTTGCGGGGTGCACAGCGCCGCCCCCACGCCCTGCACGACGCGCGCCGGGATGAGCGTCTCGATCGAGGGGGCGAGGGCGCACGCGATCGCCGAGACCAGGAAGAGCCCCATCCCGAGCGTGTACAGGCGGTGCCGCCCGAAACGATCGCCGAGTCGACCGCCCAGGATCAGCAGGACCGCGAACGGGATGCCGTAGCCGGCGATGACGAGTTCGAGCGCGACGTCGCCCGCCCCGAACCGTTCGCGCAGCGTCGGCAGGATCACCGTGACGGCGTTGAAGGCGAACGTGCCGGCCCCGGGCCCGAGGAGGAATCCCACGTACCGCCACGTGGGGACGTCGGCGACGTCGGGGCGGATCGGTACCGGGGCGCTCCCGGTCGCGGGGTGTGCGGAGGTGGTCATGGTGCCAGCATGCGGGGACGTCGATCCTGGTACCAGGAGCCCCGTCATCCTGGTACCGAGAGCACTCCCTCCGCGGCGAACGGAGGCCGTGGTGCGCTCTAGGATCGCCGGAGGAGGATGCCATGACCCGGTCCGACGACACCCGCGCGGAGTTCGCGGGCTTCCTGCGCAGCCGTCGCGCGCGACTGCGTCCCGCCGACGTGGGCCTTCCCGACGGCACCCGGCGCCGCGTCGCGGGCCTGCGGCGCGAAGAGGTCGCCCAGCTCGCCGGGGTCGGACTCACCTGGTACACGTGGCTCGAACAGGGACGCCCGATCGCCGCATCGGCCCAGGTCGTCACGGCGATCGCCCGGGCCCTGCTGCTCAGCGACGACGAGCGCGACCACCTCTTCGCCCTCGCCGATCTCCCGTTGCCCGACCGGGCCGCGCGCATGTGCGTCGGGCAGACGCACCTCGACCTGCTCGAGAAGCTCCTCCCCTACCCCGCCGCCGTGCAGACCTCGCGGTTCGACATCCGCGCCTACAACCGCTCGTACCGCTTCCTGTTCGACGACCTCGACGAGATGCCCGACGAGCGACGCAACTGCGCCGTGCTGCTGTTCACCGATTCCGCGTGGCAGCACGCGCACGTCGACCTCGACCACGCGCAGCGGCGGATCGCGGCCCGCCTGCGCGCGGCCTACGGCCGCCACCACGAGGAGCCGTCGTGGCAGCGCTTCATCGGCGAGCTCGAGACGATGTCGCCGCGCTTCGGCGACCTCTGGCGTCTGGGCGACGTGGGCGGGGAGCGCAACGCGGCGAAGCACCTCGTGCACGCCCGCGTGGGCGAGCTGCACCTCGAGATGTCCAGCCTCTGGATCGACGAGGGCCTCGGGTCGCGAGTGGTGTGGTTCTCACCGCGTGACGCCGCCACCGCGTCCCGCTTGGAACGTCTCGCCGCCGAGAGCCCCGCCGAGTCCGCCGTCAGCACCGCCGCCTGAGGGTCGGTCCCGCGCGACCGTGCCGCCGGCGAAGCGGCGCCGAGCGCGCGAGGACTGATCGACCTCAGGAGAGCGGCTTGATCTCCAGGGTGTCGACGGTCGTGTCGGTTCCGACCGACGCGAACGAGGTGTACCCGTCCGCCGTCGAGCGCTCCAGCAGCGCCTTCATGTTCTTCGCCCGCTGCTCGACGCGCACACGCGCGCCCTCGCCGACGAGTCGCGCCTTGAGCGCGAGGAGACGGTCCAGCGGCACGTCGCGATCGTGCACGAGCACCACCGACCGCTCGCCGTCGGCATCCGCATCGGGCAGAAGGTCGACGATCCGCTCGAAGCCGATCGAGAATCCGACCGCCGGAACCTGCTGGCCGAGGAAGCGTCCGATCATGCCGTCGTACCGACCACCGCCGCCGAGGGAGTAGTCGACGCTCGGGTGGGCGAGCTCGAAGATCGTGCCGGTGTAGTACCCCATTCCACGCACGAGGAAGGGGTCGAACACGAGCGGCGCGTCCGCCCCGCGCGCGGCCGCGACGGTCTCGCCGAGCGCCACGAGGTGGGCGATGACCTCGTCCGGGATGCCGGCGGGCAGGGCCGCGCGGATGCCGGCGTCGTCGAAGGAGGGGGCGGCGGCGGGTCGGTCGAGGTAGGCCGCGAGGGCGTCGACGGCCGCGGCATCCGCCCCGCGGTCCCGCAGCTCGGCGACGACACCCGAGGGGCCGACCTTGTCGAGCTTGTCGATCGTGATGAGCACCCCCGGGCGCTCGTCGGACGCGAAGCCGAAGACGTCGAGCATCGCGTCGAGGACGCGGCGATCGTTCACCCGGATCGACCCGCCCTCGAGCCCGAGCGTGTCGAGCACGTCGAGGCTCGCGATCATCAACTCCGCCTCGGCGCGGGAGGTCGCATCGCCGATGATGTCGATGTCGCACTGCAGGAACTGGCGGTACCGGCCCTTCTGCGGACGCTCGGCCCGCCACACCGGGGCCATCTGGATCGCACGGAACACCGTGGGTAGCTGCGCCCGGTTCGAGGCGTAGAAACGCGCGAGGGGAACCGTGAGGTCGTAGCGCAGGCCGAGGTCGGCGAGGGCGGCCGGGTCGTCCGCGGCGGCGCGGATGCCCTCGGCATCCATCCCCCGCTTCAGGATGCTGAACGACAGCTTCTCGTTGTCCCCGCCGAGACCGGCGTGCAGGCGCCCGTACTCCTCCATGACCGGGGTCTCGATCTCGTCGAACCCGTGCGCGCGGTAGCGCTCGCGGATGACGGCGAGCACGCGCTCGCGACGGGCCTTGTCAGCGGGGAGGAAGTCGCGCATGCCGCGCGGCGGGTTCACGGATGCCACGTCCCCATTCTTCCAGGATCGGCCGGCGCCCCCGCGCGACGGCTGGACCCACCCGCCAAATCACACGTTCGGCGCGAGATCACGCTGTACGGCAGCGGCGCAACGTGCGACCTCGCGCCGATCGTGTGATCTCGCGGTACCGCCCGGGGCTCAGCCGGCGGCGGTCTCGGCTGCGCGCACGTCGGCGCCGAGGGTGCGCAGGCGCTCGCGCAGGGCGCGCTCGGCGTCCCACCCCCGCGAGCGGGCGAACTGCACGAGCGTCAGCAGGGCGTCTCCCAACTCGGCCTCGGACTCGGGATCCGCGAGGTGATGAGTGGGTGCCGACACCCCGACCTGCTCCGCCTTGCCGATCACCTTCTGCGCGAGGGCGAGCGAGGGCATGTGGTCGCTGACGCCGTCGAGCACGCTCGTGCGCTCGCGCTTCTCGGCGGCCTTCGCGGCGTTCCAGTGCACGAGCACCTCTTCGGGGGTGGATGCCACGGCCCCCGCGAACACGTGCGGATGCCGCCGCACCATCTTCTCGGTGAGCCCGCGCGCGACGTCGTCGATGTCGAACGGGTCGTCGGGGTCTCCGGCCGCGATCTCGGCGTGGAACAGCACCTGCCAGAGCAGGTCGCCGAGCTCCTCGCGCAGGTCGGCGCGCGTGCCCGCCTCGACGGCGTCGATCACCTCGGCGCTCTCCTCCACGAGGTAGGGGACGAGATCGCGATGGTCGATCCGCTGGGTCCAGACGCAGCGCTCCCGCACCGCGCGCATGGTCTCGGCGGCTTCCCTCAACGCGTCCTCGGTCACGGTGTCTCCCTCCCCGGCGGCGGAGCCGCTGTCCCGAGTATCCCCCGCGGGCCCGGTCCCGGGGACGCGACACAGCGCCCCCCTCGGCGACCGCGCGCCTGGCGAGTCCGAGGAGACACCGGATGCCGCCCTCCCCCGCCGCGGTCGACGTACCGCGTCACCTCGGAGGCGGAGCCCGCCGACGTCGCTCCTCCTCCCCGCGCGGCACCGCCCGCCCCGCGACGTCCCGGATACCCAACGCAGGACTTTTCCGCGCCGCTCCGGGAGGACCGGTCGAATCTCGCCGCGCTCCGCCTACGCGCCGGAGAAATTCCTGCGCACGGGAGCGGAGGACGGCGGGACGCCTCCCGCGTCATCTGCACGACACGCGACGCCGATAATCTGGGGCGTGTGCGTGAACTGACCCCGACTGAGGCCATCGACCTCGTGGGCCGCTTCGAAGCGGGCCAGGAGCTCCCCGAGCAGATGCGCGCCGACGTGCGCCTGCTCGGATCGCTCCTCGGCCGTGTGCTTCGAGAGAGCGGCTCCCCCGGACTGTACGACGACGTCGAGCGCCTGCGCTCGGCGACGATCCAGGCTTACACCGACGAGACGCCCGAGGCGTTCGAGCGGGCTGCGGCCATCGCCGACGGCTTCTCGATCGAGCGCGCCGACGAGGTCGCCCGTGCGTTCACGGCGTACTTCCACCTCGTCAACCTCGTCGAGGAGCACCAGCGCGTGCGCGTCCTGCGCGAGCGCGGCGACCGCCCCTCGCACTCGGGCACGCCCGACACGATCGCCGCCGCCTACGAGCGCCTCTCCAGCGAGGTCGGCGAAGAGACGGCTCTCGCGCGCCTGCAGGCTCTGCGGTTCCACCCCGTCTTCACCGCGCACCCGACCGAGGCGCGCCGCCGCGCGATCTCCACCAGCATCCGCCGCCTGTCCGAGCTCCTCGCCGAGCACGACGACGCCGCCGGCAACGACGCGAACGCGCGACGCGCCGAGCGCCGCATGCTCGAAGAGATCGACATCCTGTGGCGCACCGCCCCCCTCCGCCGCGAGAAGCCGTCACCGGTCGACGAGGTGCGATCGGTCATGGCCGTTTTCGACGAGACCCTCTACACGGCCGTTCCGCGCGTCTACCGCCGCATCGATGACATCCTGCAGGGCGAGAACGCCGGCGCCCGCGCCCCGATCGTGAAGCCCTTCGTGCGCGTGGGATCGTGGGTCGGCGGCGACCGCGACGGCAACCCGTTCGTCACGGCATCCGTCACCCGCAAGGCCGCCGCGATCGCCAGCGAGCACGTGCTCCTCGGCCTCGAGCGCACCACGCAGCGCGTGGGTCGCGGACTGACTCTGGATGCCGAGACCACGCCGCCCAGCGACGCTCTGCTCTCGCTGTGGCACCGCCTGCGCGCGGCCGACGAAGACGCGGCCGCCGAGATCGCGGAGCGCTCGCCCGACGAGCCGCACCGCCGCATCCTGCTGCTGCTGGCCCGCAAGATCGCTGCGACGCGGACGCGTAACGCCGACCTCGCCTATCGCGACCCGGAGCACCTGCTCGCCGACCTGCGCACCGTGCAGGATTCGCTGGTCGCGGCGGGAGCCGCGCGCCAGGCCTACGGCGCGCTGCAGCGACTGGTGTGGCAGGTCGAGACCTACGGCTTCCACCTCACCGAGCTCGAGGTGCGTCAGCACTCCGCCGTGCACCGCAAGGTCCTCGACGAGCTGCGCGCGGGCGGCGCCCGCAGCGAGCAGACCGAAGAGGTGCTCGAGGTCTTCCGCTCGGTCGCCTACGTGCAGGAGCGCTTCGGTCCTCGCGCCGCGGGCCGCTACATCGTGTCGTTCACGCAGTCGGCCGAAGACCTCGCGAACGTGCACGAGCTCGCCGCATACGCGATGGGCCCCGGGGAGACTCTCCCGGTCCTCGACGTCATCCCGCTGTTCGAGACGTTCGCCGACCTGCAGGCCGCTCCCGGCATCCTCGCTGAGATCGTCACCCACCCCTCGTTCGTCAGCCGACTGGATGCCACGGGCCGTCGCCTCGAGGTGATGCTGGGCTACTCGGACTCGTCGAAGGACGTCGGCCCCGTCGCCGCCAACCTCGCCCTGTACGAGGCCCAGGCGAAGATCTCCACGTGGGCGCAGAACGAGCGCATCGAACTCACGCTCTTCCACGGTCGCGGCGGAGCGCTGGGACGCGGCGGCGGACCCGCCAACTCCGCGATCCTCGCGCAGCCCCCGCACTCCGTCGACGGGCGCTTCAAGCTCACCGAGCAGGGCGAGGTCATCTTCGCCCGCTACGGCGACCCCGACATCGCGATGCGCCACATCGACCAGGTCGCGGCCGCGGTGCTCACGGCATCCTCTCCCTCGATCGAGCGCCGCAACCGCGGGGCCGCCGAGGCCTTCGCCGACGTCGCGCAGACCATGGACGTGGCCTCGCGCGAGCGGTTCTTCGCCCTCGTCAAGGCGCCGGGCTTCGCGCCGTGGTTCGCCACGGTCACGCCGATGGAGGAGCTCGGGCACCTCGCGCTCGGGTCGCGACCCGCTCGCCGGGGCCTCTCGGTCGAGTCGCTCGAAGACCTCCGCGCGATCCCGTGGGTGTTCTCGTGGACGCAGGCCCGCATCAACCTCGCCGGTTGGTTCGGCCTGGGGACCGCTCTCGAGGCGGTCGGCGACGAGCAGCGGCTGCGCGACGCCTACGAGCAGTGGCCGCTGTTCCGCACGATGATCGACAACGTCGCGATGAGCCTGGCGAAGGCCGACGAGCGCATCGCCCGCCGGTACCTCGCGCTCGGCGAT
The DNA here is from genome assembly GCF_041379845.1 of Microbacterium sp. BWR-S6Y. Lineage (NCBI taxonomy): Bacteria > Bacillati > Actinomycetota > Actinomycetes > Micrococcales > Microbacteriaceae > Microbacterium > Microbacterium sp. BWR-S6Y. The sequence continues at coordinate 253,805 of NZ_JBFECV010000007.1, forward strand.
CGCGATGACCTCGCCCAGCTCGTGATGGACGAGATGCTGCTCACCCGCTCCTGGGTCGAGCGCATCACCGGCGGCGACCTGCTCGGCAACAAGCCCATTCTCCAGCGCGCGGTCAAGATGCGCAGCCCCTACGTCGACGCGCTGTCGCTTCTGCAGCTCCGGGCCCTGCGCGCACTTCGCGATGCGGACGCCGAGAACCCGACTCCGGATGCCGAGCACCAGCGCCTGCTGCTGCTCTCGGTCAGCGGCGTCGCGGCAGGGCTGCAGAACACCGGCTGAGCGGCATCCGTCCGATCGACCGAGCGCCGGCTCCCCCGCGGGGGCCGGCGCTCCGTCGTGTTCGCGGTGGCCCGGCGGCGTGACCGCGACCGTCGCGCGGAGTCCGAGCCCGACACGCCGGGGTCTGCGCCTCGCACGGGGTCTCACGGGTCCCGAGTCCCCACGACGGAGCGGAATCGCCATGCGCCGCTGCGACGCCGGCGCGATCGAGGCGGCGGATCAGTCGAGGCGCCGGTCGGCGGCGTGGCGGGCGAGGCTGCGACCGTATCGCTCGGTGAGCTGCACCATGAGGTCGGGTGTCTCGCGATCGAGACCGAACACGTAGCCCGGGAAGTCCAACTCCTTCTGCGCCGCCCAGATCTCCTCGTGGCGATCCGGCGGCAAGATCCGAAGAGGATTACCCACCGCCACCCACGAGATCGGAACGATCGTCTCCGGAGGCAGGACGGTTCGCACGTGGACGACGGCGTTGATGCGGACTTCGCTACCGGCGCCGATCTCGGCGCCGTTGAACACCCGCGTGCCCGTCGCGAGGAACACCTCCTCCCCGACGTCAGCTCCCGCGATGCTCGCCATCGGCCCGATCAGCGTGTGCGCGCCGATGTGCACCGCGTGCGCCGAACTGGCGCGCACGAGGGCGTTCTCCATGACGATGGTGTTCTCCCCCAGGTGGATGGGGCTCCCCTCCGCGGTGATGACCGCCCCGTGGAGGATCTGACAGCCGCGGCCCACGGTCACGTCGCCGCTGATGACCGCCGTCGGCGCGACCACAGCGTCGGGGTGGATCCGTGGTTCCGATCCCAGGTGAGCGAAGAGCATCGTGCGGCGCGTCCTTCCCGTCGGTGGACGTCAGCGTAGTCACCGGGCCGACGGGCCGCGAGGCCTCCTGCTGGGGGTATGACGAAGCGCCGGCACGCCCCCATCGAACGTATGGGGGGCGTACCGGCGCCGACCACCCCCACAGCATGGGGGTGTCGCGAATGTGGGTGTAAATGCGAAATGGCCACCCAGCGTTGGGTGGCCATTTCGGTAAAGGAAGTCCGGCGGTGTCCTACTCTCCCACAGGGTCCCCCCTGCAGTACCATCGGCGCTGAGAGGCTTAGCTTCCGGG
>NZ_JBFECV010000008.1:0-220504 GCF_041379845.1 Microbacterium sp. BWR-S6Y
CAGAAGCCGAACGCCGCGCGGCGCTGCCGGGTTGGTTGCACTTCTACAATCATCACAGGCACCACTCCGCGATCGGAGCCCCGCCCATCCGCAGGATCGACAACAACCTTTCCGGACATCACAACTAGATCAGGTTCGACGGGTGTGTTCTCAGCCCTGCTGGGCACCCCGTGTCACTGCGGGCGACGCTAGCACAGGGGGTGTCCGGGGATGCGGCGGCGTGGGCTCGCGGCATGGCAGCGCGCGGGTACGGGCGTGCAGCTGTGCACCGGCGAGCGTCAGGTGGCCAGGCCCACGGCGGGGCGAGGACGCGGGTGTGTGCGTGCGGGTGCGGTTCGGAATCCGGCTCAGAAGCGGGCGGAGAACCCGCCGTCGGTGTGCAGCAGCTGACCGCTGATCCACCGGCCCGCGTCGGAGAGGAGGAACGCCGTCACCCCGGCGATGTCGCGGGGCGTGCCGAAGCGGCCGAGCGGGTGGTACCCGGCGAGGCCGTCGCGGGTGTCGTCGTCCATCCACCCGGTGTCGATGGGTCCGGGGTTCACGACGTTGGCGGAGATGCCCCGCGGCCCGAGCTCGCGGGCGGCCGAGATGACGATGCGGTCGAGCGCGCCCTTCGATGCGCCGTACGGCAGGTTCCCGGTGGTGTGATCGCTGGTGAAGGCGACGACCGCTCCTCCCGTCTGGTCGACCTGTCGGGCGAACGCGGCGATCATCAGGAGGGTCGCGCGGGCGTTGACGGCGATGTGGCGATCGAAGCTCTCCGCCGTCGTGTCGAGGATGCCGGACTCGACGCCGTGCGCGTGACTGAGCACGAGGGCGTGGATCGGCCCGCGTTCGTCCGACACGCGCTCGATCAGGCGCGTGGGTGCCGTCGGGTCGGCGAGATCGCACGGGAAGTCGCCGGAGTCGAGTTCGCTGGTGACGACGTCCCACCCGTCGGATCGCAGGCGGGGGATGATCCCGGCGGCGATGCTGTTCGCGCGTGCGGCACCGGTGACGAGGACGAGGGGCATGGATGGAGGCTACGCCGTGGATGTGACGGCGGTGATGATGTTCACCGCCGGGAGCATCAACGACACCACGATGATGACCGCCGTGCTCGAAGACATCCGGGTACCCCGCGCCAGCGGGGGCCGGCCACGGACTCGACCGGACCGCGTGCTTGCCGACAAGGGCTACCCGTCGAAGGTGAACCGAGCATGGCTACGCCAGCGAGGGATCGCAGCAACGATTCCCGAGCGTGATGATCAGATCGACCACCGCCGCAACAAGCCCGGCCGACCGATCGACTTCGGCGATCAGCAGCAGGAACGCTATAAGGGCCGAAACGTCGTTGCACGCTGCTTCAACCGGCTCAAGCAATGGCGTGGGATTGCCACGCGATCCGACAAACTCGTCCGCAGCTACCACGCCGCCATAAGTCTCGCTGCCACGCTGATCTGAATCAATTCGGACTCGATCAACAAGCCCAGGGATTTGTGAGAGCGCCGCGTCACGTCACGCAGTGATTGAGGCAATTACTCTGTCCCCTCCCTCCAGGTAACGGCAGTCCCCGGCCAAACACCCACAGCCAAAGACGTTGACCTCGACGCCTCGAGTGCGCTTGCCTTAGCTGCCGGCGTATGTGAGGAGTGATTGGTGTGAAGACAGATGAGACTTTTCGTGTTCAGCCACGGGTGTGGATCGGGGTCGTCATCTTCATCGGCTACGTCGCCGTGGTCTACGCAGTCCAAGCGCTCAGTGGGATTCCATACACCGACCTAGATTCCAGCGGAGCCAACCTCTTCTTCGGGGCAGGCCTTTCCCTGGTCATCTCCGCCATCCTGCTCGCCATCACCACCACGCTCCTTGGCTGGTGGCGACCTGCACTGTTTGACCGTCATCGTGCAGCACACAAGTGGCCCATCATCGCCCCCGCGATCATGGTCGTCGGCCTCGTCCTGAACCTCGTCGCCACCGACTGGGGCTCCTATGACGGAGCATTCTTCGCCGCGTCGATCGTTCTGCTTCTCGTGGGATTCACGGAAGAACTCACCACCAGAGGGCTCCTCCTCACCGGGCTGCGCAGCCGTCTGTCTGAAGTCTGGGTGTGGCTGATCACGTCAGCCCTCTTCGGTGCGATGCACTTCATCAACATCTTCACCGGCCAAGCGGTCGGGCCGACCATCCAGCAAGTGCTGCTCGCCTTCGGAGCTGGCACGATCTTCTACGTCCTCCGAAGGGTCACCGGCAGCCTGATCTGGGCGATGATCCTTCATGGGTTCTGGGATTTCTCGACCTTTGCTGTGACTCATGGCACTCCCGGATTCCTGGCGGGTTTCGGTGGCATCTTCGAGATCTTGGCGATCATTTTCGCCCTGGTCAGCGTGCCCGTCGTCGTCCGTGGGGCAGATGAACGCCTGGGTGCCCCTCGCGCAGCGTTGGCATAGAACGCCCGGGCGCACTCCATCTCGTTGCGGAGTCGTCGAGTTCGTTCCGAAATCCAACAATCTGATCCGCAGCTACCGCACCGCCGTCGCTTCCGCGCGGATCTGAATAGATCAGACTTGATCAACACGACCTCAGGGGACGTGCGGGCGAGCGTTCTGGCTGGGGGCGTGCGACCACGTCTTGCGGTTCCCCACGCAGCGGTCGGGCAAGGCGAGCAGGTCTTCTCCCCGCGCACGGCGCTGTCGGCGTGACCCAGCGGGTTTTCCGGCCGGGTCCGCGACGGTCGGGGCGCGCGAGCGCATCCCCTGACCGAGGTGGGGGCATCCGGGTGTTGCGTGGTTCAGAAGGGTGGGGCTGGTTGGTGGGGGTCGGGTGGGGGTGGGTCGTCGGGGAGGAAGCGGATGGCGGGGGAGTAGGGGAGGGGTTCGTCGGTGTAGGTGCGGCCGGTGGGGGAGGTCCATGCGAGGACGCCGCCGGGGTGTTGTCGCACTGCCCAGCGTGTGTGGTGTTTCTGCGTGTGGTGGCGTTGGCAGAGGGCGGCGAGGTTGGTGATGTCGGTGGGGCCGCCGAGGGCGTGGTCGTGGGTGTGGTCGATTTCGCAGCGGATGGCGGGGGTGGTGCAGCCGGGCCAGCGGCAATGGCGGTCGCGGGCGCGGAGGTGGCGGTCGATGGCGGTGGTGCGGTGGTAGGTGTCGGTGTGCAGGACGGCGCCGGTGACGGGGTGGGTGATGACGCGGTCCCAGGCGAGGGTGGTGGCTTCGGTGAGGGTGCGGGCGGTGTGGGCGTCGAGGGGTCCGTGGCCGACGAGTTCGGCCGGGTCGAGGTTCTCCGTGCCCGGGTTCAGCACGGTCAACGCGGGGACGACGATTTGGACGCGGGCGCGGATGGTGCCGAGGGTTCCGGGTCCGCCGTCGGTGCGGGTGGGGTCGGCGTCGGGGGCGGCGGTGAGGAGCAGGTCGGCGAGGATGTCGGCGCGGAGCTGCGCGGTGGTGCGCTCATCGGTGGTGGTGGTGGTGGTGGTACCCGTGGCGCCTTGGGTGGTGGAGGGCCCCGCGCCGCTCACCGTGGAGTCCGCGACGGTGCTCACGCCGGCACTCACCGCGGGGTGACCGGTAGCGCCCCCGCGGGAGCCCGCTGCGGAGCTCCGGGCGGTGTCCGCGTGGGCACGTGCGGTGTCTGGCGCGTTGTCGGTGAGACCCGCGCCGGTGCGGTGGTCGATGAGGGTGCGGGCTTGCTGGGTGAGGCGGTCGTAGATGCCGACGGCGAGGACGGTGGGCAGGGTGGCGATGAGGTCGGACATGCCGTCGACGCCGGGGATGACCCGTACGCAGCGGGTGTCGCGGCCGCGTTGGTGGCGTTCGGTGAGGGTGGTGGGGTGCAGCCGCTCGGCGAGGACGGCCAGGCGCGAGCGCAGACGGCCGGGGCTGAGTCCCTGTGCGTGGTCGATCGCGAGTCGGTCGAGGTCGCCGCGTTTGTCGAGGGGGAGGTCTGAGCCGATGTCGGCGATGACGTGCGCGTGGGTGCGGCTGATCTGGCCGCTCTCCCACGCGGCTAGGGTCACCGGGTAGTCGTCGACGAGGGTCATGGCGCGGGTGATCTGACGTTGCATCGACCGGTCGGAGGAGTTCTCGGCGGCGGCGAGTTCGGAGGCCACCTCGCGCAGCGCGAGTTCGGCGGCGCGGGAGGTGGGGCGTTGGCCGGCCATCACCTCGAGGGCGAGGTGCCCGGCCTCGGCGAGGGCGCGGGTGCGGGCCACCTCGGCGGCGGCCAGGGCGATGCCGGTGCGCACGACCTCCTCGAGCACCGCGGACAGGGGCCGTGCCGCACCGTCCGGGGTCGAGGGGGAGGTCTCATCGTGCATGTGTGCATGCTAGCGGTGGCCTCCGACATTACCCCCGGTCAGAGGCCCCTTCTGTGAACAACTCCAGCCCCACGGAGGCTGGGGAGGAGCGGTGGATTCCGCGGGCGCGCGACCGCTCGCCTTCCGGCGACCCGCTCGCTCGATTCGCCGACACGAGGACGTTCGCGTCGTGAACACTCGCCCGTTCCGATGCACGATCCAGAGCCCCGATCGACCGGCCGCTCTATCTCACTTGAGCCCCCGCCGCGAACCCCGCCGCAAACCGCGGCCACGAAGCCCTCCCGCCAACCCCCGCAAACCCCAGGAACCCGCGAACCCCCGCAAACCCCAGGAACCCGCGAACCCCCGCAAACCCCAGGAACCCGCGAACCCCCGCAAACCCCAGGAACCCGCGAACCCCCGCAAACCCCAGGAACCCAGGAACCCCCGCGAACCCCTGGAACCCCCGCGAACCCCTGGAACCCCGCGAACCCCTGGAACCCCGCGAACCCCCCCCGGCGCCTCACCCGTCCGCGAGTGCCGCCCGCACGAGCTCGATCGCGTCGGCCGGCGAGAGCCCCAGCCGGCGGGCGGTGCGCGCGAACTCGCGGGCGGCGGCGGCGCCCTGCGCGGTCGCCGCGTCCGCGCCGCGCACGATCGTGCCCGCGCGACCGCGGGTCTCGACGAAGCCCGCCTCCTCGAGTTCCTTGTAGGCCCGCGCGACGGTGTTCGCGGCGAGGTTCAGCTCCGTCGCCAGGGTCCGGACGGGTGGGAGCTTCGTGCCCGCGACGAGCGAACCGTTCTCGATCGCGGCGATCACCTGCGCCCGCACCTGCTCGTACGGCGGCGTCGAGGAGGCGGCATCCACTCTCACGTTCAAGGTCGGATGTGCGTCTATCACGAGGTCGCCTTCCGTCGGTGCGTCTTCGCCGAACCTATCGCCGTCGCCGGTCTCGCCGCATCGGGCGCCGGGGCGGAGCGCGGTTCAGTCGCGGTTGAGTCCGAACAGGTCGAGCGGGTGCGTCAGACGCCACCACGGGCTGGGCGGTTCGACCTCGGCGGCGAGCTGCACGTCGACGGTGGAGGCGTCGACGGGTCCGGTGGCGGTGAAGGTCCCCACCGTGTCGCCCGCCTCGCGGGAGTCGCCGAGGTCGAAGCGCGCGGAGGTCTGCGCGCTCCCGCCGTTCCACAGCACGACGGTCGCGTCGGATGCCGTGACGAGGTCGATGTCAGGCCCCCACAGGGTCTCGACCTTGCCGACGAGCGTGCCCGCGGTGACCGACGGCTGCGGCTGCAGCTCTTCCTCGATGCGCGTGAAGAGGGTGCGGGCGGCCTCATTGCGGCTGTCGGGTCCAGGCTGCCCGAGCACGGCCGCGTAGGCGCGCACGGTGGTTCCGCCGACCGTGATGTCTTTCGCGGTGAGCAGGTTCCACGCATCGAGGGTGCCGGTCTTCACGCCCACCACGCCGGGGTCGGACAGCAGCGCGTTGCCGTTCTTGAAGGTGCCCGCGCCCGGCAGCGTCAGCTCCGGCGTGCGCACGATCTCGGCGATCACCGGATTCGCGAGGGCCCGCTCGGCGAGCGCGATGAGCGCCGCGGGGGTCGCGGTGTTGCCCGCCTCGATCCCGGTCGGATTGACGATCGTGATGCCCCCGATGCCCCGCTCGGCGAGGTAGGCGTTCGCGGCGGCCGAGAAGGCGGCATCCGTGCCGAAGAGATCGGATGCCAACCGCTGCGCGTAATTGTTCGCGGAGGCGATCAGCATGCCCTGGAGCATCTGCAGTTCGGTGAGGCTCCCGTCGACGGGCACGTCGAGCGACGACTCGCCGCGCGCCCGGTACTGCCAGTAGTCGGCGCTGTCGGCCTGCGTGAAGGAGTAGGTCTTGCCCTGCTCTCCGGGGGCGAGCGGCAGGCGGTCGAGCACGACGAGGGCGGTGACCACCTTGGTGATGCTCGCGATCGACTCGGGGGCGCTCGCCGACGACGAGAGCGTGTCGGGCACGCCGTCGATCGCGATCGCCGCCTCACCCTGGGCGGGCCACGCGGGTCGGGCGGACGGGGCGGCGGCGGGTTCGACGGCGACCGTCCGCGTCGTCGGCTGCACCGCGTCGAGCGGCCACAGCAACGTCGTCGCCACGTACGCGGCGAGCATGAGCGTGAGCAGCACCGGAGGCACCACGGTCGCCGGCCGCAGCCGACGCCGCCGTCGGCCCGACAGCAGGTCGACCTGCCGGGTCGTCGTGCCCGACACGACGAACGTCGGCGCGGGCCGCGGGGCCGCAGCGTCGGCCGGATCGACCCACGCGAGGGCGCCGGCGGGCGCGGGGACGGAGGGCCCGACGGATGCCGCAACGGCGGGTGCGGCGAGGGAGGGCGCTCCCGGGTCGGCGGTCCCCGCCGTCGCCGGGGCCGCGTCGGTCGTGGCGGCGGATGCCGGGTCGGCGACGGCCGGAGCGGCGGGCTCGGGCGCCGGGATCTCCGCGGGCTCGGGCGCCGACACCTGCGCGGCCGGAGCCGCGGGCGCGGGAATCTGCACGGCCGGAGCCGCGGGCTCGGGCGCCGAGACCTCCGGGGAGCCGGATTCCGGACTCTGCGAACCCGCCGAGGACGCTCCTCCGGCGGCGGATCCGAGGTCGTCGGCACCGGACGCGTGCGCCGACGTCATCGACGCGGCATCCGTCGTGCTCTCGAGCGGTCCCTCGACCTGATCGCGCCGCGCGCGCCTGCTGGCCGGGATCTGGTCGTGCACCCGCCCACGCTACCCCGGCCGCCTGTCTATACTCTTCAGCACAACCACGGGAGTCCGGTGAGCCGGGCTGAGAGGAAGCGAATCCACGCTTCGACCGTCGAACCTGATCCGGATCATGCCGGCGCAGGGAGGAGATCACATGCACACGTCCACGTCTGCCCGCACGGCCCCCGCCACGGGATCCGCGTCCGCATCCGCCGCACGTTTCTCGTGGCGGGTCGTCGACATCGTCGTCGCCGCCGTCCTCGGCGTCGCGATCGGGCTCGTGTTCTGGGGCTGGAACACCGTCGGCGGCCTCTGGTTCGGCGCGATGGATGCCGTGACCCCCGGCCTCGGCGGCATCGCGGTGGGCATCTGGCTGCTCGGCGGCGTCGTCGGCGGCCTCATCATCCGCAAGCCGGGCGCCGCGCTGCTGGTCGAGCTGGTCGCCGCCGTCGTCTCGGCCCTCATCGGCAACGTCTGGGGCATCACGACGATCTTTTCCGGCCTGGCGCAGGGCCTCGGCGCGGAGCTGATCTTCCTGGCGTTCCTGTACCTGCGCTTCACGCTCCCGGTCGCGATGCTCGCCGGCGCCGGTGCGGGCATCGGTGCGTGGGTGCTGGAGCTGTTCCTGACGCCGAACATCGTGAAGTCGATCGAGTTCAACCTCATCTACCTCGGCACGCTCGTCGTCTCGGGCGCTCTGCTCGCGGGCCTCGTCGGCTGGCTGCTCGTGCGCGCCCTCGCCGCCACCGGCGCCCTCAGCCGATTCGCCGCGGGGCGGGAAGCGCGCCGCGACGTCTGATGGCGCATCCCGCGAGCGTCGACGTCGAGGGCTGGGGCTGGCGCTACGCCGGTCGCAAGCTGCCCGCGACGAGCGAGGTCGATCTGCGCATCGAACCCGGTGAGCGGGTGCTGCTTCTCGGGGCCTCCGGGGCCGGCAAGTCGACGCTCCTCGCCGGCCTCGCGGGACTCCTCGGCGGCAGCGACGAGGGGGAGACGACCGGTCGCATCCTCGTCGACGGGCAGCCGCCCGAGGCGCAGCGCGGCCGCATCGGCCTCGTGCTGCAGGACCCCGAGTCGGGGATCGTCCTGTCGAAGGTCGGCGACGACGTGGCCTTCGGCTGCGAGAACCTGGGCGTCCCCGCGACCGAGATCCCGGCGCGGGTGGCCGAGGCCGTGGCATCCGTGGGTCTCGGCGTGCCCCTCGACCGCGCCACCAAGGCGCTCTCGGGTGGGCAGAAACAGCGCCTGGCCCTGGCCGGCGTGCTCGCGATGCGCCCCGGACTTCTGCTGCTCGACGAGCCCACGGCGAACCTCGACCCGGTGGGGGTGACCGAGGTGCGGGCCGCCGTGGAGCGTGTGGTGCGTCGAGAGGCGACCACCCTCGTGCTGATCGAGCATCGCACCGCCGTGTGGGCCGACCTCATGACGCGCGTCGTGGTGCTCGCCCCGGGTGGCGGGGTCCTCGCCGACGGCCCGCCCGATCGCGTCTTCGCCGAGCACGGCGACGACCTCGCCGCCGCGGGGGTGTGGGTGCCCGGACGCCCCGTCGACCTCCCCGTGCTCCCCGCCGCCGGGGCCGCGGATGCCGTGCTCTCGACCCGCGGACTGTCGATCGGGCGCGAGAAGCGCACGGTCGTGGCATCCGGGCTCGAGATCGTCGTTCCCCGCGGGACCGGCACCGTGGTCACGGGACCGAACGGCGTCGGCAAGTCGACGCTCGCGCTCACCCTCGCGGGGCTCCTGCCCGAGCTCGACGGGGAGGTGGTCGCGGCGCCGTCCCTGGCCGCGCGCGGTGTCACCCGCCCGTCGCGCTGGCGCTCGACCGAGCTGCTGACGCGGATCGGCACGGTGTTCCAGGAGCCCGAGCACCAGTTCCTCGCCTCGACGCTGCGTGACGAGCTCGCCGTCGCCCCGCGCGCGTTGAAGCGGTCGACGGCCGAGATCGATGCGATCGTCGACGAGCTGCTCGAGCGGTTGGATCTGGCATCCCTCGCCCTGGCGAACCCGTTCACGCTCTCGGGCGGACAGAAGCGGCGCCTGTCGGTGGCGACCGTGCTCGCCGCCTCTCCCGAGGTGATCGTGCTCGACGAGCCGACGTTCGGGCAGGACCGGCGCGGGTGGACTGAGCTCGTCGCGCTGCTGCAGCGAGAGATCGCGCGCGGACGCACGGTCGTCGCCGTCACCCACGACGCCGACGTCGTCCGTCACCTCGGTCAGCATCGGATCGAGATGGGGGATGCCGCGTGACCGGCGTCGCGCAGGCTGACGGGGTCCGCGAGCGCGCCGTGTGGCTCGACGGCGTGAACCCGGTCGCCAAGGTGGCGGTCGCCCTCGTGCTGGCCGTTCCCCTGCTGATCACGCTCGACGCCGTGAGCGCGAGCACCGCGCTCCTGCTCGAACTGCTGTGCGTGCCCCTGACCGGACTCCCCTACGCGGTGGTCGCCCGGCGGCTCCTGCCGGTGATCGTCTTCGCCCCCATCGCGGCGGTGAGCATGCTGCTGTACGCGCGGCCCGGCGGCACCGTCTACGGCACCTTCCTCTTCGCCACGGTCAGCGAGAACTCGATCGCCCTCAGCGTCGCCGTGCTGCTTCGCGTCGTCGCGCTGGCGCTGCCGATCATCCTGCTGTTCGCCCGCACCGACCCCACCGAGCTCGCCGACGCGCTCGCGCAGGTCGCGAAGCTCCCCAGCCGCTTCGTGCTGGGGGTGCTCGCGGGGGCTCGCACCGTGGGGCTCTTCGTCGACGACTGGCGCACGATGACGCTGGCGCGTCGGGCGCGGGGCCTCGGCGACCGCGGTGCGCTGCGCCGGTTCTTCTCGATGGCGTTCGTGCTGCTCGTGTTCGCGGTGCGCCGCGGCACTACTCTCGCCACGGCGATGGAGGCGCGCGGCTTCGGATCCGGCATCGACCGCACGTGGTCGCGGCCCTCGACCCTTTCGAGCCGCGACGCCGTCGCCGTCGGCGGAGCGGCGCTGCTCGTGGCCGCGGCGCTCGGGGCGGCGGTGGCGACGGGGGCGTTCCGGGTGGTGGGGACGTGACCGTCGCCGTTCACCGAACGTCGCCGACACGACGATGACCGGCCGCGCGGCGCGGAGTCTTCCGGGCGCTCGGCGAAGAGCGGGGTACTCAGAGCACGTACTCGAAGCACAGCGAGAGCGGCATCGTCTCCACGTACGGCTCGTACACCGGGATGGGCGTGAAGCCCGAGGCGGCGTACATGTGCAGCGACTCGGGTTGCATCCGACCGCTCTGCAGGATCACGCGGGGGGCGCCACCGCGGCGGGCGAGGTCGACGACCCGGGCGGTGAGGGCGCGTCCGACCCCGCGGCGGCGCGCGGTGTCGCGGACGATCAGGCGCTTCAGCTCCCACTCGTCGCCGAGGCGCCGCAGCATGACATGGCCGATCGGGGTGCCGTCGGCGTCGACCGCGAGCAGCGTCGCGACGATCTGCTCGGGGTGCACGGCGAGGGCGGCGGCGCGCTTCGCCGCGAACGCGGGGGTGTCGTCGGCATCGGCCTCGCGGTAGCACTCGTCGAGATCGTCGTCGAGGATGCCGCGCAGCTCGACGGCACGAGGATCGTCGACGTCGACGGACTCGATGCGGAAGGCGGGGTCGCTCACCCGTCGAGCCTAATTCCGTCGACGGCTCCCCGTCCGTGCGCCGGAGTGTCGGGGACGGGTGCGGCGCGTCGCGGCGAGCCGGGTCCCGGCGGGGCAGAATGAGCGAGGGGGAGGTGTCATGGAGCTCGCGCTGGGTCTGTTGGCCGTCAGTGCCGCCGTTGCGGCGGTCGTGTTCCTGATCGCGATGCCGCGCATCGGCATGCCCGGTCGCACGACCCTCTTCCTCCGCTTCGCCGCGGTGTCGGGCATCTGCGCCGTCGGCTCGAGCGCCATGTACTTCATCTACACGGCGGGGGGCGGCATCCTGAGCCTCGTGCTCGGCGATGTCGCGATGGTGCTCGCCCCCTCCCTGCTGCTCGTGGCGGTGAGCGTGCTCGGCGGGCGGTCGGCGCGACGCACCTCACTGGGGGTCGCCGCGCTCGCGCTGATCGTGGCGGTCGTGACCGCCACGGTTCCGCTTCCCGGGTCCCTCGCGGTCAAAGCCCTCGCGCTGGCCCTCGCCTGCGCCGCGTGCGCGGTGGTCGCGCTGCGGAGCGACATCGAGCCGTTCGGCCCGGTGCGCCTCATCGCCCTCACCAGCGCGGTCTACGCGCTGTACAGCGTCGCGCGCGTGGTCGTCGGGGCAACGGCGGGCTGGACCTCTCCGCTGTACCTCGTCGGGTTCTCGTACGCCCCGGCGACGGTGCTGGGTGGCGCGGCCGTCGTGCTCGTCGGCATCGCCGTCATCCGCTTGCGCTTCGGTCGGCGTACGCGCCCGGAGGACATCGTCTGCCCGCACGGGTCGGTCGTCGTCGTCGGCGACTGGGACCTCGCCGTCGCGGCCTACGGCGCCGACCGCGTGCACGAGCTCGTCGCCGAGCTGCGTCGCGCCGCCCTCGACCTCGACCCGCGCGCGATCGAGGTGCCGCGCGGGGCGGAGCTGACCGTCGCCGACCCGCTGCAGGCGGTGGGGGCCCGGTTGCGGGACGCGTTCGGCTGGGAGGCCGAGGATCTCATCCTGCTCGTCGACGGGGCCTCGACCGCGGCCGTCCGCACGCAGACGGGTCCGGTCTGGCGTCGGCGCTGGTGGAACCTCGGGCGGTCCTGAGTCTCGGCTAGGGTGGGACCGGGTTTCAGCTTTCGAAGGAGAACGCATGGATATCGCAGGAGCCTCCGCCCTCGTCACCGGCGGCGCCTCGGGCCTCGGTCTCGCCACTGCCCGCCGCCTCGCGGCGGCCGGCGCGCGCGTCACGATCGTCGACCTGCCCTCGTCCCCCGGTGCGGAGGTCGCCGCAGAGCTCGGCGGATCGTTCGCCGCCGCCGACGTGACCGATGCCGAGCAGATCGCCGCCGCCGCCGCGGTCGCCGCCGACGCGGGTCCGCTGCGCGTCGTCGTCAACTGCGCGGGCATCGCCCCGCCGGCCAAGGTGCTCGACCGCGAGGGCGTACCCACCTCCCTCGCCGACTTCGAGCGCGTCGTCCGCGTCAACCTCATCGGCACGTACAACGTCGTCGCGCAGGCCTCCGCCGTCATGGCGAAGACCGATCCCACCGACGGCGGCGACCGCGGCGTCATCGTCAACACCGCGAGCGTCGCGGCCTTCGACGGACAGATCGGCCAGCCCGCGTACTCCGCGAGCAAGGGCGGCGTGCACGCGATGACCCTCCCCCTCGCCCGCGAGCTCGCGCGCCACGGCATCCGGGTCGTCACCATCGCCCCCGGGATCATGGAGACGCCCATGCTCAAGGGCCTGCCGCAGGCCGCCCAGGACTCCCTCGGTCAGCAGGTGCCCTACCCCTCGCGTCTCGGCGCCCCCGACGAGTACGCGCGGCTCGTGCTGAGCATCGTCGACAACGGCTACCTCAACGGCGAGACGATCCGCCTCGACGGCGCGATCCGGATGGCTCCGAAATGACCGACGGCATCCTGCTCCACGTCGAGGGCGGACTCGCCCGGGTCACCTTCGATCGGCCCGCGTCGCTGAACGCGATGGACTTCCCCATGGCCCGCCGCTGGCGCGAGGTCGCGCACGAGGTCACGTCCGACTCCTCGGTCGCCGCGGTGATCCTGGATGCCAACGGCCCCGCGTTCTGCGCCGGCGGCGACGTGGTCGCGATGTCGACGAGCGGATCGTCCGGCGCCGAGGTGACCGCGACGGCCGAGGCGATCCACGACGGCATCCGCACCTTCGCCGAGGCGCCGCTGCCGATGGTCGCAGCCGTGCAGGGCGCTGTCGCGGGCGGAGGGCTCGGGCTCATGCTCACCGCCGACTACGTCGTCGCGAGCGAGAACGCGCGCTTCGTCAGCCGCTACGCGAACATCGGTCTGACCCCCGACCTCGGCGTCTCGACGCTGCTCCCCGCCGCGATAGGTCAGCGCCGGGCGCTGCAGCTGCTGCTGCAGGACCGGATGCTCGACGCCGCGGAGGCCCTGGACTGGGGTCTGGTCGCCGAGGTCGTGGCATCCGGCGATCTCGCCTCCCGCGTCGAGGAGATCGCGCGCTTCTGGCTCGACGGGGCCACCGCGGCGTTCGGGCAGGCGACGCGTCTCGTGCGCGTCGGCGCGGGACGCACCTTCGCCGAGAACCTCGCCGACGAGGCCGCCACGATCGGCGCCGCGTTCGACACCCCCGAGGCGAAGGCGCGCGTCGCCGGGTTCGCCGCCGCCTCCGCGAAAGGACGACGCTCGTGACGCTCTCCGGCAAGACCATCCTCATGTCGGGCGGCAGCCGCGGCATCGGTCTCGCGATCGCGCTGCGCGCGGCGCGCGACGGCGCGAACATCGCGATGCTCGCGAAGACCGACACCCCGCACCCCAAGCTCGAGGGCACCGTGCACACGGCGGCCGAGGCGATCCGGGCGGCCGGCGGCCGCGCGCTGCCGATCGTGGGCGACGTGCGCGACGAGGCCTCGATCACCGAGGCCGTGATGCGCACGGTGGGGGAGTTCGGCGGCATCGACATCGTCGTCAACAACGCCAGCGTCATCGACCTCTCGGGCTCCCTCGAGCTCGCGACGAAGAAGTACGACCTCATGCAGGACGTCAACGTGCGCGGGACGTTCCTGCTCTCGCGCGCGGCGATCCCGCCGTTGAAGGATGCCGCGAACCCGCACATCCTCTCGCTGTCGCCGCCCCTGAACGTCACGGCGAAGTGGCTCGGCGCGCACACCGGCTACAGCCTCGCGAAGTTCGGCATGACGATGGCGACACTGGGCCTCGCGGAGGAGTTCGCCGGCGACGGGATCGCGGCGAACACCCTGTGGCCGCGCACGACGATCGCGACCGCGGCCGTGCAGAACGTGATCGGCGGAGACCGGCTCATGCGGGTGTCGCGCACGCCCGAGATCTACGCGGATGCCGCCTACGAGGTGCTGTGCGCGCCGTCGCGCGAGCTGACCGGGCAGACGCTGATCGTGGAGGACGTGCTCCTCGGTGCGGGGATCTCGGACTTCTCGCGGTACGCGGCCGTGCCGGGGACGCCGGATGAGGCGATGTACCCGGACATCTTCCTGGACTGACGCCGGGGCTGCGCGGCCGTGGCCCCCGCCTCGCGTCTCGCGGAACGGGCGGGGTCCGGCCTGCGGTGAGGCCCCCTCGCATCCCGATAAACGCCGATCCTGTCGAGACACGCCATGTCGCCGCGTGTCTCGGCAGGATCAGCGTTTATCGAGGGGGTGCGGGGTGGCGGATGCCGGGGCTCAGATCAGACCCAGCTCCGCGAACGCGTTGTGCACGCCGTCGTCGAGCACCGAGGTCGTGACGCGTCCGGCCAGCTTCTGCAGCTCGGGCACGGCGTTGCCCATGGCGACGGGGCTGCCGACGACCTCGAACATCTCGACGTCGTTCCAGCTGTCGCCGATGCCGATGGCATCCGCCGCCGACAGGCCCAGCTGGGCGAGGACGGACGTGATGGCGGAGCCCTTGGTCACCCCGGCCTGACCGATCTCTCCGTTCGACCCGCCGGGCAGGGGGATCGACCCGGGGATGACGTGGAACCCGTCGCCGAGCGCCGCCGCGGCGTGGGCGACGGTGTCGGTCGAGGGGCTGACGAACACGGCCTTCGCGACCGCGTCGCGGTCGACGTCCGACACCGGCTTCGGCTCGTTCCACAGCGGCTGCTCGGACGGCAGCCCCTGCGCCTCGAGCTCGGCGGCGCGCTGCGCGTGACGCTCGCGGCGGTACTCGGCCATGACGGGGCCCATGCCCTCGCTGGCGTAGACCCCGCCGTGGGTCTGTAGGAAGTAGTGGATGCCGTGCGCCGCGAAGTACCGCTCGAGGGCCTCGACGTCTTCGCGCGGCATGGGGCGGTCGACGATGAGCTCGTCGGCGCGCGTGGCGTAGGCGCCCCCGTTGGTGATCGCCCCGTCGAAGCCGATCGCCCGCACATCGGGGTGGATGTCGCCCGCGGAACGCCCGGTCGAGAGCCACACGAGGTGGCCGTTCTCGCGCGCGCGGCGGATCGCCGTCACGGTCGAGGGGGCGATCACGGAACCGTGCTCGAGGATCGTGCCGTCGACGTCGAGGAAGGCAATGCGGGTCATGTGCACTCCAGCAGGGGATCGACCCCGGGTCGTGGGGACCCGGGGTCGATCCGGTCGGGGGGTCAGCGGGTGAGCGACGCGCCGTTGGTGCGGATCACGTCGGCGTACCAACCGAACGACTTCTTGCGGTACCGATCCAGCGTTCCGGTCCCGTCGTCGTTGCGGTCGACGTAGATGAAACCGTATCGCTTGCTCAGCTGGGCGGTGCTGGCGCTGACGATGTCGATGCAGCCCCACGAGGTGTAGCCGAGCACCTCGACGCCGTCCTCGATCGCCTCGCCGACCTGCACGAGGTGGTCGTTCAGGTAGGCGATGCGGTAGTCGTCGACGACCGTCTTCTCACCGTCGATCTCGACGAGCTGATCGCGCGCACCCAGGCCGTTCTCGACGACGAAGAGGGGCTTCTGCCAGCGGTCCCAGAACTGGTTGAGCACCAGCCGCAGGCCCACCGGGTCGATCTGCCAGCCCCACTCGCTCGCCGGGAGGGTCGGGTTCGGTACGCCGCCCATGATGTTGCCCTCGCCGGCCGCGCGCAGCGCCGGATCGGCGGTCTCGGCGATCGACATGTAGTAGCTGAACGACACGAAGTCGACCGTGTTCTTCAGGTCGGCGCGGTCGTCGTCGGTGATGTCGAGGGCGATGCCCTCCTCGCGCAGGCGCCGCAGGAAGTACCCGGGGTACTCGCCGCGCGTGTGCACATCGCCGTAGACGAGGTTGCCGTGGTCGGCGTCCATCACCGCGACCGCGTCGGCGGGCGACGGGGTGAGCGGATAGATCGGCATCGACAGCACCATGCACCCGACCTTCGCCTCGGGGGCGACCTCTCGCGCGATGCGGGTGGCCCGAGCGGATGCCACGAGCTCGTGGTGCATCGCCTGGTACAGGTCGCCCTTCGGGACGCCGCCCTCGGGGATCGGGATGCCGCCGCTCATGAACGGCGCGTGCAGCAGCGAGTTGATCTCGTTGAACGTCAGCCAGTACTTCACGCGCGAGCCGTAGCGCTCGAACAGCGTGCGGGCGTACCGCTCGTAGAAGCCGATGAGCGCGCGATTCGTCCATCCGCCGTACGCCTCGGCCAGGTGCAGCGGCGTCTCGTAGTGCGAGATCGTCACGAGCGGCTCGATGCCGTGCTTCTCGAGCTCGTCGAGAACGCGGTCGTAGAAGGCGAGGCCCTCCTCGTTGGGCTCGGTCTCGTCGCCCTTCGGGAAGATGCGGCTCCAGGCGATCGAGAACCGGTAGACGCCGAATCCCATCTCGGCGAACAGAGCGATGTCCTCCGCGTAGCGGTGGTAGTGGTCGATGCCGACGAGCTTGAGGTTGTCGGACGTGGGCTCAGCGCTGCGCGGACCCGAGATGCCCCGCGGCATCACGTCCTGCACGGAGAGGCCCTTGCCGCCCGCGTCGTAGGCACCCTCGATCTGGTTGGCGGCGGTCGCGCCGCCCCAGAGGAAGCCGTCGGGGAAGGGGGTGGTGGTCATTTCTTCGTTCTCCGGGGTTCAGCGAGTGGCGGACAGGGAGTCGACGGATACGGCGCGGAACAGCGTCTCGCCGTGCGAGAGGGGTCCGGATGCCGTGTCGGCGACGTCGGGGTAGAGGTCGCCGTTGGTGACGATGACGGGCGTGATCAGGTCGTACCCGGCCTTCTCGATCGCGTCGCCGTCGAACTCCACGAGCAGGTCGCCGGCCTTCACCTCGCTGCCGGACTGGACGTGGAGCGTGAAGTGCTCGCCGCCGAGCTTGACGGTGTCGAGACCGACGTGGATGAGCAGCTCCACGCCGTCGACACCGCGGAGCCCGATCGCGTGACCGGTGGGGAAGGCCGCCACGACGGTGCCGTCGAAGGGGGCGTAGACCGCGCCCGAAGTGGGACGGATGGCGACGCCCTTTCCGAGCGATCCGTCGGCGAAGGCGGCATCCGCGACCTCGCTCAGTGCGACCACGGTCCCGTCGACGGGATTGCGCACCTCGGTGTCGGTGGCGGTGGCGGGAGCGGTCGGGGCCGCGGCCTCGACCGGGTCCGCGAAGCCGACGAGCACGGTGAGCAGGAAGGGGACGAGGATCGCGACGGCGAGACCGATGCCGAGCATCACCATGTTGCCGTTGCCGAGGAGGGCGGGCAGCGCGAGTCCGGAGGGGACGACGAAGGCCTTCGAGAAGACACCGCCGATCGCGATGAGCGCGCCGCCGAGTGCACCGCCCACGATGCCGAAGGCGAAGGGGCGCTTGAGCGGCAGGTCGATGCCGTAGATCGCGGGCTCGGTGATACCGGCGAGGAAGCCCGAGAGCGTGGCGGGGGCGGCGAGCGAGCGCAGGTTCTTGTTGCGCGTGCGCACGAGCACGCCGGCGACGGCGGCCGCCTGGGCGAGCACGGCCGCGAACACGGGGCCGATGAGGAGCATCTGCCCCGTGGTCTGCAGCTCGAGCTGGAACAGCGGGACCAGGCCCCAGTGCAGGCCGAAGATCACGAAGACCTGCCACAGGCCGCCCATGATCGCGCCGCCGAGCCACGGCACGGTCTGGAACACCCAGCCGATGGCCGCCGCGAGGCCGCCGCCGACGAGGCTCGACAGGGGGCCGATCGCGAGGAACACCAGCGGGACCGCGATGGCCACGACGATCATCGGCGTGAGGAAACGCTTCACGGCGCTCGGCAGGACCTTCAGCAGGAACCGCTCGGCGTAGCTCTGCAGCCACACGATCACGATGATCGGGATGACGCTCGAGACGTAGCTGACCATCGTGACCGGGATGCCGAAGAAGGTGATGTCGGGCTGACCGTTCAGGGCCACGATGCTCGGGTAGACCAGGGCTCCGGCGATCGCGAAGGACGTGAACTCCGACGCCTTGAAGTAGCGCGCCGCGGTGATCGCGAGGGCCATCGGGAGGAAGTTGATCAGCGCGTCGGAGAGCGCGTTGAGGATCACGTAGGTGGTGCCCGTGGCATCCAGCCAGCCGAAGGTGACCGCCGCGGCGACGAACGCCTTCAGCAGACCCGTGCCGGCGAGGGCCCACAGGATCGGCGTGAAGATCGCCGAGATCATCTTGATGAAGCGATTGAACAGGTTCCCCTTGGGGCCGTTCTCGCCGCCCTCGGAGCCGGCGCCGCCGAGCTTCGTCTGCGCCTGGATCGCGGCGTACACGTCGGGGACGTCGTTGCCGATCACGACCTGGTACTGGCCACCCGCCTGCGCGGTGGTGATGACGCCGGGCGTGGCGCGCAGAGCCGCAGCATCCGCCTTGCCCTCGTCCTTGAGCACGAACCGCAACCGCGTCGCGCAGTGCACGAGCGAGGTGATGTTGCTCTCTCCGCCGACGCCGGCCACAACCGCCGTCGCTGTCTTCGCGTGATCCACCATCGGAATCCGCCTGCCTTTCGCCGCTTCAGTGCGGCCTCTTCGAGATGTTCGGGCGACGCCCCGGAGTGCTTCGGGCAATAAAAAAGACCCGAATCCGTTCATCGCTCGTCAGCGATGTGGATTCAGGTCTTGCCCGCTCGCGCGGTAACAATCCGGAAATCGTCGGCAGGGTATGACGCCTGCGTCGGTGACTATAGCACCGGCGCGTCGGGTGCGCCAGCATCGTCGGCGCGACCCATGCTCGTCGCCAGGCGCTCGACGTGCACGGTGAGGTACAGCACCTCTTCGTCGGTCAGCGTCGACCCCGTCGCGGCGAGCACGTAGCCCTTGACGCCCTCGGCGATGCCGAAGGCACGGGGGTAACGGTGCTTCGCGAACTCGAAGAACGACGAGTCGCCGCTCGTGAGCATCGCGCGGTTCACGAGCCGCTGCAGCAGGAACCGCACGTGCAGGATGAAGCGCGCGTAGTCGGGGCTCTCGGTGTCGAGGGAGACGCCGAGGCCCGTCTCGACCGTGCGGACGACGTGCTGCACGCGGCGGAACAGCAGCGCCGCGGTGCCGTTCGGCTCGTCGCGCGTCGCGTTCAGCAGGTGCATCGTCAGGAACACGCCCTCCTCGGGCGGGAGCTCACGACCGAGGGATGCCGCGATCGAGGCCGCCATGCGCTCCGCGACGCGCGACTCGTCGGGGTGCAGGATGCGCAACTCCGGCATCGAGGTGCCCGGGATGCGGATGCCCTGGTCGAGGCGCTCGACCACGTAGTTCACGTGGTCGATCACGGCCAGGGGCAGGCGGCGTCCGAGGTCGCGTCCGAGCTCGCGCTCGGCCTGGTCGACGGCGTGGAGCACTGCCTGCACCAGCGCGTACGGGGCGTCGGTGAGGAGTTTCTGGGCGTGAGCCGTGTCGCTGCCCTGCTCGAGCACGAAGGTCTTCTCGACCTTCGACGGGTCGACGCGGCCCTCGTGCTTGAGCTGGAAGCCGATGCCCCGGCCCATCAGCACGCGCTCGCGGCCGTCGCCGTCGATCGCCACGACGACGTTGTTGTTCAGCAGCTTCTGCACGCCGCCGGGCGGGAGGGAGACGTCACCGGCACCGGGCATGGGATGCATCTTAGGGCGGTGCTGCCGGAGGGGCTGTCCACCTCGGACACGACGCAGGAGTTTCGGCGGCGCCGGCCTCCGGTCTGCTCCGATCACCGAGGCGGAGCCGCCGGCGCCCCCGGTATCTCCTGCGTCATGCACGTCTCCCGCGCCCAGCCGCGACGCAGGCGCGCCCCGGTACCCTGGAAACCATGACCGATCAGCCCCCCGTGCGCTCCACCACGCCCCGGCAGGCGCGCCCCGCGGGGGCGCCGGCCGACACCGCCGTCCGCGAGACGCGCCCGAAGAACACCGGCGTCCGCCAGGTGCGACCGAAGACCGAGGGGTGGCAGCAGGCCAAGGATGACACCGGTCGTCCGCTCCTGCAGTTCGCCAGCCCCAAGCGCGGCAAGCCCCCCGTGCACCTCGCCGACATGACCGCCGACGAGCGCGTCGCCAAGGTGAAGGAGCTGGGCCTTCCCGGCTTCCGCGCGAAGCAGCTCGAGAAGCACTACTTCACGCACTACACCTCGGATGCCGCCGACATGACCGACCTGCCGGCATCCGGTCGCGAAGAGCTCGTCGCGGGGATGCTCCCGCCCCTGCTCACCGAGGTGCGCCGGCTCGAGACCGACCGCGGCGACACGATCAAGTTCCTGTGGAAGCTGCACGACGGCGCCCTCGTCGAGTCGGTGCTCATGCGCTACCCCGGCCGCATCACGCTGTGCGTGTCTTCGCAGGCCGGGTGCGGCATGAACTGCCCGTTCTGCGCCACCGGGCAGGCGGGCCTGACCCGCAACATGTCGGCGGCCGAGATCGTCGAGCAGATCGTGCGCGCCAACGCCCTCATCGCCGCCGGCGGCCTCGGCGGCAAGAAGCGCGACGACCACTCGCTCGATCGCGTCTCGAACATCGTCTTCATGGGCATGGGCGAGCCGCTGGCGAACTACGCCCGCGTCATGCAGGCCGTGCGCGTCATGGTCGACAAGGAGCACGGCCTCGGCATGAGCGCCCGCGGCATCACCGTGTCGACCGTGGGACTCGTTCCCGCGATCAAGAAGCTCGCCGACGAGGACATCCCGGTCACCTTCGCCCTCTCGCTGCACGCGCCGGACGACGGCCTGCGCGACGAGCTCATCCCGGTGAACTCCCGCTGGAAGGTCGACGAGGCCCTGGATGCCGCCCGCGCCTACTTCGACAAGACCGGGCGCCGCGTCTCGATCGAATATGCCCTGATCAAGGACATGAACGACCACGCCTGGCGCGCCGACCTGCTGGCCGACAAGCTCAACGCTCGCGGGCGCGGCTGGGTACACGTGAACCCCATTCCGCTGAACCCGACCCCGGGCTCGATCTGGACGGCATCCGAGGTTCCGGTGCAGAACGAGTTCGTGCGCCGCCTCAACGACGCCGGCATCCCGACGACCCTGCGCGACACCCGCGGCAAGGAGATCGACGGGGCGTGCGGCCAGCTCGTGGCGACCGAAGAAGACGAGGCGGCGGCCGAGGCGACCCCGGTCGGCTGACACCTATCGCGGAAGCGCCCCCGGCCGAGCGGCCGGGGGCGCTTCGTGTTCACGCGGTCGACGATCACGTTTCGCGGGACCGCCCAGACGCGTCCGAGGCCGAGATCAGGCGGCGACGGCCGTCACGACGAGGTTGTCGACGTAATGGCCGCTGGCCGGATCCCACGCCCCGGCGCACGTGACCAGCCGCAGCTGCGGCGTCGGCGTCGGCGCGTAGACCGATTCGGTGGGGAAGCTGTTCTTCTCGACGGTCTGCAGCCCGGTCACCACGAAGTCGGCCGTCGATCCGTCAGCGCGGCGGACCGACACCGTGTCGCCGGGCGTCAGTCGCGGGAGGTCGTAGAAAACGGCCGGTCCGGTGGGTGAATCGACGTGGCCCGCGATGACCGCGGGACCGACCTCTCCGGGCAGGACCCCCTTCTCGTACCAGCCGACCGCGTCGTAGTCCCGGGGCGACTGGATCCACCCGTCGTCCCCTCGGTCGAGGCCGATGAGGTCGGAGTCCACCCCGATCGCCGGGATCGAGATGTGCACGGGCGGGGCCGTGTTGGCCGGCGCGGGGGTCACCGGATTCTGGAAGCCGCCCGCCGCGCCGACGCCCGGCGCCGTCGTCGCCCCGGCGCCCGTCGCACCGGGCGCGTCTGCCGCGGCGGAGTCGCCCGCGAGCGCGGGGCAGCCGTCGAGCACGTCGTCGGTGAGCATCGCCGTGGCGAGGGCCGTCCAGGCCGCACCGTAGTACGTGGGGGTGGATGCCGCGGTGTCGGCCATGCGCTGCAGATCGGCTCGCGCCTCGTCGTCGCGCCCGCTCGCGGCGAACGCGGCCGCCCGTGCGGCGTACGCGACCGGATGCCGATCCGAGGTGAGGGCGCCGGCTCCCGCGTCGAGCTCGGCGGGCAGTTCGTCTCCGCCGGGGAGCGCTGCGGCCACGCGCGCCGCGAGGGAGCGGTCGTCCGCGCGACACGACTCGGCGAACCGGACGGTCGTGCGCGCGGCGTCGTAGCCGTAGGCCGGCTCGCCCCCGCCGCCCGCGGATCCCGCGAGAGCGACGGTGCCGTCGTCGGCGACCGTGGCCCAGTTGGTCGGCAGGGTGTTGGCATCCATCAGCGCGCTCGTCACCGCTGCGCTACCCGCGGCCAGCTCCTCCCACCGGGGGTCGCCCGACGCGCGCGAGAGCACGTCGAACGCGGCCGGCGACGCGTACGAGGGGTTGTAGGCGTGGGGCGAAGCCGTGGCCCACGGTCCCGGCAGCAGGATGCGCCCGAGCGCGGTCTCGGTCGTCATCTCGTCGAGGACCGCGGCGCCGAGCGACACGCCCTGCTCGCGGAGGTCGTCTCGGTCGAAGGCGTCGCCCGCGAGCACCAGGGCGCGCGCCGCGTCGAGGTCGGCGTCCGAGGCGGGCTGCTCGTCGACGACGGAGCCGTCCTTCCACTGCCACGCCAACAGGCCGTCGTCGCGCTGCAGGTGGGTGGTCGTCCAGTCCCAGATGCTGTCGAAGCGCGACGGGTCGTCGGCGGCGACGGCGAGGAGCAGGCCGTACGCCTGCCCCTCGCTGACGGTGTCGCCGCCCTGGTCGGTGCGCACCACGCGACCGGCGTCGACGTAGGTGTCGAGGAAGGCCTCGGCCGTCGCGGTGGTGGCGTCGGCGGTGTCGGGTTCGGGCTCGGTCGCGGTGCTGCACGCCGCCATCGTCAGGGCGACGACGGTGGCGACCGCGCCGACCGTCGACGCCCGGCGTGCGAACGTCACGCGCGCGCCTCGCCGCGGCGTCGGCGCCCCGCGATGAGCGCGACGGCGCCCAGCGCCAGTGCCACGGCGCCGGCGCCCGTTGCGGCGGCACCCGTGGGCGCGGTCGTGGCGGCGGCGGTTCCGCCGCCACCGGTGTGGATGCCGCCGACCGGCATGTCGGCGAGGGTCGCGGAGTCGGTGATGGTCTGCGCCGTGAGCGCTCCCTGGGCGTCATCGAGCACGAAGAGGGTCGAGACCGACCCCGCCGGCAGGTTCACGGCCGAGGTCGCGGATTCGTCCGCACCCGTCAGCTCGAGATCCCACGAACCGGCCGGCACGGCGGCGTAGTCGGTCGCCGACCCCGCGGGCACGTCGCGCGCGATCGGGCGCCCCTGGGCGGTGTCGACGTCCACCGTCGGCTCCACCGTCGAAGCCTGCACGACGCGGACGCGCGCCTGTCCGGCCGCGGGGGCCGAGAGGTCGTCTTCGAAGACCGTGGTCTTCAGGTCGGCGTTGCGGCCATAGGCGGCGACCGTGAGGGGCTCGCCCTCGGCGATGTCGATCGACTGCTGCACGACCGGCTGCGTGCCGTCGGCGGCATCCGAGGGCACCATCGACACGACGTACGTGCCGTCGGCGAGGGGGATGTAGGGGCTCACAGCGCCGTAGGCGACGTCGTCGAGCTCGTAGACGACGGCCCCACCGGCGAGAGCCGTCAGCTGGACGTCGACCGACTTGGTGTCGGGGGAGAGGTGGGCGACGCGCGCCCACCCGCCGGGCGCGGTGGGGGCCGCGGAGGCGGCGGGGGCGGTGGCGACGCCGATCCCGGCGGTGAGCAGGGCGGCGGCGCCGATCGCGGCGAGCCGCGCGGGACGAAGGGAGGGAGTGACACGGAACATGGCGGTCCTTTCGTTGGGGGGAGGAGAGGATCAGGAGGAGGGACGGGGGAGCAGGTCGACCGGCTCGTCGGGTGAGAACGTGATGACCACGCCGGCGTCGCCGCGTTCGACCGAGACCGGACGCAGGGGGCCGGTCAGCGAGTCGTAGAACCGCAGCAGGGCGTCGGCCCCGGCGGCATCCCCCCGGGCGTCCTGACCGGCGAACGAGCTCACGGTGAGCTGACGGTGCACGCCCGAGGGATCGCCCTCCAGCTGCGCGATGTCGGCCACGTCGATGCGGCCCTGCGACGACAGCTGGCCGAGGGTCAGGAGGATGCGTCCGTCGACGACGCCCGAGGTGAGCAGATCCTGCTCCTCGCCGGGGACGCCGACGTCGGGGTTCTGCAGCACCTGCTGCCCGGCGACCGATCGGGCGGCGTACAGGTCGTCGTCGGCGGCCTGCGCGAGCGCCGCCTGGGCGCTGTCGACCAGGCGCACGTCGACCTTCTGCGCTCCCTCTCCGAACGACGCCACCACGGCGCTGTTCTCGATCGCCTGACGCACGGTCGGGAACTCGGTCGGGAAGGTGCGCATCGAGTCGGTCGTGATGACGTAGTCGTAGTCGCGCCACCCGTCGGGGGCGAGCTGCTGCACGTCGGTATCGGTGTCGGCCTTGTAGTACCAGACGACGTTCTCGCGCTCGAAGCCCGCACGCACAAGGTCGACCCACATCGCGTCATCCACGAGCATGCGGGAGTCGGCCGGGGCGTTCTGCGTCATCCACGCCTCGGCGTCGCGCAGCGGACGGTCGAGATCGGCGAGGAGGAACCCGCGCAGCTGCGCCGCCCACAGGGGACCAGCGGCCAGCACGGCGACGACGAGCCCGAGGGCGGTGGCGACTCCGGCGAGGCGCCGCAGCACGCCCGCCGAACGCAAGGCCTCGACGGCCACCTGACCCATTCCGGCGACGACCACGGCCGCGAACGGCAGCAGCATGATGACGTACGGCACGGGCAGGTAGCCCCCGCGGAACATGAACGCCGTCAGCGCCAGCAGAGCGATCGCCCACGGACGCAGGCGACGCACGAACAGGGCCGCGACGGCCGCCGCGAGCGCCGTGACGATGAGCACGGCGTCGAGCTGCCACCACAGTCCGACGGTGCGCGCCATGAGGCTCTCGGGGTCGAAGAGCGATCCGCTGCCCTCGCGCGAGGCGAGCTGGAACGCCAGTCCGTCCCACAGGCTCACGCGCCCGGGGGCGGGGGCGACCTCGCCCTTGACCAGGGCGAAGGCGACGTACGCGAGACCGATGAGTCCCAGCACGGCCGAGGCGACCGACAGGGTGTACCGGCGCGTGGTGCGCTCCGCCCCGCGCCACATGAACCACGCCACCAACGGCAGCGCGAGCAGGTAGGTCTCCTTCGTGAGCACGGCGATGCCGAACGCGGCGGCGGCGCCGATGTAGCCGGCGAGCTGGGCGCGTCGGCTCATCGCCAGCAGCAGGGCGGCGAGCAACCAGGCGGTCGCGATGTTGTCGAGGTACACCTGGCGGTGGAACTGCACCGCCAGCGGCGACAGCAGGAACAGCGCGACCGCGGCGGATGCCGTGAACCGGGCGAAGCCGATGCGGCGTACGACGAACCACAGCAGGACGGCGGCTGCGGCGGTGGCGGCGAGCATCGCCTCGCGCGCGGCGATGACGGCGACGTCGTAGCGGTTCCAGCCGTCGGTCAGACCGACCCAGGCGGCGATCTGCATCCACCCGAGGGGCGGGTGGTCGTACCAGTAGGTGTAGTGCGTGAGCTCGCCGAGGTTGCCGATGCTCCACGCCTGCGCGGTGTAGGTGCCTTCGTCGTCGATGCGCTGCGGGGAGCCGCCCAGGTTCAGCGCGTTGACCACCAGGCCGAGGACGAGGGGAGGAAGCAGCCACAGTGCGTCGCCGAGCCGGGCGCGCCAGGGCGAGACCCGGCGGCGCAGCCCCGCGGACGCGCGGTCGGAGGGGATCGTCCCGGTGGGGACGCGGTCGATCGTCGAGGTCATCGGGTCACCTCCGCGCCGGCGCCGACGAGGTCGCGCGCGGTGGACGGGGTCGCGGTCGCGGCGTCGCGGTGGGCGCCGGTGTGCTCGGTCTTCTCCCAGCTGCCGTCACCGCGCATCTGACGCACGACGCTGCGCACGGCGGCGGCGGCGAGGAACACCTGGTAAGGCACGAGTCCCAGCACGAGGCGGACGTAGTCGCGAACGCGCACCTTCTTGCCGTAGACACGTCCGAACTCGGTCAGTCCCGCCGCCTCGGCGACGAGGGTGATGATCGTGGGCACCAGCGGAAGGAAGGTCAGCAGCGCCACGGGTGTCGGCACCTTCACAAGAAGGATGAACACGAGCGAGATGGGGATCAGCAGTCCGGTCGCCGCCTGCAGGAACGGCATGTTCAGCAGATAGCGGGCGTACATGCGCTGGCGCAGCGTCGGCAGCGCCTTCCACTCGCCCTTGCCGAGCACCTGCAGGAAGCCCTGGTTCCAGCGCGTGCGCTGCTTGTAGAGCGACTTCAGGGTCGGCGGGGTCTCCTCGCGCGTGACGTACTCGGGATTGTAGGCGACGACGACCTTCGCGCCGTCGCTGGACAGGCGCACGCCGAGCTCGCAGTCCTCGGCGAGGCACTGGTCGTCCCATCCCTTCGACCATGCGAGGCGATCGCGGGTGACGAACACGGTGTTGCCGCCGAGGGGGATGAACTTGGAGCGGGCGTGGAAGTGCAGGCGCGAGCGGAACCAGAAGTAGTACTCCAGGACGTTGCGCAGCGACCACCAGCTGGTCTCGAAGTTCATCAGCTGAACGCCGCCCTGCACGACGTCGGCACCCGTCTCCTGGAACTTCGAGTCCACGACCGTCAGCAGGCCGGGGTGCACCTCGTCCTCGGCGTCGAAGACGCCGACGACGTCACCGGTCGCGATCTGCAGGGCGCGGTTCAGCGCCTTGGGCTTGTTCTTGGGGACGCTGTCGTCCACGACGACCTTGATGAGATCGGGATGCCGGGCGGCGGCCTGCCGCACCACCAGCTCGGTACCGGGGTCGTCGTGGCCGACGATGGCGATGATCTCGAAATCGGGGTGGTCCTGCTGCGCGAGGCGGTCGAGCGTCTGCCCCATCACCTCTTCCTCGTGCCGCCCGGGCACGAGCAGCGTGAATCGGTGCCGCGCCGGACGCGGCGAGGAGCTGAACTGCGTGGCGCGCAGATCATCGGCGGAACGCCAGGCGTGGAGCATCCACCACAGCGTCGTCGTCGCGACGACGGTCAGGGCGAGCGCCAGGATGATGATGCCGCTGTAGCCGAGCCACTCGCCGATCGACCAGTCGGGCAGGAAACCGCCCGACACGGTCGTTCCGGGCTGGGCCGGGAGCGGGACGTCGGTGGTTCCCGTCGACCCCTGCCCGGGGGCGGGAGCGACGGGGGTGAGGAGCGGTTCGGGCGTGGGACCGGGGGCGGCGGCGGTGAGCGGGAGAACGTGCGGGAACGACAAAGTCAACCTCCAGCGTCCACGTGGACGGTTCGAGGGCGGTAAGGGGACGTGCGGCGACCGGGGGCGAAATTCCCCGCACGCGTGGTCATCCGGGACGGCACGGGGGGATGGTTTGGACGGATCAGCGTTCTCCCAGGTGCCTTTGCAGCCTTTCCCATCCGCTTCCGATGAGCACGCGAGGGCTCAGCCGGCCCCGCGACCGCCAGACTGAGCACATGAGCGATCACGTCGTGCGGGTCGAGGATCTGCGCAAGACCTACCGCGGGGGCGTCGAGGCGCTGCGCGGGGTGAGCTTCGACATCCGCCGCGGGGAGACGTTCGCCCTGCTCGGGCCGAACGGCGCCGGCAAGAGCACGGTCATCGAGATCCTCGAGGGCTACCGCGACCGCACGGGCGGCACGGTGGAGGTGCTCGGCGTCGATCCGCACCGCGGCGGCCTCGCGTGGAAGGCGCGGCTCGGGATCGTGCTGCAGAACACGGGCGAAGCGCCCACCGCCACCGTGCGGGAGCTCCTGTCGCACTTCGCCTCGTTCTACCCGCGACCACGCGATGTCGACGAGACGATCGCGGCGGTCGGGCTCACCGAGAAGGCGCGGGTCGGCGTGCGCAAGCTCTCCGGCGGACAGCGGCGCCGCGTCGACGTCGCGCTCGGCATCATCGGTCGACCCGAGCTGCTGTTCCTCGACGAGCCGACCACGGGTTTCGACCCCGAGGTGCGACGCCAGTTCTGGGACCTCATCCGCGACCTGCAGCGGGAGGGCACCTCAATCCTCCTCACGACCCACTACCTCGACGAAGCCGCCGAACTCGCTGAGCGCGCCGCCATCATCGTCGGCGGTCAGGTGGCATCCGTCGGCCCGATCGACGAGTTGGGCGGACCCGACGCACGCGTCCCCCTGGTGCGCTGGCGCGAGGGCGGCGAGGTGCGCGAGGAGCGCACGCAGGATCCCGGCGGGGTGGTCGCGGCGCTGCACGCGCGCCTGGGCGAACCCGAGCGGCTCGAGGTGGTGCGCCCGAGCCTCGAGGACGTCTACCTGTCGTTCCTCGGCGACGAGGCGCGGCGCACGACCGCGGCGGGAGGCGTGGCATGAGCCGCGTGCTGCGGTTGGGGGCCGCGCGGGTCGCGTTCGAGGTGCGCTCGTACTTCCGCCAGGGCGACTCGGTGTTCTTCACGTTCCTGTTCCCCGTGATGATCCTGTTGATCTTCGCGGTCGCCTTCGACGCCCAGACGTTCGGCCCTCCGGGCGATGAGGTGGATGCCGCGCAGTTCTACCTGCCGGCGATGCTCGCGGCGGGCGTACTGCTGTCGGGACTGCAGAACATGTCGATCGACATCGCGATGGAACGCAGCGACGGCACCCTCAAGCGACTGGGCGGCACCCCGCTCAGCCCGGTGTCGTACTTCATCGGCAAGCTCGGGCAGGTGCTCGTCACGGGTCTGCTGCAGTCGGTGCTGCTCATCGTCGTGGCGGCGGTGTTCTTCGGCGTCCCCCTGCCCACCGACCCGGAGCGCTGGCTGACCTTCGCGTGGGTGTTCCTGCTGGGCGTGACGACCTGCGCGATCCTCGGCATCGGCCTGTCGGCCCTGCCCCGCACCGGACGCAGCGCCACCGGCGTCGTCATCCCGATCGTGCTGCTGCTGCAGTTCATCTCGGGCGTCTACATCAACTTCGCCGCGCTGCCGGAGTGGCTGCAGAACGTCGCGAGCGTCTTCCCGCTGAAGTGGCTCGCGCAGGGCTTCCGCTCGGTGTTCCTGCCCGAGAGCTTCGCCGCGGGCGAGCCGTCGGGGTCGTGGGATCACCCGCTCATCCTGCTGGTGACGTCGCTGTGGCTGGTGGTCGGCCCGGCCCTGGTGCGGGTGACGTTCCGGTGGATCCGCAAGGACGCGTGAGCGGGGGAGGGGCGGATGCCGCGGCCCCGGTGTCGGCGGCCGGGTCTAGCGTGGAGGAATGGTCGCTTATCGCTATCTCGGCAACAGTGGATTCAAGATCTCGGAGATCACCCTCGGCAACTGGGTGACCCACGGCTCGCAGGTCGGAGACGACGCCGCGATCGCCACGGTGCACGCCGCGCTCGACGCGGGCATCACGACGTTCGACACCGCCGACACCTACGCCAACACCGCAGCCGAGACCGTCCTCGGCACGGCCCTCGAGGGTCAGCGCCGCGAATCGCTCGAGATCTTCACGAAGGTCTACTTCCCGACCGGCCCCGGCGGCCCCAACGACACCGGGCTCAGTCGCAAGCACATCATGGACTCCATCAACGGGTCGCTGAAGCGTCTCGGCACCGACTACGTCGACCTCTACCAGGCGCATCGCTTCGACTACGAGACGCCGCTCGAAGAGACGTTCCAGGCCTTCGCCGACGTCGTCCGCCAGGGCAAGGCGCTGTACATCGGCGTCTCGGAGTGGACGGCCGAACAGCTGCGCGAGGGGCACGCGCTCGCGAAGCAGCTCGGCATCCAGCTCATCTCGAACCAGCCGCAGTACTCCATGCTGTGGCGCGTGATCGAGGGCAAGGTCGTGCCCACCAGCGAAGAGCTGGGCATCTCGCAGATCGTCTGGTCGCCGATGGCGCAGGGCGTGCTGAGCGGCAAGTACCTGCCCGGTCAGCCCGTGCCCGAGGGCTCGCGCGCCACCGACGAGAAGAGCGGCGCGAACTTCATCAAGCGGTTCCTGAACGACGACACCCTCGAGGCCGTCCAGCGACTGAAGCCCATCGCCGACGAGGCCGGACTCACGATGCCGCAGCTCGCGATCGCGTGGGTGCTGCAGAACCCGAACATCGCCGCCGCCCTGGTCGGAGCCTCCCGCCCCGAGCAGCTGCACGACACCGTGAAGGCATCGGGCGTGAAGCTCGAGGCCGATGCCCTCGCGGCGATCGACGCGGCACTGGGCGACGCGGTGTTCTCCGACCCCGAGAACACCTACGAGGTCTCGCCGAAGAAGCGCCTGGTCTGACGCGGTTCGTGCAGCGGGTCGGGCGTTCGCGCCCGGCCCGCTGTCGCGCGTCCGGGCGCGTGCGCGGAGCGGCGGCGCACCTCTCTGCGCGAAAGCACACGATCGGCGCGAGATCACACGCAAGACGGTGTGCTTTCGCGCCGATCGTGTGATCTCGCGCGCCTTCCGCGCCGCTGCGCGCCCCGCGCCGCTGCGCGCCCCACGCGGCCGGGCGCCCCTCGCCGCGCGAGATCACACGATGCGCTCGAGATCACACGCACGGTGATGTGCTTTCGCGCCGATCGTGTGATCTCGCGCGCGCCCAGCGTCGCTGAGCGTCCACACCGACTCGCGCCGCCCCCAGCCGCCCCCAGCCGGGCCTCAGGCCCCGCTCAGGAGCGGGCCAGGTTGAGCGTCGTACCCTCATCGAATGTCCTTTTCCGCTCACCGACCCGGCCGTTTCGGCTCCGACGGTCGAATCGAGTTCACGACGGACGAGGAACGCGTGCAGTACCTCGACGACATCCTCGCCGCCCAGAACGCCGCTGCGCGCCCGGACGGCGCCCGCTCGAACGACACCGCGCATGAACACACCTCCGAGCCGTGGGGCGCTCCGCCCGCCGACGACGAGCCGCGCGACCCCTTCCTCGACGACTCCGACGCCGACGCCTCGGCCGACGACCACGACACCGTCGTGATCGACCGCGCGTCCGCCGACGCCCCGGAAGCCGACGCTCCAGAAGCCGACGGGCCGGAAGTCGACGACGCCGAGACCGCGGTCGTGCCCGAGCGGGTGCTCGCGGCGCCCGCCGTGGCATCCATCCCGGTCACCACCGAGCCGCGGCCCCCGCGTCTGCGCCGCTCGGATCCGCGCCGCCCCAGGCTCTCGCTCATCCGGCGCATGGCCGTTCTCGGCGGAGCCGACAACGACGTGCTCGACGAGGTGCCCGAAGAGGTCCCGCGCTTCGTGCAGATGTTCCTCGTGCTCGCCGGGACCGCGCTCGTGTCGGCGCTGTCGATGATGTTCGCGCTGCTGACCGGCGTGCGGGTGAGCATCTTCCTCGCGATCCCCCTCGCGATCGTGTGGGGCCTGATCATCTTCAACCTCGACCGCTTCCTCACCTCGACGATGCGCTCGACCAAGAACGTCTTCCGCCTCCTGGGGCTCGCGATGCCCCGCGTGATCATGGCGGCTCTCATCGGCATCGTCGTGGCGGAGCCGCTGGTGCTGCAGGTGTTCCAGAACGACATCGCCCGCGAGGTGAACGCCACCAACATCACGCAGGCCCTGAGCGACCAGGATGCCGTGACCAGCGGCCCCGAGAAGCAGGCCCTCGACGCCGCGTCCGCCCAGGTCTCGGCGCTCGAGAACCAGGCCGCGACGGGCATCGTCACGGGAACCTCGTCGACCTCGGCCGAATCGGCCGCCGCCCAGCAGACTGTCGACCAGCTCACCCAGCAGCTCGCCGCTCAGCAGACCGTGATCGACCAGGCCCGCGCGGTCTACCAGTGCGAGCTCACCGGCCAGGGCGCCGGAACGGTACCGGGCTGCACCGGCGTCGCCGGGAACGGCGCGAGTTCGGATGCCGCGCAGGCGCAGCTGCAGCAGGCGCAGTCCGCCTACGACGCGCTGTCGACGCAGCTGCAGCAGGCGCAGTCGACTCTGGCGGCCGCCAACACCGCGGGCGCCGAGGCCGCGGCATCCTCCGCCGACGCGAACAAGCAGCAGGCCGAGGACCAGCTGCCCGCGGCCCGCGCGCAGTACGAGTCGGCGCTCGCCGCCTACAACCAGCGCGCCTCGTCGATCGCCGACGGCAACGCCGGGGCCGTGGGGCTGCTCAGCCAGATCACCGCGCTGGAACGCCTGTCCGACCGCGAGCCGGTGCTGCGCTGGGCGCACTACCTCATCGCGGCGCTGTTCTTCATGATCGAGCTGCTGCCCGTGCTCGTGAAGGTGCTGACCGGCTTCGGCGGCCCTTCGCTGTACGAGAAGGCCGAGAAGATGCGCGCGCAGATCGCCCTGGACCGCGTCTCGGCGCGCACCTTCCGCAAGCGCGCCGACATCATCGCCGACGAGGCGAACAAGGTGCCGGCCGCGGTGGCGTGATGGTCGTCCACAGCGCGGGACTCCTGCTGTATCGGCTCGATCCGACGCCGCAGGTGCTCATCGCGCACATGGGCGGGCCGTTCTGGGCGAAGAAGGAGGCCGGCGCCTGGTCGATCCCGAAGGGCGAGTACGACCCCGACACGGAGAGTGCTCAGGATGCCGCGCGCCGCGAGTTCCGCGAGGAGCTCGGCGTCGATCCGCCCGCGACGGACTGGGCGGAGCTCGGCACGTTCGCGTACAGCAGCGGCAAGAAGGTCGTCGTGTTCTGCGGCGACGGCGCCGGGTTCACGGCATCCGGATTCACCTTCGGCACGTTCGAGATGGAGTGGCCTCCACGCTCGGGGCGCACGGCGTCGTTCCCCGAGGTCGACCGGGCGGAGTGGATGGACCTGGATGCCGCGCGCGACGCGCTCGTGAAGGGTCAGCGTCCCGCGATCGACGCGCTCGAGGCCGCGCTCGAGGCCCTGCCCGGCTGACGAGGCCGCGGCGCCCGTCCTGGTCACGGCCGCGTCGCGAGCGAAACTCCTGAGAAACGGAGAACGCCCACCCCGCACCCCGCGTGATCACGCGGAGGGAAGGGTGGGCAGGGCCGATCTCTCAGGAGTTTCGCACGAGCTGGCGCCCGCCTCAGCTCACGGGCGCAGCAGCACCTTGCCGACGCGGGGCGAGTCGCTCGCGCGAGCGGCCTCGCGGGCGTCGTCGAGGCCGAAGGTCGCCGCGACGGGGAGGGTCAGCGTGCCGTCGGCGAGGTAGCGCGACAGTTCGCCGAACAGGGCGCCGCGGGTCTCGGCATCCATCGTCTTGCTGACGACGCTGCCCCAGAAGCCCTTCACGGTGGCCTGGCGGAAGATGATGTCGCCGGCGCCGAGCTCGAGCTTTCCCGCGCCCATCGAGCCGAAGATGACGAGCGTGCCGTTCTCGCTCAGCATCGACAGCACCTGGCCGGCGGCGGGGCCTCCGACCGAGTCGACGCCCGCGACGATGCGCGCACCGTCCGCGAGGGCGAGTGCCTTCTCGCGCCAATCGTCGGCGTCGGTCGACACGACGTTGTCGATCCCCTGCTCGGCGAGCTCGGCGACCGCGCTCTGGCGGCGGACGAGACCGATGACGTTGACGCCGCGCGCCTTCGCGATCTGCGCGACCATGCGGCCGACCGCGCCGTTGGCGGTGTTCTGCACGATCCAGTCGCCGGCCTTCAGGTCGAGCGAGTGCAGCAGGCTGATCGCGCTGAAGGGCATCGACACGAGCTGCGAGGCGACCTCGTCGCTCAGACCTTCGGCGACGGGGATGAGGCCCGCGGCCTTCGCGACGACCTGCTCGGCCCACACGCCGAAGGTGCCGCCGGTGGCCACGCGCTGGCCGACCGTGAGGCCCTCGACGCCCTCGCCGAGCTCCTCGATGATGCCGACCGCTTCGGTTCCGGCGCGCGCGGGCAGCTCGGGCTTGAAGCCGTAGGTGCCGCGGATGGTCCACAGGTCGTGGTTGTGGATGGGCGACAGCAGCACGCGCAGGCGCACCTCGCCGGGGCCGGGGGTCGGGGTCTCGACCTCTTCGACGCCGAGGACGTCGGCGGGCTCGCCGAACTCGTGGTGGATGACTGCGCGCATGGAATGCCTCCCGTGGTTATTTTGTAACGACTGGTCTAATATAGACCTCGGCTCTTGAAGTGCAACCGTGAGGACCCTGAGCGTGTCGAAGGATCCGGGAGTCGACGGGATTGGTGGCTTCGACAAGCTCAGCCACCCGAGCGAAGGAGAGATCATGGGCAGGATGCCGAGCTTCGAGCGCTCTACCGTGATCGACGCCGCGCGCGACGTGTTCTGGAGGCGCGGGTACGCCGAGACGGGCATCGCCGAGCTCGAGGAGGCGACCGGGCTGACGCGCTCGAGCATCTACAACGCCTTCGGCAGCAAGAGGGGGCTCTTCGACGCCGTGCTCGCGGCCTACCTCGAAGACGTCGTCCGCACGCGACTGCGCCCCCTGGGTGGGGGAGACCCCGGTGCGCTCGAGGCCTACGTCGACGACATGCACACCGCGATCGCGGCGGACTCCCCGCGCGCCCGCCTCGGCTGCCTGCTGCTCAACGCCGGCTCCTCGCCCCTGGCCAGCGACGACGCCGAGGTGCGCACGCTCGTCTCGGGCTACGCGGCCGAGATGCGCGCGGCGATCCGATCGGCCGTCGCCGACCGCCGCCCCGACCTGACGCCCGACGCGGTCGACGCCCTCGCGGCGGTCTGCGCCTCGCTCGTGGTCGCGGGCCTCACCCTCGCGCGGGCCGACCGCGACGCGGCGCTCGGCACGCTGGCATCCATTCCGACGACCCTGGAGTCGTGGGGCCGCGCCTGAGCCGCGGGGATGCCGTCGAAGGTGTGTGAGCGGTGACTCCCGCCCCGTTGTATACGCAAGGCCGGATCGGATGCCGAAAAGGTGTCCATTCGCCCCTTTAGTGCATACACTGAGAGGCGACACGAGGGAGGTGCGCCATGCGGGCGAGCGAACGCGCGTACGCGACCCTCCTCGACGAGATCCAGACCGGAACCCTCGCCCCCGGGACCGTGCTCGGCGAAGTGGAGCAGTCCTCGCGCCTCGGCGTCAGCCGCACCCCCCTGCGCGAGGCCCTGCGCCGACTGGCATCCGACGGGCTCGTCGCCCAGGCATCCGCTCGCGTGACGGTGGTCGCGGGGATCGACGCCGACGACATCCGCGCCCTGTTCGACCTGCGTCGCGCGCTCGAGACCGAGGCCGCGCGACTGGCCGCGCAGCGCGGCGACCGGCGGGTGTTCCACGCGCTGGCGGCGGAGTTCGCGCGCGTCGACACCGCGGATGCCGACGAGTACTACGCGCTCATCGCCCGCTTCGACTCCGCGATCGACGCCGCCGTCGACAACGCCTATCTCTCGTCGGCCCTGCGCAGCGTCCGCACGCACCTCGTGCGGGTGCGGCGCATGGCCCGCGACAACCCCCTGCGCCTTTCGGCCTCGGCGCGAGAGCATGAACTGATCGCCCGCGCGATCGGCGGCGGCGACCCCGAACTCGCCGCCCACGCCACCCACGTGCACCTGCACAACGCCTTCACGACCATCCTCGAAGCCCTCACGGAGGACCCCTCATGACGATCACCCACCACGTGCGCGTGCACCGCAGCGACGAGAACCTCGCCCGGGAGGGGCAGCTCGCGTGGGCCCTCGCTCGCGTCGCGGTCGACCCGGTCGCCGTCGACGACGACGTGGTCGACATGATCGTCAACCGCCTGATCGACAACGCGGCCGTGGCCGCGGCATCCCTCACCCGACAGCCGGTGAGCGCGGCGCGCCAGCAGGCGCTCGATCACGCGGTGTCGATCGGCGGACCCGGCGCGACCGTCTTCGGCTGCCTGCTCGAGCGCCGCACCAGCCCCGAGTGGGCCGCGTGGGCGAACGGCGTCGCCGTGCGCGAGCTCGACTACCACGACACCTTCCTCGCGGCGGACTACTCGCACCCGGGCGACAACATCCCGCCCGTGCTCGCGGTCGCGCAGCACACCGGTCGCGACGGCGCCGCTCTCGTGCGGGCGCTCGCCACCGCCTACGAGATCCAGATCGACCTCGTGCGCGCGATCTCGCTGCACAAGCACAAGATCGACCACGTCGCCCACCTCGGGCCCGCCGCCGCCGCCGGCATCGGCACCCTGCTCGACCTCGACCAGGAGACCATCTACCAGGCGATCGGTCAGGCGCTGCACACCACCACGGCCACGCGCCAGTCGCGCAAGGGCGAGATCTCGACGTGGAAGGCGCACGCCCCCGCCTTCGCCGGGAAGATGGCGATCGAGGCCGTCGACCGCGCGATGCGCGGAGAGACCAGCCCCTCGCCGATCTACGAGGGAGAGGACGGCGTGATCGCCTGGATGCTCGACGGCCCCGACGCCTCGTACGACGTGCCCCTGCCCGGCGAGGGCGAGAGCAAGCGCGGCATCCTCGACTCGTACACGAAGGAGCACTCGGCCGAGTACCAGGCGCAGGCCTGGATCGACCTCGCCCGACGCCTCGGCACGGAACGCCCCGATCTGCGCGACCCCGCGAACGTGGCATCCATCGTCCTGCACACCAGCCACCACACGCACTACGTCATCGGCTCGGGGGCGAACGACCCGCAGAAGTGCGACCCCACCGCCTCGCGCGAGACGCTCGACCACTCGATCCCGTACATCTTCGCCGTCGCCCTGCAGGACGGCGCGTGGCACCACGTCGACTCCTACGCCCCCGATCGCGCGGGACGCTCCGACACGGTCGCGCTGTGGCACAAGGTCACCACGGCCGAGGATGCCGAGTGGACGCGCCGATACCACTCCGAGGACCCGAACGAGAAAGCCTTCGGCGGTCGCGTCGTCATCACGCTGACCGACGGCTCGGTCGTCGAGGACGAGATCGCCGTCGCCGACGCCCACCCGCTCGGCGCCCGGCCGTTCGCGCGCGAGGACTACATCCGCAAGTTCCGCACGCTGGCCGAGCCCGTGCTGCTGCCCGAAGAGATCGAGCGGTTCCTCGAGCTCGTGCAGCGACTGCCCGAGCTGACCCCCGCCGAGGTCATGCAGCTCACGATCGTCGCGAAGCCCGGCGTGCTGGCCCTCGCGCCCGCGCCGAAGGGGTTGTTCTGATGCTGTACGCCCAGACCACCCCGCAGCAGAAGCGTCGCGCGCTGCGCGAGAAGCTGGCATCCGGAGAGCTCGTCCGTATGCCGGGGGCCTTCAACCCGCTGTCGGCCCGGCTCATCGAACGCAAGGGCTTCGACGGCGTCTACATCTCGGGCGCCGTCATCTCGGCCGACCTGGGCCTGCCCGACATCGGACTCACGACGCTCACGGAGGTCGCCGGGCGCGGGCAGCAGATCGCGCGCATGACCGATCTGCCGGCGATCATCGACGCCGACACCGGCTTCGGGGAGCCGATGAACGTCGCGCGTACGATCCAGACCCTCGAAGACGCGGGGCTCGCGGGCACGCACATCGAGGACCAGGTCAACCCGAAGCGCTGCGGCCACCTCGACGGCAAGAGCGTCGTGGACGCT
Source organism: Microbacterium sp. BWR-S6Y (assembly GCF_041379845.1). Classification (NCBI taxonomy): domain Bacteria; kingdom Bacillati; phylum Actinomycetota; class Actinomycetes; order Micrococcales; family Microbacteriaceae; genus Microbacterium; species Microbacterium sp. BWR-S6Y. The sequence goes on from NZ_JBFECV010000008.1 coordinate 37,327, forward strand.
GACACCGCGATCAAGCGCATCCGCGCCGCGGTCGACGCGCGCCGCGACCCCGACTTCCTGATCATGGCGCGCACCGACGTGCGCGCGGTCGAGGGACTGGATGCCGCGATCGAGCGCGCGAAGGCCCTGGTCGACGCGGGCGCCGACGCGATCTTCCCCGAGGCGATGCGCGACCTGGGCGAGTTCGAGGCGATGCGTCAGGCGCTCGACGTGCCGATCCTGGCGAACATGACCGAGTTCGGGAAGTCGGAGCTGTTCTCGACCGCGCAGCTGCGCGACGCCGGCGTGAACCTCGTCATCTGGCCGGTGTCGCTGCTGCGACTCGCGATGGGCGCGGCGGGCCGGGGCCTGGACGCCCTGGCATCCGAGGGTCACCTGCGCGACCAGCTCGGCGAGATGCAGCACCGCGCCGACCTCTACGACCTCATCGACTACGAGGGCTACACCCGCTTCGACGCCGACGTCTTCGACTTCACCGTCGAGCGCTGAGGCCCGAGCCGGCTGCCCGCGCCGCCATGTCGCACTTCTCGCGAACCTCGTCCCACTTATGACGGTGCTCGTCCCACTCATTGCGGGTGTGGGGCCGCCAGACCGGCCATAAGTGGGACAAGGTTCGCACCCCCGCCGCACCCCCGCCACCACCGCATCCGGCAGCATGAACACTGAGCACGACTCGAGGGAGAGACGATGACCGACATCAAGAAGGGCCTCGCCGGCGTCACGGTCGACGAGACCGCCATCAGCAAGGTGAACCCCGACACGAACAGCCTGCTGTACCGCGGGTATCCGGTGCAGGAGCTCGCGGCGACCCAGCCCTTCGAGGCGGTGGCGTACCTGCTGTGGAACGGCGAGCTGCCGGGTGCGGCGCAGCTCGCCGCCCTGCGCGAGACGGAGCGCGCGCATCGGGCGCTGACCGACGACGTCCGCGCCGCGATCGACCTGCTGCCGACGTCGGCCCACCCGATGGACGAGGTGCGCACGGCCGTGAGCGTGATCGGCGCGCGCGAGACCGCCGGGATCTCGAACGTGATGGATGCCGTGGGCACCCCCGAAGAGAACCTCGAGCGTTCGATCCGCCTGTGGGCGCAGCTGCCCGCCGTGGTCGCGTACGGTCAGCGCCGCCGCCGCGGCGAGGAGCTCGTCGAGCCCCGCGACGACCTCGACTACGCGGCGAACTTCCTGTGGATGACCTTCGGCGACGAGGCCGACGAGGTCGTCGTCGACGCCTTCAACCGCTCGATGGTCCTGTACGCCGAGCACTCCTTCAATGCCTCCACGTTCACCGCGCGGGTCATCGCCTCGACCCTCAGCGACCTGTACTCCGCGGTCGTCGGCGCGATCGGCGCGCTCAAGGGACCCCTGCACGGCGGGGCGAACGAGGCGGTGCTGCACGTGTTCACCGAGATCGGCTCGGCCGAGAACGTGGGGCCGTGGCTCGACACCGCCCTCGCCGCCAAGCGCAAGATCATGGGTTTCGGCCACCGCGTCTACAAGCGCGGCGACTCGCGCGTGCCCACGATGAAGGCCGCCCTCGACACCCTCGTGGCGCACTACGACCGACCCGACGTGGCCGCCCTCTACGACGCCCTCGAGTCGCAGTTCGTCGAGCGCAAGGGCATCTACCCCAACCTCGACTACCCCTCGGGTCCGGCCTACGACCTCATGGGCTTCGACACGCTCACGTTCACTCCGCTGTTCGTCGCGGCCCGCGTGACGGGCTGGACGGCGCACATCCGCGAGCAGCAGGCGTCGAACGCCCTCATCCGCCCGCTCTCGGCGTACGTCGGCCCCGACGAGCGGCACGTCGAGGGATACGTCCCGGATGCCGCCGACCTCGAGGCCCGCGAACGCCCCGAGGAGGCGGCGGGCTGATGTCCGAGCCGCGGATCGTCATCGTCTCGGGTGCCCGCACCCCCATTGGCTCGTTCGGCGGATCGCTCTCGGGGGTCGACGCGTACGAGCTCGGCGCCGTCGCCGTGACCGAGGCCCTCACACGGGCCGGGGTCGAGAAGGACGCCGTCGACGAGGTCGTGATGGGCTGCATCGCCCAGAACGGCCCCGACGCGTACAACGCCCGCCGGGTCGCGCTCGCCGCGGGGCTCCCCACGCGCGTGCCCGCGTTCACCGTCAACCGCCTGTGCGGTTCGGGCCTGCAGGCGATCTGGTCGGCCGCGCAGGAACTGCGCTGGGGCGGCATCGACGTCGCGGTCGCCGGCGGCGACGAGAGCATGTCGCGCACGCCCTTCCTCGAGTACGGCGCCCGCGGCAACGCCCGCCTCGGCGACCGGACCCTGCTCGACGGCACGCTCGCGATCCTCACCGACCCCTTCAGCGGCCGGCACATGGGCACGACGGCCGAGGTCGTGGCATCCCGGTACTCCGTCTCGCGCGAGGAACAGGACGCCTTCGCCGTCGAGAGCCAGCGGCGGGCGTCGACGGATGCCGCCCGCGCGGCCTTCGCGGAGGAGATCGTGCCCGTGACCACCGGCGGCCGTCGGCCGGTCGAGGTGTCGGTCGACGAGCACCCGCGCCCCGACACGACCCTCGAAGTGCTGGCCGGCCTGCGTGCGGCATTCGAGAAGGACGGGTCGGTGACGGCCGGCAACTCCTCGGGCATCAACGACGGTGCCGCCGCGACCGTGCTGATGCGCGAGGACGACGTGCGCGAACGGGGGCTCACCGGGCTCGCGACGCTCGAGGCCGTGACGACCGCGGGCGTCGACCCCGAGATCATGGGGTACGCCCCGGTCCTCGCCCTGCAGCGGCTGTGGGAGCGGACGGGGCTCACCCCCGCCGACGTCGACGTGATCGAGCTGAACGAGGCGTTCGCCGCGCAGGCGGTCGCGGTGATCCGCGACGCGGGCCTCGACCCGGCGAAGGTGAACCCGTACGGCGGGGCGATCGCGCTCGGTCACCCGGTCGGCGCGACCGGTGCGATCCTCACCGTGCGCGCGGCCCTCGACCTGCAGCGCCGCGACCTCGAATACGCGGTCGTGACGATGTGCATCGGCGGCGGTCAGGCCCTCGCGGCGCTGTTGCGGCGGTACTGACCCGCCCCCGCCCCCCGCGTGAGTCGCCAGGTTCTGTCGCCGGCGGGCCCGTCGAAGCGACACATCTTGGCGACTCACGCGCGTGGCGGTGGCCGGGGATACTGGGCGCATGAGTGTGTTCCTTCTCGGCGGCGGCCGCGATGTCGCCGTCTGCGGATCGTTGCTGGAGGCCTTCGTGGGCGAGGCGCGCGAGCGGGCGATCGCAGACCCCGTGATCGCCTTGCTGCTCGTGCTCGAGGCCGACGACGACGTCTCGGTCGAGCGTTTCCGCGGCGTCCTGGAGGCCGCGGGTACGGCATCCGCCGAGATCCGCGTGCACGCGATCGTCGAGGGGGAGGGCTTCGCGGATGCCGCGATCGACGGGGCCGACGGCGTCTTCGTCGGCGGGGGCCTGACCCCCGCGTATCGCGAGGCGTTCTCCGGCATCCGGGATGCGGTGCGCGAACGGGTCGCCGACGGCATGCCCTACGCCGGCTTCTCGGCGGGCGCGGCGATCGCGGCGGGCCCCGCGCTCGTCGGCGGTTTCCGTGTCGGCGGGGCCGAGGTCGTGTCGGAGGACGCGAGTGAGGAGCTCGACACGGTCGAGGTGCGCCCGGGTCTCGGACTGCTCGACTTCGCCGTCGATGTGCACGCGGCCCAGTGGGGGACCCTGTCCCGCCTGATCGCCGCGGTCGACGCGGGGCTCGTCACCGACGGGGTGGCGATCGACGAGAACACGGCCCTGGTGATCTCGGCGCAGGCGGCCCCGGCGGTGCGGGGCAGTGGTCAGGTCTGGCGCGTCGAGTCCGCGGCATCCGGGGTGCACGTCCAGGTGCTGCGCGCCTGAGACTGAATCTCGCGCGCACGGGAACGGCCCCCACCCGTGAGGATGGGGGCCGTTCCGGTGTCAGGCGTCAGACCGAGCGGCGGCGCCGCAGGGCGAACGCGAGTCCACCCGCGACCACGAGGAAACCACCCGCGAGGGCGATGCCCCACGGGGCCTCGACGCCGGTGTTGGCGAGACCGCTGCCCGGGTTGCCCGCGGGGCGACCCGGCTGCGCTTCGGGCTCACCCGGAGCGGGAGCCGGGGTCGGCTCGGCGCTCGGCTGGCCGGGCTCGGGCGCGGCATCCGTCGCGAGCACCGCGCGACCGAGCGGCGCGGGGTCGACGATCGGCGTCGCCTCGAAGTACGACAGCGTCGCGTCGAGGTCGATCTGGCCCGTGTCGGTGCGGTCGGTTCCGGCGGCGAAGGTCGGGAAGCCGTCTCCGCCGTTGACGAGGAACGAGTTCGTCACGACCGTGAACGTGTCGGTGTCGGCGATCGCGCGGCCCTGGTAGGCCATCGAGACGACCGAACCGACGCGCGGGTTCGCCGGGTCCTGCGTGTACGTGTACGTGAAGCCGTCGGACACGCCCAGGTGCAGCTTCGGGCGGTCGCCCTCGGCCTTCCACTGCTCGTTCAGGATGCCGCGGATCTGCTCACCCGTCAGCGTCACCGTCACGAGGGTGTTGGCGAAGGGCTGCACGAGCGCGGCCTCCTTGTAGGTGACCACCCCGTCGTCGCCCTTCAGCAGGTCGGCGCGGAGGCCGCCCGGGTTCATCAGCGCGATCTGGGCTTTCGTCCCGGCGTAGGCGGGGTTCTGAGACGTCGCCCACAGGTACACGTCGGCCACCCAGTTCCCCATCGACGACTCCACGCCGCGATCCGCACCCGAGGGGGTGCCGCCGCGCAGGATGTCTCCGCTGATCTCGCCGACCGGCTTCGCGCCGATGACGTCGGCCTGCGCGACGTAGCCGGCGACCTTCGCCGCGATGTCGGCGTCCGCGGGGAACGCGCCCGCGAGCGGGAACGTCGTGCCCGAGACGGATGCCAGGGAGTCGGTCCGCGTGTCCCAGTTCAGCGACAGCTGGCCCATGGCCTTGCCGTACTCCGAGGCCTGGATCACGGGGCGGGTGCGGTCGGTGCCGGCCACGGGCAGGTCGCACGCGTACGTCTGGTGCGTGTGCGCCGAAACGATCGCGTCGATCTCGGGCGAGGCGTTGACGGCGAGCGCGCCGAATCCGGCCTGGTCGGCCGTGAGGGCGGCGCAGTCGTTCGACGTGGCGGCGCCGGAGTGCGTGAGCAGCACGATCACGTCGGCCAGGTCGCCGGCCGTGATCTCGTCGGCCACGCGGTTCGCCGCTTCGAGCTGGTCGCCGAAGTCGAGGTCGGCGATACCGGCCGGGTCGACCATGGTCGCGGTGTCCGGCGTCACGGTGCCGATGAAGGCGACGCGCACGCCGTCGACGTCCTTCACCGCGTACTCCTGCAGCTCGGGCTCCTTCGTGCCCTTCTTGTAGACGTTCGCGCCGAGGCCGAACTCCCCGCCGCCGTACTCGGGGAGCACGCGGTCGGTGAGGTCGGCGAAGCCGCGGTCGAACTCGTGGTTGCCGACGGCCGAGACGTCGAGGCCCGACGCCTTCAGCGTGTCGATCGTGGGGGAGTCGTCCTGGATGAGCGAGGTGAAGGTCGACGCGCCGATGTTGTCACCCGCGGAGACGAACAGCGTGTTCGGGTTCGCGGCCTCCTTCGCCTTCACCGCGCCGGCGATGACGGCCGCGCCGGCCTCGCCCTGGGAGCCGGCCTCGAGGCGACCGTGGAAGTCGTTGATCGTGAGGATGTCGATGTTCTTCACGTTCGGGTTCTCGACCGCGAACACGGTGGTGGTGCCCGAGACCTCGTTGCCCACCGCCACGAGGGGGCGCCCGGTGGGGGAGTCCGCGGCCGAGATGAACTCGACGCCCTCGGCGCCGAGGTCGCCGGCCTTCGACAGCAGCTCGCGGTCGGCGGTCTCGTCTCCCGTGAGCTGGTCTTCGACCGAGACCGAGAAGTCGCGGTTGTCGACGTATCCGGCGTAGGTCGCGTTCCGCGGGTCGGTGATGTCGTAGGTCATCACGCCGCCGACGCGCTCGAGGCCGATGAAGGCGTACGTGCGGCCGTCGACCACGCCGATCGCGAGGTTCTCGGGCTCGGGGCCCTTGTCGTCGCTGCGGCCCTCGAGGTTCGAGGCCGAGTGGTTCGAGTTGAAGAAGTCGGGGTTCGCGTCGTGCGTGATGCGCTCGAAGTCGGAGCCGGAGTCGAAGACCTGCGCGCCGTCGGTCGTCCAGACCGAGAAGCCGCGGCCGCCGAACGTGTACAGCTCGGAGTAGCAGGTGCCGTCGGCGTTGAGACCCATGTCGGTCGCGACGTTCAGGCGGCCGAGGTCGGCGTCGCCGAGCGAGCCGGCGAGCGGGCTGTCGGCGCACACCGGGGCGAGACCGTCGGAGCCGAGGTCCTTCACGCGGGCGGTGTCGGTGAAGTCGCCCCACTCGCGGCCGTCGCCCTCGTTGGCGGTGACGAGGTAGGTCTCGCCGCCCGCCTCGTAGGCCTGGATGCCGTCGGGCATGTACATGCCGAACAGGCCCGGGTAGCTCTTCTGGTTGTAGGTGGGCGCGTCCTTCGGGTCGCGGTCGCTCGCGTCGAGCGTCTCGACACCGTAGTCCTTGAAGCCGAGCGAACGGATGCCGGTGACCTCCGCCGAGGCGAGATCGACCGTCGCGACGGCGTTGGCCTCCTGCAGGGCGACGTAGGCGGTGGAACCGGCGATCGTGACGAACTCGGGCTCGAGGTTGCGGCTCACGCGGTTCGCGGCGAGGGGCGTGGAGCCCTGGTCGGGAGCGGCGACGTCGGGGCCGAACACGCGCACGGCGGGGTCGAGGGGCTTCGACCCGCCCTGCTCGAAGGCTCCGAAGCCGGCCGTGCGAACGGCATCCTGCCCCGGCGCGGCCTTCTCGGCGGGGAGCGCGACGACGCCGACCGAGCCCTCGGGGTCGGTGGAGAAGTCGTCGGCGGGCTCGCCCTCGTTCGCGACGACGGCGAAAGCGCCGTCGGCCGAGATCGACACCATGTCGGGCAGGGCGCCCACGGTGACCTCGCCGAGGATCGTCGGCTCGGCGGCATCCGCGTCGAAGAACACCAGGCGGCCGGGCGCGGTCTTGTCGGCGGCCTCGAGGGCGATCACGCCGAGGCCGTCGGCGCGCACGGCGAGCGAGTTGGCGACGCCCGTGCCGGCGATGGCGTAGAGCTTCGCGGGAGCGGCGGGGTTGCTGTTGTCGAGCACGTCGACGGCGCCGGCCCGCGCGTTCACGACGAACAGGCGGTTCTTGTAGGCGTGCACGATCTCGGCGGCGGACTGGTCGAACACGCCGGTCTCGTACGAGCCGAGCGGGCGCAGCGTCACCGCGCTGTCGGCGGCGGTGTCGCGCACGGGATCGGCGACGAGAGCGGCGGATGCCGCGGTGGCACTCGACAGGGCGAGAGCGCAGACCGCCGCGGTGGTCGCACTGAACGCGACCGCGCGGCGGAGAAGGGGCGAAGGCATGGCTGTGTCCTCGGATGCAGGGGGGAACTCACGCGTCGCGAACGGCGCACGAGGATGCCGCGGGGGCGGCGCCGCGGCAATCGTGTCGCGCGGCGGTGACTCCCGGGTGAACGAGGGGGGAACGTCCCTCCCGGAACATCCGTGGCCGCGCGGCGCAAGACCCCCGACGCGCGGGCGAGCAGGATTACCCTGACGCCATGACCACCGCGAACGGCGCGCACGCCGACGAACCGCACCGCCAGGGCCTCTCGCAGCGCCTGAACTGGCTGAGGGCCGGAGTCCTCGGCGCCAACGACGGCATCGTCTCGACCGCGGCGGTCGTGGTCGGCGTCGCGGGGGCGACGAGCGACACGGGTCCCGTGCTGATCGCCGGTCTCGCGGCCCTCGTCGGTGGCGCGATCTCGATGGCGCTGGGCGAGTACGTCTCGGTGTCGAGCCAGCGCGACAGCGAGCACGCGCTCATCCAGAAAGAGAAGCGCGAGCTCGCCGAAGACCCCGACGCCGAGCTCGCGGAGCTCGTCGGCATGTACGAGGCTCAGGGACTCTCTCGCGACACCGCGACGCGCGTCGCGACCGAGCTCACGGCATCCGACGCCCTCAAAGCCCACCTCGCGGTCGAGCTCAACATCGACGCCGACGACGTCGTGAGCCCGTGGGCGGCGGCGATCGCCTCGGCGGTGGCGTTCACGATCGGCGCCCTGCTGCCGCTGGCCACGATCCTCTTCGCCCCGGTCGAGATCCGGGTGCCGTTGACGTTCGTCGCCGTGCTCATCGCCCTCGCCGTCACCGGGTACGTCGCGGCCTACATCGGCGGGGCGCGGCGCGGCCGGGCCGTGTTGCGCACGGTGATCGGCGGGGCGCTCGCGCTCGCCGCGACCTACGCCGTAGGCGCTCTCTTCGGCGTGTCCGCCGGATGATCCCGTAAGCGCAGTTCATCGACGGCTGGTAGTCGTGGGGCCTACCATTTAGTAGGACGTCCAGGTAATCTGAGCGGGCGACGACGCCGTCGCCTCACGAAGGAGAGCCGCATGGACACCACCCCTGCCCCGCGCTCGACGCCTCGCCGGTCAGCACCCTGTCCGCCGACGAGCGCGCCGCGATCCTCGACGCCGTGCGCGACTTCGCCGCGACCGAGTTCGCCCCGCACACCCTCGAGTGGGATGCCGAGAAGCACTTCCCCCGCGACGTCCTGCGCCGCGCCGGGGAGCTGGGTCTCGGCGGCGTCTACGTCAACGACGACGTGGGCGGCGCCGGGCTGTCGCGCGCGGACGCGGTGGCGATCTTCGAGGAGCTCGCCTACGGCGACCCCACCGTGACGGCCTACATCACGATCCACAACATGGTCGCGTGGATGATCGACACCTACGGAACCGCCGCCCAGCGGGAGCGATGGCTGCCGTCGCTGATCGCGATGGACGATCTCGGGGCCTACTGCCTCACCGAGCCGGGAGCGGGCTCGGATGCCGCCGCCATCACGACCTCGGCGATCCGCCACGGCGACACCTACGTGCTCACGGGCGTGAAGCAGTTCATCTCGGGCGCCGGTGAGGCCTCCGTCTACGTCGTCATGGCGCGCACCGGAGAGCCGGGGGCGCGCGGGATCAGCGCCTTCCTCGTGCCGGCCGACGCCGAGGGGCTGTCGTTCGGACCCAACGAGAAGAAGATGGGGTGGAACGCCCAACCCACCCGCCCCGTCATCCTCGACGAGGTGCGCGTTCCGGTCGAGAACCTGCTCGGCGGCGAGGGCCGCGGGTTCTCGATCGCGATGACGGCGCTCAACGGCGGGCGCCTGAACATCGCCACCTGCTCGCTCGGCGGGGCGCGGTGGGCGCTCGACCGCGCGATCGCCTACGTGCACGAGCGTTTCACGTTCGGCGAGGCCCTCAGTGAGAAGCAGTCGGTGATCTTCGCGGTCGCCGACATGGCCACCGAGCTCGACGCCGCGCGCCTGCTCGTGCGCGATGCCGCCCAGGCTCTGGACGCGAAGGCCCCCGACGCCGCGACCCGCTGCGCGATGGCCAAGCGCTTCGCGACCGACGTGGGCTTCCGCGTCGCGAACGAGGCGCTGCAGCTGCACGGCGGCTACGGGTACCTGCAGGACTACGGCATCGAGAAGGTCGTGCGCGACCTGCGGGTGCATCAGATCCTCGAGGGCACGAACGAGATCATGCGCCTCATCGTGGGACGCAACGTCCTCGCCGCGTGAGCGGCGCGACGCGCGCCGCGAGATCACACGTTCGGCGCGACCTCACACGCTCCAGCGGCGGTATTGCGCGTGATCTCGGGCCGAACGTGCGATCTCGGCGCGCGGCAGGCCGAGCAGCGTGCGAGCATGCCAGAAGCGGGGCCAACCGCGACGACACGACGGGAGTGACATGACCGATCAGGATGCCGCGTACGAGACGATCCGCGTCGAGCAGCGGGGCCGCGTCGGGTGGATCACCCTCGACCGGCCCGAGGCGCTGAACGCCCTCGACACGCAGTCGATGCGCGACGTCGTCGCCGCCGCCGAGGCGTTCGACGCCGACGAGGGCGTGGGGGCGATCGTCGTGACGGGGAGCGAGAAGGCCTTCGCGGCGGGCGCCGACATCAAGGAGATGGAGCAGAAGTCGGGCCTCGACATGATGCTCACCGATCACTTCGGTGCGTGGGCGCGCTTCGCGGCGGTCCGCACCCCCGTGATCGCCGCGGTCTCGGGCTACGCCCTGGGTGGCGGATGCGAACTCGCCCTCATGTGCGACGTGATCCTCGCCTCCGATCGCGCGAGGTTCGGGCAGCCCGAGGTGCAGCTCGGCGTGATCCCCGGCATGGGCGGGACGCAGCGACTCGTGCGCGCCCTCGGGTACTACAAGGCCGCGGAGCTGGTGCTCACGGGACGCATGATCGATGCCGCCGAGGCGGAGCGCGCGGGCCTGGTGTCGCGCATCGTGCCCGCCACGGAGCTGCTCGACGAGGCCGAGAGCGTCGCTCGCACGATCGCCGAGAAGCCCCTCCCCGCCCTGTACGCGGCGAAGGCGGCGCTCGACGTCGCCCTCGAGTCCACCCTCGCCGAGGGGGTGCGCTTCGAGCGGCAGGCTTTCGCGTCGCTCTTCGACACGGCCGACCAGAAGGAGGGGATGGCGGCGTTCCGCGAGAAGCGGTCGCCGTCGTTCACGCACCGATGAGCGATGAGGGGCGACGGCATCCGGCGGGCGCTGCGGTCCGCGGATCCGCGCTGCCCGGCGAGGGTCAGAGCGGGTCGGGCACGGGGGCGGGGTCGGCGAAATCGCCCGCGCCCTTGCGGAAGCGCGCGATGATGCGCACGAGCTCCGTCGCATCCGCGTCGTCCAGCCCGAGGTCGGCGAACACGTCGTTCAGCGCCGCCGTGGCCTCGTCGACCCGGTGCCGCCCGGCGTCCGTCAGCGCGAGCAGGGCGGCGCGGCCGTCGGTCGGGTGCGGCTCGCGCGTCACGTATCCGTCGCGCGCCAAGCGCTCGACGGTGTTGGTCACGCTCGTGGGGTGCACCTGCAGGCGTGCGATGGCGCTGGCCATCGGCATCCGCCCCTCGCGGGTGAAGGCGAGCAGTCGCAGCATCTCGAAGCGCGAGAACGACAGGTCGAAGGGCTTCAACGCGCGGTCGATGGATGCCATGAGCAACTGGTGCGCGCGGATCACCGAGGTCACGACCGTCATGCCGCCGGCCGCGTCGTCCCAGCCGTGCGCGAGCCACTGGCGCTTGGCTTCGGCGATCGGATCGACCGGCAGTCGTCGGGGCATGGGTCCTCCTCGCGATTCACGGTACCGCTCGGCCGGCTCGGGGACGCGGCTTCCTGTCCCTTCGCCACGCTCAGGGGCCGCGCGGGAGCGGCGGCCGAGCCCGTCGAAGCCCCCGCGCCCCGAACTCCTCCGCCGCCGCGCTGCAGCGGCATCCGCCCCCTCACCGAAGGAGCCAGGTCGATGAAGATCGTGGTGCTGATCAAAGAAGTCCCCGACACGTGGGGAGAACGACGCCTCGACCTCGAGACGGGGCTGACCGACCGTTCCGCCTCGGCCCCGGTGCTCGACGAGATCGACGAGCGCGCGGTCGAGGCCGCCCTCGCCCACGCCGACGCGCACCCCGGCACCGAGGTCGTGGTGCTCACGATGGCTCCGGCCTCCGCCACGGCGACGGTGCGCAAGGCCCTCGCGATGGGGGCGACCTCGGCCGTGCACGTCGTCGACGACGCCCTGCGCGGCGCCGACCTGCTGCTGACCGCCGACGTGCTCGCCGCGGCCATCCGCCGCACCGGCTTCGACCTCGTCGTGGCGGGGAACCTCTCCACCGACGGCGGCGGCGGAGTCGTTCCGGCGATGATCGCCGAGATCCTCGGCGTGCCCCAGCTCACGGCCCTGTCGCGCCTCGAACTGACCGACGACACGGTGTCGGGCGACCGCGTGAGCGACGCCGGGACGATGCGCGTGTCGGCATCCCTCCCCGCCGTGGTGTCGGTCACCGAGGCGCTCCCCGAGGGACGCTTCACGACGTTCAAGGGCATCATGGCGGCCAAGAAGAAGCCGTACGAGACGTGGGATCCGGCCGAGCTCGGCGTCGAGGCCGACGACCCCGCCCAGGCGCGGTACATCATGCTGTCGGTCGCCGAGCGGCCGCCGCGCGCGGCCGGCACGAAGATCGTCGACGAGGGCGATGCGGGCGAGAAGCTCGCGGCCTTCCTCATCGCCGAGGGGGTGGCCCGATGAGCGTCGCCGTGGTGCTGCTCGAGGTGCTGCCGTCCGGTGCGCTCGCCGCCTCGTCGCCCGGGCTGCTGGCCGCGGCCGCCGGGGTGGGAGAGCCGGTCGCCGTCATCGCGGCTCCGGCCGACGTGCTCGAGGGCGCCGCGGAGCAGGCAGCGGGCCTCGGGGCCGCGCGGGTGCTCACCGCCGAGGTCGACCCGACGGCGCTGACCGGCCCCGTCGTCGACGCGCTCGCCGCGGCGGTGGCCGCCGAGAGCCCCGACCTCGTGCTCGCCTCGAACGCGATCGAGTCGCGCGACGTCGTGGCCCGCCTCGCGGTGCGGTTGCGCCTTCCGCTCGCGACCGATGTCGTCGGCATCCGCCGCGACGACCTCGGCGTCGTCGCCCACCACTCGGCCTTCGGCGGAGCGTTCACCGTCGAGGGGGCGCCCACGTTCGGGCCGCTGGTCGCGACGCTGCGCCCCGGGGCGGTGGACGGCCGCCTCGACGCGCGAGCGCTGTCGGTGCGGGGCCTCGACGTGTCGGCATCCGGAATCCCCTCGGCCCGGGTCGACGACTTCTCCGAGACCGCCGCGCCCTCGACGCGGCCCGAGCTGCGCGGAGCCGCTGCGGTCGTCGCGGGGGGCCGCGGGGTGGGCTCGAAAGAGGACTTCGCCCTCGTCGAGCAGCTCGCCGACGTGCTCGGCGCGGCCGTCGGCGCGTCTCGAGCCGCCGTCGACGCGGGATACGTGCCCGCGACCGCGCAGGTGGGGCAGACCGGGGTGTCGGTCTCTCCGCGGCTGTACGTGGCGCTGGGCATCTCGGGGGCCATCCAGCACCGCGCGGGCATGCAGACGGCGGGCGTGATCGTAGCGGTCGACAAGAACCCCGAGGCGCCCATCTTCGACATCGCCGACTTCGGTATCGTCGGAGATCTGTTCACCGTCGTCCCGCAACTGATCAGCGCGCTCGAGGCTCCGAAGAAATAGATGGCGTCCACACCCCGCACCCCGCGTCGCGGGCTGCCGCGCGTCCCCGGTGGGGAGCCGTGGCCGCCCGCGGTCTCCGGCGCGGATTCGGACGACGTCGCGGTGCCGGGCGCGGACGCCGCCGCGGTGCCGGGCACCGTCTCGGCCGCGAGCGCGCAGAACGGTGCGGAGGTCGCATCCGGGCCGCGGGAGACGAGCGGTCCGACGTCGTCCTCGTCCGAGCAGCGTTCGGCGGATGCCGCGCCCTCCGCGCCCGGCTCGGTCGAGGAGCCGGGTGCCGCCGACCCGAGCGCGGCCATCGCGCCCGCGGTGGCGGACGCCGAGCCCGTCGGTGTGCGCCGTGGTCTCCCGCGCGAGCCGGGCGGAGAGCCCTGGCCGCCGGCATCCGTCGCCCCCGGAAAGCGCCCCGCGGCCGAGCCGGATCGGAGCAGCCGAACCGCAGCGGCGACGCCTGCGCCGGAGGTTCCGCCGCTCGCCGCCGATTCCGTCGAACCCGCGCGCGGGGCTGATGCCGCGAGCGTGGCCGTCACGCCCACGGGAGCGGATGCCGCGACCGCCGGTGTGCGCCGGGGTCTGCCGCGCGAGGCGGGCGGAGAGCCCTGGCCGCCGGCGTCCGTCGCGGCGGGCGCGCCGTCGGCAGCGGGATCGGGAGCGCCCGCGCGATCGGTATCCGCGCCGACGAGGGATTCGTCGGCGGGGTCCGCGCCCGAGTCGCCCGAGCCCGGGGCCCCATCCGCGCCTGCGTCGCCCGAGCCCGCGGGGGGCGCGAGCACCCCGTCACCCGCTAGCTCGGCACTCTCCGCCAACCTCGCGCCCGCGTCGCCCGAGCCCGCGGCGGGCGCGAGCCCCGCGGCGCCGCGCCCTCCGCTCACCGTCCGGCGCACCGTGTGGCCCGGAGCCGCGGCGCGGCGCGCCGCCGTCGCACGAGAGGGCCGATCCGGACGGCCCGCCGGCGCAGCATCCGCCCCTGCCGGAGGCGCGGCCCGACCGTCGGCGGCGGGGCCCGCCGCCCTCCGCGACTTCTCTCCGATTCAGCTGCTCGGCTCCACCGCGGTGCTCGGCGTGTTCGCCCTCGCCCTCGTGGGCATCGTCGTGCTGCTCGCGCGCTTCGTGCTCGCGATCGGACCCGGGCGGGAGTTCCTCGAGGCGTTCCCGGGGGAGTACCCCCTGCCCGCCTCGGCGCCCGTGGGGCTTCCGGCCTGGCTGAATTGGTCGCACTTCCTCAACAGCTTCTTCCTGCTGCTGATCATCCGCACCGGATGGCAGGTGCGCCGCGAGAAGAGGCCCGCGGCCTTCTGGTCGCCGCGGAACAACAAGAAGCGTCGCATCAGTCTCGCCCTGTGGTTCCACCAGGCGCTCGACATCCTGTGGATCGCGAACGGCGTCGTCTTCGTCGTGCTGCTGGTGGTCACCGGGCAGTGGATGCGCATCGTGCCGACCTCGTGGGAGGTCTTCCCGAACGCCCTCTCGGCCGCCCTCCAGTACGCCTCGCTCGACTGGCCGACCGAGAACGGGTGGGTGAACTACAACAGCCTGCAGCAGCTTTCGTACTTCGCCATCACCTTCGTGGCGGCGCCCCTCGCGATCGTCAGCGGCGTGCGGCTCTCGGGCGTCTGGCCGAAGGATGCCGCGCGGCTCAACCGGCTGTACCCGGTGGAGTGGGCGCGGAAGGTGCACTTCCCGACCATGCTGTTCTTCGTGGCGTTCATCGTCGTGCACGTCGCCCTCGTGCTCGCCACGGGTGCCCTGCGCAACCTGAACCACATGTACGCCGCCCGCGGCGCGGTGGACCCCGGGGCGTACACGAGCGATCCGACCGGTCTGCTGATCTTCGCGGCATCCCTCGTCGTGATGGCCGCGGCCTGGATCGCCGCGCGTCCCGCGGTGCTCGTGCCGATCGCCCGTTTGTTCGGCGAGGTCAAGCAGCGCTGACGCGTCGCATCCGCCGACATCACACGTTCGGCGCGAGATCACCCCTTCGCGGGTCCGCCTTCGATGGGATCTCGGGCCGATCGTGTGATCTCGGGGGCGCGCGAGCGCTCAGACGCGCGCGCGGAGGCCTGACGCGATCAGGTCGAGGCCGAAGGCGAAGTCGTCGGACTCCAGGCCCGAGGCGCCGTCGCGCGCGCCGGCGCTGTCGTACTGCAGGCGCTGCTGCTCGTGCCAGACGAAGCCGAGCACGTAGTGCAGCACGGTCGTCGCGACCCGGCGGGCGGTGTCGGCGTCGAAGCCCGCCGCGACGACGCTCGCCGCCAGGCGGTCGAGCGCGAGGGAGGATCCCAGCCCCATCGCGAGGGTGCTCGAGACCACCTCGGCACCGTCGCGGTAGGCCAGCAGGGCGTCTCGAAGGGCGTTCGCCTCGACGCGCAGGTCGTCGGGGGTTCCGGATGCCATCCGCCCGACGATCCGGTCCGAGAGCTCCGCGAGCAGGGTCTGCTTGTTCGGGAAGTGCCAGTACAGGGCGCTCGGCTGCACCTCGAGCGTGGTCGCGAGGCGGCGCATCGTGAGATCGGGGAGGCCGTGATCGTCGAGGATCCGCAGGGCGGCCCGGGCGACGTCGTCGGCGGAGTGTCCTCGGGGTGACATGCGTCCGAGTATAGTGAACGCCGTTCAGGTGAACACCGTTCAGGAAAGGCGCGCCCATGACCCGCACCCTCGATGCGACCGACCTCGCCCGCGTCGCCGTCTTCGCCGCGCTCATCGTGGTGCTGGGACTGCCCGGGAGCTTCCCCGTGTTCGGCGGGGTGCCCATCACCGCCCAGACGCTCGGCGTGATGTTGGCGGGGGCCGTGCTCGGCCCCTGGCTCGGCGCCCTGTCGGTGACGGTCGTCCTCGCGCTCACGGCGGCGGGCCTCCCGCTGCTCGCGGGAGGGCGCGGCGGCCTCGGCGTCTTCTTCGGCCCCTCCGCGGGCTACGCGATCGGGTGGATCCTCGGGGCGATCGTCGTGGGTCTTCTCGTCCACGCCGGAGGCCGGCGCCCCGTCGTGTGGCGCACCGCCCTCGCCATGATCGCGGGCGGTGTCGGGGCGATCTACGCGACCGGCATCCCCGTGCAGAGCGCTGTCACCCGCCTTCCGCTCGGAGAGACGGCGCTGACGAGCCTCGTGTTCGTGCCCGGCGATCTGCTCAAAGCCGCACTCGCGACCGCCGTCGTCGCCGCGCTCGTGCGGGCGTACCCGCGCGGGTTCCGCCGCGCGTGGACGCGACCGGCGGCGGCGCCCGCGGTCGCCACGGCGTGATCGTCGTCCTCGACGGCGACGACGAGCGGCTCGTCGAGCGCATCGCCGCGACCCGCGAAGTCGGCGATGCCGTGCTGATCGCCGATCCGCGCTGGAGCGCCGAGCAGCGCGCGGGCGTGGAGCGGGTGGCATCCGGGATCGACGACGGGGATGCCACGGCTTGGGCGACCCTCACCTCGGGCAGCAGCGGCGCTCCGCGCATCGTGCGGCGGACAGCCGCGTCGTGGACGGACTCGTTCGCGGCGGTGAGCGCGCTCCTCGGGGCGGGGCCGGACGACATCGTCGCCCTTCCCGCCCCGGCGTCGTCGTCGCTGACCCTCTTCTCTCTCGCGCACGCGCTCGAGGGCGGGCCGCGGCCGGTGCTCCGGCGCGATCCCGCCGCGACGCTCCTGCACGCGACGCCGGAAGGTCTGCGCGCCGTGCTCGACGACGGCTCGCTGCCGCGGCTGCGCGTCGCCCTCGTCGGAGGATCCCGCCTCGACCCGTCGCTGCGCGAGCGCGCCGCCGCCGCCGGCGTGCGGGTCGTGTCGTACTACGGGGCCGCGGAACTGTCGTTCGTCGCCGTCGACACCGGCGACGGTCTGCGCGCGTTCCCGGCGGTGGAGCTCGATGTGCGGAGCGGCGAGGTGTGGGTGCGCTCTGCGTTCGTGGCATCCGGTTATCTCGGAGCGGCCGGCCCGCTGCGTCGCGACGGGGCGTGGGCCACCGTCGGCGATCGCGCGGAGCTGCGACACGGACGTCTGCGCCTGCACGGCCGGGCCGACGACGCGATCCTCAGCGCCTCGGCGACCGTCATCCCGTCCGAGGTCGAGGAGGCGCTGCGCACGATCCCCGGTGTGCGCGACGCCGTCGTGTTCGGGATGCCGCGCCCCCGCGTGGGCGCGTTGATCGCCGCGTTCGTGGAGGGGCCGGATGCCGACCCGGCCGCCGTCCGATCCGCGGCCGCCGCCCTGCTCGCCCCCGCTCATCGTCCGCGACGCTGGGCGTTCGGGGAGATCCCGCGGACGCCCTCGGGAAAGCCCGCGCGCGCCGAGGTGGCGCGGCTGATGGAGGGCGAGCGCGATGGCCGACACTGACCCCGTCGTCGTCGCGGCGCGGCGCAGCCCCCTCGCGGTGCGGGGGCGCGGCCTCGCCCGCCTCGACGCGGGCGCTCTCGCCGGCGAGGTCGTCGCGGCGGTCGTGGTCGACGCCGGCTCCCCGCCGATCGCCGACGTCGTCCTCGGCAACTGCACGGGGCCGGGCGGCAACCTCGGCCGCATCGCCGCCCTCGCGGCCGGCCTCGGGATCGGCGTCCCCGGGGGCACCGTCGACCGCCAGTGCGGGAGCGGACTCGCGGCGATCGGAGATGCTGCGCTGGCGACGCGCGCCGACGGCCGGACCCGCGTGGCGGGCGGGGTCGAGAGCGCCTCGACCGCTCCCGTCCGCGTGCACGACGGGACGCCCTTCGCGCGAGCTCCCTTCGCCCCCGCGGGCTTCGCTGACCCCGACATGCTGCGCGCCGCCGACGACCTGGCCGCCCACGACGGTCTGTCGCGCGCCCGTCAGGACGCCTACGCGCAGCGCAGCCACGCGCGGGCGATGAGCGCGCGAGCGGCCGGGCGCTTCGACGCCGAGATCGTGCCCGTGGCGGGAGTGGACCGTGACGAGGGTATCGGCGCATCCGCGGCGGCGCGGGCCCGTCTCGCGCCGCTCGTGGGCGGGGGCACGGTCACCGCCGCGACGTCGACCCGCATCGGCGACGGAGCGGCGGCGGTCGTCATCGCCCCGGCCGGGTCGGCGCCGGGACTCGCGATCCGTTCCACCGCCGTCGTGGGCTGCGACCCGGCCCTCCCCGGCATCGGAGCCGCGCCCGCGATCGAGGCCGTCCTCGCCCAGGCGGGGCGGGACCTCGACGAGGTCGCCGCGATCGAACTCGTCGAAGCGTTCGCCGCGCAGAGCATCGCCGTGCTGTCGCGCCTCGGCCTCGGCGACGACGACGCGCGCGTCTGCGCCGAGGGAGGCGCGCTTGCCCTGGGGCACCCGTGGGGAGCGAGCGGGGCGGTGGCGGTCGTGCGCCTGTTCTCGCGGCTCGTGCGCGCGGGAGCCCCTGCGGGCACGGTGGGGCTCGCCGCGGCATCCGTCGGCGGCGGCCTCGGCGTCGCCGCGGTGTTCGAGGTCGTCCGGTGAGCGTCATACGCTGCCGCGGGCTGAGCACCCGTCTTGGCGACCGCGAGGTGCTGCACGATGTCGCCCTCGACCTCGGAGCCCCCACCATCGCGATCATCGGCGACAACGGCTCGGGGAAATCCACCTTCGCCCGGCTCGCCGCCGGACTCGTGCGGCGGGCGTCGGGAGACCTCGAGGTGCTCGGCCTCGACCCCGAGAAGGATGCCGCCGCTCTCCGCCGTCGCGTCGCCCTCGTGCTCAGCAACCCCGACGCGCAGATCGTCATGCCGACCGTCGCGGAGGACGTCGCCCTGTCTCTCCGCCCCCTCCGTCTCTCGCGCGAGGAACGCGCCCGCCGCGTCGCCGCGTCGCTCGAACGCTTCGGGCTGGACGCACTCGCCGACCGTCCCGCTTACGACCTGTCCGGGGGTCAGAAGCAGCTCCTCGCCCTGTGCGGTGCGTTCGTGCGCGCGCCCGACCTCGTCGTCGCCGACGAGCCGACGGCGTTCCTCGATGCGCGCAACGCCTGCGCCGTCGCCGACCACCTCCTCGCCGACACCGGGCACGTGCTCGTCGTCGTCACGCACGACCTCGCCCTCGCACGCCGGTGCGAGGAGGCCGTGCTCTTCGCGGACGGTCGGGTCGCGGCATCCGGTACCGCGGACGAGGTCGTCGACGCCTACGAGAGGGCCCTGGCGTGCTGACGATGTACCGCCCCGGCGGGGGATGGATGCACCGGATGCCGCCGGGCCCGAAGCTCGTTCTCTTCGCGGTCGTGGCGGTGGTCGTCGCGGCGCTCCCGCCGGTGTGGGCCGCGGTGCCGGTCGCGGTGGGCGTTCCGCTCGTCGTGTATGCCGCGGCCGGAATGGGTGTCGGAGAGGGCGTGCGCGCCCTCGGCGGCCAGGCGTGGGCGCTCCGCTGGATGGTGGCCATCACGGCGGCGGGGCAGCTGATCTTCCTCGGACCCGAGCCGGCCGCGGCGAACACCGCACGCGTGGCGGCCGCCGTGCTCGTCGCGGGAGTGCTTCCGCTCACGACCCCCGTCTCGGCGATGCTCGACGCGCTCGAGAGGGGGGCGCGGCCGCTGCGTCTCGTCGGCATCGACCCGGCGCGCGTCGCCCTGCTGTGGATGGTGACCCTCACGACCATCCCCGTCCTGGCCCGTCACGCCGCAGAGGTCCGCGACGCCCAGCGGGCGCGCGGGCTCCGCCCGTCGCTCCTGCGCGGAACCCTGCCGTTCCTCATCGTCGCCCTGCGCCACGCCGACGACCTGGGCGACGCGCTCGCCGCCCGCGGCATCCGCTGATCCGCCCTCGTCCCACTTCTGGTCGGTGCGGGCGTCGCGCTGGGGCGTGGCATCCGCTGGCTTGAGTCCCCTTGTCCCACTTTTGGTCGGTGCGGGCGTCGCGCTGGGGGCGCGGCATCCGCTGGCTTGAGTCCCCTTGTCCCACTTGTGGTCGGTGCGGACCTCTGGCACCGGCCATATGTGGGACATGCACCCCTATAAGTGGGACGAGGGGGGTACAGGCAAGGGGCAGAGCGAGTCAGCCTCGCGCGGCGTGGCCCGCGGCATCCGCTGACGTGAGCACCCTCGTCCCACTTATGGTCGGTGCAAGCTCCTCTCACCGGCCATATCTGGGACAAGCACCCCTACAAGAGGGACAAGGGGGTACGGGCGAGGGGCAGAGCGAGTCAGCCTCGCGCGGCGTGGCCCGCGGCATCCGCTGACGTGACCACCCTCGTCCCACTTATGGTCGGTGCAAGCTCCCCTCACCGGCCATATCTGGGACAAGCACCCCTATAAGTGGGACAAGGGGGTACAGGCGAGAGCAGAGCGCGCGAGGCAGAGGGGTGTCAGTCGCGCGCGACGCGGCCCGCGGCGAAGCCCTCGGCGTACGCCTCATCCGCGCCCTGGCGGAACATGTCGCGCGCCGGGTCCCGCACGATCGAGCGGGCGCCGGGGAGGTCCAGGTCGCCCACCAGGTCGGCACGGCCGCGCACGACGGCGACGGGGCGCCGCGATGCCTTGCCCTTCACGAGGTCGGTGGCCGCGGCGAGCTCGTCGGCCACGCACGGCAGGGTCACCACGAGCGGGCGGCCCTCGGCATCCGTCGTTCCGCGCAGGTCTTCGAAGACGTGGATGCCGCCGGCCCCGATCGCGTGATCGGTCTGGCCTTCGCGCCACGCGCGGCCGAGCGTGTCCGTGACGATGACTCCCACGCGGGCGACCGAGCGCAGGCCCTCGGCGATGCGCCGGGCCGACGCGTCGGGGTCGACGGGCAGCAGCAGAACGGTGCCCTCGGGGGTGTTGCTCGCGTCCACGCCGGCGGCGGCCGAGACGATGCCGAGAGGGTTCTCGACGATGCGGGTCACGTGTCCGCTGGGGGAGGTGCGGGAGGCCACGAGGCGCACGGTCTCGCGCGTGATCGCGTCTTCGCGATCGGACGCGTGGATGATGCGCCCCTCGGCCTTCGAGACGATCTTGCTGGTGACGACCACGATGTCGCCGTCCTGCAGGGGCTCGGAGACCGCATCCAGGATCACCCCGACGAGATCGTCTCCCGGGGTGATCTCAGGGATGCCGTCGAGGGCCCAGATCTGCAGCACGGTCAGCGGACGAAGCGCACCTCGGTGAGCTCCTCGCCGAGGAACGGCTCGGTGTGCGACGCGCCGTCGAGCGCGAAGCCGTTGCGCGTGTAGAAGCGGTGCGCGCGCGGGTTGTCGTCGGCGACCCAGAGGTACAGGCCCTCGCCCTCCTCCACGGCGGCGTCGAAGAGCTGCTGGCCGATGCCGGT
Organism: Microbacterium sp. BWR-S6Y; assembly: GCF_041379845.1. Classification (NCBI taxonomy): domain Bacteria; kingdom Bacillati; phylum Actinomycetota; class Actinomycetes; order Micrococcales; family Microbacteriaceae; genus Microbacterium; species Microbacterium sp. BWR-S6Y. The sequence continues at coordinate 58,613 of NZ_JBFECV010000008.1, forward strand.
GCCGTGGAAGGCGTCGAGCAGGTAGATGAAGTACAGCTCGCGCTCGCGCGGGGCGTCCTCGTCGCGCGCGGGGCCGGAGCCGACGAAGCCGACGATCTCTCCGTTCACGAGGGCGGCGTGCATGCGGTAGTCCTCGCCCTGGGCGGCCCAGTGGGTCCAGAGCTCCGCCATGCGACGCGGGGAGACGGCCTCGAGGGCCGCCTTGCTGATGAGGTGGTCGTAGGTCTCGTGCCAGCAGGTGGCGTGCACGCGGCCCAGGGCCTCGGCATCCACGTCGCGCACCGGACGGACGACGATGTCGGTTCGGGTTTCCGCAGTCATGGCGCGACTCTACGCGCGGGCGCGGCGGAGGTGAAATCGGCGTCGGAACGGGCGTCGATGCGCTAGAGAGGGGCCTCTCGGGCCCGCGGCACCGGCTCGCTCGGAGCCCGCCGGGGCACTTTGTGGAAGGCTGACAACGCAATCGCCGATCCGTCGTGGACTCGCTACGCTCGCCCCTCGTGAACGTCCTCTGGCGCACGCTTCTCGTGCTCTTCCGTGCCCGTCGTCGACTGCGCCGTGAGGGGCCGATCGACCCCAACACCGTGGCGCGCCTGCGCATCCGCGTGCTGCCGACCGACATCGACCTGCTGCGGCACCTGAACAACGGCCGATACCTGTCGCTGTTCGACCTCGGCCGCTGGGACCTGCTCACCCGCGCGGGACTCACCTCGGCCATGACGGAACAGGGCTGGTACGCGGTCGTCGCCGCCGAGACGATCACGTTCCGCCGCTCGCTGGAGCTGTGGCAGAGATTCGAGCTCGAGACGCGCATGATCGGCCACGACGACCGCGCCGTGTACCTCGAGCACCGCGCGCTGGTGAAGGGGGAGATCTACGCCCGCGCGATCATCCGCGCGCGCATCCTCCGCCGCAGCGGGGGCACCGTGCCGCACGACGAGCTGTTCGCGGCGGTCGGGCGCCCCGAGGGGCTGCCCGACATCGAACCGTGGGTGCTCGAGTGGGCCGCGGGCTCCGCGCTGCCCTCGACGAAGCGTCCCGCTCCGAGCGTCTGGAGCTGACCGCCGGGGGATGCCGCGGGGTCAGCGCCCGAAGCGGGCGTCGAGCCAGGCGACCTGCTTCATGAAGTGGCGGTAGCCGCCTCCCTCGTGACCGTTGTAGCGGTAGACCTCGATCGCCGCGTCCGACGACTGCAGCGCGTGGAACGACGCGAAGACGCCGGAGGGGAGGACGATGTCGTCCATCAGTGCGACGGAGAACAGCGCGGGAACGGTGATGCGCCGGGCGAGGATCGCCCCGTCGACGTACGAGAGAGTGCGCAGCACCGCGTCTTCGGCATCCCGGTGGATCGACAGGAACCGCGTGATCTCGGTGAAAGGCGCCAGCGGGGTGCGCACGATCGCGCGCGGGAAGTCGGCGAGGAACGGCACGTCGGGAAGCAGGGCGGCCACGGTCTCGCCGGCCAGCGCCGCGGCGGCGATCGCGAGTCCGCCGCCCTGGCTGCCGCCGGTGACGGCGATGCGCGAGGCGTCGACGCCGTCCAGGCGGGAGACCTCATCGATGAGGCGCGCCGCGTCGGTGTAGAGGCGGCGGTAGTAGTAGTCGCGGGGATCCAGGATGCCGCGGGTCATGACGCCCGGGAACGCGGCGGCCGAGCCGTGCGGGTCGGGGGTGTCGCCCACGCTCCAGGAGGAACCCTGCCCGCGGGTGTCCATGATGATGTGCACGTATCCCGCGTTCGCCCACGCGCTCTTCTCGCCGGGCAGGCCGCGGCCGCCGCCGTAGCCGATGAACTCGACCACCGCCGGGAGCTCCTCGTCGCCGTGCGGGCGCACCACCCAGCCCTTGATCTCGTCGCCGCCGAAGCCGGTGAACGTCAGGTCGCGCACGTGCAGCGCCCGCACCGGGGAGGAGACCTCGGCGAGGACCGTGGGGCCCGCCGCCGCGCGCGCCTCGGCGAGGGTGTCGCTCCAGAACGCGTCGAGGTCGTCGGGTGCGTCGAGCGCCGGGCGGTAGTCGACCAGCTCGTCGAGGGGCAGGTCGGTGAAGGTCTGAGCCATGCGGATCTCCGGTCGAGGTGGGGGCTGCACCGACAGTAGCGAAAAGCCCGCGATCGGCGGCGCTCGTGCGTCGCCCGGTTGCGGCCGGCCGCCTCCGGGAGAGACGGAGGTGCCCCGACCGCGCGCGGCGGCCGGGGCACCGGGGTACCCGAGAGGGGTCAGCTGGTGAGCAGGCGCAGGCCGTAGGTCTGCAGGATCTCGTTCACCGGCTGGAAGTAGGTCGTGCCGCCCGACGTGCAGTCGCCGGAGCCGCCCGAGGTGACGCCCTGCGCCTGGTTGCCGGCGAGCAGCGAGCCGCCCGAGTCGCCGGGCTCGGCGCACACGTTCGTGCGGATGAGACCCGAGACCGAGCCCTCGGCGTAGCGCACCGTCGAGTTGAAGCCCTGGATCTGGCCGCAGTGCCACCCGGTGGTGGAGCCCGACCGGCAGACGGTCGCGCCGACGGCGGCCTGGGTCGATCCCTTCACCGCGACGGCGCCGCCGGCGTAGTCCATGACCTGCCCGACCGGCGTGTGCGAGGGCGTGGCCACCCAGGCGTAGTCGTTCCCGGGGAACGACGAGCCCTGGAACGTGCCGTACGTGGTGCTGTCGCCCGTGTCGCCGCAGTGGCCGGCCGTGACGAATCCGCCCTGCACGGCGAAGCCGACCGAGCACCGGCTCTGGTTGTTGATGTTGTACGCCATGCCGCCGCGGACGGTGGCGAACGTCTCGGGCGCTTCGACGCCCGTCTCGAGGCGGACGGCGCCGGCGGGGGCGTCGAGGCCCGCCACGAAAGCGGCGGCCTCCTGGTCGCCGCCGGCGACGACGTCGAGCACGACGTCGTTCGCCGCGACGTCGATCCACCACGAGGGGATGACGTCGGGGACGGCGCTCGTCTCGAGCTGCGCGGTGATCGTCTCGAGGTCGGCGAGCGAGTGCTCGACCGCGACCGGCACGGCGCCGGCGTCGGTCGCGGCGCTCGACGCGGCATCCGTCGTCACCGCGGCGTACACGGTGCGGCTGCCCTCGTCGAGCCAGGTGCCGGCGAAGGCGTCGCCCGTCACCGCGGCGACGTCGTCGGCGGTCGTGGCCGCGTCGGCCTGGAAACGCAGCACGTCGGCGGCGCCCGCGACGTCGGTGCCGAGGTCGTCGGCCATCGCCTGCAGCAGCTGCGTGCCGACGCCGTCGGTTGCGGCGGCGTCGGTGCCCGGAGGGGTCGCCGGGGTCTGCGCCAGCGCGGGAGCGGTGGCGACGGTGGTCAGGAACAGGCCGAGGGCGGCAGCGCCGACGACCGATTTCGATATGCGGTTCACGAGGAGTGACCTTCCATCCAGGGGGGATAAATGGTGGGTACCCACCGCCATGAAAGCACGCAGGAGACGAAAAGCGAAGGATTTTCCGTGCATTGCTGATCCGGGTGCAAGAAGTCCGGTCACGCCGATCCACGGGTTGCGCGGCGGGCCGCCGGGATGCCACGCGCGCGATCCCTAGGCTGACGATCATGAGCACGAACGACCCGCGCACCACCGGTCCGGCGCTCTCCTCCGCCGTCGCCGAGCGCGCCGCGACCCGCATCGCCGCGTTCTCGACGCGCGCCCTCGGCGCCGCCCGGGGCGAGCTCGCCACCGACGCCGCCGCCGCCGCGTTCACCGCCCGCGCCGTCGACGGCGTGCTGCGGCCCGAGAGTCTCACCGCCGCGGCGGCCGCTCTGCACCGCCTCGCCGACGACGTGCCCTCGACGCTGCCGTGGTTCGTGCGCGGGGCGCTTCAGCTCGGCGGTGCCGTGGCCCCCGTCATGCCGACCCCGGCCGTGCCGCTGGCCAAGCGCGCGCTGCGCGACCTGCTTGCCGCCCTCGTGCTCGACGCCCGGCCCGAGCGCCTGTCCGCGGGCATCGCGGCGATCGCCGCGCAGGGCGGGACCCCCGACCTGCGGCTGGAGGGGCCCGCGGTGCTCGGCGACTCGGCCGCGCGGCGCCGGTTCGACGGCATCCGCGCCCTGGTGAGTCGCGACGACGTCGAACGGGTGTCGTTCGCGCTCGCCGACGCCCTGGCGGGGCGGTCGGACTGGGCGTTCGACGCCGAGGTCGAGCACGCCGCCGAGCGCGTGCTGCCGCTCTTCCTCGACGCGGACGCCGCCGGCACCCACCTCACGCTCGTCGCGCGCGACCGCGCCGACCTCGACGCGACCGTGGCGGTGCTCACGCGCGTGCTCGAGGAGCCGCGCCTGACCGGGATGACGGCCGGCATCGCCTTGCCCGTCGGTGTCGCCGAGACGGTCGACGCGGTCCGCGAGCTCGCGGCCTGGGCGCGCACGCGCACGCACGACGGCGGCGCTCGCCTCACCGTGCGTCTCGACGACGCCCCGATCGAGACCCCGGATGCCGCGGTCTCGGCCCGCCACGGGTGGCCGGCGCCCGCGGTCACGACCCGCGACGAGATCGATGCGGCCCTGGTGCGGGTGCTGCGCGAGACCTCGAGCGCACGCGCTGTCGAGGGACTGCACGTCGAGGTCGCCACGGCCGACCCGGAGCGCGCGGCGCTCGCCCTCGCGTGGGGGGACGACGCGGGGGTCGGGATCACCCTCGTGCTGCCGAACGCGGCGGCGTGGGCCCCCGACGGCGCCTTCGTGCGGACGGTGGCCGTCGTGCACCCCGATGACCTCGACGCGGTCGCGGCCCCGCTCGCGGCCGCCGCGGCCTTCCGCATCACCGGCGCCCCCGGCCTCCCGCCCGCGGCGCCCGCGGAGGCGGACCGCACGGAGGACGGCCCCGCGACGGGCGGCGGCGACACCGCACCGATCCCCGACGACACCGAGGCCCCGGCGCCCGAGACCGCCGCCGTCGCCGCCCGCGCCCGTCGCGCGCTCGCCGCCGCGGACACCCCGCTCCCGCCCTCCCGCGAGCCGCAGCGCGACGTGCGCGCCGACGCCGAGCCGGCGATCCTGCGCGACCCCGCCGACGACGAGGCCGACGCCGCGGGCCTCACACAGGCCGTGCTCGGCATCGCGCGCGAGGCCGCGGCATCCGAGGACACCTCCGCCCTCGGGCCCGACGTGCAGCAGATGCTCTTCGGCGGGCAGGCGTTCGTCGACACCGCGGTGTTCTCGTCGCGCGAGAGCGCCGAGCTCGCCGGGGGCGCCGCCGGCTTCCGCAACGTCGCCGACACCGATCCGACCGTGCCCGCCGACCGCGCGTGGGCCCTGTCCGTGCTCGCGCGGGTCGCGGGCTCGACCGCGGGAGACGCCACGGCCGCCGCGGGACGCGTCGACGACGAGGCCGGACTCGACGCGGTGGTCGCGCGCGTGCGCGACGCCGCCGAGACATGGGGCGCGCTCGCGGCCGCGGACCGCGCGGGGGTGCTGCAGGCGGCGTCCCGCGCGCTCGCCGACCGCCGCGCCGAGCTCATCGAGGTGCTCGCGTCGGAGGGCGGGGCGCTGCTGGCCGAGGCCGACGCCGAGGTGGGGCAGGCGGTCGACGCCGCCGCGTACTACGCCTCGACCGCGAAAGAACTGGACCGCGTGCCCGGGGCGGTCTTCGTGCCCGATCGGGTCACGGTCGTCGCGCCACGGTGGAATTCGCCGGTCGGGCTGTGCGCGGGGGAGGTGCTCGCGGCCCTCGCCACGGGGTCCGGTGTGCTGCTCACCCCGTCGCCCCGGGCGCGCCGCGCGGGGGCCGTGGTGGCCGAGGCGCTCTGGGCGGCCGGTGTGCCGCGCGACGTCCTCGCTTACGTCGACCTCAACGAGGACGCCTCCGGTCGGGCGCTCATCGCCCACCCCGGCGTCGACCGCGTGCTGCTCGCGGGCGCCCGCTCGACCGCCGAGCGGTTCGTCGGTTGGCGCCCCGCTCTGCGCCTGCAGGGCCTCACCGCCGGGCGCAACGTCGCGATCGTCGCGCCCTCCGCCGACCTCGACGAGGCGGTCGCCGACGTCGTGGCCGGGGCCTTCGCGCGCGCGGGCCAGGCGGCGACGGCCGTGTCGCTCGTGATCCTCGTGGGGGCCGTCGCGCGCTCCGGCCGGTTCACCGAGCAGCTGAAGGATGCCGTGTCCTCGCTGCGCGTGGGACCGGCCGACGATCCGCTCTCCGACGTCGGACCGCTCGTCGAGGAGCCGACCGGAGAGGCGCGGCGCGCGCTGACCGTGCTGGGCGACGGGGAACGCTGGCTCGTGGAGCCGCGCGAGCTCGACCTCGGTCCCGAGACGGCGGGGCGGTTCTGGTCGCCCGGCGTGCGCACGGGCATCACCGCGGGCTCGCACCTGACCCGGGCCGCCGCGGCGGTTCCGGTGCTCGGCATCCTGCACGCTCCCACCCTCGCGCGGGCGATCGAGCTGCAGAACGCCATCGGCTCGGGCTTCGTCGCGGGTCTGCACACGCGCGACGCGACCGATCTCGACCTCTGGCTCGACACCGTCGAGGCCGCGGTGCTGCGGGTGAACCGCGCCTCCACGGGGGCCGTGGTGCAGCGCGAACCGCTCGGCGGATGGGGTGAGGCCGCCGTCGGCGACGGGGCGATGTCGGGCGGACCCCACCGGCTCGTCACCCTCGGCTCGTGGCGTCCCTCGACGGGCGGGGCGTCGTCGTCGACGCTGCACCTGCGCGGACTCGACAGCCGCATCACCGCGCTCATCGAGGCCGCGCAGCCGACGCTGTCGTACGAGGCGTTCGACTGGCTCCGCCGCGGCGCCCTCTCGGACGCGGTGGCGTGGGACCGCGAGTACGGCCGCGTGCGCGACGTCTCGCGACTCGGCGTGGAGCGCAACCTGCGCCGGTACCGTCCCGCCGACGTGGCCGTGCGCGCGACGGCCGACGCCCCCTGGCAGGCCGTGCTGCGCGTGCTCGTCGCGGCGGTGCGCTCGGGGTCGACGTTCTCGCTCAGCACCCCGGTGGGGCTCCCCGCCGCGGTGCGGCACCTGCTCGGCGAGAGCGAGATCGCGGTGTCGGTCGAGAGCGACGCGGAGTGGCTGCAGCGCCTGGCGGGCGGCATCCCGGATGCCGAGCCCGGCGCCGAAGAGCCGATCGTCGCCCCGCGCCCGGGGCGTGTGCGACTCGTGGGCCCGGCGGCCTCGGTCGCCGCCGTGCGTGCGGCGGTCGCCGAGACGGTCGGCGCCGACGCGTCGCTCGCGCTGTACACCGACGAGGTCACCACCGCGGGGCGCCTCGAGCTGCTGCCGTTCCTGCGCGAGCAGGCGGTGTCGATCGGGGCGTTCCGCTTCGGTCGCGTCGACGGGTGGAGCGCCGAGGTCATCTGAGGCGGGGTGTCTCTCCGCGCGAGATCACACGATCGGCGCGAAAGCACCCGTTCTCGCGCGGCCGGAACGCGTGCGCTCGCGCCGATCGTGTGATCTCGGTGCGACGCGCGGATGCCGCGGCGACGGGTTTCGAAAACGTTTAGCGAACGGCGGAGAGAGCGATAGCGTCGGGGGTCGAACGCTAGGAGCACCGATGACCGCTGCCCGACTCACCGTCGACCCCCGCTTCCCGATCGGGGCCGTGCGTCGCCGCCTGTTCGGCGGCTTCGTCGAACACCTCGGCCGTCACGTCTACGACGGCATCTACGAGCCCGGCCACCCCGAGGCCGACGACCAGGGCTTCCGCCGCGACGTGCTCGAGCTCGTGCGCGAGCTCGGGGTCTCGACGATCCGCTACCCCGGTGGCAACTTCGTCTCGGGTTTCCGGTGGGAGGACAGCGTGGGGCCGCGCGAGCAGCGCCCGCGTCGCCTCGACCTCGCGTGGCACTCGACCGAGACGAACGAGATCGGACTCCACGAGTTCTCGGACTGGCTCGACAAGGCCGGCAGCGACCTCATGCTCGCCGTCAACCTCGGCACCCGGGGCGTTCTCGAGGCGCTCGACCTGCTCGAGTACAGCAACGTTCCCGGGGGTACGACCCTGTCGCAGCAGCGCATCGACAACGGCCGCGCCGAGCCCTTCGGCGTGCAGGTGTGGTGCCTCGGCAACGAGATGGACGGGCCCTGGCAGCTCGGCCACCGCTCGGCCGACGACTACGGCAAGATCGCCTCGCAGACCGCGAAGGGTATGCGTCAGATCGACCCCTCGATCGAGCTCGTGGTGTGCGGGTCGTCGGGCGCGCAGATGCCGACGTTCGGCGAGTGGGAGCGCGTCGTGCTGGAGCACACGTACGACGACGTCGACATGATCTCGTGCCACGCGTACTACCAGGAGCACGACGGCGACATCGACTCGTTCCTCGCCTCGTCGGTCGACATGGACCGCTTCATCGAGGCCGTCGTCGCGACCGCCGACCACGTAGGGGCGGTGCGCGGCAGCGCGAAGAGGATCGACATCTCGTTCGACGAGTGGAACGTCTGGTACATCGACCGTGTCGCCTCGGTGAAGCCTACGGCCATCGACGATTGGCCCGTCGCCCCGCGCCTGCTCGAAGACGTGTACTCGGCTCTGGATGCCGTCGTCTTCGGCAGCCTCATGATCTCGCTGCTCAAGCACGCCGACCGGGTGGCATCCGCCTCGCTCGCCCAGCTCGTCAACGTCATCGCGCCGATCATGACCGAGCCCGGCGGACCGTCGTGGCGCCAGACGACGTTCTTCCCCTTCGCGATCACCTCGCGCCTCGCGCAGGGAGACGCCGTGCGCCTGCAGGTCGAGTCACCGCTGATCGAGACCGAGAAGTTCGGCGCGGTCCCGGCGGTGGACGCCGTCGCGACCCACGACGCCGAGACCGGGGCGAGCGCGATCTTCCTCGTGCACCGCGGGCGCGGCGATGCCGTCGAGCTCCAGATCGACGTCGCGGGTCTCGGAGATGTCGAGATCGTTGAGGCGCACCTGCTGCACGATGACGACCCCTACGCGCGCAACACGCTCGAGGAGCCCGAGCGCGTTCAGCCGGGGACGCTCGAGACCCGCGTGGTCGACGGCATCCTGCACGTGACGCTCCCGCCCATCGCGTGGGCGGCGCTGTCGCTGCGGCGTCTCGGCTGACGTCGCGCACGCGGAAACGCCCGGTTCCCGCAGAATCCGTGAGAGAAACTGCGAGAACCGGGCGTTTTCCGAGGTCCGGCCGGGTCAGGACCCGGCCCGCGCTGCTGGTCAGGCCAGCTGCGCGCGGCGCTCGGCGAGCTGGTCGAACGTCGCGAACGACTCGGCGATCGGGCTGCCGGTGAAGTGGCCCACCCAGCCGTCGTCGTCGTGGAAGAAGCGCACGCTGACGTAATGCGGCGCGGTGCCCATGTCGAACCAGTGGGTCGTGTTGGCCGGCACCGAGATGAGGTCGCCCGCCTCGCAGTACACCGCGTGGACCTTCTCGTTCGCGTGCAGGTAGAACACGCCGGCGCCCTTGGCGAAGTAGCGGTCCTCGTCGTCGTCGTGCTGGTGCTCCGAGAGGAACTTCTGCCGCGAGGGGATCTTCACCTCGTCGTAGTTCTCCTGCGCGGGGTCGAGGGCGACCACGTCGACGAGCGTGTACCCCTCTCGCTCCTTCACCTCGCCGATCTCGGCGGCGTACAGCGCGAGGACGTCGTCCTGCGAGGCGCCGGAGGGCACGTCGCGGATCTCCCAGCGCGAGAAGCGCGCGCCGAGTTCGGCCAGTGCCGCGCGGATCTCGGCCTCGTCGGTGGTCTCGAGCACGGGCGTGCTCGGGTCGGTCTCTTTCCAGACGGTCAGGAGCGTCACGGCTCCTCCTCTCGACGCGATATGAGCGGAATGAACAGATTCTCTCGCCCTCGGCGACCGAGTGCCCACTCCGAAGCCCGGATGGGCGCCCGCGATGTAACAAAGTGCAACCTCGACTAACCGGCGTTGCGTGGCTGCTGCTTGACTGCTCGACGGCCGACCGGCGCAGCATCCGGACGGGCCCTCGCACCCGACTCCTCGACGAAGGGGACCACCGTGTCCGTTCGATCCCACCGCTGGGCGACGCTCCTGGCGACCGCCGGCATCGCCGCCCTCGCCCTCTCCGGCTGCGCGCAGCAGAACACCGCCGCTCCCGCGGCCTCGGCTGCTCCCGTGCAGAAGGTCGACAACCTGCCCGCGCCGTTCGACGGTGCGCCCGTGAAGGTCGCTCTCGTGCAGCAGTCCGGCGCCGGTGACTTCTTCACCGCGTGGACGGCCGGCGCGAAGGCGCAGGCCGCCGCGATCAACATCGACCTCACGGTGTACGACGCCCGTAACGACAACGCCAAGCAGGCATCCGACCTCGAACAGGCGATCGCGTCCAAGCCCGCCGCGATCATCGTCGACCACGGTCAGACCGACACGATCGAGTCGCACGTGCACGACGCGGTGGATGCCGGCATCCCGGTCATCGTCTACGACCTGGCCCTGAACGACCCCACCGGCGTCATCGTGACCTCGCAGTCCGACGCGTCGATGGCGCAGGGCGTGCTCGACCAGCTCGTCGCCGACGTGGGCGACGGTGCCAAGGTGGGCCTGGCGAGCACCGACGGCTTCGCGCCGCTCGAGCGTCGCAAGAAGGTGTGGGACGAGGTCGTCGCCGAGCACGGTCTCGACCAGCTCTTCTTCACCGGCAAGGTCACCGAGTCGACCGCGACCGACAACATCCCGCTCATCGACGCCGCCCTCAAGGCGAACCCCGGGATCCAGGCGATCTTCGCCCCCTACGACGAGATCACCAAGGGCGTCGTGCAGGCCGTGCAGCAGAACAACCTGCAGGACAAGGTGAAGGTCTACGGCATCGACATCTCGAACGCCGACATCGAGGTCATGACCGCCGACGGCAGCCCCTGGGTCGCCACGAGCGCGACCGACCCGTCCGCAGTGGGCGCCGGTGTCGTGCGCGCACTGGCGCTGAAGCTCGCCGGTCAGCTCGACGAGACGAGCGTGCAGTTCCCCGCGATCACGATCACCCGGGACTTCCTGCTCGAAAAGGGCATCACCAACGTCGCCCAGCTGCGTGAGGCCGAGCCCTCGCTGCTGCTGAGCGACACCGTGGTGGCCGACTGGCTCCCCGCGATCTCGGGATGACCTCACCCCGGCACACCGACGCCGCTCCGGCCGACGACACCCCCGTCGTCCGCCTGAGCGGCGTCGGCGTACGCTTCGGCAGCAACCAGGTGCTGCGCGACATCTCGCTGTCCCTGCACCCCGGGACGATCACGGCGCTGCTGGGGACGAACGGCGCGGGGAAGTCGACGCTCATCGGCGCCGTCTCGGGGGCCAACGCGGCGTACAGCGGGGAGATCGCCGTGGAGGGCGCCCCCGCGCGCCTCGGATCGCCCGCCCGCGCCCGCCGCGCCGGGATCGAGACGGTGCACCAGCGCATCGCCGACGGCATCGTGCCCGGGCTGAGCGTCGCTGACAACCTCGCGCTCACCGACCTCGCGACCGGCGGCCACCGACTCGTCCGCCGGGCCGAGGCCGAGCGCATCGCCCGCTCCGCCCTCGAGCGGCTCGGCCTGTCGTGGAGCGACGAGGTGCTGCGGGCCGACGCCGATCGCCTCGGCACCTCCGACGCGCAATTGCTCGTCCTCGCCCGCGCCCTGCGCTCGACCCCGCGCCTGCTCATCCTCGACGAGCCCACCTCGGCGCTCACCGCCGCCGAGGCCGACCGCCTCTTCGCGGTGCTGCGCACGCTGCGCGATGAGGGGCTGTCGATCCTCTTCGTCAGCCATCGCTTCGGCGAGATCGAACGCCTCGCCGACCGCATCGTCGTGCTGCGCGACGGGCGCCTCGAGCTCGACGCGCACCGGCCCTTCGACTGGCACGCCGCGCTCGAGGCCATGCTGGGCGTGCCCACCGAGCTGCAACAGCACGTCACCGAGCCCCTCCCGGCCGGTCGTGACGTGCTCGCCGTCGAAGGGGCCGTGCTGCTGCCCGGCGCCGAGCCCCTGACCCTGAGGGTCGCCGGGGGTCAGGTGACCGGCATCCTGGGTCTGCTGGGGGCGGGCAAGACCGAGCTGGCCGAGATCGTCGCCGGGGTGCGCCCGGCCGCCGACGCGCACCTCTCGCTCGACGGCGAGCCGTATCGCCCGGCCTCTCCCGCCGCCGCGATCTCCGCGGGAGTCGTGCTCGTGCCCGAGGACCGCCAGCGGCAGGGCATCCAGCCCGGATGGTCGATCGCGCGCACCGTCGGTCTGCCGGTGCTGCACGCCCTCTCGCGCGCGGGGGTCATGGCGACCCGGCGCGAGCACCTCGCCGCCGAGGAGGTGATCGACGCCTACGGCGTCGTGGCCCCCTCCGCCGACGCGCACGTCGACGATCTGTCCGGCGGCAACCAGCAGAAGGTCATCGTCGGCCGTTGGCTGCGCACCGACCCGCGTCTCGCGCTACTCGACGAGCCGTTCCGCGGCGTCGACATCGGCGCCCGCCGCCGCATCGGCGACGCCGCCCGCGCGCGCGCCGCGTCGGGAGCGGCGGTCGTGGTGCTTTCGAGCGACGTCGACGAAGTGCTCGACGTCGCCGACCGCATCATCGTCCTCGTCTCGGGCCGCATCGCGCTCGACACTCCCGCCGGCGTGCTCGACCGGGCGCGGATCGTCGCCGCGCTCCTCGACGACCCCGGCCACCGGAAGGAAATCGCATGACCAGCGTGTCCACCGCCGCGCCCGCGCGGGCGGGCCTCGGCTCCCGCGCCGTCGATGCCGTCGCGAAATGGGGCTTCGTCGCCGTCACGGTGCTGCTCATCGTGTTCTTCGCGCTGACCGAGCCCGCGTTCGCGACGATCGACAACGTCTTCGGGATGCTCAAGTACATCGCCCCGATCGGCATCGCCGGCCTCGGGGTGACCCTGGCCATGACCGTGGGAGGTCTCGATCTCTCCGTCGGCGCCAACGCCGGTTTCGCCGTCTCGATCGCCGCGTGGACCATGGTCATCGGCAACCAGGTGGGCGGGATCGCCGTCGGCGTAGTCCTGATCTCGGGGGCGTTGATCGGCGCGGTCAACGCGGCCCTCATCGTCTTCGCGCGCATCCCCGACCTGCTCGCGACCCTCGCCACGATGTTCACCGTCGTCGGGCTCAAGCTCATCATCGTGGACGGCAAGTCGATCTCGTCGCAGATGACCCTCGACGACGGTACGACCGCTCCCGGGCGCTTCACCCCCGACTTCGTGTGGTTCGACCGCGGGTCGATCGGCCCCGTGTCGGTTCCCGTGCTGCTGTTCCTCGGACTGACCGTGCTGCTGTGGTTCGTGCTCGACCGCACGCGCTGGGGCCGCGCGCTCGCCGCCGTCGGGTCCAATCCCGAGGCCGCCCGTCTCGCCGGCATCCGCGTGCGGGCGTACCGCGCCGCCGCGTACATCGGCTGCGGCATCCTGGCATCCATCGCCGGTCTCGTGCTGGCGGCGCGCATCGGCCAGGGCGACGTCTCGGCCGGCAACAGCCTGCTGCTCGACGCCGTGGCCGTCTCGCTCGTGGGTGTCTCGGTGCTCGGCATCGGCCGGCCCAACGCGTGGGGGACGGCGCTGGGTGCCGTCCTGATCGCGGTCATGGTCACCGGCTTCTCGATGCAGGGACTGCCCTATTACATCCAGGACTTCGGCAAGGGCGTCGTGCTGCTGGTGGCTCTGCTGTTCAGCTTCACGTTCCGCCGTCGCAAGACCACCATCGTCGCCGGGAGCACCACCGCATCATGACCCTCCTCACGCAACAGCTCACCGTCGACTCGGTTCCCGCCTATCTCGCGGAGCGCCCGCACCTGTCGGGGCCGGTGGACCCGGCATCCATCGTCTCGGTCGACGAGGTCGGCGACGGCAACCTCAATCTCGTCTTCATCGTGAAGGATGCCGCAGGCCACGGCGTGGTCGTGAAGCAGTCGCTGCCGCACGTGCGCGTCGACCCCTCCTGGCCCCTCACTCGCGAGCGGGCGGCGCGCGAAGCCGTGGTGCTGGGCGTGCACGAGCGGATCGACCCGGCGCACGTGCCGGCGTTCCACGGCTTCGACGCCGAGAACCTCGCCCTGTCGATCGAGGATCTCAGCGATCACGCCGTGTGGCGCGGCGAACTCATCGCCGGACGCCTGCACCCCTACGCGGCCGCCCAGCTGGGCCAGTACGTGGGGGCGGTGGGCTTCGCCACCAGCGTGTTCGGCACTCCGGGACCCGAGCGCCGCCGCGCCATCGCCGCCGCGACCAACCCCGAGCTGAGCGAGATCACCGAGGACCTCGTCTTCACCGAGCCGTACGTCGATCACGAGCACAACGGGTGGCTGGAGGCCAACGCCGGCGACGTGCGCGAGCTGCGCGCCGACGCGGTCTTCGTGCGCGAGATGGGCCTGGCCAAGCAGCGGTTCCAGGAGAGCACGCAGAGCCTCATGCACGGCGATCTGCACACCGGTTCGGTCTTCGTGCGCGCGGAGGGCGAATCAGTGCGCGCGTTCGACTCGGAGTTCGGAACCTACGGCCCGACCGGGTTCGACCTCGGCGCCGTGTGGGCGAACCTCCTGATCGCCGCGGCGCGCGCGCAGGTGCTCGGTCGTCCGGCCGACGCCGAAACGCTGCTGGCTCTGCCGGTCGAGCTGGTGGACGCGTTCGAGGCGGAGTTCCGGCGCCGCTGGCCCGACCGGGTCGACCCGCGCGTGTACGGCGACGAGGTGCTCGAGCGGACGCTGGCGCAGGTGCGCTCGGATGCCGCGGCCTACGGAGCGGCCAAAGCGGTGCGTCGCATCGTCGGGTATTCGAAGGTCGCCGACATCCTGACCCTGCCCGAGGCGGAGCAGGCCGAGGCCGCTCGCCTGGTGCTGCGCGCCGCGCGCACGCTGGGCACGGCGCGTCTCGACGACGCCGACCCGCGCGTGCTCACGGCGCGGACGGGGGAGCTGTTCGGCTGACGCCGGGCCGGGCCGTGGAGCGCGGGTGCGCGCCGGGGTGCTCCGCGCGCGAGGGGGTCGGCGTCGAGCCGGCCGGGGGACTCACCGATAAACGCTGTTCGTGCCGATGAACGCGAAGAGGCCGCGTTTCTGCGCACGAACAGCGTTCATCGCGCACCACGCCGGGGCGCCGCGGCTCGTCGCCCCGCCCCGCGCCGGATGCCACGATGTCAGCGCGTCGCGACGGTGAAGCGCAGCAGCCACTCGGCGATCTCGAGGTGGCGGCGGGCCGCGGCGACGTCGGCGCCCCACGCGTACATGCCGTGGCTCGCGACGATGAGCGCGGGCACCTCGGGCACCTCTGCCGTCGCGGGGCGGTAGACCTCGTCGAACCAGGCCGCCTCGACCGTCATGTCCTGGTGGTTGCGGATGACCGGAATGGTCACGGTCTCGTCGTGGGCGCGGTGGCCGATGCCCTTGAGCATCTCCATGTCGCGGATCTCGACGCCGCCCGGCCACCGGTGCCCGGCGACGACCGCGTCGAACGCGTGCACGTGGAACACCGCGCCCGCGCCGGTCCGCGCGGCGATGTGCGCGTGGAGTCCCGCCTCGGCGGAGGGGGGACGCGGGTCGTCGGCGTCGAGTGCCTCGCCGTCGGCGTCGATCAGCACGACGTCGCGGTCGGTGAGCTCGGACTTGTCGAGGCCCGACGCGGTGACCGCCAGCACCAGGGGGTCGCGGTCGACGACGATCGAGAGGTTGCCGGAGGTGCCGCGCATCCAGCCGTAGCCCGAGAAGCGCCGGGCCTCGGCGGCGAGGGCGGCGCCGGCCTCCTGCACGCGGGCGGCGAGGGGGAGCTTCATCGAGCGATCTCGATCCGGTCGAAGGATGCCACGGCATCCGTCGCGAAGTCGGACCCGGCCCACGGCTCCCCGACGCGGTCGAGCGCGACGACCTGCCAGCCCGCCGACAGCGCCGCGGCGACCTCGTCGGGGTGGTCGGTGAGGAACAGCGCGCGCTCGGGGGTGACGCCGAGCGCCGCCGCGATGCGGTCGTACGAGCCGGACTCCTTCTTCGGACCCGCGCTGACGGTGTCGAAGAAGTCCTCGACGAGCACCGTCAGATCGCCCTGCGGCGCGTGCCGGAACCACGGCACCTGCGACGCGATCGACCCCGAGGAGTACACGGCGAGGCGGATGCCGTCCTCGTGCCAGGCGCGCAGGCGCGGCGGGACGTCGTCGAAGAACTGCGAGTGGATCTCTCCCGCGGCGAAGCCCTCGGCCCAGATGATGCCCTGCAGGGTCTTCAGCGGCGTCGACTTCACGTCCGACGCCATGAGCCCGCGCAGCGCGTCGGCGACCTCGGCGTCGGTGGCGTCGGCATCCAGCCCCGTCTCGGCGATCGCGTCCGCGCGGGCGCCGCGCACGGTGTCGTCGTCGCGGCCGAGCACCTCGTCGAGGCGCGGGCGGGCGTAGTCGTAGAGGTCGCCGAGGATGAAACCGGCGGCGCTGGTGGTGCCCTCGATGTCGAGCACGACGACGTCGGCGGAGATGCGGGTCATGAAGGATCCTCGTCGGGGGTGGGGGACACGGGCCGGAAGGCGATCGTGTCGGGTTGAAGGGTGGCGGCCACGGGAGCCGGCCGCTCGGGGGATCGACGTCGCACGACGGTGACCGCCGCCGCGACCGGGGCGTCGGGGTCGGCGGTGAAGTGCTCGCCCACCCGGTCGGGGGCGAACGTGCCCCGGCTCGTGGCGATGCGGGTCACCAGGCGGGGCGGGGTGACGTCGAAGGCGGGGTACCAGGCCTCGGTCACGAGGGGGCTCGCCGTGCGGTGCCCGAGCACCTCGAGAACCTCGCGCGGGTCGCGATCCTCGATGACGATGTCGTCGCCGGTCGGCGCCCCGGGATCGGGGGCCTCGACCATCGCGATGTACGGGATGCCGAACGCCGCCGCCGCGGCCGCGTGCGCGAGCGTGCCGACCTTGTTGACGACGGAGCCGTCGAGGGCGACCCGGTCGGCCGCCGTCACGACGGCGTCGATCGGACCCGAACCGACGCCGTTCGGGGACGCGAGCGCGGCCGCGGCCATCCCGTCGGTGATGAGCGTGACCCTCTGATCGAGCTCCCGCAGCGAGTGCGCGGTGAGGCGGGCGCCCTGCAGGTACGGTCGCGTCTCGGTGGCGATCCACTCGATCTCGCGGCCGGCCTCGCGGGCGGCGGCCACCAGACCGAACAGATACGCGTCGGCCCAGCAGTGGGTGAGGATGCGCGGCGACTCGGGCAGCAGCGACAGCGTCGCGCGGCCCAGGCGCAGGCTCGCCTCGCGGTAGTCGCGGTCGACGGCGGCGGCGGTCTCGAGGGTCGCGTCCACGAGCGCCGCGGTGTCGTCGGCGTCGCGACCGGCGGCGAGGATGCGGGCGACCGCATCGCGCGGGTGCGCGTTGGTGGGGCGTGCGGTCGCGAGGGCCCGACCAGCGCGGCCCAGCGCGGTGCGGGCATCGGCGAGGGGGAGACGGGCCGCCTGCAGGGCGGCGAGCGCCATCCCGGCCGTCGCGGCGTAGAGCGGGCCGGAGCTCTGGGTGACCATGTCGCGGATCGCCGAGGCGACCTCGTCGGGGGTCGCGGCATCCACCCATTCCACGCGGGAGGGGAAGACGCGGCGGTCGAGGATGCGGACGATTCCTGCGGTCTCGTCGAGGACGACGGAATTCTCGAGCGTGGCGGACATCGCCGTCATCCTCCCATGTCGCCGGTGTCGCGGTGGGGTGCATGACGCCGTGCGACGGCGGGGCCGGCCCGGGGCGTTCGCGGCCGGACCCTGCGCGCGCCGTGCCGGTCCGCGAGGAACGCGCCCCCGCCGCGGCCTTCCCCCGCTCCCTCACCCGCCCGTGAGACAATGACCACGGCGTGCTCGGACCGACCTTTCCCCGCCACGGCGCCTCGAACGGCGTCACCGGGTCGAAGGGCCACCGAGCCCCAGGACAGCGTCCGCCGCACCTTTCCTCCGAGGAGCAGAGATGTCCGCTACCCCCACCGCCACCACCGCCGCGTCGTCGACCGGCGAGCGCGTCCAGCAGCACCGCCGGTACCTCATGTGCCGGCCCACGCACTTCACGGTGAGCTACAGCATCAACCCGTGGATGGAGCCTTCGCGCCCCACCGACACGAACCTCGCCGTGCAGCAGTGGCAGTCGCTGTACGACACCTACGTCTCGCTCGGCCACGAGATCGAACTGATCGATCCGCTCGAGGGACTGCCCGACATGGTCTACACGGCCAACGGCGGTTTCGTGATCGACGGCGTCGCGTACGGGCCCAAGTTCCGCTTCCGTGAGCGCGCGGCCGAGGCCCCCGCCTTCATCGACTGGTTCGCGGTGAACGGTTTCGAGGTCGCGGAGCCCGTCGAGGTGAACGAGGGCGAGGGCGACTTCCTGCTCGTGGGAGACACGATCCTCGCGGGCACGGGGTTCCGCTCCACCGGTGACAGCCACCGCGAGGTCGGCGAGGTCTTCTCGCGCGAGGTCGTGTCGCTCACGCTGACCGACCCGCGGTTCTACCACCTCGACACCGCGCTCGCCGTTCTCGACCCGGTCGAAGGCCCCGGCGGCGTCGAGAAGGCGAACATCGCGTACCTTCCGAACGCGTTCGACGAGCGCAGCCAGGCGATCCTGCGCGAGCGCTTCCCGGATGCCATCCGGGTCTCGGATGCCGACGGCTCGGTGTTCGGCCTGAACTCCGCGAGCGACGGCAAGAACGTCATCATCTCGCCGCGCGCGAAGGGCTTCGAGGCGCAGCTGCGCGAGCGCGGCTACACCCCCGTCCTGGTCGACCTGTCGGAGCTGCTGCTCGGCGGCGGCGGGATCAAGTGCTGCACCCTCGAGCTGCGCGGGGGCACCCGATGAGCACCGCCGTCGACGACCTCGGCGCCCAGCTGATCGCCGCCGAGGGGGCGCACCTCGCGCACAACTACCACCCGCTGCCGGTCGTCGCCGCGCGCGCCGAGGGCGTATGGGTGACCGACGTCGAGGGCAAGCGCTACCTCGACCTGCTGTCGGCGTACTCCGCGCTCAACTTCGGTCACGGGCATCCGGCGATCCTCGCCGCGGCCCGCGAGCAGCTCGAGCGCATGACCCTCACGAGCCGCGCGTTCCACAACGACCGCCTCGGTCCGTTCGCCGCCGCCCTCGCGCAGCTGTGCGGCAAAGACATGGTCCTGCCGATGAACACCGGCGCCGAGGCCGTCGAGACGGGCATCAAGGTCGCCCGCGCCTGGGGTTACCGCACGAAGGGCATCGCCCCGGATGCCGCGACGATCGTCGTCGCCAACGGCAACTTCCACGGCCGCACCACCACGATCGTCGGGTTCAGCGACGACCCGAGTGCGCACGACGACTTCGGTCCCTACGCCCCGGGCTTCGTGCACGTGCCGTACGGAGACGCGGATGCCATCGTCGCCGCGATCGACGAGAACACCGCCGCGGTGCTGATCGAGCCGATCCAGGGCGAGGCCGGCGTCGTCGTCCCGCCGGAGGGGTACCTGCGGCGCGTGCGCGAGATCTGCAGCGAGCGGAACGTGCTGTTCATCGCCGACGAGATCCAGTCGGGTCTCGGCCGCGTGGGCGAGACGTTCGCGTGCGACCGCGAGGGCGTCGTGCCCGACCTCTACCTGCTCGGAAAGGCGCTCGGCGGCGGGATCCTCCCCGTCTCCGCGGTCGTCGCGAACGAGGACGTGCTCGGCGTCATCCGCCCCGGTGAGCACGGCTCGACGTTCGGCGGCAACCCGCTGGCCGCGGCCGTGGGACTGCGGGTGGTCGAGATGCTGGCATCCGGGGAGTTCCAGACCCGCGCGAAGGCGTTGGGCGCGCACCTCGAGCAGAACCTGCGCACCCTCGTCGGCCACGGCGTGACCGAGGTGCGCATCGCGGGCCTGTGGGCGGGCGTCGACATCGACCCCGCCGTGGGCACGGGCCGCGAGATCGCGGAGAAGCTCCTCGCGCGCGGCGTGCTCGTCAAGGACACGCACGGGCAGACGATCCGCATCGCGCCCCCGCTGACGATCCGCGCGACCGAGCTCGACTGGGCGGTCGAACAGCTGAAGCACGTGCTCGCGGCCTGACGCGGGTCGGGGCTCGGGCTGCTCGGCGGCGGCGGGCGGCGAGACGGCATGCTGCTGACATTTCGGTTGCGGGGTGCTGCCGAGATGTCACGCGGCTGCAGTCTCGCTGCGCTGTGGCGCCGCGCCCCGACACCGGCCCGGCCGACCCGCCGCCGTCAGGCGACCGAGATCGTCATTTCGTCCCAACCCGTCGCGCCATCGGGGGCGGGAGGCGCCTCGTCGGAGGTCTGGGTCGTGCCGTCGGCCGAGATCGCGCGGCAGCGGGCGGTGTGCAGGCCGCTCGTCGCCTCCCACGGGAAGCTCCACTGCACCCAGGTGTCGGCCGAGATCGCGCTCGCGAGCGTCGCCGCCTGCCACGGGCCGTCGTCGATCTGCACCTCGACTCCGGCGACGCCGACGTGGTTGTGCCACGCGACACCGGCGATCACGGCGGTGCCCGCCTCGACGCGCGCGCCCGCTCGGGGCACGTCGATGCGCGACTGCAGCTTCACCGGTCCACGCTCCGACCACCCGCGCGGCGTCCAGTAGCCCTCGGCGCGGTCGTACCGCGTCACCTCGAGCTCGGTGACCCACTTCGTCGCCGAGACGTAGCCGTAGAGCCCCGGCACGACCATGCGCACGGGGAAGCCGTGCTCTATCGGGAGCGGCTCGCCGTTCATGCCGATCGCGAGCAGCGCATCGCGCTCGTCGGTCAGGGCCTCGAGGGGACTGGATGCCGTGAAGCCGTCGATCGATCGGGAGAGCACCATGTCGGCCTCGGCCGTGGGTCGCGCCCTGGCGAGGATGTCGCGCAGGGGCACGCCGAGCCAGCGCGCCGTGCCGATGAGCGAACCGCCCACCTCGTTCGAGACGCACACGAGCGTGGCCACCGTCTCCTGCTGCGGGAGGGCGACGAGGTCGTCCCAGCGCAGCACGACCTCCTGCTCGACCAGCCCGTGCACGCGCAGGCTCCAGGTCGCGGGATCGACCTGCGGCACCACGAGGGCGGTGTCGATGCGGTAGAAGTCGGCCGACGGCGTGATGACGGGGGAGAGGCCGTCGATGCCGAGATCGGCGGCATCCGGGACCGTCGTCGTGGAGACGGGCTGCGGCAGCCGCAGAGCGGAGCGCACGGCGCTGATCGCGCGGGCGCCGCCGCTCAGCGCGACCGAGCCGAACGCGGCGAGCGCCCCGGCCATCACCGCGACGCCGGACAGGGCCAGCACGCCGCGGCGCGTGACGCCGTCGGTCGCGGGATCGCTGTCGGGGGCGACGCCTCGGCGCGGTCGCCGCAGGCGGGCGATCAGCAGAGCGCCCGCGACGGCCGCCCCCGCGCCCGCGATGAGCGAGGGCACCGGAGAGAGCAGTCCCGCGTCGGCGCGCGTCATCGACACGACGGCGCCGAGAACGCCCAGACCCGCGAGCACGACGCGCCCCCACGGCGGACGACGGTTCTCGAGCGCCCCGGCCGCTCCCGCGACGATCAGCAGCAGCACCGCGATGCCGACGAGAAGGGCGGCCTTGTCGCCCGTCCCGAAGAGGTCGATCGCGAGGTCTTTCGCCCAGGCCGGGGCGAGGTCGATCATCGCGCCCCCGATCACCGCGAACGGACTCGCCGACGGAGCCGCGATCGCCGCGGCCAGCTCGCCGAGCCCCGCCCCGAGCACGGTTGCGGCGACCCCCGCGACGACGGCGGGCAGATCACGCAAACGGGAGGAAGCGGGGGCCACCCTCGGAGCATAGGGAGCGCGCGAGACCCCGGCGCCGACGGGGGCGGAACTCACAGACAATCGGCATCCGCCGATCCCGCCTGAGAGCCACCGAGGGGGCGCGCAGGAATCAGGATGCCGCCCGCCCGCGCCCCCGCACCCGCGGTAGCGTTCACCCCATGCGCGAGAGCCTGCGACAGGTGCGGCGCCCGGCTGCGGAGGGGGCGCCCGCCTTCGACCTGACCTACGTGCGCTCGGGGCCGCGCGGGGCGACGCCGGTGGTCGTGATCCCGGGAGGCCCGGGGTTGGCGTCGGTGCTGCCGTACCGCGGACTGCGCCGACGGGCGTCGGACGGCGGCCTCGACCTCGTGATGATCGAGCACCGCGGGGTCGGCCGGTCGCGCCGCGACCTCGACGGACGCCTCCTCCCGCCCGCGGCGATGCGCATCACCGCCGTGCTCGACGATGTGGCCGCGGTGCTGGACGCGGAGGGCATCGAGCGTGCGGTGATCGTCGGCTCGTCGTACGGCAGCTATCTCGCGATGGCGTTCGGGGCGCGGCATCCGGGGCGCGTGGCGTCCATGCTGCTCGATTCCGCCCTGCAGTCGGCCCACGACGTCGACCTCGAGCGCGCGACGGTGCGGCTGTTGTTCTGGGATGCCGACGACGACATGGCCCGCGGAGTCCGGCGTCTCGTGGCGGCGGGGGTGTCGGAGCGCATCGTGCTCGACGTCGTGCGGGCCGCGTACGAGCTCGGCGGGACCGATCTCGTCCATCCGCTCGTGCGCCACGAGCCCGGCCTCGCGTGGCGCGCGCTCACCGCGTACGCGACGCGCGACGCCGAGATCGCCGACATCCCGCGCATCTACGAGTTCGACCTCGTGGGGACGATCGCGTTCCGCGAGCTCGGCTACGGCGGCATCCTCGACGGTCATCCGCTCGACCCGGTGCGCACGTACCTGCCCCTCGCCGCGCGATACCCCTCCTTCGCGGGCGAGCCGTACGACCTGCTCGCCGCCGTGCGCGCGTTCGGATGGCCGCTCGTCGTCCTCTCGGGCGACCGCGACCTGCGCACCCCGCCGGCGATCGCCGAGCGCGTCGTCGCGGCGGCTCCGGATGCCGTCCTCGTGCGCCTGCGCAATGGACACAGCGCCCTCGACACCCACCCGATGGCGCTGCTGAACGCGACGCGTCGTCTCGTCCGCGGCGAGCACGACCGTCTTCCCGGCGACGAACCGGCTCTGGAACGCCTGCGTCGCACGGGCCTGTCGGCATCGTTCCCCCGGCTCCTGGTGCACATCGCCCGTCTCGACGCCCTGCTGCGACGCCGGGTCCTGCGTCGCCGCTGACCCCGGCCGGAGGGTCCCGGCATGCGCCGTATCGGTCTCGCCGGGTGAATCCTCGCGGACCCCGGCGGCCGACCATTCCGCAGGCCCGGTGAGCGGCGCCCGATGCGCGCCGCCCGGACCGGGATGCGGGGAACCTACACGCGACCCGCGTGCACGGCCTCGAGGGCGTCGGCGTCGGCCGGGCTCATCCCCTCGATGGGCTCGCCGTTCCACACGATGTCGTCGCCGAGGGCCGCGAGGATCTCCTTGCGGTCGCCGTGCGAGATCTTGGCGCCGTGCACGAGGGTCGCGGGACTCCACAGCATCGCCGCGTCGTCCCACCAGCCCGCCCCCACGTCGCGCACGTGCAGCAGGTCGTGCAGTGTGCGGGGGAGGTGCGAGAGGGGTTCGGTGAACGCGTCGGCGAGCACGGCGAGGGTGATCTGCCGCTCGGTTCCCGGGATCGCCACGACCGGCTCGGCCAGTTCGCCCTGGATCGCCCGCGAGACGTCGTCGGCGTCGAGCAGGATGACGCCGTTCGTGGGCCGCGGGTTGCACTCGATGACCTTGTAGTCGGGGGCGGCCGCGCTGCCGTGGTCGACGAAGTCGAAGGAGATCTGCCCGGTGAAGCCGGGATCGAGGGCGTCGATGAGCTGCTGCGTGTAGCGGAGGGTGTCGGTGCTGTCGACGGCGACGAAGGCGATCGCCGTCGAGTGCGCCCACTGCTCCGCGGCCTTGTAGGTGGTGTGCGCCTGCACGCGGCCGTCGACGACGACGCTGTAGGTGCACACCATCGGCCCGTCGACGAACGGCTGCACGAGCCACGGCTGCTCGGGGGTCGGAACGCATTCCTCGACCGGGACCCTGCCCGCGAGAGGGCCGGTGTTCGTCAGCAGTCCCACGCCGCCGCGCGAGAAGGCGGCGCGTGCGAAGTAGCGGGGGAAGGAGTCGATCGCCTCGCGCAGTTCGCCGGGCGAGGTGACGACGACGGTCTCGGGGATGGGCACGGCGGCATCCTGAGCCAGGCGCTGGAAACTCGCCTTGTCGTGCAGGCGGGCGAGGTCGGCGAAGCTTCCGGCGTACAGGCGCACGCGGGCGGGCAGATCGGCGACGCGGGCGGCGAGGTAGAAGACCTCCTCGAACGTGGGGATGATCACGTCGATCTCGTGCTCGTCGACGTAGGCGCTCACCGCGGCGATGAAGGCGTCGGTCGCGAACCGCGGCGACGGCGTCGCCAGGTGCCCGGAGAGGAACCGCGAGTGATTGCCCACGGCGCCGTCGTAGGTGTCGCTCGCGAAGACCGTGTGTCCGACGCTGCCGAGCTTTCGGATGAGATCGAGGGCGAACGTATTACGAGAACTGGTGACGAGCACGCGCATGGAGGCACCCCTGGTCGTTGCGGCGGACGTTGGCCGTCACTCTATCCACGCGGGTGGGACCGCGTGGGGGAAACGTCTCCGCAACACGGCGCTGAGTAGAGTCTCAGCATGGGTGACCTGTTCGACGGTTACGGCTCCACGCTGGCGCCGCGCAAGACCGCTTCCGGCATCCCGGCGTACGACGAGATGTTCGGCCTGCCGGCTTCGGCCGGGGATGCCGCCCCCTCTCGCGAGGCGTACCGGGAGCTGTACCAGACGCTCGCGCAGATGACCCAGGAGGAGCTGCGCGGCCGCACCGAGTCGCTGGCGAGCTCGTACCTGGCGCAGGGCGTCACGTTCGACTTCGCGGGCGAGGAGCGGCCCTTCCCCCTCGACGCCGTCCCCCGCGTGATCGCGTACGACGAGTGGTCGCGCATCGAGGCGGGCGTGAAGCAGCGCGTCCGGGCGCTCGAGGCGTTCCTCGACGACGCCTACGGCAACCAGCACTGCGTGCGCGACGGCATCCTGCCGGCGGGTCTCATCTCGTCGTCGCAGTACTTCTACCGTCAGGCCGCCGGCATCCGCAGCGCCAACGGCGTGCGCATCCAGGTGTCGGGGATCGACCTCATCCGCGACGAGCACGGCGAGATGCGCGTGCTCGAAGACAACGTGCGCGTGCCCTCGGGCGTCTCGTACGTCATCTCCAACCGCCGCGTCATGGCGCAGACGCTGCCCGAGCTGTTCGTCTCGATGCGCGTGCGCCCCGTCGGCGACTACCCCAACAAACTCCTCGCGGCCCTGCGCGCGTCCGCCCCGCCCGGGATCGACGACCCCAACATCGTCGTGCTCACGCCGGGTGTCTACAACTCGGCGTACTTCGAGCACACGCTGCTCGCGCGCCTCATGGGCGTCGAACTGGTCGAGGGCCGCGACCTGCTGTGCATCGGCGGCAAGGTGTTCATGCGCACGACCCGCGGTCCTCAGCGCGTCGACGTCATCTACCGCCGTGTCGACGACGACTTCCTCGACCCGCTGCAGTTCCGCGCCGACTCGATGCTCGGAGCGCCCGGACTCATGCTCGCCGCGCGCCTGGGCAACGTCACGATCGCCAACGCGGTCGGCAACGGCGTCGCCGACGACAAGCTGCTCTACACGTACGTGCCGGATCTCATCCGCTACTACCTCGCCGAGGAGCCCATCCTGAAGAACGTCGACACGTGGCGTCTCGAGGATCCGGGCGCGCTCGAAGAGGTGCTCGACCGCCTGCCCGAGCTCGTGGTCAAGCCCGTCGACGGCTCCGGCGGTAAGGGGCTCGTCGTGGGTCCGGACGCCTCGCCCGCCGAACTCGACGCGCTGCGCAAGCGTCTGCTGGCCGACCCCCGCGGCTGGATCGCGCAGCCTGTGGTGATGCTCTCGACCATCCCCACGCTCGTCGAAGACGGCATGCGCCCGCGCCACGCCGATCTGCGCCCGTTCGCCGTGAACGACGGCGACGACATCTGGGTGCTGCCCGGCGGTCTCACCCGCGTGGCCCTGCCCGAGGGGCAGCTCGTGGTCAACTCCAGCCAGGGCGGCGGTTCGAAGGACACCTGGGTGGTCGGCGGTTCGGCCCCCTCGCACGTCGAGTACGGCCAGGGCAACGGCGTCTCGGGTCTCGTCGCAGACCAGGCGGCTGTCACCGAGGCGATCCCGATCATCTACGACGGCCAGCCCGCACCGACCACCTCGCCGCGCGACCCGCGACCGGGCGCCGGCAAGGAGCAGCAGGAGCAGCAGCAGCAGGATGCCGCGGTGCAGCACGGTCCGCAGGCGGAGCAGCAGCAGCAGCAGGCGCGGGAGCAGTTCGAGGAGGTGCCCGGATGCTGAGCCGCATCGCGGAGAGCCTGTTCTGGATCGGGCGCTACATCGAGCGCAGCGACGGGACCGCCCGCATCCTCGACGTGCACCTTCAGTTGCTGCTCGAGGATCCGTGGATCGATGAGGACACCGCCTGCCGGTCGCTGTTGAGCGTCATGGGCTCGGCGTGGCCCGAGAACGTCGACACGGTGCGCCGCGACGACGTGCTCGCGCGCCTGGCCGTGGACCGGATGAACCCCTCGAGCATCGCGTACTCGCTCACCGCGGCGCGCGAGAACGCCCGCCGCGCGCGCGAGATCGTCTCCACCGAACTGTGGGAGATCCTCAACACCACCAACTCGCGCATGCCGCGGCGGCTGCAGACCGACAAGGTGCACGAGTTCTTCCAGTGGGTGCGCGAACGCGCGGCCCTCGCGATCGGCATCGTCGACTCCTCCACGAACCGCGACGAGGCGTGGCAGTTCTTCACGCTCGGGCGCAGCATCGAGCGCACCGACATGACCGCGCGCCTGCTCGCCACGCGCTCGCTCACCGAGGTCTCGGGCCCGTCGTGGACGACGATCCTGCGCTCGTGCGGCGCGTACGAGGCGTACCTGCGCACGTACCGCGGCATGCCGAGCGCCCGCAACGCGGCCGAGTTCCTCCTGCTGGACCGCCTGTTCCCGCGCTCGATCATCTACTCGATCCAGCGCGCCGAGGACTGCATGAGCGCGATCGACCCGCGCGCCGATCGCGTCGGGCACTCCAACACGGTGCTGCGCGCCCTCGGGCAGATCCGCAACGACCTCGAGTACCGCCCGGTCAGCGACATCCTCGCGGAGCTGCCCGAGCACATGCAGCGCGTGCAGACGGTCACGCGCGAGGCCTCGGAGGCGATCCGCTCGCGGTTCTTCCCGACGCAGGCCGAGCCGAGCTGGATCGGGGAGATCTCATGACGGATGCCGTGACCACCGGCCGGACGACAACCTCGGGGGGCCGTCGATGAAGCGCCTGCGCATCGAGCACCAGACAGGCTTCGTGTACCCGGGCGACGTCGTCGCCTCGTACAACGAGGCGCGGATGCTGCCGCACTCGACCGAGAGCCAGTTCGTGCTGAGCTCGTCGCTCGACATCGAACCCTCGACGTCGGTCAACCAGTACGTCGATTACTTCGGCACGCGCGTCGCGGCCTTCGACGTGCTCTCTCCGCACGCCGCGCTCACGATCACGGCGCGCTCTCTCGTCGAGGTGCGGCCCCGGCCCATCGAGCACGCCGACATCACGTGGGAGCAGCTCGCCGCCGAGGCGGAACGTTCGATCACGACGGTCGAGCAGCTCACGCAGACCCGTCGGACGGCGCCGCATCCCGAGGTCGCCGAGCTGGCGCGCTCGATCGCGGCGCAGCACGATCGTCCGGGACCGGCGGCGCACGCGATCGCCGAGGCCATCGGTGACGCGATCGACTACATGCAGGGCGTGACGGGCGTGCACTCGACCGCGGTCGACGCGTGGGAGGCCCGTAAGGGTGTCTGCCAGGACATCGCCCACATCGCCATCGGAGCGCTCCGCGAGGTCGGCATCCCGGCCCGCTACGTCTCGGGCTACCTGCACCCCAAGCCCTCCGCCGAGGTCGGTGAGGCCGTCACGGGGGAGTCGCACGCCTGGGTCGAGTGGTTCGCGGGGGACTGGCAGGGCTTCGACCCGACGAACAACATCGAGATCGGCGACCGGCACGTGCTCGTCGGCCGCGGCCGCGATTACAACGACGTGCCGCCGCTGCGGGGCGTGTACGCCGGTCCCGGCAAGAGCAACCTCAAGGTGAAGGTGACGATCACGCGCGAGACGTGATCGCCGCGATGATCCGATCCGCTCGGCGCGGCGTGAGGGGCCGCGACGGGGAGGTCGTCAGACCGCGCCGGCGACGCGTGACTGCACCTCGCGGTGCAGCGGCTCGAGGGGGCCCTCTTCGCCCGCGTCGTAGCGGCGGGCCCACTCGTCGAGGGTGGTGCGCATCTCGAGGCCGGCGACCCCGAGCGCGGTGCGCACGTCGAGCGCGGAGAGGCCGATCCGGTCGGCGATCTCCGGAACGAACCGGTCGGACGAGGTCACCTCGCGCCGCACCGCCGCGCCGAGGAGCGCGGGCTCGTGCGCGATGA
Organism: Microbacterium sp. BWR-S6Y; assembly: GCF_041379845.1. NCBI lineage: Bacteria > Bacillati > Actinomycetota > Actinomycetes > Micrococcales > Microbacteriaceae > Microbacterium > Microbacterium sp. BWR-S6Y. The sequence continues at coordinate 86,870 of NZ_JBFECV010000008.1, forward strand.
GCCTGCGCACGCGCAGGTAGCGCTCGCGCGCGCGGACGTCGGCGTCGAGGAGCCTCAGTTCGCGCGCGAACACCTCGCGCAGCGCGGCGAGCAGGGCGCGGATGTCGTCGCCGACCTCGCCGATCCCCGAGAGGGCGTCGGCGAAGCGGCCGTCGTCGATGAAGACCGCGTCTTCTTTCGTGCCCGCGAGGCGGAAGAAGGTGCGGGGCGAGACGCCGGCGCGCGCCGCGATCTCGTCGACGGTCGTACCGTGCACGCCCTTCTGCTCGAAGAGGTCGAGGGCGGCCGCGCAGATCTCGATCGACGTCTCTCGGCGGCGGCGGTCGCGGAGGCCCTCGACGGGCGCGTCCGGGGTCGTCATATCCGCTAGAGTAGCGGATGCTGTTTTGGCAGTCCCTGCCAACTTGGCCTCACCTGCTCAGATTGGTCGTCATGGTCTCCACCGGAACCGTCCCCACCGCCCCCTCCGCCGCGAAGGCGACGCGCCCCGGCGCGGTGATCGCCCTCCTCGTCGTCGCCGCGTTCGTCGTCATCCTGAACGAGACGATCATGGGCGTCGCCCTGCCGGAGCTCATGCGCGAACTCGACATCGCCGCAGCGACGGCGCAGTGGTTGACCACCGCGTTCCTGCTGACGATGGCGGTCGTCATCCCGACCACCGGGTTCCTCATCCAACGCTTCCCCCTGCGCGCGCTGTTCTTCGCCGCGATGGGGCTGTTCACCCTCGGAACCGTGATCGCCGCCGTCGCCCCCGGGTTCGGCGTGCTGCTGATCGGGCGCATCGTGCAGGCCTCGGGCACGGCGATCATGATCCCGCTGCTGTTCACCACCGTGCTCAACGTCGTGCCCGTGCACCGGCGAGGGCGCATGATGGGCCTCATCTCGATCGTGATCTCGGTCGCTCCCGCCGTCGGGCCGACGGTGTCGGGGCTCATCCTGTCGGTGTTCCCGTGGCGCGCGATGTTCATCGTGATGATCCCGATCGCCCTCGTCGCGATCGCCCTCGGCGCCCGATGGGTGCAGAACCTCACCGAGACGCGCCGGGTCACCCTCGACGTGGTCTCGGTGGTGCTCTCGGCCCTCGCGTTCGGCGGGCTGATCTTCGGTCTGTCCAGCATCGGAGAGGCCGCCGGCGGCCACGCCCTGGTGCCGATCTGGATCCCGCTCGCCGTCGGCGCGGTCGCGCTCGCCGCGTTCGTCATGCGCCAGCTGCGTCTCGGGGCGACCGATCGCGTGCTGCTGAACCTCGCGGTGTTCCGGCACTCGACCTTCAGCGTCGCCGTGATCCTGGTGGTCGTCGCGATGACGACGCTGTTCGGCGTGCTGATCCTGCTGCCGCTGTACCTGCAGAACGTCCTGGGGCTCGGCACCCTCCCCACCGGCCTCATGCTGCTGCCCGGCGGACTGCTCATGGGGCTCATGGCCCCGCTCGTCGGCACCCTCTTCGACCGCTTCGGCGCACGCCCCCTCGTGCTGCCGGGTGCCGTCGTGGCGGCCGCGGCCTTGTGGGGCTTCGCGACCCTCTCGGCGTCGACGCCCATCGGTTTCGTGATCGCCGTGCACTGCGTCCTGAGTCTGGGGCTGGCGTTCATGTTCACCCCGCTCATGACCTCGGCGCTCGGCTCGCTGCCGCCGGTGCTCTACCCGCACGGATCCGCCATCGTGTCGACGGTCCAGCAGCTCGCGGGCGCCGCGGGCACGGCGCTGTTCGTCACGCTCATGACCGTGGGGGCGGCCTCCGCGGCATCCGAGGGCAGCGGGATCGTGGAGGCCACGGCCTCCGGCATCCACACCGCCTTCTTCGTCGCGGCGTGCCTGTCGCTCGCGGTGATCGTGCTCGCCGCGTTCGTGCGGACGCCGAAGCCGGCCGAGGGCGTGCAGGGGGTGCCGGGGCACTGAGGGGTCTCCTCAGGGCGCCCCCGTCGACGCCCGTGCCACCAACTCGGGCGCGAACACCGTCTGCCGCGTGGGGCGCTCCGGTTCGTCGGCCTCGTCGAGCAGGATCCGCATCGCGGTCCCTCCGATGAGTGCGCTCGGCTGACGCACCGAGGTGAGCGGCACCGCCGCGGCTGCGGCGAAGGGGATGTCGTCGAAGCCCACCACGGCGATCTCGTCGGGCACCAGCATGCGCCCGCCCACGACGAGGCTCTGCAGGAGCCCGAGCGCGAGCAGATCGTTGGCGGCGAAGACCGCGTCGGGGCGGTCGGCGCGATCGCGCGCGAGCAGTCGACGCCCCGCCGCCACCCCTTCGTCCACCGTCAGCGCGTGGGTGGGGACGACTTCCAGTGTGGCGGGACGCGTGCTGTTCTCGACGGCGCTCCGGGCTCCCGCGAGACGATCCGTGACCTGTCGGATGTCGAAAGCGCCCCCTACGAAGGCGATCCTGCGGCGACCGCGCTCGAGGAGGTGCTCCGCGGCGAGCCGCCCGCCCGCGACGCTGTCGACGGAGACCGACGAGAAGCGCGCGTCCCCCGAGAATCGGTCGATCAGCACCGAGGGGATGCCGCGCGCTCGGAGGCGGGTGAGTCGCGCGGTGACGTCGCCGAACGGCGCGATGAGGAGCCCCCGCACCATCTGCTGCTCGAACAAGTCGATGTACAGCGTCTCGCGAGCGGCATCCTCGTCGCTGTTCCCGTGCAGGACCGCGAGCCCCCGGGCCGCGGCCTCGCGTTCGGCGCCGCCGACGACGTCGGCGAAGAACGGATTGCGCCCGTCGAGAGCGACGAAACCCACGGTCGTGCTCACCCCCGCCCGCAGCTGACGGGCGGCGTCGTTGCGCACGTATCCGAGCTGCTCGATTGCACTGTTGACGCGCTCGATCGACGAGGCGGAGACGGTGTCGGGTCGGTTGAGGACGTTCGACACGGTGCCGACGGAGACGCCCGCGAGGGTCGCGACATCGCGGATGCTGATCGGCACGGCGCCTCCTCACGTCACGATCCGGTCTCGACGCGATCCCGACTTGACCACGTCGTCGGGCTCACCCTACAGTGATCCGCATCCGATCTGAAACGTTTCAGATCAAGCCGGGAGACCGGATCAACCTCAACGAGGAGGCCGCATGGCTGACGCGATGGACGCGACACGCACGCCGTCCGACCACGCCCTCGAGCTGCGCCGGGTGATGAAGTCCTTCGGCCCCGTCGTCGCTCTGCGATCGGGGAGCCTTGTGCTCGACCGCGGCTCGATCCACGCCCTCATCGGCGAGAACGGAGCGGGCAAGTCGACCCTGGTGAAGATCATCGCGGGGCTCTACCGCCGCGACGACGGCGACTTCCTCCTCGACGGGGAGAGCGTCGACTTCGCCAGCACCGCGCAGTCCAAAGCCGCGGGGATCGCCGTGATCTACCAGGAGCCGACACTGTTCCCCGACCTGTCGGTCACCGAGAACATCTTCATGGGCCGCCAGCCCACCGGCCGGCTCGGTCGCATCGACCGCGCGGCGATGCGCGCCGAGGCGACGCAGATCTTCGCCCGGCTGGGCGTCGCCCTCGACCCCGACCGCGTGACCGAGGGACTTTCGATCGCCGACCAGCAGATCATCGAGATCGCCAAGGCCATCTCGCTCGACGCGCGCGTGCTGATCATGGACGAGCCGACCGCCGCGCTCAGCGGTGTCGAGGTCCAGCGTCTCTTCGCCGTCGCGCGCAGCCTGCGCGACGAGGGTCGCGCCCTGCTGTTCATCTCGCACCGATTCGACGAGGTGTTCGCCCTGTGCGACACCGTCACGGTCATGCGCGACGGGGCATACGTGCACACCACCCCTCTGGCCGACACGACGGTCGATGATCTCGTGCGTCAGATGGTCGGCCGCGACGTGACGGAGCTCTTCCCCAAGCTCCCCTCCACCCCCGGCGACGTCGTGCTCGAGGTCGAGGGACTCACCCGCAAGGGCGTGTTCCGCGACATCTCGTTCACCCTGCGCGCGGGCGAGATCGTCGGTCTCGCCGGGCTCGTCGGTGCGGGGCGCAGCGAGGTCGCGCGCGCGATCTTCGGCGTCGACTCCTACGAGTCGGGCACCGTCCGCCTCGCGGGCAGCCCGCTGGCCAAGGCGAGCGTCCGCCAGGCGACCGCGCGCGGCCTCGCCCTCGTGCCCGAAGACCGCCGCAAGCAGGGGCTCGTCCTCGACGAGGGGGTCTCACGCAACATCACCCTCGCCATCCGGCAGAAGCTCTCCCGCTGGGGACTCCTGCGCAGCACCGATGAGAACCGCGCCGCCCGCGAGTGGGCGAGCCGCCTCGAGGTCAAGACGGCCGCCCTCGACGCCACGACGGGAACGCTCAGCGGGGGCAACCAGCAGAAGGTCGTCATCGGCAAGTGGCTGGCGACCCAGCCGAAGGTGCTGATCGTCGACGAACCCACCCGCGGCATCGACGTCGGCACCAAGAGCGAGGTGCACCGGCTTCTGTCCGAGCTCGCGCAGCAGGGCCTCGCGATCCTCATGATCTCGAGCGAGCTGCCCGAGGTGCTCGGCATGGCCGACCGCGTCCTCGTCATGCGCGAAGGGCGGCTGACCGGGGAGTTCGCGCGAGCGGATGCCACCCCCGAGGCCGTCATGTTCGCCGCGACCGCCGAAGCGGGGGCCTCGCTGTGAGCGTCGTCCACCTGCTCGTCTTCCCGACCACCCCTGAAGCGGAGAGCCACCGATGAGCACCGCCACCCCCGTCCGCCCGGGCACGAGCCCCGCGGCCAAACTCGTCTCGCACGTGGCGACGGCGCGCGAGAGCGGCATCGTCCTCGCCCTCGTGCTGATCGTCGTCGTCGCGACCCTGAACAACCCGACCTTCCTCTTCTCGCCCGACGGGTTCCGCGACCTGCTGCTCACACCGTCGCTCCTGCTTCTCGTCGCGGTCGGTCAGGCCATCGTCATCATCACGCGCAACGTCGACCTGTCGGTCGGGTCCGTCGTGGGGCTGACCGCCTACCTCACGGGGCGCCTCTTCATCGACGTCCCCGGTCTGCCGATCGTGGTGGTCTTCCTCGCGGGCCTCGTGGTCGGCGGCATCCTGGGCTTCGTCAACGGCGCTCTCGTGGCGTACGCGAAGGTGCCCGCTCTCGTCATCACCCTCGGCACGATGTACATCTTCCGGGGCATCAACGTCGCCTGGGCGGGGAGCAACCGCGTCAACGCCTCCGACCTGCCCGCGGACTTCCGCGGACTGGGTACGGGCCAGATCCTCGGCATCCCGATCCTGACCCTGCTCGCCGTCGTCGTGCTCATCGCCGCGGCCTGGTACCTGCGGAACCTCCGCAGCGGGCGCGAGCTGTACGCCATCGGATCGGACCCTGCCGCCGCCCACCTCTACGGTCTCAAGGTGAACCGCCGCATTATCGGCGCGTTCGTCACCAGCGGTGCGCTGGCCGGGCTGGCCGGCGTGCTCTACGCGGCGCGCTACGGCACGGTCGCCTCCAACGCCGGCTTCGGCTGGGAGCTCCAGGCGATCGGGGCAGCCGTCATCGGCGGCGTCGCGATCTCGGGCGGCGTCGGCACCGTGTGGGGCGCCGCGATCGGGGCCTACCTGCTGCTCACCATCAACCGCGCGCTGCCCATCCTCAGCATCGACGACTTCTGGCAGCGGGCCGTGGTCGGAGCGCTCATCCTCGGCGCCATCGTGCTCGATCGCGTGCTGGCCGTCCGGCAGTCGCGCAAGCTCACCGCAGAGAGGGAGACGGGTCGATGACCTCCACCACCGTCGACGAACGCGCCCGGACCTACCGCGCGCACGGCCGCCCGTTCTGGCGTCGCGCCCTGCTGACCCGCGAAGCCGCCATCATCGGCATCCTGCTGCTGGTCATCGTCGTGTCGCTGGCGACCGTCCGCAACTTCGACAGCCCCCTCACGGTCACGTACCTGCTGCGCGACATCGCCCCCATCCTGCTCATCGCCCTGCCGATGACGCTCATCATCATCACTGAGGAGATCGACCTCTCGGTGGCGAGCATCGTCGGGCTCTCGAGCGTCACCGTGGGCGTGCTCACCCAGGCCGGGTGGCCCTTCGAGGCGGCCGCCCTCGCCGCGATCGTCGTGGGCCTCGTCGCCGGGGCGATCAACGGCTTCCTCGTCACCGTCGTCGGGCTGCCGTCCCTCGCCGTCACGATCGGAACGCTCGCGCTGTTCCGCGGCATCGCCGTCGGACTCCTCGGCACGGAGGCGGTGACCGAGTTCCCCGAGACCTGGACGGACCTGGCCAAGGCCAACATCCCCGGGACCCCCCTGCCGCTGATCATGATCCCGTTCGCGGTGCTGGCGATCGTCTTCGCCGTGCTGCTGCACCTCACCCCGTTCGGGCGGTCGCTGTACGCGATCGGTCTGAACAAGGAGGCCGCGCAGTTCTCGGGCATCGACGTGGCCCGCACCAAGTTCGTGCTCTTCGTGCTGAGCGGTACCGTCTCGGGCTTCGCCGGGGTCTACTTCACGCTGCTGTACAGCAACGCCCGCGGCGAGAACGCCATGGGCATGGAGCTGCAGATCATCGCCGCGGTGCTGCTGGGAGGCGTGTCGATCTTCGGCGGTCGCGGCGCCCTGCACGGCGTGATCGCCGGCGTCCTGCTCATCGGAACGCTCGGCAGCGCCCTCCGCCTCGCCGGAGTCACGAGCGACATCATCAACGTCATCACCGGGGTGCTGCTCGTGCTCTCGGTGGTCTCCGCCAGCCTGCTCGCCTGGCTGCAGTCCCGCCGCGCGGCCGCCCTGGGCAAGCGCAAGAGCGCCCGCGCCGCCGCCGCAGCGGCGACCGTCTGACCTGCACGCACCACCCGCACCACGAAAGGAAACAACGATGTTCGCATTCACTCGCAAGACCCGCGTCGGCACCGCTGCCGCCGCTCTCGCCCTGGCGGTCACGCTCGTCGCGACGGGCTGCTCCGGCGGAGCCGGCGGGGGCTCCGGATCCGGAGGTGACGGGGGCAACCTCTCGATCACCTTCTTGCCGAAGAACCTCGGCAACCCGTACTTCGAAACCTCGAGCAAGGGCGGAGAAGAGGCCATCGGCGAGTTCGGCGGAACCTTCGAGCAGGTCGGCCCGAGCGAGGCCACGCCCACCTCGCAGGTGCAGTACATCCAGACCGCGGCGCAGCAGGGCGTGGGTGGGCTCGTCATCTCGGCGAACGACCCCTCCGCCATCTGCGACGCGCTCGACGAGGCCCGCAGCGCCGGCGTGAAGGTCGTCACCTTCGACTCCGACACTGACGCGAAATGCCGCGACCTGTTCATCAACCAGGCGACCGCGGAGGGCATCGCGAAGGTCCAGGTCGACCTCGTCGCGAAGCAGATCGGCGACACCGGTCAGGTGGCGATCCTCTCGGCCGCGGCCAACGCGACGAACCAGAACGCCTGGATCGAGCTGATGAAGAAGGACTTCGCCGCCAACCACCCGAACATCGAGCTGGTCGACGTCGTCTACGGCGACGACGACGACCAGACCTCGTTCGACCGCACGGCCGCTCTGCTGCAGACGTACCCGAACCTCAAGGGCATCGTCTCGCCGACGACGGTCGGCATCGCCGCGGCCGGTCGCTACCTGTCGACCTCGGAGTACAAGGGCAAGGTCGCGCTCACCGGTCTGGGAACGCCCAACCAGCTGCGCGAATACGTGCAGGACGGCACCATCACCGCGTTCGCGCTGTGGAACCCGGCCGACCTCGGCTACCTGTCGGCCTACGCGACGAAGGCGCTGATCGACGGCACGATCACGGGCAAGGAGGGCGACTCGTTCGAGGCCGGCAAGCTCGGCTCGTTCACCGTCGGCGCCGACGCCACGGTCCTGCTCGGCGACCCCTACGTGTTCGACTCCTCGAACATCGCGGACTTCGACTTCTGAGTCGACGCCCGCACCCGGCCCCGGCCGCCCTCGTGGCGGTCGGGGCCTCGGTCGTTCCGGCGCGTCGATGTGTGTCGTGTCCGCGCTGCGGGGCGTCGCGCGGGATCGTCCGTGTGTTTCGGACACTCGGTCGCGACGCGCCGCCGCGCGTGGGCGGGACGGGGGAAGCGCGCCGCGGCGCGACGGCTCTACCCGCTCGACGCCCGCACGACGAGCTCGGGGCGGAAGCGCACCTGCCGCTCGGCGGGGTCGAGCTCTCCGTCGAAAAGGCGCAGCAGCAGGTCGACGGCGGTGGCCCCGAGCGCCTCGGCCGGTTGCCGCACCGAGGTGAGCGGAACCACCGTCGCGGACGCGAAGTCGATGTCGTCGTAGCCGACGAGGGCGATGTCCTCGGGCACGCGGACCCCGCCGAGCATGGTCAGCGCTTGCAAGACGCCCACGGCGAGAAGGTCGTTCGCGGCGAAGACGGCGTCCGGCCGGTCGGAACGTTCGCGCAGCCTTTCGCCGGCGGCCCGGCCGGCGAGGACCGTCATCGCCTCGGTCTCGATGATCTCGAGCGCGGCGCCCTCGACCTCGGCGATCGCGCGGCGCGCGCCCGAGAGGCGGTCGGCCACCTGGCGCGTGCCGAGGGGCCCGCCGACGAACGCGACGCGGCGGCGTCCGCGCTCGAGCAGGTGGGCGACGGCGAGGTACCCGCCCTCGACATCGTCGACCGACACCGTGCACACCTCGTCGACGGCGGTCTGCTCGTCGACGAGGACCACCGGGATGCCGGCTGACGCCAGATGCTCGACCACGTCGCCGTCGGCGTCGGCCGGGGTGAGAAGCACCCCCGCGACCCGCTGCTCGCGGAACTGGTCGAGGTAGAGGCGCTCCTGGTCGCCGTCGGCCCCGCTCGAGCCGAGCAGGACCACGTATCCGTCCGCGGCGGCGCGCGCTTCGGCGCCGCGGGCGACGGCGGCGAAGAAGGGGTTGCCGACGTCGAGCACGATCAGCGCGATCGCGCGGCTGCGGCCGGCGCGCAACTGGCGTGCGGCATCGTTGCGCACGTAGCCGAGCGCGTCGATGGCGGCGCGCACGCGTTCCACGGCCGCGGGCGAGACGGTCGAGCGGCCGTTGAGGACGTTCGAGACGGTCCCCACCGAGACACCGGCGTGCGCCGCGACATCTTTGATCTTGACCGCCATGATCCGTCGACGATATCGCACGGGTCGACGCACTGTGCTATCGTGCAATGAAACGATTCATTCTCGAGGGAGAGAAGCCCGAATGCCCACCCGCGTCTGCTTCGAACTGCGCGTTCGACCAGAGATGATCGACGCCTACGTCGCTCGGCACACCCCGGTCCGCGCCGACATGCTCGCCGAGATCGCCGCCGCCGGCCGCCGCAACTACTCGCTGTTCCTCGGCGAGGGCGGGCGTCTCGTCGGCTACTACGAGACCGACGACGACGCGGCCGCGCAGGCCTACCTCGCAGCCTCCCCGATCGCGGCTGCCTGGGAAGCCGAGATGGCCCCCTTCTTCCTCGACCTCGACGGCCGCCCGGATCAGGCCGCCACCGCGCTCACCGAGGTGTTCCACCTCGCCGACCAGCTCGCCGACGTCGTCGACACCGCGAGCCCCGACCCCATGGCATCCGCCCCGACCGAAAGCACCCGCCCATGACGATGCTGTCTCCCGAGATCCTCTCGACCCTCGAAGCCCAGGCGATCGAGCTGCCCTCGTGGGCGTTCGGCAACTCGGGCACGCGCTTTCGCGTGTTCCCCACCGCCGGCACCCCGCGCGACCCGTTCGAGAAGATCGCGGATGCCGCCGAGGTCAACCGCCTGACCGCCCTCGCCCCGAGCGTCGCCCTGCACATCCCGTGGGACCTCGTCGACGACTTCGGAGCCCTCCGCCGCCACGCCGAAGACCTCGGCGTGACCCTCGGCACGGTGAACTCGAACACCTTCCAGGACGAGGACTACAAGTTCGGCGCCCTCACCCACCACGACGAGCGCATCCGCCGCAAGGCCATCGACCACCACCTCGACTGCATCGACGTGATGGATGCCACGGGCTCGCGCGACCTGAAGATCTGGCTCGCCGAGGGCTCGAACTACCCGGGTCAGAACGACATGCGCGGCCGCCAGGACCGCCTGCAGGACTCGCTTCAGCAGATCTACGCGCGCCTCGGCGACGACCAGCGCCTCGTGCTGGAGTACAAGTTCTTCGAGCCGTCGTTCTACCACACCGACGTTCCCGACTGGGGAACCTCCTACGCCCAGGTCGCCGCCCTCGGCGACAAGGCGATGGTGTGCCTCGACACCGGCCACCACGCGCCGGGGACGAACATCGAGTTCATCGTGATGCAGCTGCTGCGCCTGGGCAAGCTCGGCTCCTTCGACTTCAACTCGCGCTTCTACGCCGACGACGATCTCATCGTCGGCTCCGCCGATCCGTTCCAGCTGTTCCGCATCCTCACCGAGGTCGTGCGCGGCGGGGGCCTGAACAACCCCGACGTGGCGTTCATGCTCGACCAGTGCCACAACATCGAGGACAAGATCCCCGGGCAGATCCGCTCGGTGCTGAACGTCCAGGAGATGACGGCGCGCGCGCTGCTCGTCGACCGCGACGCCCTGGATGCCGCGCAGCGGGCCAACGACGTGCTCGGCGCCAACGCGGTGTTGATGGACGCCTTCTACACCGATGTGCGTCCCGCGCTCGCCGAGTGGCGCGAGTCGCGCGGCCTTCCCGCCGACCCCATGGCCGCGTTCGCGGCATCCGGTTACCTGCCCAGCATCGCCGCAGAGCGCGTCGGCGGCACCCAGGCCGGCTGGGGCGCGTGACCGACGCCCTGGAGCGGCGCGTCACCCGCCGCTCCGGGGCCACCAGACCCACCGGGGCGGCGTCCGATCTCGTCGCCCCGGTGCTCCCTTCGACACATCCCGAACCTCGCGAGGAACACATGACCACCTCCACCGCCGCCGACCTCGTCGCGCGCAGCAACCGCCTCGGCTCCGACCCGAAGGTCACCAACTACGCCGGCGGCAACACCTCCGCCAAGGGCACCGACATCGACCCCGTCACCGGTGAGCCGGTGGAGCTGCTGTGGGTCAAGGGATCCGGGGGCGACCTCGGCACCCTCACCGAGAGGGGCCTCGCGGTGCTGCGCCTCGATCGCATGCGCGCCCTCGTCGACGTCTACCCGGGCATCGAGCGCGAGGACGAGATGGTCGCCGCGTTCGACTACTGCCTGCACGGCAAGGGCGGGGCGGCCCCCTCGATCGACACCGCGATGCACGGACTCGTGGATGCCGCGCACGTCGACCACCTGCACCCCGACGCCGGCATCGCGATCGCGACCGCCGCCGACGGCGAGGCGCTGACGGCGAAGATCTTCGGCGACAAGGTCGTGTGGGTGCCGTGGCGCCGCCCCGGCTTCCAGCTGGGCCTGGACATCGCGGCGATCAAGGCGAAGAACCCGCAGGCGATCGGCACGATCCTCGGCGGCCACGGCATCACGGCCTGGGGTGACACGTCGGAGGAGGCCGAGGCCAACTCGCTCTGGATCATCGACACCGCGCAGGCCTACATCGACGAGCACGGCGCCGCCGAGCCGTTCGGCGGGGTCCGCGACGGCTTCGCGGCCCTGCCCGAGGCCGAGCGCCGGGCCAAGGCCGCGGCACTCGCACCGACGATTCGCGGTCTCGCCTCGACCGACAAGCCGATGGTCGGCCACGTCACCGACTCCGACGTCGTGCTCGACTTCCTGGCATCCGAGAAGGCCCCCGCCCTCGCCGCGCTCGGGACGAGCTGCCCCGACCACTTCCTGCGCACCAAGGTCAAGCCGCTGATCCTCGACCTGCCCGCCGACGCCTCGGTCGAGGATTCGATCGCGCGCCTGCAGGAACTGCACGCGGAGTACCGCGCCGACTACCAGGCGTACTACGACGCGCACGCCACGGCCGACAGCCCCGCGATCCGCGGCGCCGACCCGCTCATCGTGCTCGTGCCCGGCGTGGGCATGTTCTCCTACGGCGCGAACAAGCAGACCGCGCGCGTGGCGGGGGAGTTCTACGTCAACGCGATCAACGTCATGCGCGGCGCCGAGGCGCTGTCGACGTACGCCCCGATCTCGGATGCCGAGAAGTTCCGCATCGAGTACTGGGCGCTCGAAGAGGCCAAGCTCCAGCGCATGCCGAAGCCCAAGACGCACCAGGGGCGCATCGCGTTCGTCACCGGCGCGGCTTCCGGGATCGGCAAGGCCATCGCGACCCGCCTCGCCGCCGAGGGCGCATGCGTCGTGGTCGCCGACCTCGACCTCGAGAAGGCGCAGGCCGTCGCCGCCGAGCTCGGCTCGACCGACGTCGCGATCGGGGTCGCCGCGAACGTCGCGGATGCAGAGGGGGTGCAGGCCGCGATCGACGCCACCGTGCTCGCCTTCGGCGGTATCGACCTCGTCGTCAACAACGCGGGGCTCTCGCTGTCGAAGCCGCTGCTGGAGACCACCGAGAAGGACTGGGACCTGCAGCACGACGTCATGGCGAAGGGCTCGTTCCTGGTGTCCAAGGCGGCGGCCAAGGCCCTCATCGCGCAGAAGATGGGCGGCGACGTCATCTACATCTCGTCGAAGAACTCCGTCTTCGCCGGCCCGAACAACATCGCGTACTCGGCGACGAAGGCCGACCAAGCGCACCAGGTGCGTCTGCTCGCGGTCGAGCTCGGCGAGCACGGCGTGCGCGTGAACGGCATCAACCCCGACGGCGTCGTGCGCGGCTCGGGCATCTTCGCCGCCGGCTGGGGCGCCAACCGCGCCGCCACCTACGGCGTCGACGAGAAGGACCTCGGCCAGTTCTACGCCAACCGCACGATCCTCAAGCGCGAGGTCGTCCCCGAGAACGTCGCCGACGCGGTGTACGTGCTCACCGGGCCCGAGCTCTCGCGCACCACCGGCCTGCACATCCCCGTCGACTCGGGCGTGGCTGCGGCGTTCCTGCGATGAGCTCGTCGTCGACGGCCGCGTCGTCGCCGGCCGCGGAGGTGCGCGGCGCCGTCCGCGCGGTCGCGGCCGTCGACCTCGGTGCGACGAGCGGGCGCGTGATGATCGGGCGGGTCGGCGACGGCCTGCTCGAGCTCGAACAGGTCGCGCGCTTCCCGAACGGCCCGGTGCGCCGCGCCGACGGGTGGCACTGGGACCTCGAGGCCCTCTGGGGTCACGTGCGTGCGGGACTGGCCGAGGCCCTGCGGCGCGAGCCGTCGATCGAGAGCGTGGGCATCGACTCCTGGGCCGTGGACTACGGCCTGCTCGACGCCGAGGGTCTCGTCGCCGAGCCGTTCCACTATCGCGACGAGCGCACCGCCGCCGGGGTGGACGCCGTTCACGCGGTCGTCCCGTTCGAGGAGCTCTACCGGCGCAACGGTCTGCAGTTCCTCCCGTTCAACACGCTGTACCAGTACGCCGCCGACCCGTGCGTGGCCGACGCGGAGGTGAGCCTGCTCATCCCCGACCTCCTCGCCGAGCGGCTCACCGGCCGCCGCGTCGCGGAGCGGACCAACGCCTCGACGACCGGGCTGCTCGCGGTCGACACGGGGGAGTGGGACCTCGCGCTCGCCGCGGCGATCGGCATCCCGGCATCCGTGCTCCCGTCCCTCGTCGATCCGGGCGACACGATCGGGCACGCTCCGGCTGATCTCGCCGCGCTCCCCGTCGTGGCCGTCGGATCGCACGACACCGCCTCGGCGATCGTCGCCGTCCCGCTGTCGACCCCCGACGCCGCGTACATCTCGTGCGGCACGTGGGGCTTGGTCGGGCTGGAGCTGCCGGAGCCGATCGTCTCGGATGCCGCGCGCGCGGCGAACTTCACGAACGAGGGCGGGGTCGACGGGCGCGTGCGCTTCTTGCACAACGTCACCGGTCTGTGGCTGCTCAGCGAGACGGTGAAGGCGTGGTCCGAGATCGACGGAGCGCCCGTCGATCTGCCGCTGCTGCTCACCGCGGCCGCGGCCGCGCCGTCGCCCGTGCGGCTCTTCGACGCGGACGACGCCTCGCTCGCGGGGCCCGGCGACATGCCCGCGCGCATCGCGGAGCTGCTCGGGACGCCGGTTCCCGGTGCCGGCGCCGCCGAGCGTGCGGCGTTCGCCCGGGTCATCGTCGAGAGCATCGCCGACGCCTTCGCCCGCGCCGTGCGCACCGCCGGGACGCTGGCCGACCGCTCGATCGACGTCATCCACCTCGTCGGCGGGGGCGCGCTGAACGCGCTGCTCTGCCAGGCGACGGCCGACCGCAGCGGGCTCCCCGTGCTGGCCGGTCCCGTCGAGGCGACGGCCCTGGGCAACGTCCTCGTGCAGGCGCGGGCGAGGGGATGCTTCGGCGCCGACGCCTCCCTCGAAGACCTGCGCCGACGCGTGGCCGAGGCGTACCCGCCGCGACGATTCACCTCCCGTTCCTGAACCCCCTTCCCGCCCCGTCGAGCGGGGCGTACTATGTGGTCAGACCACACGAAAGAGAGATCTCCATGGTGCAGCGACAGCTCCCCAAAGTCGGCGAGCTCCTCGAGCTCATGCAGTTCAAGAAGCCCGAGCTCGACGCGCGCAAGCGCCGCCTCGACGCCGCGCTGACGATCGCCGACCTGCGCACGATCGCGAAGCGACGCACACCCAAGGCGGCCTTCGACTACACCGACGGGGCCGCCGAGGGCGAACTCTCCCTCGACCGCGCCCGTCGCGCGTTCGAGGACGTGGAGTTCCACCCCGACATCCTGCGTCCCGCCGCCGACGTCGACACCTCGTGCGAGATCCTCGGCGGCCCCTCCGCCCTCCCCTTCGGCATCGCCCCCACGGGCTTCACACGTCTCATGCAGACCGAGGGAGAGACCGCGGGCGCCTCGGCGGCGGCCGCCGCCGGCATCCCGTTCACCCTCTCGACGCTCGGCACCACCTCGATCGAGGGCGTCAAGGCGGCCAACCCGGTCGGGCGCAACTGGTTCCAGCTCTACGTCATGAAGCAGCGCGACATCTCGTACGGCCTCGTCGAGCGCGCCGCCAAGGCCGGCTTCGACACCCTGCAGTTCACCGTCGACACACCCATCGCCGGCGCCCGTCTCCGTGACAAGCGGAACGGATTCTCGATCCCGCCGCAGCTGACCGTCGGCACGATCGTCAACGCGATCCCGCGCCCGTGGTGGTGGATCGACTTCCTCACCACGCCCAAGCTCGAGTTCGCCTCGCTCAGCACCACCGGCGGCACCGTCGGCGAGCTGCTGAACGCCGCGATGGACCCGACCATCAGCTACGACGACCTCGACGTCATCCGCGGCATGTGGCCGGGCAAGATCGTCGTCAAGGGCGTGCAGAACGTTCAGGATGCCGCTCGCCTCGTCGACCGCGGAGTCGACGGCATCGTGCTCTCAAACCACGGCGGGCGTCAGCTCGACCGCGCGCCGATCCCCTTCCACCTGCTGCCGAAGGTCGTGCGCGAGGTCGGCAAGGACGCCACGGTCATGGTCGACACCGGCATCATGAACGGCGCCGACATCGTGGCATCCATCGCCCTCGGCGCGAAGTTCACGCTGATCGGCCGGGCCTACCTCTACGGCCTCATGGCCGGCGGGCGCCAGGGCGTCGACCGCACGATCGCGATCCTGCGCAGCGAGATCGAGCGCACGATGACCCTGCTCGGCGTCTCGTCGCTCGATGAGCTCGAGCCCCGTCACGTGACGCAGCTGACGCGGCTGGTCCCGGTGGCGGATGCCGCGGGGGTCGACGCGCAGGTGTGACGCCGCGGCCGGTGCGGCGTGCGGTGCGGCCTGGGGTGGTGCGGGCTGGGGTGTTGCGGGCGGTGGGGTCGGGGTCTCGCGCACGCTCAGTGATCTGCGCAAGCTCAGCGCGAATCGCGGCGGGATGGCGAAGGTTGTGCGGATCGCTGAGGTTGTGCGGGCGTGGCCGTCACGGCCCGCGCCCCGCGCGGGGCTGCCGGGATGTGACCCGTGCGGGGCTCGCGCGCGGTGGGGCCGGGGCCTCGCGCACGCTCAGTGATTCGCGCAGGCTCAGCGCGAATCGCGGCGGGATGGCGAAGGTTGTGCGGATCGCTGAGGTTGTGCGGGCGTGGCCGTCACGGCCCGCGCCCCGGCGCGGGATGTGACCTGTGCGGGGGTCGCGTGCGCGGCGGCGCCGGGGTCTCACGCGCGCTCAGTGATTTGCGCAAGCTCAGCGCTAATCGCGGCGGGATGGCGGAGGTTATGCGAATCGCTGAGGTTGTGCGGGCGTCGCCGGCGCGCCAGGCGCCTGGCCCCACGCCCCACGCCCCACGCCCCACGCCCCGCGCGGGGCCTCAGCCCCGCGGAGCCTCGCCCGCGCGCGGCCTCAGTCCGGCGGCGCCAGCAGCCCGCCGAGAGCCCCGAGCACGTCGGCGAGCGGCATCGATGGATCGAGCAGCCACTGCACCTGCAGGCCGTCCGAGGCGGCGATGAGCAGGGCGGCGATGCGGTCGGGGTCGATGTCGGCGCGGACGCGTCCGTCGGCCTGTTCGGTGCGCAGGCGTTCGGCGAGCTCGCCGCGCAGGCGTGAGAAGCGCTCGGTGAAGTAGGCGCGGGCGGTCGCGCTGTCGTCTTTCAGCGAGGCGGCGACGAGCGTGGTGTAGAGCTCGACGAGGCCCGGCACCGAGGTGTTGTGGGCCGCCGCGTCGGTGAGGGTGGAGAGGGCGGATGCCGCAGGCTCCGGCGACCGCTGGCGATTGGCGTGGTCGTACACGGCGACGAGCAGCTGCTCGCGCGAGTCGAAGTAGTGCAGCAGCGCCGCGTGCGACACGCCGAGCACGCGGGCGATGCTGCGCAGCGACGCCCCCTCGGCGCCGCGCTCGGCGAAGACCTCGATCGCGCGGTCGAGGATCTCCTGCCGCCGCGCGACACCCTTCGAGTACGCCCCCGACCGGCCGAGGCGGTCGTCGTCGGGCGCCGAGGAGGTGTCGTCGTCGCGCCGCATCCCGCCAGTGTAGAGGCATCAAAAGCAACCACTGGTTGGTTTAGTGGTAGCGTTCCCATCAGGTGTCTCCCGACGCCGTTCGACGACGAACGAGGAAGGTCCGATGTCGCTCCCCACCCCCTCCGTGCAGCTCTACACCCTGGTCGAGGAGTTCCGCGCCGATCCGGCCCGGTCGCTCGATCGACTCGCCGCGATCGGCCTCCGGCACGTGGAGGCGTTCGACTTCGTCGGCCGACCCGCCGAGATCCGGGCGGCCCTGGATGCCAGCGGCCTGACCGCCCCGACCGGACACGCGCCGCTGCTCTCCGACGAGCTGTGGACCCCCGACGGGTCCATCCCCACGCCCGAGCCCGAGGCCGTGCTCGAGGCGGCCGCCGTCGTCGGGCTGACCACGGTGATCGACCCCTTCGTCGAGCCGGTGCGCTGGTCGACCGTCGACGGCGTGAACGAGATCGCCGACCGCCTCAACGCCGTCGCCGACCTCGCCGCGACGTACGGACTGAGCGTGGGCTATCACAACCACGCGCAGGAGTTCCTGCTCGACATCGACGGGCGCAGCGCCCTCGAGCACGTCGTCGCGCGCACCGACGAGCGCATCGCGATCGAGCTCGACCTGTTCTGGGCGCTCACCGGCGGGCAGGACGTGCCGGCCCTCGTGCAGCGCCTCGGATCGCGCCTGCTGGCCGTGCACGTCAAGGACGGCTTCGTCCCCGCCGAGAACCCGTTCGGCGTCGACGCCGATCGCACGGTCACCCGCCACCTCGACCAGCGTCGTCCGGGTGAGGGGCACGTGCCGCTCGTCGAGGCGCTGCGGGCGACGGATGCCGTCCGCTGGGCGGTCATCGAGTACGACCAGTCGCCGGGCGACGTGTTCGACGACATCGCCGCGAGCTACGCGTTCCTGCTCGAGAAGGGTCTCGCGGCGTGAGCGCGCCCGTGGGCGTCGGCATCATCGGCGCGGGCGTCATCAGCGACACCTACCTCGAGAACCTCACGTCGTTCCCCGATGTGGAGGTGCTCGTCGTCGGCGACATGATCGCCGACCGCGCCCGCGCGAAGGCCGAGCAGTACGGCGTGCCCGCGTGGGGGACGGCCGACGACGTCCTCGCGCACCCCGACGTGCAGGTCGTGGTCAACCTGACCATCCCCGCCGTGCACGTCGAGGTCTCGGCGGCGGCGATCGCCGCGGGCAAGCACGTGTGGACCGAGAAGCCCCTCGGTCTAGATCGAGACAGCACCGCGCGTCTGATCGCGGATGCCGCGGCGGCGGGCCTGCGCATCGGATCCGCGCCCGACACGATCCTCGGTCCCGGGTTCCAGTCGGCCAAGCGCGCGATCCGCGACGGGATCGTCGGTGAGCCCCTCTTCGCGCAGGCGTCGTTCCAGACGCCGGGACCGGATCTCTGGCATCCGGGACCGCAGTTCCTCTTCGCGCGCGGCGCCGGCCCGCTGCTCGACATGGGGCCGTACTACGTGTCGGCTCTCGTGAGTCTCTTCGGTCCGGTCGACCGGGTCGCGGCGATCGGCTCGCGCCCGCGCCCGCGGCGCCGCATCCACACCGGGCCCGCCGCCGGCGAGCTGTTCGACGTCGAGGTGCCGACCACGATGCAGCTGATCCTCTCGTTCGAGGGCGGGCAGCAGGCGCAGGCGCTGTTCAGTTTCGACTCCGCCCTCGAGAGGGCCGGAGTGCTCGAGGTGCACGGCACCGAGGGGTCGATCTTCCTGCCCGACCCCAACCACTTCGAGGGAGAGATCAGCCGCATCGAACCCCTGGGCGTGCTCCTCGATCACGTGCGTCCGGAGCAGGAGCGCATCGCCGTCGCGCAGGAGGGTGTGGCGGTGGGCCGCGGTCTCGGACTGCTCGACATGGTGCGCGCGATCGCCGAGGACCGCCCCCACGTGGCGACCGGCGAGCTCGGCTATCACGTGCTCGACGTGCTGCTGTCGGCCGAGGAGTCGGCGGCGGGAGCGGGGTTCGTGACGGTCGAGAGCACTCTGACCGCCCCGGTGCCGGTCGTGCCGCGCGAGATGGATCCCTTCGCCCGCACACTCTGAGCGGGCCGCTCCGGCCGGCGGGTGCACCGCCTCGCCGGCGGGAGCGGTCTCGGAGGCTTCCCGGCACGCCGGCAAGAAACCACTTGCCAATATGGAAAGTAGTTGCGAGGATGGAGACACCGAAAGGAGTCCCCATGGACACCCCCTCCGCCGTCACCGCCCCCGAAGCGCGCCTCCTCCTCGAGCGGGCCGCTCGACTCAGTCGGTCCGCCCACGACGCGACCCGCTGGCCGTACATCACCTTCATCGTGGCCCTGGGGGTGGCGACCTCGATGGGCACCTTCGCGATGGCCCTCGCCACCGGCGACGCGTTCGGTCTCGCCTACGTCGGCACCCTGGCCGTGACCTTCGCGCTGCTGCTCTTATTCGTCATCAGCATCCAGGGCCGCTCCGCCTTCGCCCGCAGCCGGCGCTGGACCGCCTACATCGCGAGCTGGTTCACCTCCTACGCCATCGCGTTGTCGGTGGTCATCTGGGCGCACGGCTCGGTGGTGCTCGCGAGCGTGGCTTCGGGACTCGTGCTCGTCGTGGCCCTCGCCTGCGCGGCGCGCGAGGCCCGCTCGTGACCCTGGCGCCGCAGCATCCCCGTCACCGTCTCGACGATCTGCTGCAGAACGCCGTGCGCTTCTCGATCATGGCCGCTCTCGACCGGGCGACGACCCTCGGATTCCGGGAGGTGCGGGATGCCGTCGAGATCACGGATTCCGCTCTGAGCAAGCAGGTCTCCGCGCTCGAGGCCGCCGGATACCTCTCGGTGGGCAAGACGTTCGCGGGCAAGATGCCGCGCACCTCGCTGACGATGACCACGGAGGGGCGGGCGGCCTGGCGGAGCCACCTCGCGGCGCTGCGCGAGATCGCCGGTATCCCCGACTGACGGGGCGGCGACGCGCCGGACCACGGAGATGCCGGGTCGGACGCCCGAACGCCGACGGGCGGGGACGCTTCCGCCCCCGCCCGTCGACACCCGCGCGGCTCAGGCCCTCGCGTCGACGTTCTCCTCCTCCGGCGAGCGACGACGCGCGCCCGCGCCGAGGGTCGCCGTCGAGGCGAGCCCGAGCACGAGGAATCCCGCCGCCGTGAACGCGGCCGCGCGGGTCCCGTCGCTGAACGCGGCCCGGGCGTTGATCGCCAGGTCCTGCGTCTCGGGCGAGGCGGCGAGACCGGCGATCGCCGCTCCCGCGCTGTCGACCACCTGCGACACGACCTGATCGCGCTGGGCGGCCGGGATGCCGCGGTCGTCGAGGGTGGATGCCAGAACCCCCGCCGTGGTCGAGAAGAGCACGGTGCCGAGCACGGCGACGCCGAGGGCGGCGCCGAGCTGCCGTGAGGTCGACTGGGTGCCCGAGGCCTGTCCGCTGGCCGCCGGGGGAACTTCGGCGAGCACGACCCCCGTGAGCTGCGCGGTGGCGAGTCCGACACCGACCCCGTAGACGAAGAGGAAGGGGATGAGCGGTCCCCACGTGGCATCCGGACCGATCGTGAACGCCACTCCCGCGACGCCGACGATCTCGGCCAGAAGGCCGCCGCGCACGATCCACACCGGGGCGACGCGGCCGCTGAGTGCCCCGGCGATGCCGCTCGCCACGAACGAGCCGACCGCGAGAGAGAGCAGCAGCAGGCCCGTCTGCAGGGCGTCGAAGCCGACGACGAACTGCAGCCACAGGGGCAGGGCGAGGATGATGCCGAACTCTCCGAGCGAGACGACCGCGGCGGCGATGTTGCCGTTGCGGAATGACGCGATGCGGAAGAGCCCGAAGGCGAGCAGGGTGGACTCGCCGCGACGCTGGCGGCGCAGACCCCACGCGATGAAGGCGACGAGGGCGACGAGGGCGACCGCGAAGGCGAGGGGGACCGGCGACAGCTCCAGTGGCCAGGTCCAGTCGCCGAGGGTGGGGGCGGTGTCCACCGTCCACCAGCCGTAGGTGCGTCCCTCGATGAGTCCGAACACGAGCGGCGCCATGGTCAGCACCGACAGCAGGGCGCCGACGCCGTCGATGCGCTCCACGCGGTCGCTGCGCGACTCGGCGACCGTGAAGAGGACGCCGATCACGATGATGACGCCGAGCGGGATATTGATGCCGAACGCCCACCGCCACGAGAAGGCGGTCGTGAGCCACCCGCCGAGCAGGGGGCCGACGGCGGCCATTCCGCCGATCGTGGAGCCCCACACGGCGAAGGCGATGCCGCGCTCGCGTCCGCGGAAGGTGGCGTTGATGATCGACAGCGTCGTGGGCAGGATCATCGAGCCGCCGACGCCCTGGATGAGACGGGCCAGGATGAGCAGCCCGCCGCTCGGCGCGAGCGCGGCCGCGATCGAGGCGACTCCGAAGATGACGACGCCCAGCAGCATGAGGCGACGTCGGCCGAAGCGGTCGGCGAGGCTGCCGAACACCAGCAGCAGCGAGGCGAAGACGAGGGTGTAGGCCTCTTGGACCCACTGCACCTCGGTCGAGGAGATCTTGAGCTCCTCGACGATCGAGGGCACGGCGACGTTGACGATCGTCGAGTCGACGATGATCAGCGAGACGGCGATGCTGATGAAGACGAGGCCCGCCCAGCGGCGCCCATCCCTGTTTCCGGTCATGTAGCTAGATTATCTAGCTAGATTATCGAGGGAAAGGGGTTGCGTGAGATTCGTTCCCGCGACACGCTTCCCGAGTTCCGGGCGGCCTCGCACGTCGCAGATGCCCGAATGCCACCGGGAATGCGCCGCCGCGCGTCCCCGGTCGCCGCGGCAAACCGCCGCGGCGTCAGGCGCCGTGGCGCGGGCGGGGGGTGGCGCGCGCGGGCCGCTCGCCCGGCGGGAGGGGGATGGGCGTGGTCCCGGCGATCTCGTCGCTGAAGTCCTCGGGCTCGGGCGTCACGGTCGCGATCGGCCGGGTCTCGTCGATGGTGAGGCGGAAGCGCTTGGTGTCGTGGCGGTGGACGCGCCCCGACGCGAGGGTCCAGGTCACGCCGATCCCGCACGCGACGAGGGCGACACCCGCCGCGAGGGCGATCGCCGTCCGCGGGCCGAACTCGGCCGCCACCGCCCCGACGATGGGGGCGCCGACGGGTGTTCCGCCGAGGAGGATCGCCATGTACAGCGCGAGGACGCGCCCGCGCAGGGCGGGGTCGGTCGTGGTCTGCACGTAGCCGTTGGCGGTGGTCAGGGTGGTGACGACGCAGAACCCGGTGAGCACCAGCGTCACCGCGTAGGTCTCGTACGAGGGAGCGAGGACAGAGAGGGTGGATGCCACGGCGAAGCCGCCCGCGCCCAGCACGACCACGCGCATCCGGGCGCGTTCGCGGCGCGCGGCGAGCAGGGCGCCGGCGAGAGAGCCGATCGCGACGAACGAGCTCAGCAGGCCGAAGCCGTCGGCGCCGCGTCCGAAGGCGAGTGCCATGGTCGAGGCGAAGATCGGGAAATTCATGCCGAACGCGCCGAGCAGGAACACCATGACGAAGATCACGATGAGATCCGGCCGGCGCGCGACGTAGCGGAAACCGTCGGCGAGCCGTGCCGGTCCGCCCCGCCGGTGGTGCACCACGAGTTCGTGCGGGCGCATGACGAGCAGCGCGGTGATCATCGCGAGGAACGTGAAGGCGTTGACGAGGAACACCCAGCCGGTGCCGACCGCGACGATCATCACGCCCGCCACGGCCGGTCCGATCAGGCGCGCGGTGTTGAACGACGCGGCGTTGAGGGCGACGGCGTTGGAGGCGTTCTCCTGCGCGACGAGATCGGACACGAACGCCTGGCGGGCGGGGTTGTCGAAGGCGGTGACGACGCCGAGCGCGAGGGCGAACCCGAACATCAGCGGCAGCGTCATCGCGCCGGTCAGCAGCAGGATGCCGAGGGTCACGGCCAGCGCGAGCAGAGCCGACTGCGTGCACATGATGAGCTTGCGCCGGTCGAAGCGGTCGGCCACCCACCCCGTGACGCCCACGAGCAGCAGCGGCGGAGCGAACTGCAGGGCCATGGTCACGCCCATCGCGGCGGCGTCGTTGTCGGTGAGCTGCGTGAGCACGACCCAGTTCTGCGCGGTCGCCTGCATCCACGCGCCGACGTTGGAGACGAGGGCCCCGATGAACCACACGCGGTAGTTGAAGATCGACAGCGACCGGAACATCGACGTGCTCACCGGTCGGCCACCTTGCGCATGATCACCGCGGCGCGCGCGAGGATGTCGCGCTCCTCCGCGGTGAGATCGGCCAGCGCCTCCTCCACGAAGGCGTCACGGCGTCGGACGGTCTCGTCGACGATCGTGCGCCCGAAGTCGGTGAGGTCGATCGTCACGCGGCGACGATCGACCTCGTCGGGGATGCGGCTGATGTAGCCGGCCTCCTCGAGAAGCGACACCGTGCGGTTCATCGACGGGGCGGTGACGCGCTCGCGATCGGCCAGCTGGCCGAGCGTGTGCGCGCCGTGCACCGTCAGCGCGGCGAGGACGGCGAACTGCCCGTCGCTCATGGTGTCGACGGCCCGCTGCGCCCGGAGGCGGCGGGCCAGGCGGAACGTGGCCATGCGCAGCTCGGAGGCCGCGGCGCTGAAGTCATGACTCAGGTCGGGAAGGGGGGATTCGTCGACGCGATCGTTCATGTTCCTGACCATGAGGATAGCTCATTAGCCTTGCTAACGGAATGGGCGGATGTCCATGCGCCCGCGAAGACCGAGCCCGGCGGGCGCCGCCGCCCTAAACTCGGCGCATGCCCGAGTTCGTCGACGCCTACGGCATCCCGATCGTCTACGACGTGTACGAGGCGGACCGCCCACGGGCGGTCGTGCAACTGCTGCACGGGGTGGGGGAGCACGCCGGCCGGTACGCCGCGCTCATCGACGCCCTCGTCGCCGACGGCTACACGGTCTACGCCGACGACCACCGCGGCCACGGCCGCACCGGGCTCCGCCAGTGGGGCGGCGACCACCGCCGGCTCGGGCGACTCGGCCCCGGCGGACACGGGGCCGCACGAGACGCCGTCTGGACCCTCACGCAGCTCATCCGTGAGGCGCACCCCGACCTGCCGCTCGTCCTGCTCGGGCACTCGTGGGGCTCGTTCCTCGCGCAGATGCTGCTGGATCGGCATCCGGATGCCTACGACGCCGTCGTGCTGAGTGGATCCGCCCTGCGCTGGCCCGGCTCCCTGAACGCCGGCGACCTCAACGCCCCGTGGAAGCACCTGCGCGGATCGGGGATGGAGTGGCTCTCGAGCGACGAGCAGGTCGGGCGCGATTTCATCGCCGACCCCCTCACCACCTCGGAGCCTCTGATGAAGCTGTTCGGGCCGATCGAGGCGGCCAAGCTCTTCGGGCGCCCGCGCCGCGACCTCGGGCGCGATGTGCCGATGCTGCTCATGGTCGGTCGCGACGACACCGTGGGCGGCCCCCGGAGCGTCCACCGACTGGCCGACGCGTACCGCGAGCGGTCCGGCCTGACCGACGTGACCACCCTGGTCTACCCGGGTGCGCGCCACGAGATCTTCGCGGAGCGGGAACAGGATGCCGTCCGGGCCGACCTGCTCGCGTGGCTCGACCGGCGGGTTCCGGCGCGGGACTGAGCGATCCCACCCAGGACCCTGAGCCTGTCGAGGGGTCCGGTCTCTCCGCCGCGCTCGCCTCACCCCGCGGCATCCGTCGCCCGCGCCGCGACCGTGCGCAGCGCGGCGAGCACGCGTCGGACCGCCGCGTAGGCGAGGGCGTCGGGGCGGGCGAGGGCGTCGACGTGGCGCACGAGCGGGAGATCGACGAGCGGGCGCAGCACGAGGCCCGCCCCGGCGAGAGGCAGGGCGGTGGTGCGCGGGAGCACCGCGATCGCCGCTCCCGCGCGCACGACCTCCGCGGTGACCGAGAACTCGTTGATGCGGTGGGCGATGTCGAGGGGGCGCCCGACGTGCGCGGCGAGATGGTCGAGGACGCCCGCGAGGGGAAACCCGGGATGCACCGACACCCAGCGTTCGCCGGCCACGTCGTCGGCGCGCAACCGCTCACGCCGAGCGAGGGGATGCGCCGCGGGCAGGGCGATGTCGAGCGCCTCGCTCAGGAGCGGCGTCGCCACCACGCGATCGGCGGGCCAGGGTTCGTCGTGCGCGAGGCGGTGCGCGATCACCAGGTCGTGGTCGGCGGTCAGGCCCGGGAAGTCCCGGTGCGCCACATCTGCGTCGGCCAGATGGAGGGGCGGGATGCCGTCGAGCTCGCGCAGCAGCGGACCGAACAGCGCGAGTCCCGCACTGTGGAAGGCCGACACGCGCACCGGGCGTTCGTCGCTGTCGAGGAACGCGCCGACCGCCTCGCGCGCGGCGGTCAGCGCCTCGTCGACGCGCGTGCCGGCGGCGGCGAGGGCTTCTCCCGCCGCGGTGAGGGTCAGCACGCGGCCGCGACGCGCCGTCAGCGGCACGGGAACGCGCGCCTGCAGATGGGCGAGCTGCTGCGACACCGCCGACGCCGAGACGTGCAGCGCCGCGGCGACCGCGGCCACGCTCCCACGATCGCCGAGTTCGCGCAGCGTGCGCAGATGGACAGGATCCATAAGCTCGAACTTACGAGATCGTGAAGCGAAACGTCGTTGTTCTTCCGAGTGTTCGCGCCGAGGCTGAACGCATGAGCCGTCGCCCGCCCGAGATCGTCGTCGACCTCCTCCTCATCGCCGTGGCGGCGGTCTGGGGTGCGAGCTTCCTGGCCGCGAAAGACCTCGCCGCCGAGGTCGGCGTCGCTCCCGCGGTCGCCCTCCGCTTCCTCGTCGCGGCTGCCGCGCTCGGGGTGGTCTGCGCGGCGCGACGGGAACGGATGCCGCGCGGCCGCGGTCTCGCGATCGCGGCGCTGCTCGGCTGCTCGCAGGCGGCCGTGATCGCACTCGAGACGTGGGGCGTGCACCTCACCTCGGCCACGAACGCGGGACTGCTCATCAGCCTCGCCCTCGTCTTCACGCCCGTGCTCGAGAGCATCGCGGCGCGGTCGTGGCTGCCGCGGTCGTACTTCGTCGCCGCCGTGGCCGCGGTGGTCGGGGTCTTCCTCCTCGTCTCCGGGGGAGGACTCCGGATGCCGACCGTCGGCGACGCCCTCGTCATCGCCGCGGCCGTGGTGCGCGCCGTGCACGTCACCGCGAGCGCCCGGCTCACGCGCGGGCGTAACGACAGCAGTCTCGCGGTCGTGCTCGTGCAGCTGACGGTGTGTGCGGTGGCCTCGTCGGCGGTGGCGGGCGGCGATCTCCCCCTCGCGGTGGGGCGGCTCTCGGCATCCGGGTGGATCGACGTGCTGTTCCTCGGGCTGATGTGCTCGGTATTCGCGTTCGTGGTTCAGCTGTGGGCCGTGCGCCGCACCTCGGCGACGCGCGCGAGCATCCTGATGGGCACCGAACCGGTGTGGGCGCTCGCCGTGGGGGTGGCCGTCGGCGGAGAGGCCGTCGGCGCCCCGGGGCTGGTGGGGGCGGCGCTGATCGTCGCCGCCTCGTACGCCGGCCAAGCCATCGAGCGCCGCCACCGTCGCGCGCTCGCCGCCGCACCCCCGGCCGCTTCCCCCGCCGCGGGCGTCGCCGCGGGCGCCGAGACTGCACGGCGCTGACATCTCGGCGGCATCCTGCAACCGTTTCGTCGGCCGGATGCAGTCTCGGTGAGCCGCGCCCCGCCCCCGCGCGCCCCGCCCCCGCGCGCCCCGCCCCCGCGCGCCCCGCCCCCGCGCCGCCGCCGCCGCGCCCCGCCGTCCCGACCGCCGCGCCCCCGCCGTAGGCTGGACGCATGCACGGCGAGTACAAGGTCCCGGGGGGCAAGCTGGTCGTCGTCGACCTCGAGGAGCGCGAGGGCCGGATCCACGGCTTCCACCTCGCGGGAGACTTCTTCCTCGAACCCGACGACGCCCTCGACGACATCGACGCGGCCGTGAACGGGCTGCCCGTCGAGTCCGACGTCCCCACGATCGCGGCGGCCATCCGCCAGGCGCTGCCCGAGGGCGCGCAGCTGCTCGGCTTCACGCCCGAGTCGGTGGCCACGGCCATCCGTCGCGCGCTGGTCACGGCCCCCGGCTGGGCCGACTTCGAGTGGGAGGTCGTGCACGACGCCCCGGTCTCGCCGCGCATGAACCTCGCCCTCGACGAGGTGCTCACCGCCCGCGTGGGCGCGGGGCTCCGCAAGCCCACGTTGCGCCTATGGGAGTGGAACGAGAACGCCGTCGTGATCGGTTCGTTCCAGTCGCTGCGCAACGAGGTCGACCCCGAGGGCGCCGAGAAGCACGGCTTCGACGTGGTGCGCCGCATCTCCGGCGGTGGCGCGATGCTCATGGCCGCGAACTCGATCGTGACGTACTCGCTGTACGTGCCGGCATCCCTCGTCGCCGGAATGACCTTCGCCGACTCGTACGCCTTCCTCGACGACTGGGTGCTGCAGGCCCTCCGCTCGCTCGGCATCGACGCGGTCTACCAGCCGCTGAACGACATCGCCGGACCCCACGGCAAGATCGGCGGAGCCGCGCAGAAGCGCCTCGCCAACGGCGGCGTCCTTCACCACGCGACCCTCAGCTACGACATGGACGGCCAGGTCCTCACCGAGGTGCTGCGCATCGGCCGCGAGAAGCTCAGCGACAAGGGCACCGTCTCGGCCGCGAAGCGCGTGGACCCGCTGCGCAGCCAGACCGGCCTGCCGCGCGACGAGGTCATCGAGCGCTTCATCCAGACCTTCACCACGCTCTACGGCGCGACCGAGGGTCACATCTCCGACGAGGAGTACGCCGAGGCCGAAGCGCTCGTCGAGACGAAGTTCGCCACCGACGCGTGGCTGCAGCGCGTCCCGTGAGCACCGAGGCCCTGCCCGACGCCCCCGCTCCCGGCCGCGTCGAGATCCACCATGCCGACAATCTGACGGTGACCCCGGCCCTTTCCGACGGGTCGTTCGCCCTCGTCTACCTCGACCCGCCGTTCAACACCGGGCGCACGCGCTCGAAGGCCGTCGAGTCGGCGACGTGGACGCCCCCGGTCGAAGAGCCTCAGGATGCCGCGGAGCCCGAGGCCGTGGCATCCGATCCCAACATGCTCGACTTCCCCGAGGAGGAGCCGCCCCCGCCGCCGGTCGTTCAGCGCGGCTTCCACGGCCGCGAGTACGCGCGCCTGCGCGGAGACCTGCGCACCTACGACGACCGCTTCGACGACTACTGGGGCTTCCTCGAGCCGCGGCTGGTCGAGGCCTGGCGCCTGCTCGCCGACAACGGCACGCTCTACCTGCACCTCGATTACCGCGAGGTGCACTACGCCAAGGTGATGTGCGACGCGCTGTTCGGTCGCGACAAGTTCCTCAACGAGCTCATCTGGGCCTACGACTACGGAGCGAAGACCAAGCGCCGCTGGCCCACGAAGCACGAGACGATCCTCGTGTACGTGAAGAACCCCGCGACCTACTTCTTCGACTCGGATGCCGTGGACCGCGAGCCCTACATGGCCCCCGGTCTCGTGACCGCCGAGAAGGCCGCGCGCGGCAAGATGCCCACCGACGTGTGGTGGCACACCATCGTGCCGACGACCGGTCGCGAGAAGACGGGCTATCCGACGCAGAAGCCCGAGGGCGTGCTGCGGCGCATGGTGCAGGCCTCGAGCCGCCCGGGCGATCGCGTGCTCGACATGTTCGCCGGCAGCGGCACGCTCGGCGCGGTCGCCGCCCCGCTCGGCCGCGACGCCGTGCTCATCGACGACAACGCGGATGCCGTGGCCGTGATGCACAAGCGCCTGGAGCCGTTCGCGGGCTGAGCGGGCGGGGTGGTCGTCGTCGCCCCCGCCGGGGCGAGCTGATGGCCCCTGGTTGCGGGGTGGTGCCGGTGCGCGGGGTCGGCGCCGCGGCGTGGGGCGTACCGTCGTGCGGACGCGGGGGTGGATAGGCCGTCGAGGGCGCGGCTCGGGCGGCGTGTCGCCGGGGAACTCCGCATGGCGGGAGCCCGCCTGCTCCGCTCGTGTCGCGGCCCTCGACCCGGACGGACCGAATCCGACCGAGCGGCCCCCGACATCGGCCCTCACGCCTAGGGTGAGCCCATGGACTTCGGCATCTTCATCCCCCAGGGCTGGCGGTTCGACCTCGTCGGCATCGATCCCTCCGAGCACTGGCGCGTCATGAACGCGCTCGCCCAGAGCGCCGACGACGGCCCCTGGGCCTCGCTCTGGGTCTACGACCACTTCCACACCACCCCGGTTCCCAGCCGCGAGGCCACCCACGAGGCGTGGTCGCTCATGGCCGCGTTCGCCGCGGCGACCGACCGCGTGCGCCTCGGCCAGATGTGCACCTGCATGGGCTATCGCAACCCGGCCTATCTCGCGAAGGTCGCCGCCACCGTCGACGCGATCTCGGGCGGTCGCGCCGAGATGGGCATCGGCGGCGGCTGGTACGAGCACGAGTGGAAGGCCTACGGCTACGGCTTCCCGCCCATCGCCGAGCGCCTCGGCCGCCTGCGCGAGGGCGTCGAGATCATGCATCAGGCGTGGACCACGGGCGAGGCCACGCTGTCCGGGAAGTACTACGAGGTCGAGGGCGCGATCGTGCAGCCGCAGCCGCTGCAGCCCGGTGGCATCCCGCTGTGGATCGCCGGCGGCGGCGAGAAGGTCACGCTCAAGATCGCGGCGAAGTACGCCTCGTACACGAACTTCGGCGGCTCGCTGGAGGAGTTCGACCACAAGTCCGAGGTGCTGCGGGGGCACTGCGAGGCCCTCGGTCGCGACGCGGGTGAGATCACGCGGTCGACGAACTTCAACACGATCGTGGCCGAGACCGAGGCCGAGGTCGACGAGCGGCTCGCCGCGGTCGTCGCGCGTCTGCGTCCGCACGTCGGCGACGAGCGGGCGGATGCCATCGAGGCCGACTACCGCTCGTCCGACGGCTTCGGCACCCCCGAGCAGATCGTCGAACGCCTGCGCGCGCGTGCGGAGCACGGCCTCGGCTACGCGATCCACTACTTCCCCGAGGCCGCATACGACACTTCGGGCGTCTCGCTGTTCGAACGCGAGGTGATCCCGCACCTCTGATCGGCCCGGGCGGCTGCCGCGCTATGCGTCATCCTCGTGGATGTCGAGCGTGCGTCAGGGGTGCCAGCCCGGATACACCCGGGCGTCGTCGCCGAGAGACTCCCACCGTTGCGCCCACGCGTGTCGCCAACTCGCGGGCGCCCAGTCGGAAGCGCGCAGCTCGGGGGGGAGAAGGGGATCGTCGCGCATCGCCCGTTCGAGCGCGTCGGCGAGACGCAGCCGACGCGCGACGACGGGGGCGCTCTGGTCATCGTCCCGCAGGGCGTCGCCGACGGCGCGATAGCCCTCGACGAGCGGCTCGGCCGGCCACAGCGTTTCGGCGATCGCCCGCGGGTCGGTGACGCCGCGCAGGTTCAGATCGGTGCTCGCGGCCGTGGCGACGAATCTTCGTGTGGCCGGGGGGAAGGCCTCGCCCAGATCGTGCGCACTGACGTAGAGCGAGGTGGCGACGGTCACGGCGCCCAGGTGGGTGAGCGTGCGTCGGAGGGTGTCCCGGACGATCCGCTGCTCCTCGGGCACGGTCAGTGCGAAAAGGTGCCAGCGGCCATCCCAAGGAGCCGCCCCGGCGTCCTGGGCGAACGCGAGGGAAAGAGCGCGGCGGTCGAACAGTATCCGCTCGCGACCTGCGGGCGTCAGGGAAAGCAGGGCACTGCGCCCTCGTCCGTCCTGGACCAGTTCCTCGCCGGCGATCATCCGCCGCAGAGTCAGGCGCATGGGCTGATCGGCGATTCCGACGAGGTTGGCGGCGTCGTACACCTCACGCGCGGACGCCGCCCCCGAGAGGGGGACGAGCGCTTCGACGACGGTGCGGGGGGAGGGCATCGTCAGAGATCCTTGCGCATGACGGTGAACCGGTCGAACCCGTACACGGCGCTCAGCAGCCCCAGGCGTCCCGCGCTGACGGGACGGAAGCCGACGCGCTCGTACAGACGCCGTGCGCCGGGGTTGGTCTCGATGACGGAGAGCTGCACGGCGCGCGCTCCCATGGATCGCCCCAGATCGTCGGCGGCGGCGAGCAGCATCGTTCCGATCCCTTGGCCCCTTGCTCGATCGTCCACGCAGATGCCGTCCAACACGAGAGTCGCGGGCCGTGAACCGCTGTCCAGGAAAGCCAGGTGCCCCGCTGCGCGCACGGCCGGGAGGATGCCGAGATGTCTGCGAAGCGTGCTCCAGGAGAGGTCTATCGCGCCGGTGCCGTCGGCGTGGAACCCGCACACGCCCCGCACCTCGGCGGGGGTCCGAGCGATGAGGGTGTTGTCCGGCCGGAGGCTCGCCTCGATGACGGCGAGGCCTCGCTCCTGATCGGGGAACGCGGTGCGCAGCTTCGTGCCGAACGCCGCCCAGTACAGGGCCGCGACGCGCGACCGCTCATCTTCGGAGAAACCGCGCCCGATGGATAGATCTGACATGCGCAAAACATATCTCTATCAATACGGTCGTGTGAAGAAGGATATATAAGCGCTCTCCTCGAGGTGGAATCGACGCCGTCGTCGCGACAGGGTCGTCGTCCGATGCCGGGTTGGCGGGCACGAGCACCGCGTTGCCGTCCACCAGCGGTTTCGCCGACTCGCGCGAGGGACGACGTACGACGACGACCCCGCGTCACCCGATCGGGAAGGATCCCGATCTGCTCGGCTCCGCGACCGGGGCGATCCGACCGCGGAGCCTGCTGGCGTCGGGTGTGTTCGACGACGACCGCGACTCTTCCCGATACGTGCAACGAGCCGCAGCGTCACGCGTCGCGGCGCGCACCCTCCGACGGGGTCACCGTGAAGATGTTCGGGCGGCGGAATCCGGATGCCGCGAACGCGGCGTGCACCGCGTCGGTCGCTGCCGGGATCAGCCCGACGGGCATCAGCGCGATGGCCGCTCCGCCGAAGCCTCCGCCGGTCATGCGCGCCCCGAGGGCGCCCGAAGCCAGCGTCGTCTCGACGGCGAGGTCGAGCTCGGGCACCGAGATCTCGAAGTCGTCGCGCATCGAGGCGTGCGAAGCGACGAGCAGGTCGCCGATGGCGGCGGGGCCGTCGGCGTCGAGGGCGGCGACCGTGTCGAGCACGCGCTGGTTCTCGGTGACGACGTGGCGGACGCGGCGGAAGGTGACATCGTCGAGGATCTCGGCCGCGCGAGGCAGGTCGTCGACCGTCAGGTCGCGCAGCGACCCGACGCCGAAGGCCGCGGCGCCCCGCTCGCACGCCTCGCGGCGTTCGCGGTATCCGCCGGTGGAGTGGGCGTGCTCGACGAGCGTGTCGACGACGAGGATCGACAGGCCCGCGTCGGCGAAGCCCAGGGGCACGGCCCGCGTCTCGAGGGTGCGGCAGTCGAGGAAGGTCGCCGCATCGGCGACGCCGAGCATCGAGGCCATCTGGTCCATGATCCCGGTGGGCGCACCGACCGCGTCGTTCTCGGCGATGCGTCCGACGCGGGCCAGGGCGACCTTGTCGAGGCCGGCGTTCCAGACGTCGTTGAGGGCGGATGCCACGGCCCCCTCGATCGCCGCCGACGACGACAGGCCGGCGCCGACCGGGACCTCCGACGCCAGGGCGATGTCGACGCCGCGGGGAGTGGCATCCGGAGCCTCCTGCAGCAGGGCCCACGCCACCCCGAGGGGGTATCCGGCCCAGTCGAGGCCACCGGCGGCGATGCGCGCATCGAGCTCCGCGAGCGGGACCTCGACCGCCTCGGGCGCGAAGGTCGAGCGCACGCGGATCACGTCGTCGTCGCGCAGCGCCACGGCCGCGGCGGTGCGCTGAGCGATCGCGAAGGGGAAGACGAAGCCCTCGTTGTAGTCGGTGTGCTCTCCGATGAGGTTGGCGCGGCCGGGGGCCGACCACACCCCCTCGGGCGAGGCGGCGAGAAGGGCGCGGGCGTCGTCGACGGCGGTCATGCCGTCACCTCCGGAACGGTGTCGAGGGCGGCGCGCAGGCGCTCGGCCTGCGACTCGGGGGTCACGTCGCCGATCCAGGCGCCCATGGCGGCCTCGGATCCGGCGAGGTACTTCAGCTTGTCGGCCGCGCGACGCGGCGAGGTGATCTGCAGGTTCAGGCGCACGGCATCCCGGCCCCGTCCGACGGGTGCCTGGTGCCAGGCGGCGATGTAGGGGGTGGGGGTGTCGTACAGCGCGTCGATGCCGCGCAGCAGACGCAGGTAGAAGGGGGCGAGTTCGTCGCGCTCGGCATCGGTCGTCTCGGCGAGGTCGGCGACGTGGCGGTGGGGCAGCACGTGCACCTCGATCGGCCAGCGCGCGGCGAACGGCACGAACGCGGTCCAGTGCTCGCCGCGCAGCACGACGCGTTCGCCGCCCTGCTCGAATTCCAGGATGCGGGCGAACAGATCGTCGGAGGTGCGCGAGATCGTGTCGAGCAGGCGGTGCGTGCGCGGGGTCACGTAGGGGTACGCGTAGATCTGGCCGTGCGGGTGGGGGAGCGTGACGCCGATCTCCTGCCCGCGGTTCTCGAACGGGAAGACCTGGCGGATGCCGGGCAGAGCCGACAGCGCCGCGGTACGGTCGGCCCACGCCTCGATGACGGTGCGGGCGCGCGTGCGTGAGAGCGAGCCGAACGAGCCCTCGTGCTCCGGGCTGAAGCACACGACCTCGCAGCGTCCCACCGAGGTGCGCGTGCGTCCGAGACCGAGGTGTTCGAGGTCGTCGTCGCCGCGCGGAGGGTCGACCGCGGCGGGGGCGCCGCCGGACGCGACGTCGAGGGCGGGGCCGAACGAGGGCGACTTGTTCTCGAACACCGCGACGTCGTACAGCGAGGGGATCTCCGACGGGTTCGTCGGCGTCTGCGGAGACAGCGGGTCGAGGTGGGCGGGCGGGAGGAACGCCCGGTTCTGGCGGTTGGATGCCACGGTGATCCAGTCGCCGGTGAGCACGTCCTGACGCATGGTCGCGGTGGCCGGGCGCGGGTCAAGGGTGCGGGCGTCGACCGATCGCTCGGCGCCCAGGGTCGTGCCGGGATCGTCGAAGTACATCAGCTCGCGGCCGTCGGCGAGGTGAGTGGGGCGTTTGATGACGCCGGCGCCCAGAGCGATCGCCGGGGAAGTCTCCGTGTTCACGATAACACGCTACATTCCAGGCGTGCTATCGTCAACATCGGAGGGCGAGATGCGGGTATCCATGGCCGACGTCGCGGAGCGGGCCGGAGTGTCCGCCCAGACGGTGTCGCGTGTCGCGAACGGCAGCCCCCGCGTCGACCCCGCGACGCGCGCCCGGGTCGAGAGGGCCATGGCCGACCTCGGCTATCGCATGCACCGCGCCGCCCGGGCCCTGCGCACCGGCCAGACCTCGACGATCGGGCTCGTCGTGTCGACCCTCGCGACGGTCGGCAACTCGCGAATGCTGCAGGCGATCTCGGAGGCCGCCGCCGAGCGCGACTACGCGCTGGCCGTGGTGACGGTGGGGGAGCGCGGCATCCGCGACGCCTTCGCCCGACTGCGGTCCCAGGGTGTCGACGGCGCCGTGGTCTTGAACGAGGCGACCGAGCTCGCGCGCGACACCGAGCCGCCCGCCGACCTGCACCTCGTGGTCGTGGATTCGCCCCCCGACCCGCGATTCTCGATCGTGCAGACCGACCACGCCGGCGGTGCCCGCGCCGCGACCCGCCACCTTCTCGACCTCGGTCACCCCGTCGTGCACCACCTCGCGGGGCCGGCGCGGTCGTTCGCCGCCGCCGAGCGCGAGCGCGGGTGGCGCGAGGCGCTCGCCGACGCCGGTGTCGTGCCGCCGGAGCCCGTGCGCGGAGACTGGAGTTCGGCATCCGGAAACGCCGCCGTCGGGCGTCTCGCCGACGCCACCGCGATCTTCGTCGCGAACGACCAGATGGCCCTCGGTGCCCTCCGCGGCCTCGCCGACGCGGGTCGACGCGTGCCCGAGGACGTCTCGCTGGTGGGATTCGACGACATCGCGGATGCCGCGGAGTTCCGCCCGCCGCTGACCACCGTCCGCCAGGACTTCGACGTCCTCGGCCGCCGCGCGGTGGCGGCGCTCGTCGAAGCGATCGAGGGCGGAGCGCCGGTCGCCGAGACGGTGGCCGCGGCGCTGGTCACCCGCTCGAGCAGCGGCGTCGCCTGAGGGGCGTCGTCTCGGGATCGCCGGTGTACCACCTCGGCGCGCGGTGGTACACTCCGTTCATGCCCACGACACGACCACGAACGCAGGTGACGCACACCGACGAGGTCGAAGAAGCTCTGCGTATCGCCCGCTCACGCTGGCCCGACGAGTCGCCGAGCGCGTTGATCACGCACCTCGTCGTCGCGGGTGCGCAGGCCCTGCGCGAGGAGGGGAGCGAGCGGAACGGCGCGCGGAGCCGTCGCATCGACGTGGCCGTCGGACGGTTCGCCGGGATCTACGGGCCGGGGTATCTCCCGGACCTGCGCGCGGACTGGCCCGAGTGATCGTCCTCGACGCCGGAGTCGTCATCGCTCTGTTCACTCCCGGCGACGCCCACCACGAGCGGGCGAAGAGGGTGATCGCCGATGGTCCGGGTCCGTTCCTCATGCACTCGCTCACCGTGGCCGAGACGCTGGTGGGGGCGGCGTGGGTCGGTCGCGAAGCGGAGATGTGGCGAACCCTGCGCGGTCTCGACATCGACGTCGTCGCGATGGGCGCCGATGAGCCCCTCCTGCTGGCCGGATTGCGCGCGAGGCACGCGCTGAAGATGCCGGACACGTGCGTGCTCGCCGCGGCCGTCCATCTGAACGCGCCCCTCGTGACGTTCGACGAGCGGCTCGGTGCGATCGCCGAGGGGATGGCGTTGCGCGCCGCCCTGCTTCCCGAGGCCGAGTGATGCCGGAGGGCGTCGATCCCTTCCTGCGGGCGAGCGGGCGACCGCGGCGCGGCGGGCGGGTGCGGCGCACGTGCGACGCGGATGCGGGAGGTCGGGGCCCGTCGCCGAGCCCCGACCGTGGTGCGGCTCAGCCGTTCCAGGGAGCGATCACGTCGATGATCCACACGACGCCGAACCGGTCGACGAGCTTGCCGTAGAGCGGCGAGAACGCCGACGGTCCGAACGGGGCGAGGATCTCGGCATCCTGACTCAGTCCCTCCCACGCGGCGCGCACCTCGTCCGCGTCGTGGCCGCGGAGGGCGAGGTAGAACGGGTTGACCCCGCGGTCGTGGGGGAGCGAGCGCTGGATGTCGTAGGCCATGACGTGCACGCCGCTCGGGGCGATCATCTCGCCCCAGACGATCTGCTCGCGCTGTTCGGGCTCTTCGGCCGTCTCGCCGTACGGGACGGCGGTCACGGTGCCGCCGAAGACCTCGGCGTAGAAGGCGAGGGCGTCGGCGGCCTGGCCGTCGAAGTTGACGTGGAGGGTGGTGGTGAGGGTCATGGTGCGTCCTGTCTGCAGCCGGGGGATCCCGGATGCGTCCCACTGTTCCGAGCGTTGCGGACAGTGAACGTCCGCAATTGTGCCCAGAATGGATGCCATGCCGGAGAGCTCCGCCCCGTCGACCTCGCGTCGCCTGCTGTCGCTGCTGACCGTGTTGCAGTCGCGCCGCGACTGGTCGGCGGGGGCGCTGGCCGGGCGTCTCGAGGTCAGCGAGCGCACGATCCGCCGGGATGTCGATCGCCTCCGCGAGCTCGGGTACGACATCGACTCCACCCGCGGGCCCGCGGGCGGATACCGCCTGCGCGCGGGCACGCAGCTGCCGCCCGTGGCCTTCGACGCCGATCAGGCCGTCGCCGTCGCCGTGGCACTGCGCCTCGCGGCCTCCGGGGGCGGTCCGCTCGCCGACGTTGCCGACGAAGCGCTCAGCGTCCTCTCCCGCCTGTTGCCCGCCCCGCTCGGGCGTCGCGCCCAGCGTTTCGCGGTCGAGGCGGTCGCGCCGGCGGGAGCGGTCGGCGTCGATCCCGCCGTGCTGGGCGCGATCGAGGCGGCCATCGACACGCGAGAGGAAGTGCGCTTCGACTACGGCGGAGCGGAGGGGCCGGTGCGCGCGACCGAACCGCATCACCTGCTGTCGTCCGCGGGACGCTGGTACCTCCTCGGCTTCACCCCCGACCGCGAGGACTGGCGCGTCTACCGCGTCGACCGGATGACACTCAAGAGCCACCGCGGGCGCCCGTTCACCCCGCGCCCGGTGCCCGGCGGGGATCCCGTGCGCTACCTCGAGGGGCGCTTCCGCGGGGGTGACGAGACGGGCCGCTGGCCGTGCCGGGGCGAGATCGTGGTCGCGGCGGCCCGGGCCGAGCTCGAACCGTTCGTGGTCGAGGGCACGCTCGACGACGCCGGAGACGGGAGGACCCGCGTGTCGCTGGGGTCGTGGTCGTGGGGTGCTCTCGCCGCGGAGTGCCTCCGATTCGACCGCCCGATCTCGCACGCCCGCCCCGCCGCGTTGCGGCAGGCCCTGGCCGAGGCCGCGCGCCGCGCCGCGACCGCCGCGGCATCCTGAGCCCGCCCTCACGCAAACGCAGGACGCCCGCGGATGCCGGAGCATCCGCGGGCGTCGCGGCGAGGAAGGAGCGTTACTTCTTCACGGGGATGGACTGCGACTCCAGGGCGCCGATGGTGGCATCCTGGCCCTTCTGCAGGGCGTCGGCGAGCGTTCCGCTTCCGCTGACCGCGGCCTTGAAGCCGTCGGAGACGTCGGCGTAGGTCTTGGTCATGGTCGGGCCCCACACGAAGTCGGGCGTCACCTCGGTCGCGGCCTTGGCGAAGACGTCGTAGATCTTCTGGCCGCCGTAGAACTCCACACCCTGGGTGAGCGAGGGGAGCTTCAGGCCCTCGGTCGTGGCGGGGTAGATGTTGGCCTCTTCGTTGAGCGCGGTGAGCGCCTCCTCGGAGGTGTTCAGCCACAGGGCGAACTTCGTCGCCTCGTAGGGGTGCTCGCTGCCCTTCAGTACGGCGATCGACGATCCGCCCCAGTTGCCCGAGACCTTGTCACCGGCGTTCCACTGCGGAAGGTCGGCCACGGCCCAGCCGCCCGCGGTGTCGGGAGCGCCGCTCGAGATCGAGTTCGCGCCCCAGACGGCGGAGTTCCAGGTCCAGACCTGGCTGGAGTTGTAGGCGTTGTTCCACTCGTCGGTCCACGCGGGGTAGGTCGAGACGAGGTCCTGGTCGATGAGCGACTGCCAGTAGTCGGCGACCTTCTCCGACGCGGGGTCGGTGAGCGAGACGGTCCAACCGTCCGCGTCGTTGCCGAACCACTGTCCACCGGCCTGCCAGACGAAGCCGGCGAACTGGTTGATGTCGGACTGCGAGAAGTTGGTGATGTACCCGCCGAGCGCGCGGATCTTCTTGGCGGCCTCGGTGTACTCGTCCCACGTGGTGGGGATCGCGATGCCGTTCTTCTCGAAGAGGTCCTTGCGGTAGAACAGCGCCATCGGACCGATGTCCTGCGGGATGCCGTAGACGGCGCCGTCTTCGCCGAGGGCGACCTGGTTCCAGGCCCAACCGACGAACTGGTCCTTCGCTGCGACGACGTCGGAGCATCCGGCGATGTTCTCGACACCGTCCTGCACGAGGAAGTTGGGCAGCGCGTCGTACTCGATCTGGCCGAGGTCGGGGGCGTTGCCCGCCGCGATCTGGTTGAAGAAGTTCTGGTACGTGCCGTTGTTGCCGTTGGGGCCGGTCTGCACCTTGACCTGGATGTCGGGGTTCTCGGTGTTCCACATGTCGACGACCTTCTCGATCCCCGGGATCCACGACGTGAACTCGAGGGTGACGGGGCCGTCGGCGGGGGCGCAGTCGGCTGCGGCGCCGCTGCCGCTGTCGGTTCCACCGCCGGCGCAGCCGGCCAGGAGCAGAGCCGACAGGGCGACGCCCGAGGTCGCCGCGAGGATTCTGTGCTTCATGCGAATGCCTTTCTCTGGTGTCCCGGACGGGCCATTCCGTCCGGGGTGGAGGCGGCCGGAGCCGCCGAAGGGATCACTTCAGCGCGCCGGTCCCGAGACCGTTGCGCCAGAAGCGCTGGAGGAGCAGGAAGATGACGATGAGGGGGATGACCGACAGCAGGGCGCCGATCAGCACGAGCCCGCGCAGCTCGGGGATCTGGTTGAGCTGGTTGTTCCAGCCGTAGAGACCGAACACGACGGGGAAGAGCTCTTCGCTGCGCAGCATGATCAGCGGCAGGAAGAAGTTGTTCCAGATGGCGACGAACTGGAAGAGGAACATCGTCACCAGCGCGGGGCTCATGAGCCGCAGGCTCACGGTGAAGAAGGTGCGGATCTCGCCCGCGCCGTCCAGTCGGCTCGCCTCGAGCAGCTCGTCGGGCACCGAGGATGCCGCGAAGATGCGCGCGAGGTACACCCCGAACGGGCTGACGAGCGAGGGCAGGAACACCGCCCAGAACGTGTTCGTCAGCTGCACCTGGCTGAAGATGAGGAACAGCGGGAGGGCGAGCGCGGTGGCCGGGACCAGCACGCCGCCGAGCACCACGTCGAACACGAGCTCGCGGCCCGGGAAGCGGTACTTCGCCAGCGCGTAGCCGGCCATCGCGGCCAGCAGCGTCGCGACCGCTCCGCCGAGACCCGCGTACAGCAGCGAGTTGCCGAGCCAGCGCAGGAAGATGCCGTCGCGGTAGGCGAACAGGTCGCCGATGTTCGAGAACAGGCGCATGTCGGCGAACCACAGCGGGTTCGTGGTCAGGATGTCGCCGGTGCTCTTGCTCGAGGCCACGAGCAGCCACCACAGGGGCAGCAGGAAGTAGACCGTGAACACGGCCATGACCAGCATCGCCGAGGTGCGCGAGACGAGGGGCTCGCGGATCGCGCCCGACCGGGAGGCGCCCGCGCGGGTGCCGAGGGGGCTGCGGGAGGTGGTGACGGCGCTCATGCGTTGCCCTTCTTCTGCATCCACTTCATGAAGCCGAACGACAGCACGAAGGTGGTCACGGCCAGCACGACCGAGAACGCCGCGGCGAGGTTGGCGTTGGGGATGGATGCCGTGGCGTAGACGGTCATGTTGGGGGTGAACGTGCTCGTCACGGCGGAGCTGAACGAGCGGAAGACCTGCGGCTCGGCGAGCAGCTGCAGCGTGCCGATGATCGAGAAGATCGCGGTCATGACGATCGCGGGACGCACGAGCGGGATCTTGATCGACCAGGCGATGCGGAACTGGCCCGCGCCGTCGAGGCGTGCCGCCTCGTAGATCTCGCTGGGGATCGACAGCAGCGACGAGTAGATGATCAGCATGTTGTAGCCGACGTAGACCCAGGTGACGACGTTGGCGATCGACCACAGCACGAGGTCGGCGCCGAGGAAGTCGACGTTCTTGGTCAGCGCGGTGAACGGCGACAGGTTGGGCGAGAACAGCGAGCCCCACATGATCGCCGCGATCACGCCCGGGACGGCGTAGGGGACGAAGAAGGCCAGGCGGAAGAACCGCTTGCCCTTCAGCAGGGGCGAGTCCAGCAGGAGAGCGAAGATCAGCGCGAGCCCGAGCATGACGGGGACCTGCACGACGCCGAACGCGAGCATGCGCAGCATCGACGCCCAGAACGCCTCGTTCTGGAAGACGAGGGCGTACTGCGCGAGACCGCCGAAGACGAGCTCGGCCTTGCCGAACGTGCCCTCGCGCCGCACGACCAGGAGCGACTGCCCGATGGCGAAGACGATCGGCAGGACGTAGAAGAGGGCGAACAGCACCGCGAACGGCGCGAGCAGGATGACGATCGCGCTCTTGAAGGGCACGCGCGAGCGGCGGGGCCGCGGTGCTCCCGCGCGGTCGGCCCGCGCGGGAGCGGGAGCGGTGGTGGTCACGAGGCCTCCTCGATGATGCGGACGGCACCGCCGGCGACGGCGACGGAGCCCTCGACGGTCTCGCCGGTGAGCGCGTCGCGACCGTGCGCCGCGATCTCGACCGACTCGGTGGTGTGGTTGATGACGAACGTGTACGCGCGGTCCTCGCCCGCGCGACGCACGATCTCGACGCCGGGGATTGCGTCGAGGGTGCGGATGCCGGCGGTCGCGGCGATGCGCGAGATCAGGTCGCGATAGGCGTCTGCGGCGGGCAGGGTCGCGAGGTACCACGCGGATCCCGCGCCCACGGAGCGACGGGTGCGGGCGGGGAGCCCCGCCGCCGGACCGTCGGCGAACCGGGCGTCGATCTCGGCGTCGACCGTGCGCAGGCGCTCCGACCACACCGTGCCGGTGCTGCCGTCGTCGAGGGCGACGACCTGCGCGGGTCCGAGGGGGGCGAACTCCTCCGACACGATCCCGAGCAGGTCGCGGAACGCACCCGGGTAGCCGCCGAGGCGGACGCGGTCCTTCTCGTCGACGATCCCGCTCGCGAAGGTGATGACGGCGGTCCCGCCGGCCTCGACGAACCGCGCGAGTCGGTCGGCACAGGCGTCGCGGACGAGGTGCAGGGCCGGCACGACGACCAGGCGGTACGCGGACAGGTCGGCGTCGGCCGAGACGACGTCGGTCGAGACGCCCGCGGCGGTCAGCGCGGCGTGAGCGGCGTGCACCTGGTCGAGGTAGCGCAGGTCTTCGCTGGGACGCCCCTCGTTCTCGAGCGCCCACCAGCTCTCCCAGTCGAAGAGCACGGCGGCGTCGGAGGCGACGCGCGTTCCCGCGATCGGCTGCAGGTCGCGCAGGGTGCGGCCCACCTCGAGCACGCTCCGCCACTGGGCGGTCT
Organism: Microbacterium sp. BWR-S6Y; assembly: GCF_041379845.1. NCBI lineage: Bacteria > Bacillati > Actinomycetota > Actinomycetes > Micrococcales > Microbacteriaceae > Microbacterium > Microbacterium sp. BWR-S6Y. The sequence continues at coordinate 128,253 of NZ_JBFECV010000008.1, forward strand.
CGGTCCCGGCGTGCGGGAGGAGCGCGGAGTGGAACTTCTCCGCCCCCTGCGCCGAGGCACGCCACTGGAAGAAGCAGATGCCGTCGGCGCCGCGGGCGACGTGCGACACGACGTTGCGCAGCAGTTCGCCCTCGCCCTTCGCGAGGTTGTGGGGCTGCCAGTTGACGGCGCCGGTGGAGGTCTCCATCAGCAGCCACGGGGTGCCGGCGGCGAGACCGCGCGTGAGGTCGGCGGCGAACGAGAGTTCGGCGATCGGGTCGGCGAGGCGCCGGTCGAGGTAGTGGTCGTTCGCGATGACGTCCATCTCGTCCGCCCACGAGAAGTAGTCGAGAGCGCGGATGTGCGCGGTGACCATGAAGTTGGTGGTGACGGGCGCCGCGCTGCGCAGACGGATGATCTCGGCCTCGGCGCGGTACAGCTCGAGCTGCTGGTCGGACGAGAAGCGCTGGAAGTCGAGCAGCTGGCCGGGGTTGCGCAGCGACAGGGCGGCCATCGGCGGGAGGATCTGGTCCCAGGCGCTGTACCGCTGGCTCCAGAACGAGGTGCCCCACGCCGCGTTGAGCTCGGCGAGCGAGCCGTAACGCGCCTCGAGCCAGGAGCGGAACGCCACGGCGCTGGCGTCGCAGTAGCAGAGGGCGTTGTGGCATCCGAGTTCGTTCGAGACGTGCCACATGGCCAGGGCGGGGTGGTCGGCGTAGCGCTCGACGACGCGGCGGCTGAGCTCGGCGGCGTAGGCGCGGAAGATCGGCGAGCTCGGGCAGTAGGCCTGGCGGCCTCCGGGGAAGCGGCGCGTGCCGTCTTCGGCGACGGGGAGGATCTCGGGATGCCGCGCGGTCACCCACGGGGCGGGAGAGGCGGTCGCGGTGCCGAGATTGACCCGGATGCCGTGCGCGTGGGCGAGGTCCATGAGCTCGTCGAGCTCGTCGAAGCTCCACACGCCGTGGTCGGGGTTGATCCACGACCAGCCGAAGATGTTGACGGCAACGAGACCCACGCCCGCCTCGCGCATCAGGCGCATGTCCTCGTCCCAGACGGAGCGATCCCACTGGTCGGGGTTGTAGTCGCAGCCGAAGACGAGACCCTCGCGGGTCAGGGCATCGAGCGCGCCGCCCTTGCGGGTCGGGTTGGTCGGACGATCGCTCTCGCGATCGAGCGGGGCCAGATGATCGACGGCAAGCATCCGGTGGGCGCTCCTTTGCGTGGTTCTGTGAACGTGCACACACTCGGCATCCGAAAATCCGGAGGATGAATGTGTGAACGTGCACATACTGACACGGCGTCACGCGATCGTCAACTCCCGGCTGCCGCTAGGCTGACCCTCATGACGCCTCCTCCGCCCGGGCGCCGGCGCAGCACGGTGCATGACGTGGCGAAGGCCGCGGGGGTGTCGAGGGGGACGGTGAGCCGCGTCCTGAACGGCGGCTACGTCTCGGAGCACGCGCGCGAGGCCATCCAGTCCGCCATCCGCGAGGTCGGCTACGTGCCCAACAACGCCGCCCGCACCCTGGTGCGACAGCGCACGCAGGCGGTCGGGTTCATCGTGCACGAGCCGCACTCGCTCTTCCTCGAAGACCCCAACATCGGCGGCATCATGCTCGGTGCCAACACGGCGCTGTCGAAGGCCGACTATCAGATGGTGTGCGTCGTCGTCGACACCGACCGCGACACCGACCGGGTCGCGCGCTACCTCAGCGGCGGCTTCGTCGACGGCGCCGTGATCGTCTCGGCCCGTCATCACGACCCCATCACCGACGTCGTCGAACGACTGGGCCTCCCCGTCGCCTACGTCGGGCACCCGCCGGGGATCTCGCGGCCGTGGGTGGGTATCGACAATCTCGGAGCGGCCCGCGCGATCACCCGTCAGCTGCGCGAGACCGGCCGTCGCCGCATCGGCATGATCGCCGCCGCCCTCGACCGCGACTCCGGCAGCGACCGGTTGGCCGGGTTCCGCGAGGCTCTCGGCGACGACTTCGACCCCGACCTCGTGGAGCCGGTGCCGCTGTACGCCTTCGCCGACGGCGAGGCGGGCATGCGTCGGCTGCTTGAGCGCGCGCCCGACCTCGACGCCGTCTTCGGAGCATCGGATGCCGTGGCGGCGGGCGCCGTGCAGGCCTTGCGTGCAGCGGGGCGGCGTGTGCCCGACGACGTCGGCGTCGTGGGATTCGACGACAGCGCGTGGGCGCTGCGCACAGACCCGCCGCTCAGCACGGTCGACCAACCCGCCGAGGGACTCGGGGCCGCGGCGGCCGAGGCCGTGCTGTTGCAGTTGTCGGGCGGCGTCGCCGACGCCGACGGCATCCTTCTCGACGCTCCGGTCGTCTGGCGCGGGTCGGCGTAGGCCCTTCCCGGCGCCCTCAGCCGGCCGCGGCCCAGGGCATCGGGCGCTCGGCGTCGCGCGAGCTGTCGTCGGGGATGCGGGGCAGGGCCTCCCCGCCCGCGCGGATGCACAGCCAGCGCAGTTCCCCGGGGCTGTCGGGGAGCGCGCGCCAGACGCGCCACACGCCCTGTCCGACGCGGACGACGCTGCCGGGTCCGACGTCCACGACGTCGTCGTCGAGGCCCATCTGTCCGCGTCCCTCGAGGAAGACGTAGAGCTCCTCGACCCGGCTGTGCGTGTGCCAGTAGCCCGCGTCCTCGCCGGGGAGGAGGGCGTTCGCCGTCATGCCGATGAACTGCATCGCCATCTCGTGGTCGATCACGCGCCGTCCGTCGCGGGAGCGCTCGGGGACGAACCCGCCGAAGTGGGCGCGCCAGGCATCCATCGCTCCGATGTCGGTGATCTCGTAGTCGGTCATGGCCGTTCGCTCTCTGTCGTGGGGGTGGAGACCTGCCAGCCGCCGGCGGTGCGATGGTAGATCGTGCGCCGGTGTCGGCGATCGGGGGAGCCCTCCCAGAACTCGACGCGGTCGGGGACCAGCCGCCACAGCACCCACCCGCCGGGGGCGATCCCGTCGCGAGCGGCGGCGGATCGCGCGGCGAGATCGGCCGCGGACTCCTCCGCCGACGCCTCCATCACCCGGCCGCGCACGCGCACGGAGCGGAGCACCGGCGGCCACCAGAACGTCAGCGCCGCAGCGGATTGCGCGGCGAGCTGCTCGGCCTTGGCGGAGTCCCGCGGTCCCGCGAAGGCCCAGCCGCGGGGGCCGACATCTTTGAGGATGAGCACGCGCGCGTCCGGGATGCCGTCGGCATCCACCGTCGCGAGGGTGGCGCCGTGCGCCTCGGCGACGCCCGCGTCGACGGCCGCGCGGATCCAGCGCTCGAACAGCGGCTCCGGCGCGTCGGGCGGGGGTGCGGCGTCCGGGAGCGGAGCCGTGCCGGTGAGCGAGGGGAGCGAGCGGAGCCAGGCGGCCATCGTCATCCCTCCATCCTGCTCCTCCCGGGCGCGGCCGTCGCTCGAGGCCCGTCGGCGAGGCCGGTCGGCGAGGCCGGTCGGCGAGGACCTCGGCGAGGCCCGTCGGCGGCGGTCGCCCGGCCCCGCGCGCCCGCCGTCGCGACGCCCACGCGCGAACAGGCGACCCGCCGAGCGTTTCGTCGATGGATCGCCTGTTCCGAGAAGGGCGGGCCTACTCCTCGAGTTGACCCAGCGACGGCTCCGCGACGAAGCGCGCGACCGGTTCGAGAGCGTGCTCGAGCTCGAGCACGACGATCTCGTTCGCGCCCGCCCGGGTCGCCGGACCCGGCACGTAGAGGGTGTTCTGGGGGACGTTGTTCCAGTAGCGACCGAGGAAGAAGCCGTTGATGAACGCGTAGCCCTTGCCCCACGCCGCGGTGTCGAGGAACAGGTCGGCCGGGGCGTCGAGGTCGAACGATCCGCGCAGGAACGCCCGGCCGACGGCACCGGTGCCGCTGCCCTCGACGGTGTCGAGGTCGACGGGAGTGGCGGTCCATCCGGTCAGCGGTTCGCCGTTCAGCGTCACCTCGCCGATGAGCCCCTTGGCCTCGCCGAGACGGTCGGCGTAGTTCACCCGACCCTGGTCCTCCACGAGCACCGTGAGCCGGGATCCCGCCGGGAGCGTGAGGGCGCGCTCGTGCAGGCTCCGCGAGAGGCGGCCGACGGGAGTGCCGTCGACGTGGACCCAGGCCAGGTCGCGCACCTCGTCGAACACGAGCGCCGCGGGACCGGCGAAGGCGGGCAGGTCGACGTCGTACCGCACGAGCGGGCCGAGGTGGCCGAGCTGCTCGAAGCTCGACGGCGCCGGACGCGGCGAACCTCCGGCGGCCGGCATCCAGTCGCCCTCGCCCGAGAGCGAGACGGTGAACGCGGGTGCCGCCGGTCGCGGTGCGGGCACGTCGGCGGGCACGGGCGCGTACTTCGCGATGACCTCGCGGAACGCGTGGAACTTCGCCGTCGGGTGACCCGACTCGTCGATGGGGGCGTCGTAGTCGTACGAGGTGACGATCGGGTCGAAGCGTCCCTTGTCGTTCGCGCCGTTCGTCGTGCCGAAGTTGGTCCCGCCGTGCACCATGTAGATGTTCACCGAGGCCCCGGCCGCGAGCAGCACGTCGAGATCGTGGGCGGATGCCGCGGGGTCGGTCGTGTGGTGGATGCTGCCCCACCAGTCGAACCACCCGTCCCAGAACTCGCTGCACATCAGCGGACCCGTGGGCTGGTGCTCGCGGAGGGTCTCGAGGCGCTCGGCGGAGCGCGAGCCGAACGAGCCGGTGAGGTGCAGCTCGGGCAGGCTCCCCGCCTCGAGCATCCACGGCATCGGTTGGTCGACGGTGGTCAGCGGCACCGTGATGCCGGCCTCCTTCGTCACCCGCACGAGCTCGCGCAGATACTCCTTGTCGGAGCCGTACGCGCCGTACTCGTTCTCGATCTGCACGAGCACGACGTTGCCGCCGCGGTCGATCTGGCGGGGGGCGACGATCTCGTACACCCGGCGGAGGTACTCCGACACGGCCTCCACGAACTGCGGCTCGGAGCGGCGGATGCCGATCCCCGGCGTCGAGGTCAGCCACACCGGCAGACCGCCGTTGTGCCACTCCGCGCAGATGTAGGGCCCGGGGCGCACGATCGCGTGCAGTCCCTCCTCGGCGATCAGGTCGAGGAAGCGTCCGAGGTCGTTCCAGCCCGTGGCATCCCACTCGCCCTTCACCGGCTCGTGCGCGTTCCACGCGACGTAGGTCTCGATCGTGTTGAGGCCCATCGCCTTGGCGGTGCGGATGCGGTCGGCCCAGTGCTCGGGGTGGATGCGGAAGTAGTGCAGCGTGCCCGAGATGACCTGGTGCGGTCGCCCGTCGAGCAGGAAGTCGGTCTCGCCGATGGTGAAGGTCGTCACGGTGTCTTTCGGGTCAGTCGGTGAGGCGCGCCGTCAGGCGCACCCAGGCGAGGGCGGGGAGGGTGAAGCGCAGGATGCCGTCGGCTCCGACCTCGACGGACAGGGGAGCGGGCGCGACGGGTTCGGCGTCGGCGGAGTTGGTGGTGTGACGGTCGCCGCCGTGGGGGATGGTCACGACGACCGCCTCGACGCCCTCGACCGGACCGAGGTCGAGCTCGACCTCGGTCGGCGCGTGCAGATCGCGGTGCGCGAGGAAGACCGCCACGGTGTCGCCGTCGACGGTGGCGACCGCGTCGACCGCGTCCACCGCGCCGTGGCGGGCGGTGTCGATGGTGGCGCCCTCGACGCGGGGGAGGACCACGCGACCGGATGCCGCTTTCGCGGTGAGCGCGAACGGGTGGAACGTGCTCTGGCGCCAGGCCGCGCCCCCGCCGGGCTCGGTGCGGATGGGGGCGATGACGTTGACCAGCTGCGCGAGATTGGCCATCGAGACACGGTCGGAGCGGCGGATGAGCGTGATGAGCAGGGAGCCGACGACGACGGCGTCGGTGACGGTGTAGTCGTCTTCGATCAGGCGCGGCCCGATCGGCCAGTCGCCGGTGAAGACGCGGGGCTTGTCGACCTCGTTCCAGCGGGTCTGGTTCCACACGTTCCACTCGTCGACGCTGATGCCGATGGTCCCGCCGTCGGGGGTCGTGGCGCCGACCTCGTCGATGATGTCGACGACGTCGGAGATGTAGCGGTCGAGGGCGGTGCCGCTCGCGAGGAAGCTCGCCGGGTCGGCCGGGTCCTCCTCGTAGTAGGCGTGCACCGAGATGTGGTCGATGAGACCGGCGGTGTGGCGCAGCACGGTGCGCTCCCACTCGCCGAACGTGGGCATCTCGTGGTTCGAGCTGCCCGCGGCGACGAGCTCGACGCCCGGGTCGATGAAGCGCATCATGCGGGCGGTCTCGGCGGCGAGGCGGCCGTACTCGTCGGCGGTCTTGTGGCCGATCTGCCAGGGACCGTCCATCTCGTTGCCGAGGCACCAGAGGCGGACGCCGAACGGCTCGTCGCGTCCGTTCGCGCGGCGTCGGTCGCTGAGCTCGGTCCCGGCGGGGTGGTTCGCGTACTCGAGCAGGTCGGCGGCTTCGGCGACGCCGCGCGTGCCGAGGTTCACCGCTTCCATGACCTCCAGGCCCGCGGCATCCGCCCACTCGGCGAACTCGTGCAGGCCCACCTGGTTCGTCTCGGTGCTGTGCCACGCGGCATCCAGGCGCACGGGACGCTCGTCGCGGGGGCCGACACCGTCTTCCCAGCGGTATCCCGAGACGAAGTTGCCGCCCGGGTAGCGCACGACCGTGGCGCCCAGTTCGCGCACGAGCTCGAGCACGTCGGCTCGGAACCCGGACGCGTCGGCGGTGGAGTGACCGGGGGAGTGGATGCCGTCGTACACGCAGCGGCCCATGTGCTCCACGAAGGAGCCGAACAGGCGGCGGGGGACGTCGGCTCCGACCGCGGCGCGGTCGACGACGATGCGGGTGGGGGAGGTCATTCGGGTTTCTCCTGGTGGGAAGAGGAAGGGGCGGGTCGCACGACAGATGCGACCCGCCCCCGCGAAGGTGTTACTTGTTGACCGAGAAGCCCTGGTCGTTGCCGTACTGCACGAGCTGGTCCTGCCACGCGCTCAGGCCCGCGTTCAGGTCGCCCTTGGTGGCGTAGGCCTGGCCCACGGTGTCGTTGAAGATGCTGTTGGCGTAGACCTGGTAGGGCAGGTAGCTCCAGCCCTCGCGCACCTCGCCCGAGGCCTGCGTGAGGACCTCGTTGATCTTCTGGCCGCCGAAGTAGTCCGAGGCCTTGTCGACGAACGCCGAGTCGCTCAGCTGAGCGGTCGTGGACGGGAAGCCGCCCGACTCGGCGAAGATCTTCAGGCTCTCCTCGTCGTTGTTGAGCCACTTCAGGAAGCCCGCGGCCAGGGCCGGGTTCTTGCTCTGCTTGGTGACCGCCTGGCCGCCGCCGCCGTTCTCGGCCGTCACGGCCTTGCCGTCGTAGGTGGGGATGGGGGCCACGGCCCACTTGCCGGCGCCGTCGGGAACCGAGGACTCCAGCACACCCGGCATCCAGGCGCCGATCACGAGCGAGGCGATCGAGCCGTCACCGAGGCCCTTGAACCACTCGTCGCTCCAGCTCGGGGTGTCGGAGATGAGGCCGCCCTCGATGAGGCGGTTCCAGTTGTCGGCGAACTTCTTCGATCCGTCGTCCTGGAGGTCGATCTTCACGTCGGTTCCGGCGTCGCCCGAGGTCGTAAACGGGGTGCCCCCGGCCTGCCAGATCATGCTGGTGGTGAAACCGGCGTCGCCGGTGTCGGCGGTGATGTACTTGGTCGGGTCGGCCGCGTGCAGCTTCTGCGCGGCGGCGTAGTAGTCGTCCCACGTGGTGGGGACCGCGATGCCGTACTGGTCGAAGACGGCCTTGTTGTAGAACAGGGCCATGGGGCCCGAGTCCTGCGGCAGGCCGAAGATCTTGCCGTCGAAGTCGACCGAGCCCCAGGTGCCGGAGCTGTAGTCGCCCTTCAGGTCGCCGAAACCGTACGACGACAGGTCGACGAGCGAGTCGGACAGGGCGAACTGCGGGAACGCGTAGTACTCGATCTGCACGACGTCGGGGGCGCCCGAGCCGGCCTTGATCGCGTTCTGCAGCTTGGCGTACTCGTCCTTGTTGGTGCCGGCGTTGACGTAGTTGACCTTGACGTTGGGGTACTTCGCCTCGAACGCCTTCACCTGGGCCTCGGCGGACGGGGTCCACGACCAGTACGTGATCTCGCCGCCGGCCTCGAGGGCCTTCTCGATGTCGTCGGCCGAGCCCGCGGCGGCGCCGCCGGTGCTGCCGCCCGAGCAGGCGGTGAGCGCGGCCACCGACAGGGCGGTCGCGGCGACGGCGAAGACGGTCCGCCGCGCGGCGGAGCCGGAACGCATGAATGTCATCGGATTCCTCTACTTCGTTGTTGTGGATGTGGTGCGGTTGCAGGTGCGACGCCCCGTGGACGGGGAGGCGCGGTGAGGGGGAGTCAGGGGATCACTGCTTGACGCTGCCGGCGCTCAGGCCCGACTGCCAGAAGCGCTGCAGCACGAGGAACGCGGCGACGATCGGGATGATCGACAGCAGGGCCCCGGTGATCACGAGGTTGTAGATGGGCTGCGCGGCGACACCGGTCGCCTGCGCGTTCCACTGGTTCAGGCCGACCGTCAGCGGGTACCACTGGGGGTCGCTGAGCATGATGAGCGGCAGGAAGTAGTTGTTCCAGGTCGCGACCACCGCGAACAGCAGCACCGTGACGATGCCGGGGGTCAGCAGTCGGATCGAGATCGTGAAGAACGTGCGGAACTCGCCCGCTCCGTCCATACGCGCGGCCTCGAGCAGCTCGGTGGGGATCGCGTCGGTGGCGTAGACCCAGATGAGGTACAGGCCGAAGGGGCTGATCAGCGAGGGGATGATGATCGCCCACGGGGTGTTGGTGATGCCCAGCTGGCTGAAGAGCAGGAACGTCGGCACCGCCAGGGCGGTTCCGGGCACCGCGATCGCGCCGAGCACGACGGCGAACACCGCCTTGCGGCCGCGGAAGTTGTACTTGGCCAGACCGTACCCGGCGAGGGTCGCCAGGAGAGTCGCGCCGCCCGCGCCGACCACGACGTAGAGCAGCGTGTTGCCGAGCCACCGCAGGAAGATCCCGTCGCGATAGGTCAGGGTCTGGGCGATGTTGTCGAACAGGGCGAAGCTGTTGCCGGGGCCGAGGCCGAAGGTGGTGAACAGGTCGGGCTGCGTCTTCGTGGCGTTGATGAGCAGCCACGCGAGCGGAACGAGCGTGTAGAGCAGGTACAGGCCCATGACGATGCTCAGCACGAGCGACTTCTTGCCCTGGGTGGGGGAGCGGCGCGCCAGGCGCGGCGCGCGACGCGGGGTCGTCACGGCGACGGTGTCGGTACGGGGTGCGGTCGCGGTGGTCATCGCGCCTCCTGACGTGAGCCGCGCAGCTGCACGACGTAAGCGATGACGGCGGTGATGACGCCCATGATGATCGCGATCGTGGCCGCGTAGTTGTACTGCTGGCCGGCGAACGACAGGTTGTAGGCGTACATGTTCGGCGTGAAGTACGTCGAGATCGTGTTCGGCGCCAGCGGCTTGAGGATGTTGGGCTCGTTGAAGAGCTGGAAGCTGCCGATGATCGAGAAGATCGTCGCGATGACGATCGCGCCGCGCACGGCGGGGATCTTGATCGAGAAGATCGTGCGCCACGCGCCCGCCCCGTCGATGGATGCCGCTTCGTACAGCTCGTTCGGGATCGTCTTCAGCGCGGAGTAGAAGATGAGCATGTTGTAGCCCACGAACTGCCACGTGACGATGTTGCCGATCGAGACGAGCATCCACTCCGGGAGGAAGGGCTGCACGAACTGACCGCCCAGCAGGTCGTTGAGGTTGCGGGTGAGCCCGAACTGGTCGCCGTAGATGTAGCCCCACATGAGCACGGCGACGACCGCGGGCACGGCGTAGGGCAGGAAGATCACGATGCGGTAGAAGCCCGCGGCGTGCAGACGCGCGCTGTCGATCGCGAGGGCGGCGGCGAGGGCCAGCAGCAGCATGATCGGCACCTGCACGACGAGGAAGATCGCGACCCGACCCAGGCCGTCCCAGAACTGGGGGTCGTTGAAGGCCGTCACGTAGTTCGCGAAGCCGACGAACGCGTTGCCGCCGATGAGCTGGTCGCGGAAGAGGCTGAGGTAGATCGAGTACGCGAGCGGCGCGAGGAACACCAGGGCGAACACGATCGCGAAGGGGGCGACGAACAGCCAGCCGCGGTCGTCGATTCGGGTGCGCCGCTTGCGCCGGGGGGTGCGCAGGGCGGGCGGGGGTGCCGCGGTGGTCGTCATCGTCCGGTGCCTCTTCGTCGGTGCGCATCTCGGCCGGGTCGTCGAGATGTTGACGTAAACATAACTCCGTCGCGCTAGTGTGTCAACGTCAACATCCCAAGGGGGCACACGTGAGCGAGACGACGACGTCGACCGCGATCGAGACCGCGATTCCGGCCGCCGCGCCGGCGCGCGGACGTCGGCGCGAGGTGTCGATGGCCGACGTCGCCGCGGCGGCCGGAGTGTCGGGGCAGACGGTGTCACGCGTCGCGAACGGCCGCACCAACGTCGACCCCGAGACGCGACAGCGGGTGCTCGATGCCATGTCGACCCTCGGCTACCGCCCCAACAGCGCGGCCCGCGCGCTGCGCTCGGGGCGCTTCCGGAGCATCGGCGTGATCATGTTCTCGCTGAGCTCGTACGGCAACACGCGCACCCTCGACGCGCTGGCGTCGATGGCGGCGGCATCCGGATACTCCATCACCCTCATCACCGTGCAGTCCGCGTCGCAGTCCGACGTGTCGGGGGCCTTCCTGCGCCTGCGCGAGCACGCGGTCGACGGCATCGTCATCCTGATCGAGACGCACCGCCTGGGCGAGACCGAGCTGTCGATCCCGTCGGGGCTGCCCGTCGTCGTCGTCGACTCCAGCGCCGACTACCCGTACGCGGTCGTCGACAACGATCAGGCGCAGGGGGCGAAGCTCGCGACCGAGCACCTGCTCGACCTCGGTCACGAGACGGTGTGGCACGTGTCGGGGCCGCCGGAGTCCTTCGCGGCCGAGCGCCGGCGCGACGCCTGGCGCGAGGCCCTCGAGCAGCGCGGATGCCGCGTGCCCGACGTGCAGATCGGCGATTGGACGGCCGAGTCGGGGCACCGCATCGGGCTCGCGCTGGCCACCATGCCGGAGGTGACGGCCGTGTTCGCGGCCAACGATCAGATGGCGCTCGGCGTGATCCGCGCCCTGCACGAGACGGGCCGCGCCGTCCCGGGGGACGTCAGCGTCGTCGGCTTCGACGACATGCCCGAATCGGCCAACTTCTGGCCTCCGCTCACCACCGTCCGCCAGCGCTTCGAGCGCGTGGGGGAGGAGGCGATGACGGCGCTCATCGCCGACATCGAGGGCACCGGCGGCGAGCACGCGCGCACGCTCGTGCCGACCTCCCTCGTGGTGCGGGCGAGCTCCGGTCCGCGGCGCTGAGGCGGTCGCCGCTCCGGCGCGCTTCGGCTCGATCGGGCCCGTGACTCCGAGGCGCTCGCCGCTCCCGCGCGCTTGCGCTCGATCTGGCCCGCGAGACTGCATGCCGCTGACATCTCCCCGTGCAGCGTGCGGCGGGGATGTCTGCCGGATGCAGTCTCGGCGCGCCCCGGGTGCGCGGCCACGCGCGGCTCCTTGCCGGCCCCAGGTGCGCGGCCCCGCGTGACCGCCGTGCACGGCCCCACGTCGCACGCGCACGCGGCCCGCGCGAGCCATCCGCCGCGCGGCGGAACCGTTGCGCGCGGCCCGCGAATCGGCTTAGGCTCGGTGTTGACGTCAACATGTTGACGTCAACATCCCCCCACAGGTCGCACCGACGCGGCCGGAAACGGAAACGACGATGACGTCTCGAGTCCTTTCTTCCACGTGCGCCGCGGCTCTCGTCGCCGGCGCCCTGACCGCCGGAGCGGCCGCCGCGCCACCCCCGGCGAGCGCCGCCGACGCGCCCTCGGCCGTGCGCATCACGCCCAATCCCGCCTCGGCCACCGAGGCCTTCGAGGGCTGGGGTACGAGCCTGGTGTGGTTCGCCAATGCCACCGGTGACTACCCCGCCGACGTGCGGCAGAAGCTCTTCGACGCCGTGTTCGGCGAGGAGGGGCTCAACCTCAACATCGCCCGCTACAACGTGGGCGGCGGCAACGCGACCGACGTGCCGCCCTACCTGCGTGCGGGCGGCGCGGTGCCCGGGTTCTGGAACCCCGACCTCCCGGCGACGGATGCCGAGGGCGAGATCACCTCGACCTACGCCGACCGCGACCGTTACCGCGACGCGTGGAACCCCGACGACCCGACGCACTACGACTTCGACGCCGACTCCGCCCAGCGCTGGTGGCTCGACGCGCTGAAGGACAAGGTCACGCACTGGGAGGCTTTCAGCAACTCCCCGCCGTACTTCCTCACCGACAGCGGCTTCGTCTCCGGTGGCATCAACGACGTCACCAGCGAGCAGCTCCGCTCGGCCGACATGCAGAAGTTCGCCGGGTATCTGGTCACCGTGGTCGACGAGCTCGAGGAAGCCCATGGCATCCGGTTCGACACGATCGATCCCTTCAACGAGCCGAACACGAACTACTGGCAGACGCAGATCCCCGACGGCGCGACATGGCCGACCGGTGGTCGCCAGGAGGGCGCGCATATCGGCCCCGAGCGCCAGGACGAGATGATCCGGGCGCTCGCCGACCGACTCGGGCGCGACGACACGACGACGGATGCCGTGATCTCGGCGATGGACGAGACGAACCCGGGCATCTTCGCGAACAACTGGAACACGTGGTCGGACGCATCGAAGGATGCCGTCGATCAGCTCAACGTGCACACGTACGGCACGGGCGGGCGTCCGGTCGTGCGCGACATCGCCAAGGCGTCGGACAAGCCCCTGTGGATGAGCGAGGTCGAGGGCAACTGGACCGACAGGAGCCGCGGATTCGTCACGAACGACATCGAGAACGGCCTCGGCATGGCCTCGCACATCGTCGGCGACCTGCGCGAGCTCGAGCCCGAAGCGTGGGTGTTCTGGCAGCCGGTGGAAGATCTCTACAACATGCAGAAGGTCGAGAAGCTCAACTGGGGCAGCGTCTTCATCGACTTCGACTGCAACGCCGAGGGTCTCTCGGAGCGGCGCATCGCCGACGGCGACGCCGACCCGAGCTGCCAGGTGTTGACGAACGAGAAGTTCAACACCGTGCGCAACTTCACGCACTACATCCAGCCGGGCGACCGGCTGATGGCCACGGACGACACGAACTCGACGGCGGCGATCGACGCCGACGGGCAGGGCGCGTCCATCGTCCACGTCAACGCCGACGATGCCGAGCAGGCCGTCGAGCTCGACCTGAGCCGCTTCGGCGAGATCGCCCCCGGGGCCACGGTCACCCCGATCGTGACGACCCAGTCGACCGTCGAGGAGCCCACCGTCAACGCGCTGCGCGCCGGTGACGCGGTCGCCGTGGACGCGGCATCCGGAATCGCCCGGCTCACGATCCCCGCGAAGTCGGTCGTCACGTTCGAGGTCGACGGCGTCTCGGGCGTCGCGGCGGACGCCCCGGCGTTCCGCGACGGCGACACCGTGCAGCTCGTCGGCGTGCAGAGCGGTCTCGCCCTGAACGGCGACACCGACCTCACGATCGAGACGGATGCCGCCACCCCCGAAGCCGCTCGCGCCCAGGGCTGGACGGTGCGCACGATCGACGGTGCCGGGACCAACCGTCACCGGTTCACGCTCCAGAACGGCGACGGGCTGTTCCTCGGCGAGCGAGACGGCGCCACAGCGTTGATCGACACGGATGCGGCCACGGCCGCGGCGGATCCGGCGACCCAGTGGATGGGCTCGACGCTCGACGGCACCACGTATTCGGTGCTCAACGTCGCCGCGGAGCGGGTTCTCGACGTGAACGGCGCGAGCAGCGATGCCGGGGCGGCCGTGGGGCTGTGGACCTCGAACGGTGCGGGCGACCAGACCTGGCGCCTCGTGAGCACGACCGCCGTGGGAAGCGACCCGGTCTCGGTCGCGACCCCCGTGGGGACGGCTCCCGATCTGCCCGAGACCGTGACGGTGCGCTACGCCGACGGTGCGGGCCGCGCGGCGCCCGTCACATGGAACACCGCGGGGCTCGACGTCGGCGCCGCGGGGACCGTGACGGTGCCCGGAACGGCGGCCGACGTCTTCGGAACCTCCGTCGAGGCGCGCGCCGAGGTCGAGGTGGGTGCGTTCACCGCGACCCGCCCCCGTTCGGTCACCGTCGTCGCCGGGTCGGCGCTCGCCGCCGTGCAGGCGCACGCGGATGACACGGTGCTCGCCGAGCTGCGTCCTTCGGGGTCCGGCTACGCGGTACCGGTCTCGTGGGACTGGAAGGGCGTGGAAGACGCCGCGTTCGCCGCGCCCGGCACCGTCGAGGTCGCGGGCACGACGCAGGACGGCCTCGACGCGCGACTCACGGTCATCGTGACCGCCGCGGTCGAGCGCAACGTCGCTCCCGAGAGCACGCCCTCGGCGACCTACACGGAGAGCGGTTACGGCGTGGAACGCACGATCAACGGCGACACCACCGACAAGGGCTGGTCGAACTGGCGATCGGATGCCAAGAACACCTCCGACACGCTCAGCTACGCGCTCGCCGCGGAGGAGACCGTGCGCGGCGTCGCCGTGCAGTTCTTCCGCGACGGCGGGCCGAGCTGGGCCGACACGCTCCGCGTGGACCATCGCGCGGGTGACGGCGCCTGGGTCGAGGGCGAGCCGGTCGCGGTTCCCGTGCCGGAGCAGGGCGCCCCGCGGGTCGAAGTGCCGGTCGACGGCGCCCGGGCCGACGAGGTGCGGGTCGTGCTGACCGCTCGCGAGAACCAGCACATGATCGTGTCGGAGGTCGAGATCCTCGCCGACGCGGCGGGACCGGCGGGCATCGCCGACCTCGCGCGACTGACCGTCGGTGACGACGCGGTCGCGGGATTCGACCCGGCGACGACCGAGTACGCCGTCACGGTGGAGGGCGACGCGTTGCCCCAGCTGTTCGCCCTCGCGGTCGACGAGGACGCCGTCGTCGCGATCACGCAGCCTCAGGATGCCGACGGCACGGGAACCGTCCAGGTCACGGCCCCCGACGGGGCGACGCGCACCTACACGGTCGCGGTGACGCTGGCGGCGCCCGGCGAACCGGCCGAGCCCGGTCAGCCGGCCGAGCCCGGTCAGCCGGGAGAGCCCGGAGAGCCGGGAGAGCCTGGCACGCCCGGCCCGCCGTCCGGGGGAGACTCCGACCCCGGCCAGCCCCACGGGCGCGACGACCTGGCATCGACGGGTCAGGACACCACGGGCGCGGCCGTCACGGCCGGCGTCGCGCTGCTGCTCCTCGCCCTCGGCGCGGGAACGCTCCTGCTGAGGCGCCGTCGATCACGGGTGTGAGAACGGGTGCGGTCCGCTGCGGCGGGCCGCACCCTCTCCGCGGGGCGGAGGTTCAGCTCGCTGCGCGGCCGGCACCCGCCCCGGCGGGTCGAGCGCTCAGCGCGGGGCGGGCTCGGGGCGGTGCACTCCGCGCGGCCGGTACCCCAGCGCGTCGGAGCACTCCAACAGATCCGCGAGGTACCAGACGATCGCGAGCCACATCTCCGTGCCCTGCAGGCCGGGATCGTCGCCGTCGAGGCGGAAGGCCATACCCGCTCCCGCGCGCCAACCGCTCAGGGCGTGACGCAGCAGTTCGGCGGCGAGAGCGCGGATCTCGTCGGTGCGGTAGCCGCTCGACCGCGTGAGCCAGAGGGGCTGCGCGATGTCGAGCACGGTGCAGGCGTCGCGTCGCTCGGGCCGCATCCATCGATCGTCGCGCGCGTGACGCAGCACGGTGTCGATCACGGCGAGCGGGTGCGCGACGTCGAGGCCGAACTGCGCCACGGTGCCGCGCGCGGCGCGATAGAAGCCGTTGACCAGGAGGCGTGAATCCCCGCCGGGGCCGGGCTCGCCCCACATCCCCGTGCGCGGGTCGGCGCGCAGCGCGAGCCAGCCGAACAGCGCCTCGGCGAGGCCCGGGGGGATGGCATCCGTCCGCCGCCCGCTCCACAGCAGAGCGGTGCCGAACGCATCGACGTGATGCCCCGCCCTCCAGGGGTCGGTGGCCCAGGGCAGGGCCTCGAGATGCGCGACGAGACCGGGGACGTCGGCATCGACGACGTCGATGAGGGCATGGGGGAAGCGCGCACCGAGCAGGTCGAGGGCGTAGCCGGCGCTGAGGACGCCGTACGCGGCGTCGGGGTCGTCCCACAGCGATGCCGCGTCGGTCGTCAGGCCCGTGGTGGGACGCTGCGCCGACGACAGCGCGGAGACCCAATCGGTGCGCCCCGCACCCGGGGGAGGTGCGCCGTGGAGCAGGTCGGCGAGTTCGACCGCGTCACCGAGACCACGCACCGACGGTGCCGCGCCCGGGCGGTCGCGGAAGCCGCCCTCGACCGCGGTGAGGGAGAGGACGGATGCCAGATCGTCGCGGGCGCGGTCGGCGAACCGCGCGAGCTCGTCGCGGCGCGGATCACGAGAAGTCGGGGTAGCGACGCGCCATCGGAGACGGCGCGCGGGGTTGCCGCCGACGATCGCGCCGCTCGGGACGTCCTTGGTCACCACGGCCCCCGCGGCGAGCACCGCGTGATCGCCGATCGAGACACCGTCGAGGACGACGACGTGCGAGCCGATCCAGACGTCGTCGCCGATGCGCACGCCGCGTGAGGTCAGGGGCTGGCGGAAGACCGGGCTGCCCGGTTCGAACGAGTGGTTGAAGCCGATGATCGAGGTGTGCGCGCCGACGCGGACCGCGTCGCCGAGCTGCACGTCGCCGCGAACGACGGTGTACGGGTTGATCGAGCAGTCGGCGCCGATGCGGATCGTGCCCGTGACGTAGGTGCCGAGGGCGAGGTACGAGCGGTCGCCGATCGCGAGCTGTTCGGGGTCGACCCCCGCGTGCTCCGAGACGAACACGCGATCACCGAGGTTCCACTGCGGGTGCTCCCGGCGGAGCGCGTCGAGGTGGGTCCGCTGCCGGTCCCGGTCTTCGGAGGATGCCTCGTCCCAGAACGTCCACGGCGAGAAGTCGTGAGACGAGGGAGACGTCATGACCGCGGCGCCGCCGTCGAGGCGCGGACGTTGAGTCGGGGACTCAGCTGCACCCGGTGCACCGGACGGTCCGGGTCCTCGATGCGTCGCACGAGCAGTTCGACGGCCGCCTCGCCCACGCTCGCGCGCGGCGGGCTGACCGCGGTGAGCGCGGGCGTGAAGAGCTGGGCCACCTCGTCGTCGTAGGCGATGATCGACAGGTCGTCGGGCACCGAGATCCCGCGGGTGAGGGCGAGATCGACGAAGGCCATCGCCTCGGGATCGGAGTGCACGAGCAGAGCCGTCACGCCGGTGGCCAGGGCGGAGTCGAGGGTCGCGTTGACCACGTCGGAGAAGTCCGGACTCGTGCGGTCGGGCAGCGTCTGCTCGAAGTGATCGGCGGGCGTGAGAGCGAGTTCCTCGCACGCGGTCTGCCATCCGGCGGCGATCTTGCGCGAGGTGGGGGAGTGCCGCGAGAGGATCAGGCCGACCTTGCGGTGCCCGAGCGTGGCGAGGTGCCGTGCCGCCAAGAGGGCTCCGAGGGCGTGGTCGGTCGTCACGGACTCCATCGGGATGCCACCGGCCCCGGGCACCGCGTCGCGCTCGACAAGGACGCTGGGTACGGGGCAGTCGGCCAGCCAGCTCATGACGTCGCTCGCGTGGGCGGTGTCGGTGTTGGGCGCCACGATCAGTCCGCGCACGTCTCCGCCGGCCACGAGGCGTTCGAGGACGGGCCGCTCGTCCTGCAGCTCGTACGAGGCTCCGCGCAGCAGCATCTTGTAGCCGAGGCGCTGAGCGGCGGTCTCCATTCCCCGGACGACCCCGGGCCAGTAGTAGGCGAGCGAGGGCACGAGGACCGCGAGCGACCCGGTCCTCGTCTCGTCGACGGCGGGCTCGGGGCGCGCCGGGATGTTCTCGCCGGGCACCGCGCCGCCGTGCACGCGTCGCAGCACTCCCTCCTTCTCGAGCTGGGCGAGGTCGCGACGCAGGGTCACGGTGGCCACCCCCAGGTCCTCGGTCAGCTGGGAGATGCGCACGGCGCCGTCGCTGTGCAGGGCGCTCAGGATGTGGGCGCGGCGTTCCGCGGCCAGCGGCTGATGCGGAGTGGTGTCGGTCATGGGAGGTCCTCGATCGGTGTGTCCAGTTCTACCGTGAGCAGGAGCTGCGTGCGGGATGCCAGGGGGAGGGCGAGGCGCGTGAGTCGCTCGCCCCACACCTCGGTGAGCATCGGATCGTCGAGGTGCCGCACCTGCGCGGTCGCCTCGAGGTCGTCGGCCCAGCGCAGACGGACCGGCCGCGCGCCGCCGAGGGGCGTCACCCGCGCTCCTCCCCGCTCGAGCTGCACCTCGCCGGCCAGCAGCAGGTGCAGGGCCGTGTCGGCCCGGGTGGGGGCGGCGTCGGCGAAGCGCCATTCGTCGCGGATCTCGATGCGCCGCGTGACGCGGTCCAGGGCGGCCGTGCGCCGCCACGACGCCAGGCCCGCCGCGGGATAGGCCCCCGCGAGGTCGGCCGAGAACGTCGCCCGCTCGTCGTCGATCCCTGTCACGGCGTCGCGGGCGGCGACATCCCCGCCCGCGGGTTGCGTGGTCCCCCGGACGACCGGGACGTTGTGCCAGGAGCTCTGCATGGTCCAGATGTCGTAGCGATCGGGACCGAACGTGGCCGCGGTGTAGGTGGGACGACCGGCGTCGACGATCACCGGTACGCCGTCGACGGCGACGAGGAACGATCCCACGTCGTTGTGATTGTGGTGCTCGGCGTTGTTCCCGCCCTTCGCGACGAGCGCGAGCCCCGCGGGCGACCCCGCGTCGTGGCGGGCGAGTAGAACCTCGGTCGAGGGCAGCCAGACCGCGCGCGGGAGGGGCGGCGACGCGGGGGACGCCCCCACCCACGCGGGGTCGGTGAGTCCGCGCAGCAGACGACCGAGGCCCTCTCGCTCCGTCGCCGCGGGCGACCCCGGGTGCCGGTGGCTCGCGGCCATCGCCTCCGCTTCGACATCGCCGTACCGGCGGGCCGCGCGGTGCAGGGCGTGCCAGGGCTGGTCGGAGGGAGGCCGCGCCTGCCCGTCCGCGTGGTTGACGAACCAGTCGCCGCCGAGGTGCGAGCGGTGGGGGAAGGCCACGGTCTCGCGGAGGGAGCCGACGGACGTGGCATCCACCGCCCCGTCCGTGGCGTGCGCGAGCACGTCGAGCGCCTCCAGGGCGCGGCACGCCCCGTTCCACCAGTAGGCGTACCCCTCGTCGATGGCGCCGTCCGCGGGAAGGGCGGCGACGTAGCGGTCCAGGCCCTCGACGGCGAGAGCGACGACCCCCTCGCGCTCCGCGATCTCGGTGTCGGCGTCGAGAAGGCGCAGGGCCGCGACGATGACATTGCCGTGGATCCACGGGTTCCAGTTGTGCACGTCGCCGTCGAGGCCGATCCAGTGCCAGTCGCGTCGTCGTCGGAACGGCTCGAACACGCGCACGCGGGCTTCGTGTCGAATCCGTCGGCGGATGCCGGGTGCGCGGGCCTCGAGGACGGATCCGAGCAGGTGGTCGATCCAGGCCAGCTGCGCCACGACCTCTCCGGCTCCGAGGTCGACGAACGGATCGGTCACGGTCGCGAGCACCGCGCCGTGCACCCGCCGGGTGTCGTCGTGCGCGGGCCAGCACCACGAGCTCTGCTCGCACAGCAGCACCACGCCGTCGACGACCTCGTCGACCCAGCCCTCGTCGAGCGTCGCCGCCGCGGCCACGGTGGCGCGGCTGAGGCGCCGCTGCCGCTCGAACGCGGCGTCCTCCCACGCGGTGCGGTCGCCGTCGCGGTGCACGCGCGCGGCGTCGCTCGCGCGGGGCTGCGGCCACGGGGTGGAGCGCTCGTCGGTGGCGCGCGCGATGACCTCCTCGATCGCCGCGCGATCGGCCGAGCCCGACGAGGTGTCCCAGACGTCGCGGTCGGAGGCCACGGGGACGGGGAGCGACCGGTCGGGCGCGGTCAACGTCGCCCCCTCGGCGATCGCGGCGAGGGGGCCGCGGAACGCGGCGGCGGGGAACGACATCGGTCTCCTCGGTCGGGGGTGAGCGGATAAAACGATCATAAACGATCATTAGGATTCAGAAAAGATGTTGCTGTGTTGTTTTATGATTGATACGCTCGCCAACGTTCACCACTCGGACCCGGTGGACGAACGGCCTTCGAAGGAGAACCCGTGGCGACCTCGGTCTTCCCCCGCCTCGCCGGCGGACAGCGCAGCGACTGGCTCGCGGTGGCCGACGCGATGCTCGCGGGGGCGCAGCGGCACGCCACCGAGGGACGCGGTCGCATCGTCATCCCGGGGCCCGCGGGCGGATACGGGACGGACGTCGACGGTCTCGAGGGCTTCGCCCGCGTGTTCCTGCTGGCCGCGTTCCGCATCGCCGGGGCGCGCGGGCAGGGGGTCGACGACCTCATCGCCTTCTTCGCCCAGGGCGTGCGCACCGGGGTCGACCCCGACGCGACCGATCGCTGGGTGCGGATGGACGAGCACGCGCAGGCCAAGGTCGAGGCCGCCTCGATCGCCCTCGCGCTGGACCTCACCCGCGAGTGGATCTGGGACCGCTTCGACGAGCGGACGCATGCGCGCGTGATCGCCTACCTCGCCCCGGCCGTGGGCGATGAGACCTACCCGTCGACGAACTGGGTGTGGTTCCGCATCGTCGTCCAGACGTTCCTGCGCTCGGTCGGCGGACCCTGGTCCGCGTCCGACATCGCCGCGGACCTCGCTCGACACGACTCGTTCGTGCGCGCCGACGGCTGGCTGTCCGACGGTGACGAACGGGCCTTCGACCACTACGTCGGCTGGGCCCTGCACGTGTACCCCGTGCTCTGGCCCCGGATGACCGGGGCGGGCGAGCTCGCCGGCGATCGCGTGGCGTACGACGTCGCGCGGCTCGACCGGTTCCTGCTCGACGCGGTGCACCTGGTCGGCGGCGACGGCTCCCCGCTGCTGCAGGGGCGCAGTCTCATCTACCGCTTCGCCGCGGCGGCGCCGTTCTGGGCCGGGATCATCGTCGGCGTCCCCTCGACCGGTACCGGGCGGCTGCGGCGCACGGCGGGTGCGATCGTCGACCACTTCTTGACGCACGGTGCCCTCGACGACGACGACCTGCTCACAGTCGGCTGGCACCACGAGTGGCCCGCGCTCGCGCAGTCGTACTCGGGTCCCGGCTCCCCCTACTGGGCCGTCAAAGGGCTCATGGGCATCATGCTGCCCGCCGATCACGACGCCTGGGCCGCGCCCGACGAGCCCCTCGCGGTCACCGAAGCCGACGACCTGCGTTCCGTTCGCGCCGCCGGGTGGATCGTGTCGGCGACCCGTTCCGACGGGATCGTGCGTGTCGTCAACCACGGCACCGACAAGGCGCTGCCCGGAGCCCGCACGGCCGACTCCCCGCTCTACGCGCGCGTCGGCTACTCCACCGCGACCGCCCCGCTGCTCGACGACCTCGCGTGGAGCGACGCGCTCGAGCAGAGCGTCGCCCTCGTCGACGTCGCGGGGCGGGCGACCCACCGCACCGCCCTCGAGCCCCTCGGCGCGACCGTGCACGACGGAGTCGGCGTCGCCGCCTCGGCATCCGACGTGCACCTCGTGGACCCCGCCCCCACCACGCACCGACACGGTGCCGGTCTCGCGGGCACGGTGCACCCCCTCGGGCGGATGACGGTGCGCTCGCTGGTGCGCGGCGCCTGGGAGGTGCGCATCGCCGAGATCGACCACGTGGCCGCGGGCGTCGACCTCGACACCGTGCGGGTGCGGATGGGCGGCTGGGCCGTCGCCTCCGACGAGCCGACGCACGCCACCTCCACCGGCGCGGCCGAGGCCCGTGCCGACGGTCGGGTGTCCGGCATCCGGGCTCTCACCCCCGACGCCACGTCGCGCGTGACGATGCGCCGCGGGGCGAGCCCCCTCGGAGAGCGGGCGGCCGTCCCGGTCCTGACGTGGGACGCGGCGGTCGGCACGCCCTTCGCCGCCCTCATCGCGCTCTCGGGCGACCCCGTCGCGGACCGGGCCGAGCCCCGCCTCGAGATCGAGGGCGCCGGCCTCGACGCGGTCGCCGCGATCACGTGGCCCGACGGTCGGCGCACGCGCACCCCTCTCACAGACTCCGGAGCCCCGCGCGGGGCGCACCGGCACTCCCGGGCCCGAAGCGGTGCCCGTCACGCAATCCCAAAGGAGCAGCACGCATGAAGCGCAAGATCGTCGTCGCGACCGGGGTGGGCATCGTCGCCGCCCTGTCGCTGACCGCCTGCAGCGGCGGATCGTCGGAAGCCCCGGCGCAGAGCGGCCCCGTGACCCTGTCGATGTCGGGCTGGAGCCTCAGCACGACGCCGGAGTTCCAGGCCCTCGCCGACAAGTTCCACGAGGAGAACCCCGACATCACGATCGAGGTCAAGGAGTACGACTCCTCGAACTACGACACGCTGATGACGGCGGACCTCGCGGCCGGCTCCGGACCCGACATCATCACGCAGAAGAACCTCAAGACCTTCATCACCTATCAGGCCGGCGGCCAGCTCGCCGACGTGTCCGACGTCGAGCTGCCCGGCGACATCGGCGGCGCTCAGGCGTTCGAGGTCGACGGCGCGACGTGGGCCGTGCCCTACCGCCAGGACTCGTGGGTGCTCTTCTACAACAAGGACCTCTTCACCCAGGCGGGCGTCGCCGAACCCGACGGCTCGTGGACGTGGGACGACTACGAGAAAGCCGCCGAGCAGCTGACCTCGAAGCTCGGCGCCGCCGGGTCCGCGGCGCTCGGCACCTACCAGCACAGCTGGCAGTCGACCGTCCAGGGCTTCGCGAACGCGCAGTCGCCCGACGCCGACATCCTCGCGGGCGACTACGGCTACCTCAAGCCTTTCTACGAGCGCTCTCTCGCCCTGCAGTCCGCCGGAGCGCAGGTGGAGTACAACACCGTCACCGCCAACAAGCTCACCTACCAGGCCGAGTTCGGCAAGCAGCAGGCGGCGATGATGCCGATGGGCACCTGGTACGTCGCGACCCTCATCGCCCAGCAGGCCAAGGGCGAGGCCGACGCGTTCTCGTGGGGACTCGCGCCCATCCCGCAGTACGACTCCTCGACCACGGGCGAGTCGAAGACCCCGGTGACCTTCGGCGACCCCACCGGCTTCGCGATCAACAAGGCGGCGGATGCCACCAAGCTCGCCGCCGCGAAGAAGTTCCTCGCCTTCGCCGCCGGCGAGGAGGGCGCGCAGGTGCTCGCGGGCCTGGGCATCACTCCCGCGCTGACGAGCTCCACCGTCGCCGACACGTACTTCGCGGTGGCCGGTGCGCCCACCGACGACCTGTCGAAGTTCGCGTGGTCGACGCACGAGACGAAGCCCGAGAACCCCACCTCGGCCAAGACCGCGGCCGTGCAGAACATCCTGCTCGACCTGCACACCGCCGTGATGTCGGGATCCACCTCGATCGACGACGCCATCGCGACCGCCGAGAACCGCGTCAAGAGCGAGGTCGGCGTCGGCTGACCCCGCAGGTCGGTGACCGGCCCGGGCCCCGCTCGGGCCGGTCACCCCTCACGATCTGGAGACACCATGGCGACCATCGCCGACACGCGCCCGCGGGCGTCGAAGACCGGGCGGGACCGCGGGCCCCGTCCCGTGCGCCGCCGCTCGCGTCTGACGCTGCGCAGCACCCTCATCGGGTGGAGCTTCATCCTCCCCAACTTCCTGGGCTTCGCCGCCCTGACGCTCGTCCCCGTCGTCACGCTCTTCTACATGTCGATGACGAACTGGAACGTCTTCGGGTCGTCGGCGTTCGTCGGCCTGGCCAACTTCCAGCGGCTCATCGGCGACGGCAGTTTCCGCATCGCGCTGCTGAACACCCTGTACTACGCGGCACTGCACATCCCGTTGACGATGATCGTCGCTTTGGGGCTCGCCCTGCTGCTGAACAACAAGCTGCGCGGGGTGGCGTTCTTCCGCACCGCCGCGTTCTTCCCCTACATCACCTCGATCGTCGCGATCGCCGTCGTCTGGAACCTCCTGTTCAGCCCGGAGTACGGGCCGATCAACGAGATCCTGCGCTTCTTCGGTCTGCAGAACCCGCCCGGGTGGCTCACCTCGTCGGAGTGGGCCATGCCCGCCGTCGTGATCATCAGCACCTGGCGCGACATGGGCTACTACATGATCCTCTTCCTCGCCGGGCTCCAGACGGTGCCCCGCGAGCTGCACGAGGCCGCGCGCGTCGACGGTGCCAACGTCTGGCAGCGCTTCGTCAACGTCACCCTGCCGTGCCTGCGCCCGACCACCTTCTTCGTGACCGTGATGCTCACGATCAACTCGTTCAAGATCTTCGATCTCATCCTCGTGATGACGCAGGGCGGACCGGGGCAGTCGACGCTCGTGCTGTCGCAGTTCATCTACCAGAAGGGCTTCCAGGAGAACCAGTTCGGCTACGCCTCGGCGGCCTCCATCGTGCTGTTCCTCCTGTGCATCGTGGTGACGCTCGTGCAGTTCTTCCTCAACAAGAAGCGGGACGCCTGATGACCGACCTCCTCGTCCCCGACGCCACCCGCACGCTCGTCACCGCGGGCGCCAAGCCGCCCCGCCGCCGCCCGGTCGCGGGCTCCCACCCCGCCCGCCGCGTGGGGCGCATCGTCGGCTACGCCGTCATGATCGTCGCCGCCGCCGCACTGCTGCTGCCGTTCTTCTGGATGATCATGAGCTCGCTCAAGACGCCCAACGACGTCTTCAGCGCCCCGGTGAAGTGGTTCCCCGAGACCTGGGTGTGGAGCAACTACGTCGACATCTGGACGCAGTCCGGCATGCTCACGTGGATCCGCAACACCCTGCTGCTGGCCGTGGTGGTGACCTTCCTCCAAGTGCTCACCGGCTCGTTCGCCGCCTACGGGTTCTCCCGCATGCGCTTCCCCGGCCGCGACGTGCTGTTCCTCGTGTACATCGGGACCATCGCCGTCCCGTGGCAGTCGTACATGATCCCGCAGTTCATCCTGCTGTCGAACCTCAAGGTGTCGAACACCCTCTGGGCGATCATCCTCATCCAGGCGTTCGGGGCGTTCGGGGTGTTCCTGATGAAGCAGTACTACGACACCATCCCCGAGGACCTGTCCGAGGCCGCGCGCCTCGACGGTCTGAGCGAGTACGGGATCTGGGCTCGCATCATGCTGCCGCTGTCGGTCCCGGCGATCGCCAGTCTGACGCTGCTGACGTTCGTGAACACCTGGAACGACTACCTCGGGCCCCTCATCTACCTGCGCAACCCCGACCTCTGGACGATCCAGCTGGGTCTGCAGAGTTTCGTCAGCACCCTCTACGACGCCAACTACGCGCTGCTGTTCGCGGGTCTGACGATGTCGGTGGTGCCCATCGCGATCGTCTTCCTCTTCGGCCAGAAGTACTTCGTCGAGGGCATCGCCACCAGCGGGATGAAGGGCTGATCGTGCGTCGCATCTCCCATGACACCTACGCGAACGTCTTCTCGACGGTCTACCTGGGGCTGATGGTCAACGTGCTCCTGCTCGTCGCCGGTGCGCCGCTGGTGCTGCTCCTGCTCGCCACCGACCCCGCGCAGACCTGGCCGCTGCTGCTGATCGCGCTCCCGGTGAGCGCTCCCGCGCTGGCCGGCGCCCTCACCGCTTTCCGGGCGCACCAGGTCGGCGAGGCGCGCGTCGTCCGAGCCTTCTTCGCCGGGTGGCGACGGACGCTGCGCAAGGCGCTCGCGATCGGCGCTCTCGTGGCCGGGCTCCTCGCGATCGTCCTGGTCGACGTGCGCGCCGTGTCGGCGGCATCCTGGTCGGTCGTCGTCGTCCCGCTGTGCGGCACCGTCGCGCTGCTCGTGATGGCCACCGCCCCGGTCGCCCTGACCGCGCTCGTCGAAGCGCCGGGGACGCCGCTGCGGGTCCTCCTCTCGACGGCGGCGGTGCTCGCCGTGCGTCGCTGGTACCTCAGCGTCGTGAGCCTGCTCGTGCTCGCGGCTCAAGCCGTGCTGTTCACCACCTCGCCCGCGCTGGCCCTCGGCCTGACCGCGGCGCCCGCCCTGTACCTGGTGTGGGCAAACGCCCGCTTCTGCCTCCGCCCCGTGCTTCCGGCCGACTCCACCGTCGCCGCCGTCTGATCCGAAGGACTTCCCCCGCATGACCACCTCCCCTCCCTCCGCCGCGGCCGCCGTCCGCGCCGACACCGACCGCGCGATCACGCAGGTGCTCGATACGGTGCGCGCGAACATCCGCGCCTTCGGCCTCCGCTACCCCGACGACACCACGCGCGACGACCGGTACCCGCTGCGGCCCGCCGCCCCCGGCTTCGACGAGGGGGAGAACCGCGGCTGGACGACGAGCTTCTGGCCCGGGATGCAGTGGATCGGGTGGGAGCTCACCGGCGACGACGTCTTCCGCGACGCCGCCCTGGCGCACGCCGCCGACTTCGGACGCCGGGTGCGCGAGGAGCGCGACCTCGACACCCACGACCTCGGCTTCCTCTACACGCTGTCGTGCGTCGCCCCGGCCCGCCTGCTCGGTGACGAAGACGCCCGATCCAGCGCTCTCGCGGCGGCCGAGCACCTGATGACCCGTTTCCTGCCGTCGGCGGGCGTCATCCAGGCCTGGGGCGACCTCGCCGACCCCGCGCAGCGCGGGCGCACGATCATCGACAGCCTCATGAACATGCCGCTGCTGACATGGGCGGCCGAGCAGACGGGCGACTCCCGGTACAGCGACGTCGTGGCACGGCACACGCGAGAGCTGCGCCGGCGCATCCTGCGCCCCGACGGCTCGACGTTCCACACGTTCTACTGGGACGCCGAGACCGGGGAGCCCCTGCGCGGCGCCACCGAGCAGGGCGCGTTCGACGACTCGTGCTGGGCGCGCGGGCAGGCGTGGGGGATCTACGGCTTCGCGATGAATCACCGTGCGACCGGCGACTCGTCGTTGCTCGAGGCGTCGCGCACCTGCGCCGAGTACTTCCTCGCGCACCTGCCGGCCGACGACGTGCCCTACTGGGACCTCGTCTACAATGACGGCGCCGACGCCCCGCGCGACAGCTCTTCGGGCGCGATCGCCGTGTGCGGGCTGTTCGAGCTGGCCGCCGTCGACCCCGAGGGGGCGCCGCGTTGGCGCGCCGCGGCGGAGCGGATCCTGGCATCCCTCATCGCCGGATACACCCCCGCCCGCGCCGAGGACGCCGACACGGTGCTGCTGCACAGCGTCTACGACCTCCCGAAGGACGTCGGCGTCGACGAGGGGACGCTCTGGGGCGATTACTTCTTCTTCGAAGCCCTCGTCCGCGCAGCCCGCCCCGACTGGCGGCCCGTATGGTGAGGCTCGCGCGCGCCGACGACCGCTCGATCGCGGTCGTCGCCGGACCCTCGGGCGATCACGCGCTCGACCTCGGCCCGCGTCCGCTGCCCGAGCTGTTCCGCGACCTCGACGGCATCCGCTCCCTCGTGGAACGGACGGATGCCGCGACCCTCCCGCCCCTGGACCCCTCGACGCTGCAGGCGCCGGTGACTCCGCGCTCGCTGCTGTGCCTCGGCTACAACTACCGCGGGCACGTGCCCGACGGCGTCGACCCCACCGCCGACGACCCGGACAGCCCCGACGTGTTCGTGAAGACGGCGAACACCCTCGGCGGGCCGATCGATCCCGTGGTGATCCCCGCCGTCGCCGACGACGTCGACTACGAGGGCGAGATCGCCGTCGTCATCGGGCGCCGCGCGCACGCGGT
The DNA here is from genome assembly GCF_041379845.1 of Microbacterium sp. BWR-S6Y. Taxonomy (NCBI): domain Bacteria; kingdom Bacillati; phylum Actinomycetota; class Actinomycetes; order Micrococcales; family Microbacteriaceae; genus Microbacterium; species Microbacterium sp. BWR-S6Y. Next base: position 155,956 of record NZ_JBFECV010000008.1, read on the forward strand.
CTCGGAGCAGGAGGCCCTGTCGTACGTGGCGGGCTTCACGCTGCTCAACGACGTCTCCGATCGCGCCTGGCAGCGCAGACAGAGCCAGTGGGCGCTGGGCAAATGCTTCGACGGCTTCGCTCCGCTGGGACCGTGGCTGGTCACCGCCGACGAGATCGACCCGCAGGACCTTCTCGTCGAGGTCCTCCGTGACGGCGAGGTCACGGTCTCGCAATCCACGGCGACGACGATCTTCTCGGTCGCCTTCGTCGTCCACCACCTCAGTCAGGTGCTGACCCTCGAACCGGGCGATGTCATCTCGACCGGCACGCCGCAGAAGCTCCCCGCCGCGCAGTCGGCGCACCGCCCCCTCGCCCCCGGCGACGCGGTCACCGTGCGGGTGACGGGTATCGGCGAACTCACGACCACCTTCATCGCACCCCCGGGAGAGCCCGAATGATCCTCGACACCTTCCGCCTCGACGGCCGCGTCGCCGTCGTCACCGGCTCCAGCCGCGGTCTCGGACGGGGCGCGGCCCTGGCGCTCGCCGAGGCCGGAGCCGATCTCGTGCTGATCGACCGCGGCGACGCGGAGCACACGGCCGAGCTCGCGCGGGGCCTCGGCCGGAGCGTGCACTCGATCCACCGCGACTTCGTCTCGGCCTCGCGCGACGAGCTGGCCTCCGCGATCGACGAGGCCGTCGAGACGCGCGGGCGCATCGACATCCTCGTCAACAACGCCGGAACGATCCGCCGGTCCCCGGCCGCCGATCACCTCGCCCAGGACTGGGACGACGTGCTCGCGGTCAACCTCGACGCGGTGTTCCACCTGTCCCAGGCCGCCGGCCGGCACATGATCGCGCAGGGCTGGGGGCGCATCGTCAACGTCGCCTCGATGCTGTCGTTCCAGGGCGGCATTCTCGTGCCGGGCTACGCCGCGAGCAAGCACGCCGTCGCGGGCCTCACGAAGGCCCTCGCGAACGAGTGGGCGGCCTCGGGCGTCACCGTCAACGCGATCGCGCCGGGCTACATGGCCACCGACAACACCGCCCCGATCCGCGCCGACGCCGATCGCGAGGCCTCGATCCTCGCCCGCATCCCGGCCGGGCGGTGGGGCACCCCCGCCGACCTGCAGGGGGCGTTCGTGTTCCTCGCGTCCGAGGCCGCCGCGTACGTCACGGGTGCCGTCATCCCGGTCGACGGCGGCTGGCTCGTGCGCTGACCCGTCGCGCCGGTCCGTCCTCCGCAGCCGGCATCGTCCCGCCGACCGTCCCACCGATCCGTCCCGCCCGCCGAGCCCGAAACCAGGAGAACCGCATGACCGCCTCCATCCCCCAGCGTTACGCCACCCACCCCGAGCAGATCCCGGGCATGACCACCGCGCAGGTGCGCGAGCGCTTCCTCATCGACGACGTCTTCGTGGCGGGGGAGGTGCGCCTGACGTACACGCACCACGACCGCATCGTCCTCGGCGGTGCGGTGCCGGCCGGCTCGGAGCTCGCGTTGACGGGCTATCCCGAGATCCGCAGCGACTATTTCCTCGAGCACCGCGAGGTGGGCATCGTCAACGTCGGGGGACCGGGCACGGTCACCGCCGACGGCGTGGTGTACGAACTCGCGACCGGAGCGTGTCTGTACCTCGGTCGCGGCATCCGCGACGTGGTCTTCGCCGACGCGCGGGATGCCGGCGCGCAGTTCTACCTCTTCTCGGCGCCCGCGCACACGACCTACCCGGCGGCTCTCGTCTCGCCGGGCGAGGGAACCGTGCGCGAGCTCGGCGACCCGCTCACGAGCAACCGCCGCACGCTCAATCAGTACATCCACGAGAACGGCGTGCAGAGCTGCCAGATCGTGATGGGGGTGACGCAGCTGCACCCCGGGTCGATGTGGAACACCATGCCCGCCCACACCCACGACCGTCGCACCGAGTGCTACCTCTACTTCGGCGTGCCCGACGACGCTCGCGTCGTGCACCTCATGGGCGAACGCGACGAGACCCGGCACCTCATCGTCGGCGACCGCCAGGCGGTCATCTCGCCGAGCTGGTCGCTGCACTCCGGCGTCGGCACGGCCGCGTATTCGTTCGTCTGGGCTATGGCGGGCGAGAACCAGTCCTTCGACGACATGGACGCCGCCCCCATCACCGACCTGCGCTGATGGCCGCTCCCGCCCCTGTTCTCCTCGCCGTCGGCGAGACCATGGCGATGCTCGCGCCTTCCGACGGCGAGGGGGTGACGGATGCCGCCGTCTTCCTCCTCGACGCGGGCGGCGCCGAGTCGAACGTCGCCGCGCACGCCGCGGCCCTCGGCGTGACGGCTCGGTGGGCCAGCAGACTGGGCACCGACGCCCTCGGCGACCGCGTCCTGCGACAGGTCTCGGCCCGCGGGGTGGACATCGCGGGCGTGGTGCGCGACGAACGGCATCCGACGGGACTGTACGTGAAGGACCCGGGTCGCGGGGTCCGGTACTACCGCGCGGGTTCCGCGGCGGCGCACCTCGGGGTGAGGGATGCCGCGGCGCTCCGCCTCGACGACGTCGACGTGCTGCACGTCTCGGGCATCACCGCCGCGCTGTCGCCTTCGGCGCGCGAATTCCTCGACGCGGCGATGACCCGCGCGCGCGCCCTCGGCGTCACCGTGAGCTTCGACGTGAACCACCGCGCGGCGCTGTGGCCGGCGGCGGACGCCGGTCCGGTGCTCGCGGCCCTCGCCGCGCGCGCCGACATCGTGTTCGTCGGCCGTGACGAGGCCGAGACGCTATGGCAGACCCCGCGCGACGACGATGTGCGGAGACTTCTGCCGACGATCCCCGAGCTCGTCGTGAAGGACGGCGACGTCGGCGCCACCGTCTTCGCGGACGCGGGACGCGTCTTCGTGCCCGCGTTGCGCGTCGAGGTGCTCGACGCCGTGGGCGCCGGCGACGCGTTCGCCGGCGGCTACCTCGCCGCGCGTGCCCGGGGCCTCGACGTGGCCGACCGCCTCGCCGCCGGCCACGCGCGGGCCGCCCTGACCCTGCGCACCTACGGCGACTCGATCCACGACCCCACTCCGTCCCCGTACCTCGACAGGACCCTCGCATGACCCCACCCTCCGACGACACCGCTTTCTTCGACGAGACGTTCGCGGGGGCGCCGCTCATGGCGATCCTGCGCGGAATGGGACGCGAGCGCTCGCTCGCCCTCGCGACCACGGCGTGGGACCTCGGCATCTCCTCCGTCGAGGTGCCGCTGCAGACGCCCGACGACGAAGAAGCGCTGAGGGCCGTCGCCGCGGCCGCGACCGAGCGCGGGCTGTCGGTGTGCGCGGGCACGATCGTCGACCCCGCGCAGGTTCCCGTGGCCCTGGCCGCGGGGGCCCGCTACCTCGTCTCACCGGGACTCGATCCGGCGGTGGTCGCGGCCGCTCGAGAGCACGGCATCCCGATCCTCCCGGGCGTCGCCACGCCCAGCGAGGTGCAGCGCGCGGTCGCCCTCGGGCTGCGCTGGCTCAAGGCCTTCCCGGCGGCGTGGCTCGGGCCCGCGTGGTTCCGGGTGATCCGCGGACCGTTCCCCGACGTGCGGTTCGTCGCGACCGGCGGCCTGGACGCCGGCAATGCGGCGGAATTCCTGGATGCCGGGGTGCGCGTGGCCGCGGTCGGCTCGGCCCTCGAAGACGCCTCGCAACTGCCGCGACTCGCGCGGCTGTTGCGATGAGTCATTCTGCACGTCCGTGCAAGCCCGTCTTCTTCGGCGGGAGGGAGAGGAAGATCGATACGTCCGAATCGACCCCCACCGAGGAGACCCATGCACGTCAACGCCTACGCGGCGTCGTCCGCGACCTCACCCCTTGAGCCCACGACCATCGAGCGCCGCGAGGTCGGCCCGAAGGACGTCCTGATCGACATCGCCTACGCCGGCATCTGCCACTCCGACATCCACACCATCCGCGGCGAGTGGGGCGACGTCCCCTACCCCCTGACCGTCGGCCACGAGATCATCGGCACGGTCGCCGAGGTCGGCTCCGAGGTGACCAGCCACAAGGTCGGCGACCGCGTCGGCGTCGGCTGCATGGTCAACTCGTGCCGCGAGTGCGAGAACTGCCTCGCCGGCGAGGAGCAGTACTGCGAGAAGGGCAACATCGGCACGTACGGCGCGAAGGACGTCGACGGCACGATCACCCAGGGCGGCTACAGCGAGAAGATCGTCGTCGACGAGCACTTCGTGCTGCGCGTTCCCGAGTCGATCCCCTACGAGAAGGCCGCTCCGCTGCTGTGCGCGGGCATCACGACCTACTCGCCGCTGAACCACTGGAACGCCGGCCCCGGCAAGAAGGTCGCCGTCGTCGGCCTCGGCGGGCTCGGCCACATGGCCGTCAAGATCGCCCACGCCATGGGCGCCGAGGTGACCGTGCTCTCGCAGACGCTGAGCAAGAAGGACGACGGCCTGAAGATGGGCGCCGACCACTACTACGCGACGAAGGACGACGAGACCTTCGAGAAGCTGAAGAAGCACTTCGACCTCATCATCAACACCGTGAGCGCCCCGCTCGACCTCAAGCAGTACCTGGGCCTGCTTGCGCTGAACGGCACGATGGTCAACGTCGGCGCCCCGCCGGAGCCGCTGCCGATCCAGGTCTTCACGCTGTTCACCAACCGTCGTTCCTTCGCGGGTTCGTCGATCGGCGGCATCCGCGAGACCCAGGAGATGCTCGACTTCTGCGCCGAGAACGGCATCGCGCCCGAGACGGAGCTCATCTCGGCCGACCAGATCAACGAGGCCTACGAGCGCGTGCTGAAGAGCGACGTGCGCTACCGCTTCGTCATCGACGCGAAGACCTTCGCCCCCGCCTGATCCGGTTTCCGTCCCCGGATGCCACGGCCCCGACGTTCTCCGGAGCGCCGGGGCCGCGGCGTCCTCACCGCCTTCTGCCGATAAACGCTCTCCCTGCTGAGACACGCGGCGTCGCCGCGTGTTTCGCACGGATCGGCGTTTATCGGCGCGGGCGGGCGGAGCGGTCGAGCGGAACCTCGCGCCGGTCCCGCTGCTGTCCTGCCCCGGAGGAACGCCGCTGGCCCGTCGCGGTGGAACGCCGCTGGCCTGTCGCCGATAAACGCTCCTCCTGCTGAAACTCGCGGCGTCGCCGCGTTTCTCGCACGGATCGGCGTTTATCGGCGACTGCCGACTGCCCCCGCGCCCCAGCGCCCGCGCGCCCCCGCGCGCGCCGCCCGCGCGCCCCCGCGCGCGCCGCCCGCGCGCCCCCGGGTACACGCGAAAGCGGCGCCGCCCCGCAGGACAGCGCCGCTTCGGCGACGTTGTTACGCCTGGCCGAGGGCCGCGGACACGACGGCCCGCGCCTCTTCCTGCACCGCGCGCAGGTGCTCTTCGCCGCGCAGCGACTCGGCGTACAGCTTGTAGACGTCCTCGGTGCCCGAGGGGCGCGCGGCGAACCACGCCGATTCGGTCTGCACCTTGAGGCCGCCGATCGCGGCGCCGTTGCCGGGCGCGTGCGACAGCTTCGCGGTGATGGGCTCTCCGGCCAGCTCGGTGGCCGACACGGCATCCGGAGACAGCTTCGACAGCGCCGCCTTCTGCGCGGGCGTCGCCGCCGCGTCGACGCGCTGGTAGGCGGAGGCACCGAACTCGGCCTCGAGCTCGGCGTACCGCTGCGAGGGCGTCTTGCCGGTGACGGCGAGGATCTCGGCGGCGAGCAGGCAGAGCAGGATGCCGTCCTTGTCGGTCGTCCAGACCGTGCCGTCCTTGCGCAGGAACGACGCTCCGGCCGACTCCTCTCCGCCGAACGCGACGGAACCGTCGAGCAGGCCCGGGACGAACCACTTGAAGCCCACGGGGACCTCGAGCAGCGTCTTGCCCAGCGAGGCCGCGACCCGGTCGATGATCATCGACGACACGAGCGTCTTGCCCACGGCGGCGTCGGTCGGCCAGCCCGGTCGGTGCGAGAACAGGTAGTCGATCGCGACCGCGAGGTAGTGGTTGGGGTTCATCAGCCCCGCGTCGGGGGTGACGATGCCGTGGCGATCGGCGTCCGCGTCGTTCCCGGTGAGGATGTCGTACTCGGCGCGCGCCGCGACGAGCGAGGCCATCGCCGAGGGCGACGACGGATCCATGCGGATCTTCTCGTCCCAGTCGAGCGTCATGAACTTCCACGTCGGGTCGACCTCGGGGTTCACCACGGTGAGGTCGAGGCCGTACACCTCGGCGATGAGCGCCCAGTACTCCACCGAGGCCCCGCCCAGCGGGTCGGCGCCGATGCGCACCCCGGCGTTCTTGATCGCGTCGACGTCGATGATGGATGCCAGGTCCCTCACGTACGCGTCGCGGAAGTCGTACTGTCCGAGGCCGTCGAGGTCGATGTCCGCGTGACGGGTGCGCTGCACGCCGTCGAGGCCGGCCGCGATGAGGTCGTTCGCGCGGTCGGCGATCCAGCCCGTGGCGTCGGTGTCGGCGGGGCCGCCGTGCGGCGGGTTGTACTTGAAGCCGCCGTCGCGCGGGGGGTTGTGCGAGGGCGTCACGACGATGCCGTCGGCACGGCCCGGGTCGTCCGTCGCGCGGTCGCGGTTGTAGGTGAGGATCGCGTGGCTCAGGGCGGGCGTGGGCACCCACGCGTCGCGGGAGTCGACGCGCACGTCGACGCCGTTGGCGACGAGCACCTCGATGGCGCTGCGCTCGGCCGGGAGCGACAGGCCGTGGGTGTCGCGGCCGAGGAAGAGCGGGCCCGTGATGCCCTGCGCCGCCCGGTAGTCCACGATGGCCTGCGTGGTGGCGAGGATGTGGTCCTCGTTGAAGCTCGTGCTCAGCGACGAGCCGCGGTGGCCGCTCGTGCCGAAGGCGACGCGCTGCTCGGGCACCGCGGCATCCGGCTTGCGGTCGTAATACGCGGCGATCAGGTCGTCGATGTCGATGAGATCGGATGCCTCGGCGGGCTGTCCTGCGCGACTGCTCATGCGCCCAGTCTGCCCGCTCCCTCCGACATGCGCACACGCGGTGTCGCATTCTCGGCGAATACGTCGACGGGTACGGACCCCCGACGGTCCCGGAGGGGGTCCGCGCCCGTCGCCGGTCTAGGCTGTACGCCGTGCTGCCCGACACAGATCACACTCCCGCCCGTCGTACCTACAGCTACCTGGGTCCGGCCGGGACGTTCACCGAGGCGGCCCTCGCCCAGGTCCCCGAAGCCCGCGACCAGATCTGGCGCCCGGTCCGCAACGTCGGCGAGGCGCTCGCCGACGTCGTCGAGGGCCGCTCGGATGCCGCGATGATCGCGATCGAGAACTCCGTCGACGGTGGGGTCTCGACGGCGCAGGACGCGCTGGCCACGGTTCCCGGTCTGCGGATCGTCGGCGAGTACCTCGTCCCCGTGAACTTCGTGCTCGTGGGCCGCCCCGGGGCGACGCTCGACGACGTCTCCCTCGTCGCCGCGCACCCCGTCGCCTACGGCCAGTGCCTCGGGTGGCTGAGCAAGAACCTCCCCGCGCACGCGCACCTGCCCGCCGAGAGCAACGTCGCCAGCGCCCTGGGCGTCCTCGATGGCACGAGCGCCGCGGATGCCGCGATCGCGGCGCCCGGGATCGTCGCCCACCACGACCTCGCGGTGCTCGCGGAGAGCATCGGCGACAACCCGAACGCGGTGACCCGCTTCGTCCTGGTCAGCCGCACGGTGGCGCCGGCCCCGCCGACCGGTGCCGACAAGACCTCGCTCATCGTCGAGCTCCCCGAAGACCACCCGGGCGCCCTCCTCGAACTGCTCGAGCAGTTCGCCACCCGAGGTATCAACCTGAGCCTGTTGGCATCCCGCCCCATCGGCGACGCCCTCGGCCGCTACCGCTTCGTCATCGACGCCGACGGGCACGTGCACGACGAGCGCATGGCCGACGCGCTGATGGGTCTGCGGCGTTTCAGCCCGAAGGTCATCTTCCTGGGGTCGTACGCGCGCGCCGACCGCGCGATCGTGCGATACCCGCAGCGCTACAGCGACGACGTGTTCGTCGAGGCCCGCGACTGGCTGCGCGGCCTGCTGAGCGGCGAGCCCGAGGCCTGACCCCCGCCCCGCCGCGGGTCGCCGGGCCGCGGCCGCGGTCCCGGCGCGCGGGCGCTCCCGGCCACGGGGCGACCGTCCTCTCGGGAGGCCTGTTCCGGATGCCGTACCCCGGCGTGTCGCCGACGGACTCCGCGCGACGGCTCACCGGGCCACGGCCTCACCCCCGGGCTTGCCCCGGGCCGCCGCGGCGGGCCCTCAGGCCGCGACGGCCGCCGGTGTCGCGATGAGCTCGAGCGTCTGGGCCCGGCCCTCCGCTCCCTCGCCGTCGTACGCCCCCGCCACGGGGGACACCATGATCTCGTCGACGCCGTGCTGCGCGGCGAAGGCGGCGAGCTGGCCCTGCACGTCGGCGCCCGTCCCGACGAACCACTTCTGCCGCGTCGAGGCCATGATCGACTCGGCCATCGCGTCGAACGGGTCGGCCTTCGCCTGCTCGACCGTCTCGAGCGGCACGAGCGGCTTGTTGGTGCGCAGGCGCGCCATCATGCGCAGCTGCGGCACCGCGCGTTCCTCCGCCTCTTCGGCGGTGGGGGCGGCGACGACGTTGGCGGTCACGAAGGTGCGGGGACCCTCGCCGCTGTCGTTGGGCACGAACTGGTCGCGGTACAGGTGCAGCGCCCGGTCGAGCCCCTCGCCGGCGAAGTGATTCGCGAACACGTACGGCAGACCGAACGACGCCGCGAGCTGTGCGGAGTAGTCGCTCGATCCGAGCAGCCACACCTGCGGCATCCCGGATGCCGCGGGCGTCGCCCGCACCTGATACTCGCTGCCCGAGGTGAAGCGCACGGTCGCGCCCTCGGGGGAGGTGAGCGCGAGGATGTCGGTCACGTGATCGGGGAAGTGCGAGACGTCGCTCGTGGTTCCCGAGCGGTTCAGCAGCTGCGTGATGACGGGGTCGCTGCCGGGCGCCCGTCCGATGCCGAGGTCGATGCGTCCCGGTGCCAGCGCCTCGAGGGCCGCGAACTGCTCGGCCACGATGAGCGGCGAGTGGTTGGGCAACATGACGCCGCCCGAGCCCACGCGGATGCGGCTCGTGCGCGCGGCGGCCGCGGCGATCAGGACCGGGGGAGTGGTGGATGCCACCGAGGGCATGTTGTGGTGCTCGGCGAACCAGTAGCGGCGGTAGCCGAGGCGGTCGGCCCGCTCGACGAGGTCGAGGGCGGCGCTCACCGCCTGCGCGCTGGTCTGCCCGTGGCGCACGGGCACGAGGTCGAGAACGGAGAGGGAGGGGATCGCGTCGTTCACCCCGATGACAACATCCGCTGGCTGCAGGGTATTCCCCTTCCGCGGGGGCGCAACCCCCGTGACGGACGGGCGCAGACGTTCTTAGCGTGCGGCGCATGAGCGATGAAGCGACCGTGGTGCGCACGGTGATGGCCGTCGACGACGCGACGTTCTCGCTCGCGCCGGGACAGGATGTCGATGATCTCGAGAGACGCATCGAGGCCGCCGTGCACGACGGCGGGCGGTTCGAACGGTTCTCGGTGACGGGCGACAGGGAGGTGCGGGTGCTCTTCACCGCCCACTCCCGCGTGCTGCTCTGGGGCGCGGAGGTCTCGGACGATCCCTTCGCCGCCGAGCCGCCCCCGGTCGACTGGGACGTCGGTTGAGGGCGCGGCATCCATCCCCAGGCTTCTCCCAGGAAGAAAGTCGTGACGAATCCCCTCCGCGGTGCGTCTCACCTTTGACATCGCGGGACACACGGTCCCGGAACGACGGAAGGAAGCGAACATGGCTGAGAACACCACCACCACCGCCACCCCCACCACGAAGGACGGCGGCTCGACCGTCATCGTCGACGCCGTCGTCGCCAAGGTCGCCGGCATCGCCGCGGCCGAGGTCCCCGGCGTCCACGCACTCGGTGGCGGCGCCGCGCGCGTGATCGGCAACATCCGTCAGGCCGTCGGCGCGAAGGACCACGCCCAGGGCGTGAGCGTCGAGGTCGGCGAGACCGAGGTGGCCGCCGACATCGCCATCCAGGTCGACTACCCCGAGCAGCTGCAGCGCGTGGCGTCCAACGTCCGCGCGGCCGTGCACCAGGCCATCACCGAGCTCGTCGGCATGAAGGTCGCCGAGATCAACGTGACCGTGGTCGACGTCTTCATCCCGGGTGACGACGAGGACGACGCCGACGAGCAGCGCGTCAACTGACACCCGTCGATAAGGGGCGTCACCGCGAGGTGGCGCCCCTTTCGCCTGGGCGGTGGGCCTTCCGCCACGCAATGCTCGCGCATAGGTTGGAGGGCGACGTGGATTCAAGGGGGATGAATGCGCTGGATCAGTCCGGTCGTGGCGGGTGCGACCATCGTTGGAGCGGGGTTCCTGGGTTTCGCCCCGACCTCCGTGGGGTTGAGCAACGGGGTCGGCGACCTGCAGTGCCGACCCCTGCTGTCCTCCGTGTCGGGGGCCAGTCTCGTCGGCGACCGCGCGGACGATCAGTCCGATGTGACCGAGCGCTGGCTCGAGAGCGTCGGCTACATCGATGAGGGAGAGAACCCGAGCGTCGAGCTGGCGGCGCGGGCGGACGCGACGGCGCAGGGGCTCTGCGGCGAGGCGCGGCAGTCTCGGATGACGTGGATCGGTCTGGTCGCGGTGTTCGGCACCGGCCTGACCCTGCTGGCGGCACGACGACGAGCCGCGCTGCCCGAGGGCGACGGTGCGCGCGATTCGGCGGGTGCGCAACGATGAGCTCGACGGACGTCTCCGCTCTCATTCCGCGATTCAAGCGCGCGGCCATCGACGCCTACATGCGCACCAGCCCGTCCGGATGGGAGATCAACGGCGACTCCTACGAGATCGACTCGTCGAGCGCGCACTACACGGTCACCCGGCCCGGGCCGGACGGCGAGGGCGGCGGAGACTGGTCGAGCGACAACTTCATCGCCGACATCTTCGTCGGCGGCGGCAAGGACGAGGAATTCGGCGCGGCGTTCGACAGCATCCGTTCCCGCATCGACGAGGCCATCGCCCCCTGGCTCCACCTCCCCGATCCCGGCACGATCGAGGGCGAGGTGGCCTCCGCGGTGGCCGTCGCGCGGAAGCTGTCGGGTGCCGCGGCGGCGTCCGAGGGCGCCCAGGTCGGTGCCGGACTCATCGCCGGCAACATCGCGCTCATCATGGAGAACAGCGACGCCATGTCGGGCGCCGCCATCGCCGCGTTCAAATCCCGCTTCGTCTCGCAGCTGGGACCCGTCATCGGCGGGCTGCACGGGCTCTCGGTCGTCCTCGGGGCCGCGCTCGCCGCGGAGCAGAAACTCTGGGAGTCCGCACGGGAGAACGTGCGACAGATCGTCCAGGCGGGCGTGGATGCGTCGGAGGAGCTCGCGGCATCCGGCGCCACCGAAGGGTACGAGATCGCGCTGAAGGTGGCGGGCTGGGCGGCGCAGGGCGCCAAGCTGTTCGTGCCGGGCGCGGGTGCGGTGTTCGAGGTGGTGGGCCTGGGCATCCAGGTCGTCCAGGGTTCGAGCGAGCAGGACCCCGAGAAGGAGACGATCACCGGAGCGGATGCCGCCGCCGTGCTGTCCACATTCGAAGAGGCGCTACGCGCACTCAACGAGGGCATCGCGCACGAGGAGACCCTGCTCGACGAGAACCTCTCGAACAACCTCACCGCGGTGCAGTCCCAGCAGTCGTCGTACGACCTGTCGGCGCCCCTCGTCCAGGATGATCCTGCGAGTTCCTCCGATGTCATCATCATCGAGCCCTCCCTCGTCATCGAGATCAGCTCGACGTACCTGCCCACGATCTCGGCGGAGCTCTCCGGCTCGGCGACCGCGCTCCTGAGCGCCTCGATGAGCTGCGTAGCGCGCGACGGCGCGTTGGGTATCGGCGCGAGCGGACCTTCCGGCGCCTGGGGCGCGTTGCGCACCCTGCTCTACGACCTCCTGCGCAATCTCGCCTGGGATGTGACGACCGGGGCGCAGAACCTCGACCTCGTGCTGCAGGACATGCAGAGCAACGATCAGCGTGTGGTCGACGAGATGGCGCAGTTCCTCGCGCGTTTCGACGCGGGCAATCCGGTCGATCCCTGGCACTGAGTCGGCTCAGCCCCCGTGTCGCACGTGGGCGTAGGCGTCGAGCGCGCGCTTGCGCGTCTCGCCGAGGTCGACCATCGGCTCGGGCGGGTTCTCGCCCAGGAACTCCGGCGCCCACTCGCGCACGTACTCGTCGTGCGCGTCGAACTTCTTGCGCTGCGTCTCCGGGTTGAACACGCGGAAGTACGGGGCGGCATCCGCGCCCGACCCCGCGACCCACTGCCAGTTGAACGGGTTGCTCGCGGCATCCGCGTCGACGAGGCAATCCCAGAACCACTGCTCGCCGTGACGCCAGTCGATGAGCAGGTTCTTGACGAGGAACGATGCCGTCACCATGCGCACGCGGTTGTGCATGACGCCGGTGTGCCAGAGCTGGCGCATGCCGGCGTCGACCACGGCCACGCCCGTCTTGCCCTGCTGCCAGGTCTCGAGGTGCGATCGGTTCAGCTTCGGCCAGGGGAAGGCGTCGAAGTTACGGCGCCAGTTCACCGTCGCGATGTCGGGGGAGTGGTAGGTCACGTGCCAGGCGAACTCTCGCCAGACGACCTCCGACAGGAAGCCGCTCGCGCTCTGCGCGTGCTGGCCCGATCCGCGGTGCTCGAGGGTGTCGTGCCACACCTGGTAGGGGCTGAGCTCTCCCCAGCGCAGGCGGGGCGACAGGTTCGAGGTGGCGCCGCCGGCGAACTCGTCGCGGTACTTCGAGTAGTCGCCGAGGTCCTCGTCGAGGAACTCGCGCAGCCGCGCCTTGGCCGCCGGCTCGCCCGGTTCCCACATCTCGCGCAGGCCCCCGGCCCAGTCGGGCTTCGTGGGGAGCAGCTCCCACGACGCGAGGTCGTCGGAGTCGACGGATGCCGAGATCCCGGGCACCTTGCGCGCCTCGGGCATCGGCGGACGCGGCGCCGGGAGCTTCTGCACCGCCCGCGAGAACGGGCTGTAGACGCCGTACGGCTTGTCGCCCTGCGTGCGCACGGTCCACGGTTCGTAGAGGAGGTTCGCCGCGAACGACGCCACCGTCACCCCGTCGTCGCGCAGCTTCTCTTTGATGCCCGCGTCGATCTCTCGTTCGGCTCCGCCGTAGCGGCGGTTCCAGAACACGGCGCCCGCTCCGACCTCGTCGACCAGCGCCGTGAGCACCTTCGCTGCCGCCCCGCGGCGCAGCACGAGCGACGCGCCCCGATCCTCGAGCCGTTCGGCGAGGGATGCCAACGACCCGTGCAGCCACCACCGCGCGGCTCCGCCGATGGCGCGCACCCCGTCGGACTCCTCGTCGAGGAGGTAGAGGGCCACGATCGGCTCGTCGCGGTCGAGCGCCGCCCGCAGGGCCGGATTGTCGGTCAGGCGGAGGTCGTCACGGAACCACACGATCGAGGGCGAAGCCATCCTCCGACGCTATCCACCGCGGCATCCGCCGATCCGGGCTTGACACCTCCGCGCGCCCGCCGCTCACCGCGTCGCCGACGCCGAGATCACACGTTCGGCGCGACAGCACCCGCTGCGGCCCCGCCGCTTCGCGTGCTCTCGCGCCGTTCGTGTGATCTCGCCGCGCGCAGCGGCCGGCGGGCCGCGCCCCGACGGTGACGACGGCGACGGATGCCGCGGGCACCGCGCCTTAGAGCGCCGAGGTGTCGTGTCCCTTGGGCAGTGCCACGATGAGACCGCCCGCGATGATGCGCGTGTAGATGCGCGTCGCCTCGCCGAACTCGTCGCCGTCGAGCTCGATCGGCTGCGCGGGCGCGGTCGCGAGTTCGATGCCCGTGCCCCGCAGGTAGCGCACCGAGGTGTCTTTGCGTCGTTCGAGCACCCGTCGGCCGGCGCGGAACTTGCGCAGTACGGAGTTGTCCCACACGATCTTGCGCCACACGCCCAGCCAGCCCAGCAATCCGGTCGGCTGGAGCACGGCCACATCGAGGCGACCGTCGGCGATCGACGCGTCGGGGACGAGGGCGACACCTCCCTGCAGGGCACCGCAGTTCGCGAAGAGCACGCTGTGCACCTTGGCCGAGTGCAGGCGGTGCCCGTTCAGCTGATACATCACGCGGAACGGCTTCGCGTTCACGAGGGAGCGGGCGGCGCCGTCGACGTACGCGACCCAGCCGACCTGCTTCTTCAGGTCGTCCCGCGTGTTCTGGATCATCGCGGCGTCCAGGCCCATGCCGGCCATGACCGAGAACCCGTGCTCCTCGACCGCGCCGTCGGCGCGGCGGATGCGGGCCAGCCCGGTGTCGATCGAGTGGACGTCGCCGTCGAAGGTCGATCGGATCATCGCGTCGGTGTCGGTCAGCGGCAGGTTCAGGTTGCGGGCGAGGAGATTTCCGGTGCCGCTGGGCAGGATCGTGAGCGGCACCCCGGTCGAGGTCAGCGCCTCGGCGACGGCCCGAACCGTTCCGTCCCCGCCGGCCACGAGCACGGCATCCACCTTCTCGTCGAGCGCGGCCCGCGTGGCGTCGTCGCCGAGGTCGTCGACGGTGGTCTCGTAGAACAGGGGCTCGGCCCAACCGGCCTCTTCCGAAAGCTCCGCCACTCGCGACCGCAGCTGTTCGGGGTCGACCTTCGTGGGGTTGTAGACGAGGGCGGCGCGCTTCTTCGACGTCGTCTCGGCATCCATCGGCTTCTCGTCGCCCTCGGCGTCGACGCGCTGCGTCTTGCCCGGCAGGTCGGCGGAGGAGTCGGGGCCGATGTCCTCGGGCTGGCGGATGACGTCGTCGGGCTCCGCGGCGTCCTTGGGATGCGGCACGTCCTTGCGTGGGTGGTCCGCGACGTCGTCGCCGAGGCGCGCCGCATCGAAGTGCTCGTGGGAGCCGTCCGCGGCGGCGGCGTCGGCCTTCACCTCGGCGGGGGCGTCGGCGGGGAGGTTCTCGGGGGACTCCGCGTCGTCACGCGGCTCGTCAGGGGCGGCCATGGCATCCACCATAGGACCGCGCGAAGCCCGCGAACCGGCCCGAGGGGTGGGCTTGACGACAGGATGCCGCGGACGCATGCGCCGCGCGTGTCGCCCGCCGTTCCGCGGTCGGGGCGGGCCGGGCCCGGCGCCCGGACGCGGTCGGGCACGACCGTAGGATGGACGCGTGATCGACCTGACTCTGCTGCGTGAAGATCCCGAGCTCGTGAAGCGCTCCCAGATCGCCCGTGGGGAATCGCCCGCGTCGGTCGACGATG
This sequence comes from Microbacterium sp. BWR-S6Y, assembly GCF_041379845.1. Classification (NCBI taxonomy): domain Bacteria; kingdom Bacillati; phylum Actinomycetota; class Actinomycetes; order Micrococcales; family Microbacteriaceae; genus Microbacterium; species Microbacterium sp. BWR-S6Y. The sequence continues at coordinate 171,157 of NZ_JBFECV010000008.1, forward strand.
CGCTGGAAGCCGACCGCCGTCGGCGCAAAGCCATCACGGACTTCGAAGAGCTGCGCGCGGCGCAGAACGCCCACGGCAAGCGCGTGGCCCAGGCCCCGAAAGACGAGAAGGCCGCTCTCGTGGCCGAGGCCAAGGAGCTGAGCGAGAAGGTCAAGGCCGCGCAGCACGCGGTGACCGAGGCCGAGGCCGCGGCCGACGCCGCGCTGTCGAAGATCGAGAACATCGTCCTCGAGGGCGTGCCGGCGGGCGGTGAGGACGACTTCGTCACGCTCCGCACCCACGGAGAGGTCCCGACCTACGACTTCACCCCGCGCGATCACCTCGAGATCGGCGAGCTGCTCGGCGCGATCGATATGGAGCGCGGCACGAAGGTCTCGGGGAGCCGGTTCTACTTCCTCACCGGCATCGGCGCCCGCCTCGAGCTCGCCCTCATGACGCTCGCCCTCGACCGGGCCCTGCAGGCCGGGTTCACGCCCATGATCCCGCCGACGCTCGTGCGCCCGGAGGTCATGCGCGGCACCGGCTTCCTCGGCCAGCACGCCGACGAGGTGTACCACCTGCCCAAGGAGGACCTCTATCTGGTCGGGACGAGCGAGGTTCCTCTCGCCGGGTACCACATGGACGAGATCCTCGACCTGGAGCGCGGCGCCAAGCGCTACGCCGGGTGGTCGACGTGCTATCGCAGCGAGGCGGGCTCCTACGGCAAGGACACCCGCGGCATCATCCGCGTGCACCAGTTCAACAAGCTCGAGATGTTCGTCTACACCGACCCCGCCGATGCCGAGGCCGAGCACGACCGTCTCGTCGCGATGCAGGAGGGCATGCTGCAAGACCTCGGGCTGGCGTACCGCGTGATCGACGTCGCCGCCGGCGACCTCGGCTCGAGCGCGGCGCGCAAGTTCGACATCGAGGCCTGGGTGCCCACGCAGGATGCCTACCGCGAGCTCACGAGCACCTCGAACTGCACGACCTATCAGGCGCGGCGTCTCGAGACGCGGTTCCGCCCCGCCGACGGCGGCAAGACGCAGCCGGTCGCGACGCTGAACGGCACGCTGGCGACCACGCGCTGGATCGTCGCGCTGCTCGAGACCCACCAGCGCGAAGACGGATCCGTCCTCGTGCCCGAGGTGCTGCGGCCCTACCTGGGCGGCCTCGAGGTCATGGAGCCGATCGCGTGAGCGACGAGGCCGCTCTGCCCGCCACCGGCGCCGTCGAAAGCGCCCCGAAGCAGGAGGCGGCCGACGCCGTCGCCGAGCTGGCCGACGACGCCCGCGTCGGGCGGATGCTGATCGCCCTCGACATCGACGGCACCGTGCTGCTCGAAGACGACACTCTCAGCCCCGGGGTTGTCGAGGCCGTCGCCCACGCGCAGGCGGCGGGCCACGAGGTCATGCTGGCCACCGGTCGCAGTTGGGACAGCACCCACACGATCATGGATCGTCTCGGCATCCGTCCCGAGTACGCCGTGTGCTCGAATGGTGCGATCGTGATGCAGCGCGACGGCGAGGACGGCGATTATCGACGCGCCCACGTCGAGACCTTCGACCCCACCGAGGTGCTGACGCTGCTGGGCGAGCACCTCGCCGGGGCGCACTTCCTCGTCGAGCTGCCCGACGGCAAGAGGCTCTTCACCGACTACCTCGACGACTGGAACCTCGAGCAGGCCGACAAAGTCCTCTTCGCCGAGCTGTCGGCGCAGCCGGTGTGCCGCGTGGTGGTGGTGGCGCCCGAGCAGACCGACAAGGACTTCCTCGAGCTCGTCGAGCGCATCGGCCTGACCCAGGTGTCGTACGCGATCGGCTGGACCGCGTGGCTCGACATCGCGCCCAAGGGCGTCGACAAGTCCACGGCGCTCGAACGGGTGCGCGGATGGTTGAAGATCGCTCCCGAGCGAGTGCTGGTCATGGGCGACGGCCGCAACGACATCGAGATGATGCAGTGGGCTGTCCGCAACGGCGGTCGCGCGATCGCGATGCACCAGGGCCCGCCCGAGGTGCACGCGGCCGCGGGCGAGGTGGGCCTGTCGGTCACCGAGGGCGGCGTCGCGGCGGTCCTGCGCGCGCTGTGATCCCGGATCCGGGACCGCGTCTCAGACGTGCGCCGCGTGCCGGGCGCGCACGGCGTCTTCGCGGTGGTCCACGATGCGCGACGCCTCCCACGCCACCAGTCCCACCGGCGGCAGGAGCAGCAGGGCGACGGCCCACGTGGCCTTGAGGCCGACGGTGTTGTGCGGGTCGCGCAGAGCCACGACGGTGGCGAGCACGGATGCCGCGTACACGAGCGCGAACACCGCCAGGACGATCTGCGAAGACAGGGTGGTGACGATCATGAGTGCCTCCTCATCTCAGACGGCCCGACGGGTCGTGGTGGGCTGATGAGGTCCGGTCTACTCCGGTCGGCGGGCGCCGGCGCGGGTGCGTGGCGGATGGATACCGCGGGCATAGGCGGCTCTCAGCGGCGCCGACCGAGCGGGCGCCGCGAGGGCTGACCCCACGCCGTCCGCGCGGCGTCGTGCAGCGTCGCCCGGTCGCCACGCGGCAGCGTCCGCCGCGTTCGCTCGAGCGCGGAGCGGGCGGCATCCTGGAACACCTCCGCGCGAGAGGGGGAGGATGCCGCGAGCGAGGCGAGGCACTTCTGCAGGCGCACCTGCACCTCGATGCTGTCCGCGCCATCACGGGCCAGGGGGCGGAAGGCGTCGTCGACGAGGTCGCTCAGGCGCACCGGGGGGAAGAACACCCGATCGTGCCTGACCTCGTCGTCGCGATCGACCGCGAGCGCGCGCGCGAACACGCGCTGCAGGGACGCGATCACCTCGATCGCGGTCCCGGGGTCGTTCGTCGCGGACGACAGCGCCCTGCTCCCGATCTCGGTGAGGGCGATCACGCCGAACCGCGGGTCCTGCTCGTAGGTGCGGTGGTGCTCGATGCGGAAGGCGCGGCGCACCGCCTCGCTCACGTCGTCATCCGCGTCTCCCACGACCGCGGCGAGGGGCACGCGCGCGTCCGCGATGCGCCCGGGCGTCGCGCGCACGTGGATGTCGACGTGGTGCTGCTGCGCGAGCCGCTGCAGGCCGGCCACGTCAACGTGCGTGACGTATCCCACCCGTTCGGCATGGATCGCCGTGGCATCCGCCGGCACGTCGATCGCGGGGCGCGCTCCGAGCGCGGGGGAGTGCGCGTAGGCCTCGAGCGAGGTCGTCGCGGCGTTCTCGACGCGATCGATCACGTCGGCCATTCGGCCGAAGGTGGCGAGGTGCGAGATCCACCGCAGGAGGGTGACCACGACGATCGCGATGATGACGAGGGTCGACACGAACAGGATCGTGCGGCCCTGGCTCCCGTAGTACCCGGTCGAGAGCGCGACGATCCCCACCAGCGAATAGGCGAACGCGCCGACGAACGTCGAGACGGCGTTCTGCGAGGTCGGGTCGGCGATGAGCAGCTGCGTCGACCGGGGCGTCGCCGTCGTCGTCGCCGACGAGAAGGCCGTCACCATCGCCGTCACCGAGAACGTGCTCGCCGTGAGCATGGCCGTCGCGATGATCTGCAGCAGGGAGCCCACCGAGTCGTCGGCGAGGTCGAAGCCGAAGGTGAACGGCAGCAGCGGACCGATGAAGCGCGCCGCGAGCGCCACCGCGATCGCGATGAGCGTGAAGATCGCCGCCCGCACCCAGACCTGCCTCCCGAGGCGGAGGAAGAAGGATGCCAGGGGGCTGCGCGTGGCGAGGGACATGGTGTCGACGCTAGCTGGGGGCGACGGCCCGCGACCGGGGCTGGACGGGGAGCCCGTCGTCTCCACCGGGCGGCCTCGCGCGAACCGGTCGGCGGGGCTCGGTAGACTCGGCTCGTTCGGGAGGGTTGTCCGAGCGGCCGATGGACCTGGTCTTGAAAACCAGTGGGCAGCAATGTCCCGTGGGTTCGAATCCCACACCCTCCGCAACGAGAGAACGCGGGCCCCGCAGGGGTCCGCGTTCTCTCGTTATGACCGGTCGAGCGGGAGTCGAACGGAGTTGGGCCCCCGCCGTCGGAGGCTCCGCGCGTCGCGGAGCGGCGCGTGGAGGGGCGGTGGGGAGAATCCCACACCCTCCGCCACGAGAGAACGCGGGCCCCGCAGGGGTCCGCGTTCTCTCGTTATGACCGGTCGAGCGGGAGTCGAACGGAGTTGGGCCGACGCCGCCGGAGGCTCCGCGCGTCGCGGATGTCCATCGGGCCAGACGCGAACGACCTCGAACGCTACAATTCTGTACATGACCACGCTGCCGCTCGCGGAGGCGCGAGCCAACCTGTCCAAGCTCGTCGAGTCCGCCGTTACGACGCACGAAAGATTCGACATCACGCGGAACGGCGACCATGTCGCCGTCCTGATGAGCGCTGACGACTACGACGCGCTGATCGAGACGGTCGATGTGCTCAGCCGCCCCGACGAGGTCGCCGCGGTTCGGGAGGGGTTGGCCGACCTGGCTGCGGGCGACGTGTCGACGGCGGACGAGGTGAGGGCTGCGATGGTCGCCCGCGGTCGTCTTTCGCGATGACCTACGAGGTCGTCTTCACGCGGGGTGCGCGTCGAGCACTCGAGATCGACCTCCCGGAGAAGGTCGCGGCCGCCGCGTTCGAGTTCATCGTCGGTGTGCTGGCCGAAAACCCGCGACGGCTCGGCAAGCCGCTCCGGGAGCCGCTCGCCCCGTTGTTCTCGGCTCGTCGGGGCGAGTATCGCGTGCTGTACCGCATCATCGATCACCGGGTCTTGATCGAGATCGTCTCGATCACCCATCGTCGTGACGCCTATCGACCCTGATCCTCCGCTCGGTCGCGATTGCGGAGGGCCGCCGCGAGGCCCATCAGGCTCGTCGCGACCAGGAGGATGATGAGGCCCGCGAACGTCGAGAGCGTCGTCCACGCGCCCGCCTTCTTTCGTCGGCGCACGCCACCGGCCACCGCCGACGCGCGGATGTCGCCCGGCTGAACGGCTGAAACGCCCGGTCCTCACGGCATTCACAGCCGCGGATCCCTAGTATTGCTGCGACTTCGGACTGCCGCGCCGGAGTCGACGTGCTGCCGGGCCGGTGGCATCCGTCGTGAAAGGACCCGAGTGAGCAAGACGAACACCCCGCGCGGTCAGAGGACCGTCGCGCGCCACGGGCGGCTGCGGTCTCCCGGCCCGCTCGGCCAGCTGTTCCGCGGACTCGCGATCGCGCTCGCCGTGCTCCTCGTCTCGGGTGGGACGGTGCTGGCCTACGCTGCGATCGACCTGACCCGCAGCTTCACGGCCGACGCCGTCGAATTGAAGAACCAGCCGGCCGTTCCCCCGGACCTCGGGGAGCTCAAGGGCGGCGTGAACATGCTGCTCATCGGCACCGACGAGTGCGAGCCCGACTTCGCCCAGCTGTTCGGCGACCGGTGCACCGGGGCCGACTCCGAGGGCAGCCTCAATGACGTCAACATGCTCGTGCACATCTCCGACGCGCCGCGCCGTGTGACCGTGATCTCGTTCCCGCGCGACCTCATGGTCCCCATCCCGTCGTGCACCGACAAAGACGGAGTCGAGCACTCCGCGATGAGCAAGCAGCAGATCAACAGCGCGTTCTCGTACGGCGGTCTCTCCTGCGTGGTCGAGACCATCTCCGATCTCAGCGGGCTCGAGATCCCTTTCGCCGCGAAGGTGAGCTTCGGCGGCGTCATCAACATCACGGATGCCATCGGCGGCGTCGACGTCTGCATCGCCAACGGCATCAAAGACCCGTACACCGGGATCGACTGGCCCGCCGGCATGCGCACCGTCGTCGGTCTCGACGCGCTGCAGTTCCTGCGCACGCGCCACGGCGTGGGCGACGGCGGCGATCTCGGTCGCATCTCCAACCAGCAGCAGTACATGTCTCGACTGGCGAACAAGCTGAAGAGCCAGGAGGTGCTGTCGAACCCGGCGACGCTGTACAAGCTGGCCTCGACCGCGCTGCGCAACGTCGACCCCTCGACCTCCCTCACCAACCCGCTGACGCTCGTGCAGATCGCCTCCGCGGTGAAGGACGTCCCCTTCAGCGAGATCGTGTTCATCCAGTACCCGACCTACACCGACCCGTCGAACCCGAACCGCGTCGTCCCCGACTCTGAGGATGCCGACACCCTGTGGGCCGCGCTCGCCGCGAACCAGCCGCTGCAGCTGTCAGGCAACCTGAGCGACGGTAACGGCGTGATCGCCGACGCCAACGCCACCCCTGCTCCGGTCGACACCGCCACCCCCGCGCCGACCGACGCCCCGACCGACGCCCCGACCGCGGGCGCCGACGCCACCGCGAGCCCTGCGCCCACGTCCGACGCGGTCGTGCTGCCCGAGGGCATCGCGGGGCAGACCGCCGCGCAGGCGACCTGCTCGAACGGCAACGTGCGTCAGTGACGCGCGGCTGCGACACCCGGCATCCGGACTTCGGTTTCGGATGCCGGGTGGCATCCGGTTAGTATGGACCGGTGTGCTCGTGCCGCAAGGTCGGGCGCCTGGAGACGTCGCATAGTCAGGCCTAGTGCACCACCCTGCTAAGGTGGAGTCCCCGTAAGGGGACCGAGGGTTCAAATCCCTCCGTCTCCGCAGAAGAAGCCCCGGTTCGCCGGGGCTTTTCTGGTCACGGGTGTCACCCCTGGCGCTCGAACACCATCGTGGCTTGAATACGGTCGCCGCCCCCGAAACCGGTGCTGCCCGACGAGGCGGTGGTGATCGTGTGCAGGCGGTAGCCGAGGGCGGCCTGCCGATTGATCACGTTCTCGAGCTCCGTGAGGTTGCCCGAACCGGTTCCGAAGAACTTCTCCTTCAGCACGACCTGGAGGACGACGTAGTTCCAGCCGTTCTGAGCGGGACGGGGTTGCGCCCCGGCGACCGCGTCGGCCTGAGCTCGCGCGACCATGCCGGCGATGCCCGGCTGCGGCGCCGTCGGTTCCTGGAATCGGTCGGTCCACTGCGCGCCGTCCCACCAGCGCATCCGTCCCGACCCGTCGTCGTACCAGCCCGGCTCTGCAGCTGCCATCGCCCACCCCTCGTGTCCGCGGTCTCGCGCACGGTCGGCGCGACGCCCCTCGGGCGAGTATGGTCGCGCCCGGAGCGCAGACGCAATCACCCGCGGCGCCTCACCCGCGCCTCAGCTCCAGCGCGCTCAGCCCCGGCATCCCCATCCACGAGCGCCCGTCCGGGGCGTCGACGAGGGTGAGCAGGACCGCGTCGCACGATCGGCATCGCACGACGGCGCCCATTGCGGAGATGTAGACCGCGGCGGTCGCGAGGAGCCCCCGCATGCCGCAGTGCGTGCAGCGCACCTCGGAGGCCGTGGCATCCCACCCCATGAGGTCGGCGAAACGGCCGGCGAGGGCATTGCCGTCGAGACGTGTCATCACGAACCCCCAAATCTCTCGGTGCGCACCCGGCCGGGTGCATGTCCCTCCTCGACCAGCCATCCCGCGACCGCCTCGACGAAAGGGGTGGGCCCGCACACGAAGAGGCGCGGGGAGGCGGTGGCGGGGGGAACGGCCGTACGCAGCCGCTCCGCGGTCAGGCGCCCGGGAGGAGTCGTCGTTCCCGCCGGTGCGCGTCGCGTGTAGACGACCTGCAGATCGAAACGGTCATCGCTCTCGGCGAGGGCCTCCACCTCGGCGCGGAAGAACATGTCGTCCGGTGAGCGCACCGAGTACAGCAGCCGGAACGGGGCCGGATCGTCGCTCTCGGCGTGCGCGGCCGCCATGGCGTACAGGGGCACCACTCCCGACCCGCCGGCGATCAGGTGCACGGGGGTCGGGTCGCCGGAGGGGGTCCAGACGAAGTAGGCGCCGAGGGGCCCGTGCACCTCGATCCGGTCGCCTTCGCGGAGCTCCCGCACGAGGAACGGCGACACCTCGCCGTCGGGGACCTCGTCGACCGCGAGCGTGAGACGCGTGCCCTCGCCCGACGACGCGAGCGAGTACGACCGGCTCGCCTGGTAGCCGTCCGGCGCGGTGAGCCGCACGTCGACGTGCGAGCCCGCGTCGTTGCCCGGCCAGGTTGGCACCTCGAGCGTGATGCGGCGCGCGGTCGAGGTCTCGGGGCGCGTCTCGACGACGGTCGCGACGTGCCAGGATGCCGCCCGCCGGCTCACCCGTATCGTTCCTCACGCCAGGGGTCGCCGTGCAGGTGATAGCCGTTCTGCTCCCAGAATCCGGGCTTGTCGGCCGGCATCGTGATGAGTCCCTGCACCCATTTGGCGCTCTTCCAGAAGTACAGGTGCGGTACGAGAAGGCGAGCGGGCCCGCCGTGCTCCGGGGTGAGCGGGGCGCCGTCCGCCTCGAAGGCGATCCAACTCCTGCCCCCGAGCAGGTCGTCGAGGGCGAGGTTGGTCGTGTACCCGCCGAAGGAGTGCACCATCGCGTAGCGGTGGCTCGTCTCGACCTCGGCGAACACGCGATCGAGCGAGACGCCGCGCCAGGGCATGTCGAGCTTGGTCCAGTGGGTCACGCAATGGATGTCGACCGTGACGTCCTCCATGCCCAGGGCCTGGAACTCCTCGAGATTCCAGCGGTGCACACCGTTCTCGGTGCCGATCGCGAACTCCCAGTCGGCGGTGTCGACCGACGGGGTGGGGCCCGCCGACAGCACCGGCCAATCCGACACGAGTGTCTGCCCCGGGGGTAGTCGCGGATCGCGCTCGCGCCGTCGACCGCCGAAACCCCGCGTGATGAAGGACATGCGCTCTCCCTGTCGATGCCGTGAGCCTCACCCTAGCCAGGCCCGACGCGCATCGACAGGGGAGGGCGCCCCGGCGCCAGCCGCCACGACGTGCCGGGGCACCCGCTAGTGTCGTCCCGCGGCGTGCACGCGTCGCATCCTCACCCCCGGGAGATACGCACATGTCGGTCGGTCTGCTCGCCGTCGTCGATGACATCCTCAGCGCCGCCATGCGCGCGAGTGCCAAGACCGCGGGCGTCGTCATCGACGACGCGGCCGTGACCCCGCAGTACGTGCAGGGGCTTTCTCCCGCGCGTGAGCTGCCCGTGGTGTGGAAGATCGCGCTCGGCAGCATCATCAACAAGTACGTGATCATCATCCCGATCGCGCTGCTGCTCACCGCATTCGCACCGTGGGTGCTGCCCTATCTGCTCATCATCGGCGGCTGCTTCCTCTGCTTCGAGGGGGCCGAGAAGGTGCTCGAGTGGTTCGGGGTGAGTCACGGCGAGCACGACGCCGACCAACCGCGCGACGAGAAGAAGCTCGTGCTCGGTGCGGTGCGCACCGACCTGATTCTCAGTACAGAGATCATGCTGATCGCCCTCTCCAGCCTCGATCCCGGTCTGGGCATCTGGATGACGTTGGCCGCACTCCTGGTCATCGGTCTCGCGATGACGCTCGTCGTCTACGGGGCCGTCGCCCTCCTCGTGAAGGTCGACGACATCGGCCTGCGGTTCATGAAGAGCCCCTCGCGCGGCGTTCGGCGCTTCGGGGTGCGGGTCGTGGCATCCATGCCCGCGGTGTTCCGCGTGATCAGCGTCATCGGGACGGTCGCGATGCTATGGGTCGGTGGGCACCTCGTGCTGCAGAACCTCGAGGAGACGTTCTGGGCCGGACCCTACGAGCTCGTCCACCTGGTCACGCACGCGATCGAGGCGGCGGGGCCGGTGATCGTGTGGATCGTGGAGACGGCCATGTCGGCGGTCTTCGGTCTCGTGCTCGGCCTGATCATCGTCGGGGTGGTCACGGGCGTGCAGCGGCTCGTCCGCCGCGGGCAACCCGCCGCGCACTGATCGGCTCGGCTCGAATGGGCCCGACCACGCGATCCGGCCGCCGCGGCGTCTGCTCGGGCGCCGCGCGCCCGCCGTTCAGTCGAGCCGCGAGTGCTCGCCGAGGCGGTGCCAGGTGCGGTTGTGGTAAACCAGCGCCGCGCCGGGCTCGCCCGGCTCGAGGTCGCGTTCGACGTCGACCTGCAGGGCCTGAGCGGCGATGACGGTCGAGCCGCCGGCATCCATCCGGCTGACGATCTTGCAGCGCAGCCACGCGCGCACGCCGTGGTACACGGGTTCGCCGGTGGCCAGGCGCGTCCAGGTCGAGGTGTCGGCGAAGCGGTCGAGGCCGCTGGTGGCGGCGGTGCGGGCGAGGCCGATGTCTTCAGCGTCGAGCAGGTGCACCACGATGGTGTCGGCCGCGATGATCGTGGGCGTCGCCGACGACAGCGCCGACACCGAGAAGATCAGCAGCGGCGGGTCGGCGCTCACCGACGACACGCTCGAGGCCGTGAGGGCGACGGGGCCGTTCTCGCCGTAGGCGGTGATGACCGCGATGCCGCCGGGGTGGCCGCGGAACGCGCGCTTGAAGTCGTCCGCCGAGACCGTGGTGCCGATCGCGGGGGTGCTCTCCGGGTTGCCGTGCGGAAGCGAAGTCATACCTCAAACGCTAGGCGCTTCTGCGGCACGGGGCGTCGTCGGGCGCAACACGGCGACACGCTCCGATCGGTCGACGATGATCCTCGGCGCCCGGTGTGAAGCTTCACATTTACCGATTCGCGACACTCACGATGCAAACGATCCTTGACATGGCTGATTGTGTGAGCGCTAACATTCAGGGGTTAGCCCGCCCGAGGGGCTGCATCACATGAACCGGCAGCGGTGCCGGCGAAACGAGGAGGTTTCAACATGAAGGCGAAGAAGATTCTTGCCGGGCTCGCTCTGGTGGGCGCGATCGCCCTGACCACGGCCGGTTGCGCCGGTGGCGGCAGCGGTGCCGGTGGGGGCGGCGACGACAAGGTCATCACCGTCGGCTTCGCGCAGACCGGCTCCGAGAGCGGATGGCGCAGCGCCAACACCGAGTCGATGAAGGAGGCGTTCAGCGAGGCCAACGGCTTCAACCTCATCTTCAACGCGGCCGACAACAAGCCCGAGGCGCAGATCGCCGCGGTCCGCAGCTTCATCAACCAGGGTGTCGACGCCATCGTGCTCGCGCCGATCGTCACCGACGGCTGGGACGACGTGCTGAAGGAGGCGAAGGACGCCAACATCCCCGTGATCCTCGAAGACCGCACGGTCTCGGCATCCGAGGATCTCTACGCCAGCTGGGTCGGTCTCGACTTCAAGAAGGAGGGCGAGACCGCGGGCACCTGGGTCGCCGACAACTTCGGCAAGACGCCCACCAACCTCGTCGTCCTCGAGGGCACCACGGGTTCGTCGGCGGCGACCGACCGCGCCACCGGCTTCGACGACGCCATCAAGGGCACCGACGTCAAGCTGCTCGACTCGCAGACGGGTAACTTCACCCGCGCCGAAGGCAAGACGGTCATGGAGGGTTTCCTCCAGAAGTACGGCTCGCAGATCAACCTGCTGTTCGCCCACAACGACGACATGGGCCTCGGTGCCCTCGACGCGATCAAGGCCGCCGGCCTGAAGCCCGGCACCGACATCAAGATCGTCACGATCGACGCGGTCAAGGACGGCATGACGGCCCTGGCCGACGGCGAGTTCAACTACATCGTCGAGTGCAACCCGCTGCTCGGCGACAAGGTCGCTGAGGTGGTCAAGAAGGTCGTGGCCGGGGAGTCCGTCGACAAGAGCTACATCGTCGAGGACCAGGCGTTCGACCAGGAGCAGGCCAAGGCCGCTCTGCCCGACCGCAAGTACTGATCACTCCGTCCCCGGGTGTGCGGGGCCGACCCCGGCCCCGCACACCCCCGGCATTCCAGAAAGCGATCGAGCATGACATCCGAACGTGCTGCCGCGGTCTCGAGCCCGCGGGCCGCCGTGGTGGAGATGCGAGGAATCAGCATCTCCTTCCCCGGAGTGAAGGCCCTCGACGGGGTCGACTTCACCCTCTACCCCGGCGAAGTCCACTCCCTGATGGGTGAGAACGGCGCCGGCAAGTCCACGCTCATCAAGGCCCTCACCGGTGTGTATGGCATCGACGCCGGCACCATCCGCGTCGACGGGGAGCAGCGGCTCTTCCGCGCCACCGCCGACGCCCAGGCGGCGGGCATCGCGACCGTCTATCAAGAGGTCAATCTCTGCCAGAACCTCACCGTCGGTGAGAACGTCATGCTCGGTCAGGAGATCCGACGTGCCGGCATGGTCGACTGGAAGGCGACCCACGCGGCCGCCGAGCGTCATCTCTCCGAGCTCGGTGTGCGCATCGACACTCGGTCGATCCTCGCGAGCCACTCGATCGCGATCCAGCAGCTCGTGGCGATCAGTCGCGCGATGGTCGTCGACACCAAGGTCCTCGTTCTCGACGAGCCGACCTCCAGCCTCGACCGCGGAGAGGTCGAGCAGCTCTTCAGCGTCATCCGCGACCTCCGCGACCTCCGCGACCGCGGTGTCGCCATCCTGTTCGTCTCGCACTTCCTCGACCAGATCTACGAGATCTCCGACCGCCTGACCGTGCTCCGCAACGGCACGCTCGTGGGGGAGTACCCCGTCGAAGACCTCGGTCGCGAGCAACTCGTCGCCAAGATGATCGGGCGGGAGCTCGGCGAGCTGGATGCCATCTCCGCCAGTGCCGAGCGACCCGTCGACCGTTCCGGCACCCCGGTGCTGCGCGCGCTCGGCCTCGGCCGCAAGAACACCCTCGAGCCCGTCGACCTCGACGTCTTCGGGGGCGAGGTCGTCGGGCTCGCGGGACTCCTCGGCTCCGGGCGCACCGAGCTCGCGCGACTGATCGCCGGCGCCGACCGCACCGACGGTGGTTCCCTCGAAGTGAATGGTTCCTCCGCGCGCACAGGATCGCCCCGTCACGCACTCGATCGCGGCATCGCCTTCTCGTCGGAGGACCGTCGCGCCGAGGGCATCGTCGGCGATCTCACCGTGGCCGAGAACATCATCCTCGGGGTGCAGGCCCGGCGCGGGGCGCTCCGCAGGGTCGGAGCAGCGGAGACGCAGGCCATCGTGGACGAGTACATCACCGCACTCGGGGTCCGCCCGGCCGATCCGAACGCCCTCATCCGCAACCTCTCCGGGGGCAATCAGCAGAAGGTGCTGCTGGCGCGGTGGCTCGCCACCGCGCCCGAGCTGCTCATCCTCGACGAGCCCACCCGTGGCATCGATGTCGGCGCGAAGGCCGACATCCAGCGCAAGGTCGCCGAACTCGCCGAGAAGGGTCTCTCGGTCATCTTCATCTCGTCCGAACTCGAAGAGGTCCTGCGCCTCGCCCAGCGCGTGGCCGTGCTGCGCGACCGTCGTAAGATCGGCGAGCTGGCCACGAAGGACGTCGACCTCGACGGCCTCGTCACCTATATCGCCGAAGGTCAGGTCGAGACGACCTCCTCCGCCGCCCCCGAGACATCGCCGTCCGATCGGGAGAAGATCGCATGAAGAAGCTCCTCACGCACCGCCTCGTCTGGCCGATCGCGGCGCTCATCGCCCTGATCGCCGTCAACACGATCTCGCGGCCGTCGTTCCTCAGCGTCACGGTGCAGAACGGCCAGCTCTACGGGTCGCTTATCGACATCCTGCGCAACAGCGCACCGCTCATGCTCGTCGCCCTCGGCATGACGCTCGTCATCGCGACGCGCGGCATCGACCTGTCGGTCGGCGCGATCATGGCGGTCTCCGGCGCGGTGGCGCTCACGATCATCGAAGCCTCGCCCGAGCCAGGCAATCTCGGGGTCGTGATGATCGCGATCGTCGCCGCCGTCGGCACTGCCCTGCTGCTCGGCGTCTGGAACGGCTTCCTCGTCTCGGTTCTCGGCATCCAACCGATCATCGCCACCCTGGTGCTGATGCTCGCGGGCCGCGGTGTCGCCCTGCTCATCACCAAGGGCTTCATCACCACGATCAACAGCGACCCGTACCAGTTCATGGCGCAGGGATACGTGCTGGGCCTGCCCTTCGCGTTCTACGTCTCGATCGTCGCGGTCATCGTGGTCGGCGTCCTCGAGCGGCGGACGGCGCTCGGCATGCTCACCGAAGCGGTCGGCATCAATCCCGAGGCCAGCCGCCTCGCCGGCGTCCGGTCGCGCGGCATCATCTGGGGCGCCTACATCGCCAGCGGCACGCTCGCGGGCATCGCCGGCATCCTGTACAGCTCGAACATCATGGCGGCCGACGCGAATGCGGCGGGGCTCTACATCGAGCTGGATGCCATCCTCGCGGTCGTCCTCGGCGGGACCTCGCTCGCGGGCGGGAAGTTCAGCATCGCGGGCACCGTGGTGGGCGTCTTCACCATCCAGACGCTCAAGAGCACGATCACCTTCCTCGGCGTCCCTCCCGCGGTCAGCCCCGTTTTCATGGCCGCGGCCGTGCTCATCGTGGTGCTGCTGCAGTCGCCGCGGTTCCGCTCGTTCTTCTGGACGGCCGGCCGCTCCGCCTCCCGTCCGCTCACCCGCCGTCCCGACGCAAAGGTGCTGTCCTGATGACCACTCTCACCGCCCCGGAGCGCAGCTCCGCGCCGTCGGCCGGCGCGTACCGTCGCTTCCTCAGCCGTCACATCTCGTGGGTCCCGGTGTTCGCCGCCGTGGCCATCCTGATCATCATGATCGCCGGTGCGATGGCCTCCTTCCCCAACTTCCAGCTGCCGCGCATCATGTCGTCGATCCTGCTCGACAACGCGTACCTGCTCGTGTTGGCCGTGGGGATGACCTTCGTCATCCTCACCGGGGGCATCGACCTCTCGGTCGGTGCGGTCATGGCGTTCACCGGCATCCTGTGCGCGAAGCTGCTCGGCGACGGGGTTCCCGTGGTCGTGGCCGTTCCCGCGATGGTGCTCATCGGGGCCGCGATCGGTCTGCTCATCGGTGTGCTCGTGCAGTTCTTCGACGTGCAGCCGTTCATCGCCTCGCTGATCGGGATGTTCCTCGCCCGCGGCCTCGCGTTCGTGGTGAGCCTGGAGTCGATCAAGGTCGAGAACGACGGCATCCTGTGGCTGCAGTCCACGAGGTTCTCCTTCGCCGGCTGGTACATCACCCCGACGGGCGTCATCGCCCTGCTGACCGTCGCGATCGCGGCGTTCGTGCTCCGCTACACGCGCTTCGGCCGTACGGTCTACGCGGTCGGCGGCAACGAGCAGTCGGCTCGGCTCATGGGCCTGCCGGTGGTGCGGACGAAGCTGTCGGTCTACGTCATCAGCGGCGTGTGCGCGGGGCTGGCCGGCATCGTGCTGACGGCCTACTCCGGCGCGGGGTACCCGTTGAACGGCGTGGGAACGGAGCTCGACACGATCGCGGCGGTCGTCATCGGCGGCACGCTCCTCACCGGAGGCAGTGGCTTCGTCCTCGGCTCCATGATCGGCGTGTTCGTCTACGGCCTGATCCGCACGATCATCTCGTTCTCGGGCGCCGAGCAGTCGTGGACGCGCATCACGGTCGGAGCCCTGCTCCTGCTGTTCGTGGTGGTGCAGCGGATCATCGTGTCGCGCTCCGCGCTCAGCCGGTGACGCCCCCCGTGCCGTGTTAGCGATCACCGCGTCACCCGGGCATGATTGACCCCATGTCCACCGTCGCTCCGCCCCTCCTCGAGGTGCGCGGAGCGACGGTGCGTTTCGGGGTCGAATCGGCGCTGTCCGACGTCGACTTCCGGCTGTACCCGGGCGAGGTGCATTCGCTCATGGGGGAGAACGGCGCGGGCAAGTCCACCCTGATCAAAGCGATCACGGGCGCCCTCCGCCTCGATTCCGGTCGGATCGAGCTCGGCGGTCAGGAGATGCGGTTCTCGTCGCCGGCAGACGCGCAGGCGGTCGGCATCTCGACCGTCTACCAGGAGATCGACCTCCTCCCCAACCTCACGGTGGCCGAGAACATCTCGCTCGGCCGCGAGCCCCGCCGGTGGGGCGTCATCGACCATCGGGCGATGCGCGAGCGCGCGGTCGAGGCGTTGACCGCCCTGGGCGTCGACGTCGATCCGTCCTCGGTGCTGTCGGCGCATCCCCTCGCGGTGCAGCAGCTCGTCGCGATCGCCCGCGCCGTCTCGACCGAGGTGAAGGTGCTCGTGCTCGACGAGCCCACCTCGAGCCTGGATGCCGACGAGGTGGCCGAGCTGTTCCGCGTGATCCGCGACCTCAAAGCGCAGGGCATCGCGATCGTGTTCGTCTCGCACTTCCTCGACCAGGTGTACGAGATCTGCGATCGCGTCACGGTCCTGCGCGGAGGGCGGCTCGTCGGCGAGTACGGCACGCGCGAGCTGCTGCGCATCGACCTCGTCGAGAAGATGCTCGGAGCGGCGGCCGACGCGCTCGCCCCGCTCGGCCAACGCCTCGTCGAGCCCGCCGAGGGCCCGAGCGTGCTGAGCGCCCGCGGCGTGGCATCCGGGACTCGACTGCGCGAGGCCGACCTCGACATCGCCGAGGGCGAAGTGATCGGCGTCGCGGGTCTGCTCGGCTCGGGGCGCAGCGAACTGGCGCGCGCTCTCACGGGCGTCGATCGTCCCGACGCGGGCGAGGTGACGGTCGACGGGGATCCGGCCCCCCTTTCATCGCCCCGCGACGCCATCCGTCGCCGGGTGGCCTACTCGTCCGAGAACCGCCGTACCGAGGGCATCATCGGCGACCTCAGCGTGCTCGACAACATCACGCTCGCGCTCCAGGCGCAGCGGGGGATCTTCCACCGGCTCAGCACGGCGCGCCGCCGCGAACTCGCCGTCAGCTGGGTCGAGGCGCTGCACATCCGCCCCGCCGACATCGACCGGCCGGTCTCGACGTTGTCGGGCGGCAATCAGCAGAAGGTGCTCCTCGCGCGCCTGCTGGCCCTGTCGCCGCGGCTCATCGTGCTCGACGAGCCCACGCGCGGGATCGACGTGGGGGCGAGAGCCGAGATCCAGCGGCTGGTGGGGGAGCTCAGCGACAACGGCCTCTCCATCGTCTACATCTCGGCGGAGCTCGACGAGGTACTCCGCGTCGCCCACCTCGTGGCCGTCATGCGCGACGGGGTGCTCGCGCAGATCGTTCCGGCCACGGGCCTCACCTCCGACGCGCTGCTCGCGCTCGTCGCCGGCCACACGACATCCGACGGGGGCGCCGGTGCCTGAAGACAAGGCCTCGCGCACCGCCAACATCTTCGACGTCGCCCGCCTCGCGGGTGTGTCGCACCAGACCGTGTCGCGCGTGCTCAACGACATGCCGAACGTGCGCCCGGCGACGCGGGCGCGCGTCGAGCAGGCGATCGCGCAGCTGCGCTACAGCCCGTCGCCCGCGGCCCGCGCCCTCGTCACGCGGCGCACGCGCACGATCGGTCTGGTCACCCCGGGCACGGTCGATTACGGGCCCTCGTCGATCGCGATGAACTTCAACTTCGCCGCCCGCGCCGCCCGCTACAACGTGGACGCCATCAGCTCGCCGCAGAACGACGTCGCCGCCGTCCGCGCGGCGATCGATGGACTCCTCAAACAGCGCGTGGATGCCATCGTGCTCATCGTCGTCGACGTCGAAGTGCTCGCGGCGGTGCAGGCGATCGAGATCGACGTGCCCATCGTGGCCGCGGCCACGACCAGTCGGCCCCACCCGCGTCTGGTCGCGATCGATCAATACCGTGGCGCCCGCGCGGCGGTGCGGCACCTGCTCGAATCGGGCTACGGCACGGTCCGCCACATCGCCGGTCCGGCGCGCAATCCCGACGCGGTCGAGCGCCTGCGCGGCTGGCGCGAGGAGGTCGCCTCCGCCCGCGCGCAGTCCACACCGCCCGTGCACGGGGACTGGTCGGCCGCGAGTGGCTACCGCATCGCGACAGAGACCGACCTCAGCCCCGGCGAGGGCATCTTCGTCGCCAACGACCACATGGCGATCGGAGTGCTCTCGGCCCTGCGTGAGCGCGGACTCCGCGTGCCGGAGGACATCGGCGTGGTGGGGTTCGACGACGTCCCCGAAGCTCCCTTCCTGTTCCCCTCGCTCACCACGGTGCGCCAGGATTTCGCCGCCCTGGGCGAGATCCTGATGCAGAAGGTGCTGCTGATGGTCGAGGAGCCCGACACCGTCAGCGAGAGCACCCCGCTGCCGACGCGGCTCATCGTGCGCGACTCGGCCCCGCTGCGCACCTGACGGAGCGCACGTCCGCCAGGCGCCATCGCGCCGAAAATCGTGTTGACGTCAACAGGTGTGTGAGCGCTAACATTTGGGGGTCGTCGTCGACGGCTCCATGCAACGTTGCATTCGCGAGAGGACCCGCACCCCCGTGCCTACCGTCCCCCGGACGGCGCTCCCCCGCCGTCTCCCGTCCTGGGCGCTCGCCGTCCCGGTCGTCGCCGCGTTGGTCGCGGCGCCGATCGTCCTTCCCACAGCCGCGGATGCGGCCATCCCCACGACCGGGCTGGTCGTGTCCTACCCGCTCGACGAGACGTCGGGATCCGTCGCCCACGACGCGTCCGGCAACGGTCGAGACGGTGCCTTCGTCGGCGGACCCGCGCTGGCCGGTGCCGGCGGCGTACGTCTCGACGGCGCCGACGACTATGTGAGCCTTCCCAACGACGTCCTTCAGGGGCTCACGTCGATCACGGTGAGCACGGATGTCCTGGTGCGCCCCGAGCAGTCCGGCAATTACTTCATCTGGGGTCTGGGCAACACCACGGACTGGTACGGCAACGGGTACCTCTTCGCCACCGGCAACCCGGCACGCGCCGGCATCGCCAGCGGGAACTGGTCCACCGAGCAGGAGACCCGCGGTTCGGCGAACCTGGACCGCGGAGTCTGGAAGACCCTCACCTACACGCTCGACGCGGGCAGCAAGACCTCGCGCCTCTACCTCGACGGCGTCAAGGTCGCCGAGAACACCAACACCACGACGACCCCCGGCTCGATCGGCGGGGGCAAGACCACGGCCAACTATCTCGGGCGCTCGAACTACACGCCCGACAAGCGTCTGGCCGGCAGCCTGCGCGACTTCCGCCTCTACGACCACGCCCTCACCTCCGAAGAGGTGACGACGCTCGTCGCGACCGACCAGCAGCGCGTCGCGCGCGACAAGGCGGCGCTCGATCTCGGCGCCCTGAGCGCCGTCACGACCGACCTCGCCCTCCCCGGCAGCGGGCTGAACGGCTCCACGATCACGTGGTCCTCGTCCGACCCGTCGGTCGTGTCGACCACGGGCGCCGTCACGCGCCCCGCGGCCGGAAAGGCGGATGCCACGGTCACGCTGACGGGCACGCTGACGCGCGGCTCGGCCACGGACACCGCGACCTTCGCCGTGACCGTCCCGGCGATGCCGGACGACCCCGGCGCCGCGCAGAAGGCGCTCGCCGCGATCACGGTGGTCAACGCCGACGATGCGCGCGGCAACCTGACCCTGCCGACCACCGCGGACGGTCTCGCGGTGACGTGGACGAGCTCGAACCCGGCCGTGGTGTCGACCACCGGTGTGGTCTCGCGCCCCGAGGCCGACACGACTGTCACGCTCACGGCATCCGTGACGAAAGGCTCGGCGACGCGCACGCGCGACATCGACGTCAACGTCCGCAAAGCCGTGCACCTCGGAGCCTTCGAGGGCTACACGTTCGCGTACTTCACCGGGAACACCGTCGAGGGCGAGAACATCTACTTCGCCGCGAGCAACGGCAACAATGCGCTGTCGTGGACCGAGCTCAACGGCGGCAAGCTGCTGCTGACCTCGAAGTACGGCGAGAAGGGTCTGCGCGACCCGTTCATCATCCGCTCGCCCGAGGGGGACACGTTCTACCTCATCGCCACCGACCTCTCGATCGGCGGGGGCACCTCCTGGGGTGACTCGCAGACCGTCGGCTCGAAGTACATCGAGGTGTGGGAATCGCACGACCTCGTGAACTGGAGCGACCAGCGCCACGTGCGGGTCTCGCCCGACACCGCAGGCAACACCTGGGCGCCGGAGGCGTATTACGACGAGAGCCTCGGCCAGTACGTGGTGTTCTGGGCCTCGAAGATCTACCCCTCCGACGACCCGAACCACACCGCGAACGTGCCCAACAGCATGATGTACGCCACGACGCGCGACTTCGTGACGTTCAGCGAGCCGCAGGTCTGGCAGGGCGGGATCTCCCGCATCGACTCGACCGTCATCAAGGCGAACGGCGTCTACCAGCGCTTCACCAAGGACGAGGGCGCGGGCACCACCGGTTGCAGCGACATCATCCAGGAGAGCTCGGCGGTGCTGACCGCCCCCCTGAAGGACTGGACGCAGGTCACCTCGTGCATCGGAAAGAACGCCGGCACGGGTGCGGTCGAAGGCCCGACCATCTTCACGTCCAACCCGGGTGACGTCAACGGCGACAAGTACTACCTGTTCGTCGACGAGTACGGCGGGCGCGGCTACATCCCGCTGGCCACCACCGACATCGCCAACCCGAACTGGCAGGTCCCCGCCAACTACAAGCTGCCCAGCAGCCCGCGCCACGGCACCGTCATGCCCGTGACCGCGGAGGAGCTCGCGGCCCTGCGCCAGAACATCCCGACCGAGCCGACCGTGACCCCGGTCACGGCCAACGACAAGGGCGAGGTGCTGCGGTACGACTTCACCGACGGATCGGGCACGACGTTGCACGACCGCTCCGGTGCGGGCCGCGACGCGCAGATCCAGGGCGGAGCGACGTTCTCGGACGGTGCGTTGGCCTTCGACGGCAGCAACGACTACGTCGATCTGCCCGACAACATGCTGACGGGGGTCACCGACTTCACCATCGACACCGAGGTACGGATCGACCCGGCGCAGAAGAACCCCTACTTCCTGTACGGGTTCGGCAACACCGGCAGCGACGGGAAGGGGAACGGTTACCTGTTCTCCACCGGCAACGGCCAGTACCGCGGTGCCATCACCACGGGCAACTGGACCGGCGAGCAGAACGCGTCCGCCGCCAGCGCCCTGCCACGCGACCGCTGGGTGCACCTCACCTACACGTTGAGCGGCAACACCGCGCGACTGTACCTCGATGGCCAGAAAGTCGCCGAGAACACCAACGTGACGGTTCGCCCCGGTGACATCGGCGGGGGCAAGACCCTGGCGAACTACCTCGGCAAGTCGGTGTACAACGACGACAACCTCTTCCGCGGCCAGATGCGCGAGTTCGCGCTGTTCAACCGCGCGTTGAGCCCGGAGGAGATCGCGGCCCAGAACCCGGGTCTGCTCACAGGCGTCGGTCTGCAGGATGCCGCTGCGCTGAAGGTCGCCCCGATCGTCGACGCCGAGAACCGCACGGTGCTGTTCCCCGTCGTGCCGGGAACGGACCTGGCGAAGCTGCGCCCCACGTTCACGACGGCATCCGGGACGACGGCCACCCCGGCGTCCGGGACCGTGCGCAACCTGAGCACGCCGATCACGGTGACGCTGAAGACCGAGGGGCTGTCCGACGTGGTCTGGACGTTCAAGGCCGTGGAGATGAAGAGCCCGGTGCTGCCGGGGCTGTACGCCGATCCGAACATCGCGGTGTTCGGCGACACGTACTACATCTACGCCACGACCGACGGCGTCCCGGGCTGGGGCGGGAACACGTTCTCCGTGTGGAAGTCGAAGAACCTCGTCGCCTGGACCCGTTCCGACAAGCCCTTCCTGACGCTGGACGGCGCGAACGGCAACGTCCCGTGGGCCACCGGAAACGCGTGGGCTCCGACGATCATCGAGAAGGGCGGGAAGTACTACTTCTACTTCAGCGGCCACAACCCGCAGGACGACCGCAAGGAGATCGGCGTCGCCGTGGCCGACAGCCCCGAGGGGCCGTTCGCCGCCGAGTCGCAGCCCATGATCACCAACGGCGAGAGCGTCCACAGCGGACAGGCGATCGACCCGGCGGCGTTCCAGGACCCGAAGACGGGGAAGTACTACTTGTTCTGGGGCAACGGCAGCCCGGTCTACGGCGAGCTCTCCGATGACATGAAGAGCATCAAGGCGGGCACGATCAAGCCGATCTCGGGGCTGAACGACTTCCGCGAGGGGACGTTCGTGAACTACCGCGACGGCATGTACCACCTGACGTACTCGATCGACGACACCGGTTCGGCCGACTACCGCGTCGGCTACGCGACGGCGACGAGCATCGACGGTCCGTGGACGTACCGCGGCGTGATCCTGGCCAAGGACGTCTCGCAGGGCATCCTCGGAACGGGCCACAGCTCGATCGTCAACGTGCCGGGCACGGACGAGTGGTACATCGCGTACCACCGGTTCGCGATCCCGGGCGGTGGCGGGACGAACCGTGAGACGACGATCGATCGCCTCGAGGTCGGTGCGGACGGGCTCTTCCAGGCCGTGAAGCCGACGCTCTCGAGCGTCGCTCCGCGCGAGGTGCCCGACAGGACGGAGCCGACGCCGGCGCCGACGTCGTCTCCGACGATGACTCCGCCGCCCACGTCGTCTCCGACGGCGACGCCGCGACCGACCGCGTCGGCGACCCCGACCGCGACGCCGCAACCGACCGTCGCACCCACGGACGGCCCGTCCGCTTCGCCCTCGAGCGTTGCGGGTGCCGTTCCCTCGGTGTCGGTGTCGACGACCACGGTCGAGCGTGGGGGCATCGTGCGCGTGAGCGTCGCTGGTCTCGCCGCGGGGGAGCAGGTCACGGCGGAGTTGCGCAGCAACCCGATCCGCATCGCCGGCATCCCCGTCGCCGATGCGAGTGGCCGCGTGACCTTCGATGTGCAGATCCCCGGCGACCTGGCCGCGGGCGCGCACTCGATCGTCGTCTTCGGAGCAGACGGTTCGGTGATCCGCACGGTGTCGATCACCGTCGTGGCCGCGGGCCAGCTCGCGGCGACGGGCGCGCAGGCGCCCCTGGGCGCGGGTCTGCTCGCGGCGTTCCTGCTGGTCGCCGGTGGCGTGGTGTGGACGATGCGTCGCCCTCGGCGCACCGACGCCTGATCCGCTGAAAGAAGAGAAGACCCCGGATGCCCTTGCATCCGGGGTCTTCTCGTGTCTGCCCGCGGGACACCGGGGTGGAACCGTTCGTGGGCCGTCCGCACGGGTCCGGCCGGTGGCCGTCTGCGCGGGATCGGAGCGGGCGCCGACGCGGCAGCGGCACGCGGGGAGGCGATTCAGGACGCTGAACACGCTGTGCACGGATCGCCTCCACGGGGCGACGGGATGCGTCACAGCGCGTCTCGCCGGTCAGGTCCGGGTGAACCGGAACGACTCGGCCCGGCGGCGCGGCCTGGCCGAGTGCCAGACGACGGAAGGGCCCCGGATGCCGTGGCATCCGGGGCCCTTGTGACGTGGCGAGCTCAGCCCAGCAGTGGCACCGCCCCCACCAGCACGCCGACGGCGAGCATCACGAGGGAGACGATCGTCGCGCGCCAGAGCACCTTCTTGTGGTGGTCGCCGAGGTTGACGCCGGCCAGCGAGACGAGCAGCAGGATCGCGGGGACCAGGGGGCTCTGCAGGTGCACCGGCTGGCCGGTGATCGAGGCGCGGGCCATCTCGACCGGGGCGATGCCGTAGTTCGCGGCGCTCTCGGCGAGAACCGGGAGGATGCCGAAGTAGAACGCGTCGTTCGACATGAAGAAGGTGAACGGGATCGACAGGATCCCGGTGATGACGGCGAGGAACGGACCCATCGACGAGGGGATGACCTCGGTGATCCACGCGGCCATCGCGGAGACCATCCCGGTGCCGTTGAGCACGCCCACCAGCACGCCCGCGGCGAGCACCATCGAGACCACGCCCACGATGCTGGGGGCGTGGGCGACGATCTCGTCGGCCTGGCCGCGCAGCTTCGGGAAGTTCACGATCAGGGCGAGGGCGGCGCCGACCATGAACACGAACGCGAGCGGGAAGATGTCCATCACCAGCAGCACCATCACCGCGACGGTCAGCACCAGGTTGAACCAGATGAGTTTCGGTCGAAGGGTCGCGCGGTTCGGGTCGAGCATGGTGTCGGCCATCGCGGTGTCGGCGGCCTCGACCAGCTGCGGGGCGGCGACCGTCCCCTTGCCCCCGCGGACGGTGACGATGTTGCCGGTGCGCAGCGACGCGAGGGCGCCGGGCTTGTGCTCCGCGCCGCGGAAGATCTTCGGGGCGCCGAGGCGACCGAAGCCGCCGGGACCGTCGATCTTCGACGTGTCGACGGAGCCCGCGAGGCGCTTGCGCTCCGACAGGCCGAGGAACCAGGCGAATGCGAGGGAGACCACCAGGCCGGCGAGCAGCGACGGGAGCATCGGTACGAACACGTCGGTGGGCTGCAGGCCCAGGGCGGTCGCGGCGCGGACGGTCGGGCCGCCCCACGGGACGATGTTCAACGTGCCGTTCATCAGGCCCGCGACGCACGTGAGGACGACGGGGCTCATGCCCAGCCGCAGGTACAGCGGCAGCATCGCCGAGGTCGTGATGATGAAGGTCGTCGAGCCGTCGCCGTCGAGCGAGACCGCGCCGGCGAGGATCGCCGTGCCGAGCACGATCTTCGCCGGGTCGTCGCCGAGGAAGCGCGTGATCACGCGGATGAGCGGGTCGAACAGGCCGACGTCGATCATGATGCCGAAGTACATGATCGCGAACAGCAGCAGGGCCGCCGTGGGCGCCATTTTGCCGATCGCGTCGATGACCATGTCGCCCAGGCCGAAGCCGGCGCCGGCGATGAGCCCGAACACGGTCGGCACGACGATGAGGGCGACCATCGGGGTCATCCGCCGCGTCATGATCAGCGCCATGAACGACAGGACCATCAGGAAGCCGAGGGCGACGAGCACACCGTCGGCGGGCGTGTAGGCCACCGCGTACTCTTCGGCCTCCGCCGCAAGGATCAAGGGGGTCATCGCGACTCCTTCGTCGTGGATGTCGGCGCCCGGTGCGCCAGCGATCTGCCGACCGTACGGATGCCGAGGGTCCGAGCGCGCGCTTGCTCGCATTGAGCGCCGTTATGCGCGTACCGTGTCTTCTGCGCATTTCGCGCACGACGACGTCGCCGACCGGGAGGTGCGCATGCGGTTCGCCACCCGGATGCTCGTGGTGCAGGTCGCCACCCAGATCGTCGTGGTCGCCGTGTGCACGGGGATCTTCGCCTGGCTCGGGGTGCAGCAGCTGAAGGCCGAGGCCGACTCGTCGGCCCTGAACATCGCCCGCTCGGTCGCCGAGGCCCCCGACGTGCGCTCCCTCGTCACGACGTTCTCGGCCGACCCCGGGACCCCGGATGCCGCGGCCCTGCGCGACGGCGAACTCCAGGAGTACGCCGCCGACGTCACCGCGCGGACCCGGGGCCTGTTCGTCGTGATCACCGACGATCACGGCATCCGACTCGCCCATCCCGACCCCGACCGACTGGGCCAGGTGGTGAGCACGAGCTTCGCCGACGCCCTCGCCGGGCGCGAGGTGGTCACCTGGGAGACCGGCACGCTGGGCGAATCGGCGCGGGCGAAGGTGCCGATCTATCCGCCCGGGGGAGGAGCCCCGGTCGGCGAGGTGAGCGTGGGGTTCGAGCGGGCGAGCGTCTTCGACGACCTTCCCGCGTTGATCGCGGGCATCGCGGCGGCCGTCGCGCTCGCCGTGGCGATCGGCGCCGTCGTGGCGCTGCTCATGCGCCGCCGCCTCGAGAGACTGACCCTCGGCGTGCAGCCCGAGGAGCTGGTCGCCCTCGTGCAGACCCAGACCGCCGTGCTCGAGGGGGCGGACGAGGGCGTCGTCGCGCTGGACGACACGGGCATCGTGCGCGTGTGCACCGCGACGGCCGAACGTCTGCTCGGGGTGACCGGTGCCGTCGGTCGACCTCTCGCCGAGCTGGGCCTGCCGCCGGTGGTCGCGGGCGCGTTGGCGGGTGGGGGCGCTCCGACAGGACTTCCGGTGGGCGACCGGGTCGTCTTCGTCGACGTCCGACCCGTGCGCCGCGGGGCGCGGGCCCTCGGCCGCGTGGCCGTGCTGCGCGACCGCACCGACGTGATGGCCCTGTCGGGGCGCCTCGACAGCGTGCGGGCGATGGGCGATGCGCTGCGCGTGCAGCGGCACGAGAACGCCAACCGCCTGCACGCGGCGGTCGGGCTGCTCGATGCCGGACGGGTCGTCGAGGCGCGGGCGTTCCTCGCCGACCTGGTCGATCGGGGATCGGTCGACTGGGCGGTTCCGGGCATCGAGCTCGTGGGCGACGCGATGCTGCAGTCGTTCCTGGGGGCCAAGGCCCTCGCGGCGCGCGAGCGGGGGGTCGCGCTGCGGGTGGCCGACGACACGTTCTCGACCGCGCCGATCGACGAGGTCGAAGACGTCGTCGCGGTGCTGGGGAACCTCATCGACAACGCGATCACCGCGGCGGCCGCGGCCCCCGCACCGCGGGAGGTCGAGGTGAGCGTGCTCGACGACGCCGACGCGGTCGTCGTCACGGTCGCCGACACCGGCCCGGGCATCGCCGACGGCGAGGCGGTCTTCGCCCCGCGCGAGCGGGACGACGATCCGGATGCTGTGCACGGCCTCGGCATCGGCCTGCCCCTGTCGCGCGAATTCGCGCGGCGTCGCGGCGGCGAGGTGTGGGTGGTCGACGCGGGAGGCGACGGGCGCGGCGCGATCGTCGCGGCCCGGCTGCCGGGCGTGCGGCGCGCCGGCACCGTGCGGGAGAGGAACGAGACGTGAGCGGCATCCGGGTTCTGGTGGTGGACGACGACTTCCGCGTGGCGGGATTGCACCGCGACGCGGTGGCCGCGCGCGCGGGGTTCGTCGCGTTGGAGCCCGCGCGCACGGTCGGCGAGGCGCGGACGGCGATCGCCGCGCACGCCCCCGACCTCGTGCTGGCCGATGTCTACCTACCCGACGGGGACGGCATCGACCTGGTGCGCTCGCTCGAGATAGACGCCTTCGTGCTGTCGGCGGCGACGGATGCCGCGACCGTGCGCCGCGCCTTCGCCGCGGGCGCGCTCGCGTACCTCGTCAAGCCGTTCGACACGCGCGTGCTCGCCGAGCGTCTCGAGCGCTACGCCCGGTACCGTAACCTGCTCGGCAGCGCGCGGCCTCTCTCGCAGGATGACATCGACCGCGCGGCATCCCTCCTGCGGGGCGAGCGCGAGGGCCCGTCGCTCGCGCGGTCCGCGACCGAGCAGACGGTGCTCGCGGCCCTCGCGGGCGACGAGGCCTCGGCGACCGAGGTGGCCGAGCGCATCGGCGTCTCGCGGGCGACGGCCCAGCGTCACCTCACGGCGCTCGCGGAGCGGGGACTCGTGCAGGTGAGCCTGCGCTACGGCTCCACAGGCCGCCCCGAGCACCGGTTCCGCGCCGGCGGCTGAGGGTCCCGCACTGCGGCCCTCGCGCGTCGGCGCGACGCACCCTCGTCCCAGGTGTGGGGGGTGTCGGCGCCTCGCACCGGCCAGAAGTGGGACGCGCACCGGCCAGAAGTGGGACGAGGGGGTCAGGCCTCGAGCACGGCCCACCCGCGCGGGGGCAGTTCGACCCGCGATCCGGCGAGCGTCCCGTCACCCGTGACGACCGCGCGGGCGTCGGCGGCCGGCAGCGACACCGGATCGTCGCCGAGGTTCAGGGCCACCACCACGGCGTCGTCGCCGGTCGCGGTCCGCAGCACGGCCGCGGTGTTCGCGAGGTCGACCACGTCGGTGTGCGCGCGCCACAGCGAGGGCTTGCGGCGTCGCAGCGCGATGAGCGCCTGGTGCGCCGCGAGGATGCGGTCGTCGGCGTCGACATCTCCGGGGCCGGCGGGGAACTCCGGTCGCACCGCGTCGTCGCCGCCGAGGCGTTCTTCCTTCACGGCCGTCCAGCCGAACTCGTCGCCCGCGTAGACCGAGGGGGTCCCCGCCACCGTGAACAGCACGGCCAGCGCGTGCGGAACGAGGTCGGCGCCCACGGCCGAGGCGATGCGGGTGACGTCGTGATTGCCCACGAAGGTCTGCGGCACGAAGACGCGCAGCAGCTCGTCGTGCCGCTCCACGGCGTGCGCGAGTTCGAACAGGTTGCCGTCGGCGAGACCGTGCCAGATCCCCTGCCACAGCTCGTACTGCGTGAGCGCGTCCATCGTCGATTCGTGCACGATCCGCGCCGCGTCGCCGTGGATCACCTCGCCTAAGAACCACGCCTCTGGGAAACGTTCGCGCACCCGGGGCAGCACCTCGGCCCAGAAGGTGTGGGGCACCGCGTAAGCGGCATCCAGTCGCCAGCCGTCGATCCCGCGCTCGAGCCAATGGCACATCACCTCGACCACCAGGTCGACGACGGCGGGGGAGGAGTGGTCGAGAGCGACGAGGGCGTCGTGCCCCTCGAACACGTCGGCCTCGAACCGACCGTCGACCCACCGCCCGCGGAACAGTCTCGGGCCGTGCTCGGTCTGGTCGCGGAACGCCGGGTGCGCCCGCCCGACGTGGTTGAAGACCCCGTCGAGGAGGATCCGGATGCCACGCTCCCGCGCCGCGGACACGAGACGATCGAAGTCGGCGTCGTCCCCCAGCCGCGGGTCGATGCGGAAATGGTCGACCGTGTCGTACCCGTGCGTCTCGGCCGCGAACACCGGTCCGAGCAGCAGGCCGTTCAGGCCCAGCTCGATGACGTGGTCCAGCCACGGCTCGAGCCGGTCCAGCCGGTGCGCCGGCGCGGCATCCGGATCGACGCCGTCGCGGATGGGCGCGCCGACGAATCCCAGCGGGTAGACGTGCCACCACATGACGTGTTCGGGCCATTCGGGCATGAGCCGACGCTATCGGGGGGTGGGCGGTTGCGGAGCGGGGTTGCGGTGCGGGTCGAGGTGGTCGAAGGCGGTCACGCCCGCGCGCGCTCTTCGGGGTGGGCGAAGGCGGCGAGGTCGAGGGCGCTCGCGCGGGCCGCGTCGACGGCCGCGGCGACGGCTCCGATCGAGACGATGTCGGCGCCGAGGGGGGATGCCACGATGTCGGGCGCCGGAAGGTCGAGGGCACGGGGGAGGGCGGCGCGGGCCGCCGCGATGATGGGGGCCGCGCCGGCGGCGATCGCTCCCGAGACGACGACCGTGCGTACGTCGAAGAGGCTGCCGAAGGTCGCGGCGACGATGGACAGGGCTGCCCCCACCTCGCGCGCGACCTCGAGGGCGCCCTCGTCGCCGCGGTCGGCGAGATCGAGCACGGTCTTGGCGTCGAGGGTGGCGGGGTCCATCTCCGCGAGCGCGGAGGTGGCGGGCAGGCGTCCGGAGGCGATCGCGGCGCGGGCCGCGTCGACGCAGCGGGGCGCCAGCCCCTCGGCGCTTCCGACGCCGGCGACGCGGTCGAAGGCGACGGTCTCGCCCGCTCCCCCGTGGGCTCCGCGCAGCAACCGGCCGTCGACCCAGATTCCGGCGCCGAATCGCTCGCCGGCGAGAAGGGCGATGAAGTCCTCGACGCCCACCGCGGCGCCGCGGGCCTGCTCGGCGACGGCGGCGAGCGAGGCGTCGTTCTCGACGCGGACCACGGGGGCCCAGTCGGCGAAGGTGTCGATGAACCCCGGGTTCATGCGCTCCCAGAAGCCGTCGTGGTGCACGGGGGATCTGCCCGATCGGTCGACCGGTGCGGGGACGCCGACGCAGAGGGCGGCGATGTCGGAGCGGTCGCGGTGTGCGCGGGTCAGGGCGGCCGCCACCGTCGCCTCGGCCGCGCGCCGACGGCGGGCGGCCGAGTCCTGCTCGGGGTCCACCGCGAGTCGCGAGCTGCCCAGGGTGCGTCCGCGCAGGTCGGCGACCGTGGCGGTCAGGTGACCGCGACCGGCGTCGACGCCGACGACGACCGCCGCCTCCGGGCGGAACGCGAAGCGGCGCGCGGGGCGGCCCTTGGAGTACTCGCCGACGGTGCGGGCGTTCGGCATCTCGGCGAGCAGGCCGCGCGCGACGAGCTCGTCGAGCACGTCGATCGTCGTGGAGCGGGTGAGCCCGACCGTGGCCATCACGTCGCTGGCGGTGAATGCGTCTGCGTCCCAGGCGTGGGCCAGAACGGTCTCGAGGCTGCGCCGACGCAGGGAGGCCGCGGCTGACATGGCATCCGTCATCAGATCTTGACCCCCTTCGCGTCCGATGCAATACTGCCCTCACCAAGTTGATTTGGCGAGTAAATTTACTCAGTGACACAACATATTCGCAGTGCGGCGAGGAGGACACGAGTGTCGACGAAGACGAGAGCGGTGCGGCGGTGGGTCGCGGCGGCCGCGGTGGGGGTGCTGGGGGCGAGTCTGCTCGCCGGGTGCTCCGCCGACGGGCGCGAGACCATCCGCTTCACCTTCAGCAAGCGGGAGGCGCTGTCGTTCATGAACGACGTGGTCGCCCGGTACAACGCCTCGCAGGACAAGGTGCGCGTCGAGATGGACGCCTCGGGCGTCGATGTCGTCTCGGCCAGCTTCGTGCGCGGCAACCCGCCCGACATCATGCTCGCCAACTACAACTACGAGGTCGCCCGTTTCGTGCAGCGGTGCGCGCTCAGCGACCTCTCCGACACGACGGCGGCGAGCACTGTCCGCGAGGACCTGCAGCCGCTGATGAACCAGTACGGCTCGTGCGAGGGGCGCACGAGCGCCCTGCCGTACTCGGTGATGGCGGCATCCGTCATCTACAACACGCAGATCTTCGAGCAGCTGGGGCTCTCGGTCCCCACCACGTGGAACGAGCTCCTCCAGGTGTCCGACACGCTGAAGCAGAACGGCATCACGCCCTTCTACGGAACCTTCAAGGACGACTGGACCGTGGCGCAGGGCTGGTACGACTACTCCGTCGGCGGGTCGATCGACGTCATCGACTTCTTCGACGCCCTCGCCGCCGAGGGCGACCAGGTGGGTCCGGACTCGACGGTCTCGTTCGCCAAGGACTTCACCGAGCCGATGGACCGCATGCTCGAGCTCGCCCGCGACTACACGAACGCGGATGCCGAGAGCCGGGCCTACGGCGACGGCAACCTCGCCTTCGCCCAGGGGCAGGCGGCGATGTACCTGCAGGGACCGTGGGCGCTCGGCGAGATCGCCAAGACCTCGCCCGACCTTCCCGTGGGCACCTTCCCCCTGCCGATGACGGACGACCCCGCCGACCTCAAGGTGCGCGTGAACATGGACCTCGCGGCCATCATCCCCGAGGCGTCCCGGCACAAGGATGCCGCGCGCGACTTCCTCGAGTACCTCTACCAGCCCGAGATCATCGAGGCCTACAACGAGTCGCAGCTGGGCTTCGCGCCGACCACGGACGCCCCCTCGCCGAGCGACCCCCGCGTGGCCGGGATGATCCCCTACTACGACGAGGGGCGCATCTACCAAGGCGCCTCCGTGCTGCTGCCCAAGACCATCCCCACCTTCAACTACGCGCAGGCGATGATCTTCGGCGCCTCTCCGCAGAGCACGCTGCGCACCATGGACGAGGACTGGTCGCGACTGGCGTTCCGTCAGCCGCCGGCCTCGACCGACGATGCCGCTGGCGAGGAGGCCGCGCGATGACCACCACCACGACGATCGTCACCGGAGGCAAGGCGACCGCGCGTCGCAGCACCCGCCGCGTCGAGCCGATCTACTACCTGTTCCTGCTCCCCACGCTCGCCCTGTTCACCCTCGCGATCACGATCCCCGGGATGATCGGCATCTTCTTCAGCTTCACCGACTCGATCGGGCTGGGGGAGTGGAGCTTCACGGGGCTCACCAACTACATCGCCATCTTCAGCGACCCCGCGATCCTCCAGGCCTACCTGTTCACGTTCGGCTTCTCGGTCGCGACCGTGATCGTCGTCAACATCGCGGCCTTCCTGCTCGCGGTGGGCCTGACGGCGCGGATCCGCTTCACCAAGGCACTGCGGACGGTCTTCGTCATCCCGATGGTGATCTCGGGCATCATCATCGCCTACGTCTTCAACTTCCTCTTCAGCAACTCGGTGCCCGAGGCCGGAGCCGCCCTCGGCATCCCGTGGCTCGAGACGAGCCTGCTGGCAAACCCCGACCTCGCGTGGGTGGCGATCGTGATCGTCACCGCCTGGCAGGCGATCCCGGGCACGCTCCTGATCTACATCGCGGGGCTGCTCTCGGTCCCGGGCGACGTGTACGAGGCCGCGGGACTCGACGGTGCCAGCAAGACGCAGCAGCTGCTGCGCATCACGCTGCCGCTGGTGGCCGGGTACGTCGTGATCAACGTCATCCTCGGATTCAAGGGCTTCCTGAACGCCTACGACATCATCGTGGGCCTCACCGGAGGAGGCCCCGGCACCGCGACCCGCAGCGTCGCGATGTCGATCATCCTCGGATTCAACGGAGGCGACTACGCCTACCAGATGGCCAACGCCGCGCTCTTCTTCGTCGTCGCCGTCGTCATCTCGCTGTTGCAGCTCTCGGTGACCCGCGGAAGGAACACCCTGTCATGACCGCTCTCAACCAGCCCGCGCTCGCTTTCGAGCAGGCCGAACTCCCGATCGCCACCGGCACCGGCACCGGCACCGGCACCGGCACCGGCACCGGCACCGGCACCGGCGCCGCCGACGGCCCCGCCCCCGCCCGGCGTCCGCGCTTCCGCCGCGTCGGCGCGGAGAGGTTCAGCTGGTCGACGACGACCATCCTGGTGCTCTGCTCGCTGACCGTGCTCCTGCCGCTGTACGTGACCGTCTCGATGGCGCTGAAGAGCGGCACGCAGGTGGTCGACGGCAACGCGTTCTCGCTCCCGTCGCCGATCAGCTTCGACGGCTTCGTGCAGGCGTGGACCCTGACGAAGTTCCCCGTGGGACTCGCGATGTCGCTGCTCGTCACGGCCGGCACGGTCGCGGCGACGATCATCCTCGCCGCCTTCGCGTCGTACGCGATCGCGCGCAACTGGGACCGCAAGCTCTTCCGCTACTCGTTCTTCTACCTGCTCGCGGCGATGTTCATCCCCTTCCCGGTGATCGCGCTCCCGCAGATCCAGCTGACGGGGCGCCTCGGGCTCGACAACCCGGCGGGGGTGATCATCCTCGCCACGATGTTCCAGCTCAGCTTCAGCGTGCTGCTGTTCACCGCGTTCCTGCGGTCCATCCCGCTCGAGCTCGAGGAGAGCGCCCGCATCGACGGGGCGACGACGTGGCAGACCTTCTGGCGGCTGATCTTCCCCCTGCTCGCGCCGATGAGCGCGACGGTCGGCATCTTCGCCTTCCTTTATGCGTGGAACGACTTCATGATGCCCTCGCTCATCATCAGCGACCCGGCGCTGCAGACGCTCCCCGTCCGCCAGGACCTGTTCCAGACGCAGTTCAGCAACAACTACAACGTCGCCTTCGCCTCGTACCTCATGGCCATGGCCCCCGCGATCGTCGCCTACCTGTTCACCCAGCGCTGGGTGATGGCGGGCGTCACGCAGGGCGCCGTCAAGGGCTGAGCAGACCATCCCCTCCCTGAAAGGACCCTCCGTGACCATCGCCGCACCCTCCGTGCACGCCCGCGAACTCTCCGACGCCCCCGACTGGTGGCGTCAGGCCGTGGTGTACCAGGTCTATCCCCGCAGCTTCGCCGACACGAACGGCGACGGTCTGGGCGACATCCCCGGCATCACCTCGCGGGTCCCGTACCTCGCCGAGCTGGGGGTGGATGCCGTCTGGCTCAGCCCCTTCTACCCCTCCGACCTCGCCGACGGAGGCTACGACGTCGCCGACTACCGCGACGTCGACCCGCGGCTGGGGACCCTGGCC
Source organism: Microbacterium sp. BWR-S6Y (assembly GCF_041379845.1). Taxonomy (NCBI): domain Bacteria; kingdom Bacillati; phylum Actinomycetota; class Actinomycetes; order Micrococcales; family Microbacteriaceae; genus Microbacterium; species Microbacterium sp. BWR-S6Y. The sequence goes on from NZ_JBFECV010000008.1 coordinate 204,541, forward strand.
GACATGGACGAGCTGATCTCGCAGCTGCACGCCCACGGCATCCGGGTCATCGTCGACATCGTGCCGAACCACACCTCCGACAAGCACGCGTGGTTCCAGGAGGCCCTGGCAGCCGGTCGTGGCTCCGCCGCGCGCGAGCGGTACATCTTCCGCGAGGGCACCGGCCCCGACGGCTCCGAGCCGCCCACGGACTGGGTCTCGGTGTTCGGCGGATCGGCGTGGGAGCGGGTCGCCGACGGGCAGTGGTACTTCCACAACTTCGACGTGTCGCAGCCCGACCTGAACTGGGCCAACTCCGAGGTGCGCGCCGACTTCCTCACGACGCTGCGGTTCTGGAGCGACCGCGGGGTGGACGGCTTCCGCGTCGACGTGGCCCACATGCTCACCAAGGACCTCAGCGAGCCGCTGCCCTCGCGGGCCGAGCTCGACGCGATGCCGATCGACGGGAACCACCCGCTGATCGACCGCGACGACGTGCAGGAGGTCTACGCCGAGTGGCGCGCGGTCTTCGACGAGTACGACCCGCCGCGCACCGCGGTCGCCGAGGCGTGGGTGCACCCCTCGCGCGTGCCTCTGTACGCGAGCGCGGCGAGCCTCGGCCAGTCGTTCAACTTCGACCTGCTCGAGGCCGACTTCGACGCCGGGCAGTTCCGCCGCATCGTCGCCGACAACCTCGCCCTGGCGGCGGAGTCGGGCTCGTCGACGACGTGGGTGCTGTCGAACCACGACGTCGTGCGCCACGCCACCCGCTACGGGCTCCCCGACGCGCAGCGTGGTGCCGACGGGCGCCCCACCCTCAAGCACGGCAACGAGTGGCTGCTCTCGGGCGGCACGGAACCGGCGCTCGACGCGGAACGGGGCGAGCGTCGTGCCCGCGCCGCCGCGCTCTTCCTGCTCGGGCTGCCGGGCTCGGCGTACCTGTACCAGGGCGAGGAGCTCGGCTTGCACGAGGTCGCCGACATCCCCGACGCCGAACGGCAGGACCCGACGTTCTTCCGCAGCCCGGGCGTCGATCTCGGGCGAGACGGATGCCGCGTGCCGCTGCCGTGGACCGCTTCGGGCGGGTCGTTCGGTTTCGGTGATGCCGGGGCGCACCTGCCGCAGCCGGACTGGTTCGAGACCTACGCCGCCGACGTCCAGGACGGCGATCCCGCGTCGACGCTGTCGCTGTACCGCCGGGCCCTCGCGCTGCGGCACGAGCTCCAGGCCGCCGAGGAGCTGACCTGGACCGACGGGTCGAGCGCCGAGGTCGTGGCGTACGAGCGCCCGAACGGCTGGAGCGTCGTGACCAACTTCGGCGCCGAGGCGGTCGCGCTTCCCGCGGGTGAGGTGCTGCTGTCGAGCCGCGCGCTCGACGACGGCCGGCTCCCCGGCGAGACGACCGTCTGGATGCGACGCGCCTGACCCGCCGCCCGAAAGCCCCGGCGCCCTCGTGCGCCGGGGCTTTCGCGCGTCGCTGATGGGCCGTGCACGGCATCCGCCCACCCCCACCGCCGAGTGTCCGAAACACCCGGACGGATCCGAAAGCGGCCCGGATGTCGTGGACACTCGACGTCGCCCCGCGCGCCTCACGCGCGGCGGATCGAGTCGCGGATCACCACCGGCATCTCGACCAGGTGCTGACCCTCGGGCGGACCTCCCGGCGCGAGCAGGAGCTCGACGGCGCGGCGGCCCATGTCCTCGTGGGGGAGACCGATGGTCGTCAGCCCCGGGCGCAGATAGGCGGCGAGCTCGTCGTTGTCGAACGACACCAGCGACACGTCCTCCGGCACGCGCAGACCGGCGTCGCCCAGCGCCTGCAGAGCGCCGAACGCCAGTCGGTCGTTGAGGCACACGATGGCCCGCGGCCGCAGTCCCTGCGCCAGCAGTCGCGCCGTGAACTCGTATCCGGGGGCGGGTTCCCACAGCCAGATCGACTCCTCGTGCAGGAAGGTCGCGCCCGCGTCGGCCATGGCCGCGGAGATCCCGCGGACGCGGGCCGCCACCGTGGCGGAGCGGAACAGATCGCGCTCCGCCTCCGCGTCGTAGCCGAGCAGCAGGATGCCGTCGCGGATCCCCGCCTCCAGGAGCAGCTCGACCGCCCGGCGTCCGCCCGTCTCCTCGTCGGGGAGGACGCTGCAGCGGTGCAGATCGTTCGTGGCGTTGAGCATGACCGTGCGCAGTCCCGTGGGGAGGGCGGGCACGAAGGTCTCGCGCGCCCGCATCGACGCGAAGATGATCCCGTCGACCTGACGATCGAGCAGGGCGGAGACCGCTTCGGCCTCCCTCTCGGGCTCCCCGCCGGTCTCCGCCACCAGCACGACCTGGCCGGCGGCTTCCGCCGCGCCGAGCGCCCCCTTGATGAGGCCGCTCGCGAAGCGGGTGGTGGCGACGAGATCCGACACGAAGCCGACCGTGTGCGAGGTGTCGGTGCGCAGCGCCCGGGCCGACATGTTGGGGCGGTAGCCCAGCTCCGCGGCGGCGGCGTGCACCCGCTCGTGCGCGTCCTGGGAGAGGCGGGTGTCGGGGCGGCCGTTGAGGATCATGGAGGCCGCCGCGGGAGACAGTCCCGCGCGGCGGGCGACGTCGGCCAGCGTGACCCTCTTGCCCATCGGTGTCCCCGTTCTGCGGCATCGGCGCCGCGGTCACGATCTTCGCAGCGATCTTGACAGCGCTCGACGCGTCTGCGTAAATGATCGTGCTAAATCCTTTCAGCAAAGATTAGCGCACCAGCAGTCCGCCGCCGGAACAGCCCGAGCGCCGGCACGCAGCACAGACGAAGGAGTCGACATGAACACCCGCATCCCCCGCCGGCGTCGAGGGGCATCCCTCGCTCTGATCGCCATCGCGGGACTCACCGGCGCCGCTCTGACCGGGTGCGCCCCCGGCAGCGCCGCACCGACCGCGCAGAACGACGTCGAGGTGAGCACCGAGCTGACCTCCGACCCGGTCCAGCTCACGATCGCCGACGAGACGGGCTTCCCGGTCACCGACAAGCTGACCGAGGAGTTCACGAAGCAGCACCCGAACGTCACGTTCACCATCAACCGCGACACGTTCCAGAACCTGACCGCGAACGCCCCGAAGCTGCTCGCCAGCTCCACGCCGCCCGATCTGATCCGTCTCCCCACCCTGGGCGACACGGTGCGCGACGGTCTCGTGGCCAATCTCGACCCCTACTTCGACGCCTACGGCTGGGACGCGTGGCCGGCCTCGCAGCTCGCCCCGCTGCGCATGACCGACGAGGGCGTCCGCGGTTCCGGTTCGCTGTACCAGCTGGGCCTGGGCTACAGCATCACCGGCATCTATATGAACACCACGCTCGCCGACCAGCTGGGCATCGACGCCCCGCCGCAGACGCTCGCCGAGCTCGAAGAAGACATGGCGAAGGCCAAGGCCGCCGGTGTGCTGCCGATCATGGCCGGCGACAAGGACGGCGTCGTCAACTTCGTCGTGCAGGCGGCGATGAACCAGTACGTCGACAAGGACCAGTTCCTGTCGTGGATGTTCAACGAGCCCGGGGCGCGCTACGACGAGTCCGGCAACGTCGAGGGTGCCGAGCTCGTGCGTAAGTGGGCGGATGCCGGGTACTTCCCGTCCGACATCAACGCGATCGACTATTTCACCTTCACCAGCCGCTTCTCGGCGGGCGAGGGACTGTTCACCTTCAACGGCAACTGGGAGGCGGCGAACTACCAGAAGGCGCTCGGCTCGAACGTGGAGTTCTTCCTCGTGCCGCCCGCCGAGGCCGGGGCCGACCACGTGGCCATGGGGGCGGCGAACTCGTTCTCGGTCGCCGCGAAGTCGCCGCACATCAACGAGGTCGCGTACTTCCTCAACTGGGTGCACACCGACCCCACCGCGCGCCAGATCATCGTCGATGTCACGGGCGCCTCGCCCGGCGGCGACCCGGCGCAGGAGCTGCCCTCGGTCGAGGCCGGCTCGCTCATCGAGAACGCGCTGAAGATGTCCGCCCAGATCGGCGCCGAGAACGGCCAGGTCGACTTCATGGCCAACACCACCGCCGGTATCTACGCGGGCTCGATCATCCCCGAGTCGCAGCTGCTGGTGACCAGCCAGATCACCGGCAAGGAGTTCGTCGACCGCGTGCAGAAGTTCTACGAGAGCGAGGTCGGCGAGTAATGACCGACCGTGCGGTCGCCGTCGCGGCGGCCCCTCGACCCGACGACGCCCCCTCGGCGACGGCGACCGCACCCGTTCGCCGGGCCGCTGCACGCACAGCGGCCCGGCGGGCGACCCTCGCCGGGTGGGTCCTCCTGCTTCCCGCGCTCGCCTTCTACATCGGATTCGTCATCTGGCCCCTGTTCCAGGGCGTGCAGTATTCGTTCTACGACTGGAACGGCATCGGCGTCGCCCGCTGGGTCGGCGTCGAGAACTACCTCACTGTGTTCACCGACCCCGATCTGCTCGGCGCGATCCGCAACGCGTTCATCCTGATCGCGTTCTTCACCTTCATCCCGGTGGGGCTGGGGCTGGTGCTCGCGACCCTCATCCGCGGCATCCGGTACAAGGCCTTCGCGGCCGCGGCGCAGACCGTGCTGTTCCTGCCCCAGATCATCCCGCTCGCGGCGGCCGGTATCGCCTGGTCGTGGATGTACGCCCAGACCGGTGCGGTCAATCAGATCCTCGGCTGGGTCGGGCTCGGGTGGATCACCCGGCCGTGGCTCGCCGACTACGGCACGGCGCTGCCGGCCGTGGGTCTGATCGGGTCGTGGGTGCTCACGGGGCTGTGCACCGTGCTGCTGCTCACCGGTCTCGGCAAGATCGACGTCTCGCTGTACGAGGCCATCCGCCTGGACGGCGCCGGATGGTGGCGCGAGTTCTTCACGATCACCCTCCCCGGCCTGCGGCAGGAGATCGCGGTGCTCGTCACCGTCACCGTCATCGCCGCCCTGTCGAGTTTCGACATCATCTACACCTCGACCCAGGGCGGCCCCGGCCGCGCGACCCTCGTGCCGGGCCTGTCGATCTTCCGCATCGGCTTCACCCAGAGCGACGTGGGCCTGGCCTCGGCCTTCGGCATCGTGCTCATGGTGCTCGTGCTGATCGTGGTGCTCCCCATCCAACGTCTTTCGAGAGCGAGCGACTCGTGATCGCCAGCCGCACCGAGCGCGTGCTCGGCATCCTCCTGCTCAGCGTCGCCGCGATCGTGACGTTGCTCCCGCTGATCAGCATGTTCTCCGCGGCGCTGCAACCCGCCGACCAGAACCCGACCGGCCTGACGTGGCCGACCGACCCGCAGTGGGGAAACTTCGCCACCGCTTTCGAGACCGGTCACGTCTGGCAGTTGATGGGCTCGAGCCTTGTCATCGTGCTCGGGGTCGTGCCGCTGAGCCTGGTCGCCGCCACCCTGGCGGGCTTCGCGCTGGGCTCCCTCCAGGTGCGCTTCGGCCGCGGCATCCTGGTGTTCTTCGTGCTGGGGCTGACGATCCCGTTCGAGGCGCTCATCATCCCGCTCTACTACCAGGCGCAGTCGATGGGCACCGTGAACACCCCGTGGGCGGTGATCTTCCCGCTCATCGGGCTCTACATGCCGTTCGGCGTGTTCTGGATGCGCGCGCACTTCATCAATGTGCCGCGCGAGCTGTCCGAAGCGGCGCGCGTGGACGGGGCGTCGCTGTGGCGCGAGTTCCGCAGCATCCAGTTGCCGCTCGCGGCTCCCGCGCTCTCGGCACTCGCGATCCTGCTGTTCATCTGGACGTGGAACCAGTTCCTGCTCCCGGTCGTGCTCATCGCCGACCCGCTGCAGCGCACCGTGGCCGGCGCGCTGACGTTCTTCCAGGGGCAGTACTCGCTCAGCATCCCGCTGCTGAACGCGGGAGCGCTGATCATCATCACGCCCGCCGTGCTGCTGTTCCTCGTGTTCCAGCGCCAGTTCATCCGTGCCCTGGTGCAGGGCGCGGTCAAGGGCTGATCGGCCCCCTCTCCTTTCGAAACGGATCTCATGACGTTCACGCTGCCCGACCACTGGGTCTGGGATTTCTGGCTCGCCCGCGACGGCGACACCCACCACATGATGTTCCTCCAGGCGCCGACGAGCCTGGGCGACCCCGACCTGCGCCACCGCAACGCGAGCGTCGGCTACGCCACGAGCGACGACCTGCGCTCGTGGACCGTGCACGGCACGGTTCTCGAGCCCTCCGGCGGAGACGCTCCGGATGCCACGGCGACGTGGACGGGGAGCATCGTCGGGGCGGATGCCGACTGGCGCATGTTCTACACCGGCTCGCGCTTCCTGCGAGACGGCGAGATCACGAACGTCGAGACGGTCCTCGCGGCCTCGTCGGGCGATCTCGCGACGTGGGTCAAGGATCCCGAGGTCGTCGTCGCCGCGGACCCGCGCTGGTACGAGACGCTTCTCGACGGCACGTGGCACGAGGAGGCGTGGCGCGACCCGTGGGTGTTCGCCGATCCCGACGGGGACGGGTGGCACATGCTCGTGACGGCCCGCGCGCGCGACGGCATCGAACGCGATCGCGGGGTCATCGGCCACGCGTGGTCCGCCGACCTGCGCCGCTGGGAGGTCCGCCCCCCGCTCAGCGCGCCGGGCGCGGGCTTCGCGCACCTCGAGGTTCCGCAGGTGGTGCGGATCGAGGGCCGGTGGGCCCTGATCTTCTCGTGCGACGCGACCCATCTCGCCGGCGATCGCGCCGGTCGGGCGGGAGGGATCTGGGCCGTCGCCCTCGACGACCCGCGGGGTCCGTACCCGGTGGAGCGGGCGACCCTGGTCGCCGACGAGCGCCTGTACAGCGGTCGCGTCGTCGCCGACGACGCCGACGGGCGCGCCGTGATGCTGGCCTTCGAGAACGTCACGACCGACGGGGCCTTCGTCGGGACGCTGTCCGATCCGCTGCCGTTGCACTGGGACGGCGATCGCCTCGCCGTCGCGGAGGTCGTCCGATGACCGCGGTGCAGGGCGTCGTCGCCCCCGGTTTCGAGGCGGTGGGCGAGGCGTTCGACGCCGCGTTCGAGGGACTGCCCGAGATGGGCGCGGCCCTGGCCGTCCGTGTCGGCGGGCAGACGGTCGTCGACGTCTGGGGCGGCACGGCCGACAGCCGCGACGGCCGGCCCTGGGAGCGCGACACGCCCTCGGTGGTGTTCTCGTGCACGAAGGGACTCATGTCGATCCTGGCGGCGCGACTCGTCGCAGACGGGACGCTCGACCTCGACCGACCGCTCGCCGAGATCTGGCCGGACTTCGCGGCGCAGGGGAAGGACCGCGTGACCGTCGGCGACGCCCTCGCGCACCGGGCGGGCGTCTCGGCCCCGCGGGTCGACGTCACGCGCGCGCAGCTCCTCGACGTCGACGCCATGGCGAGCCTCGTCGCCGCGCAGGAACCTCTGTGGGAGCCGGGTGCCGGGTGGGCGTATCACGCGCTCACCCACGGCTGGTTGTCGGGCGAGATCGTGCGTCGGGCGGGTGGCGTCGCCCCGCAGGTCGCTTTCGCCGCGATGGCCGAGGCCGTGGGAGGCGGGGCCTGGTTGGGCATGCCGGCCGAGATCGCGGCATCCGTGGCGCACCTCCGCGTGGGGCCGACGCTCTCGGCCCTCGTCGAGCGGCAGGCGGCCGAGCGTGATCCGCGTGCGGTCGATTGGCTGGACCGGGCGATGACCCTCGGCGGCGTGCTTCCGGCCACGCTGGTCACGGACGACGACGGGTTCAACGCCGACGACGTGCGCGCCGCGGTGATCCCGGGCGCGGGAGCCGTCGCGACCGCGCGCGCGGTCGCGGCGATGTGGTCGGCCACGGTCGCCGAGACCGACGGCATCCGCCTCCTCGACGACGACACGCTCGACGTCGTCACGCGCGAGCGGACCGCGGGTGCTCCGGTCTTCGCCGCACCCGCACCGTGGCCGCGCTGGGCGGCCGGCTTCCAGCTCGACTCGGCTGCGCGTCGCTACCTCGGGCCGACGAGCTTCGGGCACGACGGGGCGGGCGGCCAGGTCGCGTTCGCCGACCGCGCGGCCCGTGTGGGTTTCGCGTTCGTCACGAACTGGATGGAGGCCGACGACCCCCGCGCCACGCGCATCGTCGACGCCCTCCGCTCCGTGGTCTGATCCTGGGCCGCGCGACCCGCCAAGAATTGTCGCTTCCGGGCACCCCGGAGCGGCAATTCTCGGCGCCTCACGCGCCCGTGCGCACCCACACGCCGTCGCGCTGCTCGATCGCCCCGGCCGCGGCGAAGGCGTCGAGCCATCCGCCCATCGGCCACGATCCCCACCGCGCGTGGAAAGTCGCGCCGTTGCGCAGGATGTCGTCGAGGTGCTGCCACGGGGGAGAAGACACCGGATGCCACTGGTGGAAGGCATCGGCCCCGCCGACCCAGCGCATCTCGACGCCGGCGGCTCGAGCGGTCCAGGCGAGGTCGGTGTCCTCCGCGCCGTAGCCCTCGTAGCCTGCGTGGAAGCCGCCGATCCTCTCCCAGGTCGCGGGGGTGACGGCGAACGACAGCGACCAGAAGAGGTCGTACTCCGCCGCGGTCGCCGCGCGCGTCTCGCGCGCCGGCAGCGCCGGTCGCGCGCGATGCGGACGGATGAGGAAGGGCAGGTCCGCAGCGGTTTCGGGGCGTTGCACGCTCGCGAGATAGGTCACCGCTCCGGCCAGGATCGCCTCCGGGTGCGCGTGCGCCGCGGAGCGGTACGCCGTGAGGAGTTCCTCACCCGGGAGGCAGTCCACGTCGAGGAACACGAGCAGCTCCGCGCCCGCGTCGACGGCCGCGGCGGCGGCCCGGTTGCGACCTTCGCCGACGCGCAGTCCGAGGGGCCCCGGGGGCACGTGCAGCGTCAGGGTCCCGGCATCCGGGATGCCGGACGGCGGCGACTCGTCGAGCCAGGCCTCCACCCGCACGATGTCGTCGGCGACCTCCGCCAGCACGCGACGCTGGCGCGAGAGATGCTCGCTCCGGGCCCGCGAGGCGACCGTGATGACCGCGGTCCTCACGGCAGCATCGCCTCGACCGCGGCGGCCATGCGCCCCGCGCCGCCGGAGACCTGCCAGCGCGCCCAGTCGGGGGAGTCCTCGGAGGCGGCCTCGACGAGCGCGACGAGCTCCGCGGCCGAGGTCGACGCGTCGGCGCGGCGGGCCAGGCCCCAGCGTTCCAGGGCGTCCGCGGTGTGGTCCTGCTCGCAGAAGGGGCGTTCCTGGGCGATGACCACCGCGCGGGCGCCCGCGGCGGCGAGGTCGGCGACGCTGTTCTGCCCGGCGGCGCTGAGCACGACGGTGCTGCGCGACAGCAGCGGCCAGGGATCGTCGACGCGCGAGGCGGCGTCGTGCCCGACGGCGGTGACCTCCCACCCGTGCGCGCGGAGCAGCGCGGTCACCTGCTCGCGCACGTCGTCGTCGATGACGCGGCCGAGGATGAGCAGCGACCGGGGCTCGCGCGCCCCGTCCGGGGTCCGTCCGTCGTAGCGCGAGATCCCGCCCGTCCACAGGACGCGGTCGCCGTGCGCCGACAGCCCTGTCGCGGGGACGGCGCCGTGCGCCCACGGGGCGACGATGCGGTCGGCGAGGGCGTAGGCGAGGGCGTGCGGGGTGTCGGTGCGGGCGCCGGGCTGGGTCACCGCGACGGTGCGCAGTCCCAGAAGGCGGGCGAACGCGACGACCTCCGCGCTCACGTCGACGACGAACGCCTGGAGTTCGCGGGTGACGGATGCCGCGGCGATGGCCGCGAGCCGCGCCCGGTGTCCGGGGTGCCCGTGCGGGGCCCAGTGCAGGTGACCCCGCACGGTGGGGTCGGCGTCGCGCGGGTCGCGCAGCACCCCGTCGCGGTCCTCGAAGCCGTCGGCGTCGGTGGGCAGCTCGACCCACTCGACCTCCGACGCCAGGGCGGCCGGACGACGCATCGACGAGAACACGACGACGGGTGTGCGCAGGTGCGGTTGCACCGCGAGGAACCGTGCGACGTGACCGTGGCCGTGGTGGTGGACGTACCAGCCGATCACCACGCCACCGCCGGCGCGCGGCGCGCCGAGACCGGCTGCGCGGTGTGGGTGAGCACGCGCTCCACCTCGCGGTAGCGCTGCGCCAGCGAATGCTGTCGCACGGCGGCGCGGCGCGTCCAGACGCGGGTGAGCGGTTCGCGGGCGCCCTCCGCGGCGAGCTGCGCCGCCGCCTTCGCGAGGGCGACGACGTCGCCCGCCGTGACCGTGGCCGATCCCGGCATCCCCGCGAGCACCTCCGAGACGCCGCCGATGTCGAACGCCGCGACGGGGGTGCCGGTGGCCAGCGCCTCGGCGATGACGAGCCCGAACGGCTCCTCCCACATCGGCGTCACCAGAGCCACGGCCGACGAGCCGACCAGCCGGCACAGGTCGCTCTGGTGCAGGGGACCGACGTAGCGGGCGTGCACGCCGAGGCGCGGCACGATCTCCTGCTCGAAGTAGTCGACGTCGCCGATGCGACCGGCCAGAACGATGTGCGCCCCGGCCTCGCGCGCCGCCTCGATCGCGAGGTGCGGAGCCTTCTCGGGCACGACGCGTCCCGACCACACCCACGACGTTCCGCCCGCACCGCGGGTCCACTGGTCGGTGTCGATGCCATTGGGGAACACGAACGCGTCCACGCCCTCGACCGACCACGCGCGTGCGGTGGCCTGGCTCACCGCGACGAAGCGGTGGGGGCTGTCGCGCACCTCGGTCGCCGCTTCGAGCATCGGCTCCAGCGGAGGGGTGTGCAGGGTCGTCACGACCGGGATGCCGGCATCCCGACTCCACCGGATGGGGGCCGGATGCAGACTGTGGTTGTCGACCACGTCGTACAGGTGCCGGTCCGCGATGAGGCGTTCGAGCGCCGCGTCGTACGCCGCGTCGACCGCGGCGGCGTAGCCGGCCGGGTATTCGGTGTCGGAGGACTCCTCCGGGCGGGTCCATTCGGGCGTCGGCAGGCGGAACTCGGGCACGTCGCCGAGGTAGTCCGAGCCGTCGGCGGCGCACAGGGTGACCTCGTGGCCCCGCGCGCGCAGCCAGCGCACCCGGTCCCACACGCACGCCTCGAGCCCCCCGGCGTGGGGCTGGCGCAGCGCGTACCGCGAGGGGGCGACGACGAGGACGCGCAGAACCGTGGGCGGTCGCATCACGCTGCCTCCTCCTTCGCCATCGCTCGTCGGTAGAGCGCGAGGTGCGCGGCGCGCACCGCCTCGCGTTCGGCGAGCCGGTCGACGCGTCGGCGCTCGACCTCGGCCGCGCGCGCGGCGGAGCCGGGCGTCGACCACGCGGCATCCGTGGCGTCGACGATCGCGCGCGCGAGCGAGAGCGGCTCGCCCACGTCGAAGCGGTGGAAGTCGTCGGGATGCTGCGCGGCGATGTGTCCGACGCGCGTGCCCACGACCGGCACGGCGAGGTCGTAGCAGAGCTCCGCCCAGCCGGACTGCGTTCCGTGCCGGTAGGGCAACAGGCACGCGTCGAGGTCGGCGAGCCACCGGGAGAGGGCGTCGTCGTCGAGACGCTCCCCGCGTTCGACGGTGACCCCCTCGGCGTCGCGCGCGAGCAGATCGATGGATGCCGCCGCCTCGGCGTCGCGCACCCTGTCGTTCATCCGCACCACGCCCTCGACGCGCGCACCCTGCGCGCGGAGGTCGGCGACGGCGCGGACGAGGGTCGCCGTCGTCCCGACCCCGTCGATGTTCGGGCGCAGGTCGCGCAGGTGCACGCCCACGCGCGTGACGCCGTCGGAGGTCCCGGTGGGGCGCTCCGCGTCGTCGAGCAGCGTGGGGTGCGGGATGACCGCGGGGCGGCGCCGGGTGAGGGCCTGCACCTCGTCGGCCGCGGTGCCGGTGAGGGTGATCAGTTCGTCGGCCGCCTCGGCCAGCACGGCCAGCGACTCCCGGTGCGCGTCCTGCGACAGCAACTGGGGGTTCTCCAGGTCGTGCACGGTGTAGACGAGCGGTCGTCCCAGGGCCCGCAGCGCCGCGACGGTCTCGGCCAGTTCCGCGGGGGAGTACGACTCGATGCCGAAGTGCACGTGCACCAGGTCGAAGTCGTCCGCGTTCTCGCGCAGCCACGCGGGGAGGAGCACCTGCGGGGGCCACCACTGGCCCTCGGGAGCGCCCGGGGGCGGCGGATCGGCGAGCAGGCGCATGCTCGCGGGATCCGCGACGGCGGTGACGTAGGGATGCGCCGAGGGGACGGCGGCGATCCGGACCGGGGGGACGGTGCTGGCGACGATCTTCTCTTCCTCCTCGTGCAGGCGGGCATGGCGGTGCGCGTACCGCATCGCCAGGCACATCGCAATGCAACGGGGCGGTTGGGACGACGATGACACCGACGGATACGTTCACATCATGAGTGGCGAGACGGCGCGACTGCAGAGCCTTGCGGACCACGGCGAGGCGGTGATAGCGCGCCGGGCGCACTACGCCGAGTTCTTCGGACAGGCCGAGCCGCCCGCCGGATACGGCGTCGTGGTGGGCAACTGCCAGGCGGAGTCGCTGCGCCTGGTCATCTCGTCCGACGCCCTGCCGGCGGTGCGCGTGCCCGCGGTGCACGAGCTGTCCGCCGATGACGCGGAGCGCCTGCACGCTCTTCTGCGCGGCGCCTCGTTCCTGGTCGCCCAGCCCATCCGCGACGATTACCGGGGGCTCGCGCTGGGCACCGCTCAGCTGCGGGCGTCCCTGCCGCCCGGCGCGCGCGTCGTGACCGTCCCGGCCGTCCGCTTCGCGGGGCTCCACCCGTTCCAGGCGGTGCTGCGTCTCCCCGCGTTCCCCGAGGATCCGCCGCTCGTGGCGTACCACAACGTGCGCACCGTCGCCGAGGCCGCGGGCCTGCGCGTGCCCCGCGTCCTCGGGGCCGAGACGGTGCGCGAGATCGCCGAGGGGTCCCGTGCCGAGCTCCGGCGCCGTGAGGCGCGCGGTCTCGACGTCGCGGCATCCGACCTCTTCGCCCCCGTCGTCGACGACCTCGCCCGCACGGTGAACCATCCCGGGAATGCGCTGTTCCTCCCGCTGGGGGAGCGCATCGTGACCGCCCTGGGCGCCCCCGGTCGGGCGGTCGACCCCGGCCGGCCGATCCTCGCCTCGGTGCGCGCCCCCCTTGAGGACTGGGTGGTCGCGGCCTGGGGCCTGGACACCGCGCCCCGCCCCGACTGGACCGTCGGCGGGGAACGACTCCCCGCCGAGGTCGTCCGTGAGGCCCATCTCGCGTACTACGCCGAGCGTCCCGCCCTCCTCGCCGCGGTCGTCGACCGCATGGCGCCGCTGCTGGCCACGTGGGCGGCCGCCGCATGACCGCGCCCCTCCCGGATGCCGCGCCCCCGGTCCTCTTCGTCCATCCCGGCCCGCACGGGGTCGCGGTGTACGCGCGCGAGATCGCCGCGGAGGTCGTGCGCGTGCGCGCCGACGCCCGGATCACGACCCCCGACACCCTGGTCGCCCTCCCCGCCGGCACGGCCGTGCACGCCCACGTCACCGACCGCCTCTGGGGCGCCTCGCCCGAGGAGGCGACGCGTGCCGTGGTGGGGCTGGCGGCGCGGCATCCGCTCACGGTCACCCTGCACGACGTGCCGCAGGCGTCCGACGGCGAACGCAACCGCCCGCGTCGCCGCGCGTTCTATCGCGAGGTCACCGCGGCGGCGCGAGCCGTCGCCGTGAACAGCGCGCACGAGCGCGAGCTGCTGCGCGAGGTGGACGTCTGGCACGGCGACGTCGCCGTCATCCCGCTCCCCGTCGACGAGCGGCCCGTCGCCCCGTCCCCCTCCGTCGACGCCGTCGGCGTGCTCGGATACTTCTACCCCGGCAAGGGGCACGACGAGGCGCTGGACGCCGCCGTCGAGGCCGGGATGTCGCGCATGACCGTCCTGGGGCGCGCGTCGGAGGGGCATGCCGCCGACCTCGACGCGTTCGTGCGCCGGGCGGATGCCGCGGGCGTCGAGGTCGAGGTGACCGGGTGGCTCGACGACGACGAGATGGCGGCCCGCGTGGCGCGCGTGGCCGTGCCCGTGATTGCCCACCGGCACGTGTCCGCTTCCGGTTCGTTGACGTCGTGGATCGGGTGGGGGCGCCGCCCCGTCGCCGTGCGCAACCGTTACGTCGACGAGATGGCGGCCCTGCGCCCCGGCACGCTCTCGGTCGTCGAGCCGGAGCAGCTCGCGCCCGCGATCTCCGCGGCCCGGGTCGACGCGGCGACGACGTGGCATGACATCGCCGCGCTCCCGGCCGGTCGGGCCGACGCGACCGCGGCCTACCTGCGCTGGTGGTCGGGGGTGAGCCGATGAGCGCGGCCGTGCCCGAGGGTTGGACCGACCGGATGCCGTGGGTCCCGGGCAACCGCTGGGATCTGCTGGCGCACCTCGACCCCGAACCCCCTCGCGTCACGGTGATCGTCACCCACTACGCGCAGCCGACCGAGTTGGCCCGCACCCTCGCCGCTCTCGCGGGGCAGGACCACCCGGCCGATCGTCTCGAGGTCGTCGTCGCCGACGACGGTTCCCCCGTCGCGCCCGAGGTCCCCGAGGGCGTCCGGCTCGTCCGCCAGGAGGATCGCGGCTTCCGGGCCGCCGCGGCGCGCAATCTCGGCGCATCGGTGGCGACGGGTGACGTCCTGTGCTTCCTCGACGCCGACACGGCTCCCGAGCCGGGATACGTGCGCGCCCTCACGCGGCTTCCGGCCCTGCTCACCGAGGCAGTGACCGTCGGTCGGCGCCGACACGCCGACTTCCGCGGCATCCCCGTCGATGCCCCGGTCGCCCGCGTCGCCCCGGAGGTCGAACTGCCGGAGCCGCGATGGCTGCGCGAGGCGTACGAGACCAGCGGAAACCTGTTGCGCGCGAACGATCGCTCCTACCGACACGTCATCAGCGCCGTGCTCGCCTGCTCCCGCTCCTTCTTCGACGAGGTCGGCGGGTTCGACGAGTCGTTCTCCGCGTACGGAGGAGAGGACTGGGAGTGGGCCCACCGCGCGTGGCAGGCCGGCGCGGTTCTGGCCCACGTGCCCGAGGCCGTCGCGTGGCACGACGGTCCCGACTGGGCGGGCCGAGACAGTCGCGACCGGGCGGCGGAGGGGAATGCGCAGACCCTTCGGCTCTCCCAGCTGATCCCCGTCGACGGCTCCGCGGGCCGCGGTCTGCTGCCGCGCACGCCCGACCTCGAGGTCGTCGTCCCGCGCGGGCTCGCCCCCGACGTGGCCTTCGTCTGCGTCGACTCGATCCTCGCGGCGTGCCCGCGGGCGACGGTGACGATGGATGCCGTGCCCCCCGGCACCGCGCTCGCGGCCGACGCGCGGGTACGCGCCGGAACCGACCCCCTCGATGCGCGCGTGACGCTCGAGCTCGATGCCGCGATCGTCGTCCTCGATCCCGAGGCGTTCGTGGAGGCGCTGGCCCCCCTGGGGGAGGCCGAGGTGGGCACGCTTGCGCTGTTCTCACCGGAAGGCGTGCGCGTCGGTCGCGCGGGGAACCGGCGGGCCCGTCACCGCGCGCGCCGATGGACGGATACGCGCACCCTCGCCGAGCGTCGAGTGACGGTCGCGGGCATGCACTCTCTGCGAGAGGCTCCCCACGTCGAGGCGTGGGTCGGCGGGTGGGGGAGCCGCGAACGGTTCGTCTGACCGGCCGTTCCTTGCTCCGCGGTCGCCGTGCGGTGCCGCGCGACACGCCCGGGTGGTGGGGTGGATTCGACGGGTGGTCGGATCCCGCGTAAGTTATTACTTGTTCGCCCCACAGGGGAGAGCGGAGCGGCCGGAAGGCCCCGCAGCCCCTCACGTGACGGACCGCCCCCGACATCGGATGTTGAGAGTTTCGATTCTCTGGTCTACAGTTGGGGTTCTGCCGCTCGGCGCGTCTCCTTGATTCTGCTTCTGTGAAGTGGGTTTCGTGGTGCGTGGGTGGTGTAGGTAGTGAACTGCCTCACGGGTAGGTCTTGGTGACTGTTTCTGTGGGTGCGTCCGTTCCTTGAGAACTCAACAGCGTGCACTTGTCAAATGCCAATTTATTCCTCGTCGGTCTGACTTTTGTTGGATTGCGAGAAATTCCTTT
>NZ_JBFECV010000009.1:0-145623 GCF_041379845.1 Microbacterium sp. BWR-S6Y
CGGGCGCGGCGGCGGGCGGGGCGGGGCGGGCGCGGCGCGCGGCGCGCGGCGCGCGGCGAGACTGCACTCCGCTGACAACTCGGCGGCGCTCTGCAACCGAGATGTCAGCAGCATGCAGTCTCGGCGCCTCCACGGCCGGCATCCGGCGCCCCCGACACCCGGGCATCCCCCGACACCCGGGCATCCCCCGGCACCCGGGCGCACCCCGGCACCCGCACGCGCACCCGCCCCGCGAAACGAGACCCGCGTCAGTTCGCCGCGACCACCGTCAGGATGCCGTCACCGTAGGCCTCGCGCTTCTTGGCGCCGATGCCGGTGATGCCGTCGAGGTCGCCGATCGCCGTGGGACGCGCGGCCGCGATCGCGCGCAGCGTGGCGTCGCCGAACACGATGTAGGCCGGGACGCCCTGCTCCCGCGCCTTCTCGGCGCGCCACGCGCGCAGCGCCTCGAAGAGATCGCGGTCGTCGGGGGCGACGTCGTCGGCACTCGACTTGCGCTGGCGACTCCCCCCTCCCCCGCCGCCCGTGCGGCCGAGGGCGTCGCGACGCAGCGGGACGGGGGTCTCGCCGCGCAGCACCCCGGCCGAGGCCTCGCTCAGCGCGAGGGTGCCGTAGTCGCCCTGGGCCACGATGATGCCGCGCGCGAGCAGCTGCCGGAT
This sequence comes from Microbacterium sp. BWR-S6Y, assembly GCF_041379845.1. NCBI lineage: Bacteria > Bacillati > Actinomycetota > Actinomycetes > Micrococcales > Microbacteriaceae > Microbacterium > Microbacterium sp. BWR-S6Y. The sequence goes on from NZ_JBFECV010000009.1 coordinate 660, forward strand.
GACGCTGCGCCAATCCTGGTCGGACAGGTCGGCGCCCAATCCGTAGGTGCTCAGGCGGTCGTGGCCCTGTTGCGCGATGCGCTCGGTCTTGGCCCCGCGCAGGATGTCGATGAGGTGCCCCGCACCGAAGGCCTGTCCGCGCTCGCGCTGCAGGCGCACGATCGTCGACAACAGCTTCTGGGCGGCGACGAGTCCGTCCCACGTGTCGGGCGGGGTGAGGCACGTGTCGCAGTTGCCGCAGGGCTCGGAGCGCTGCCCGAAGTAGTCGAGCAGGTTCTGCCGGCGGCATCCGACCGTCTCGCACAGGGCGAGCATCGCGTCGAGGTGCTGGCCGAGGCGCATCTTGTAAGAACGATCGCCCGGGGATTGGTCGATCATGCGGCGCTGCTGCACGACGTCGCCCAGGCCGTAGGCCATCCACACCACGGACGGGTCGCCGTCGCGGCCGGCGCGACCGGTCTCTTGGTAGTACCCCTCGACGGACTTCGGCAGATCGATGTGGGCGACGAAGCGCACGTCGGGTTTGTCGATGCCCATGCCGAAGGCGATGGTCGCGACCATCACCACCCCGTCGTCGCGGAGGAAGCGCGACTGGTGCGCCGCGCGGACCGAGGCGTCGAGACCCGCGTGGTACGGCAGAGCGTCGAGGCCCTGAGACGCCAGGTAGGCGGCGGTCTGCTCGACGGTCTTTCGGCTGAGGGCGTAGACGATGCCGGCCGAGCCCTCGGGCTGCGAGCGGATGAACTGCACGAGCTGGCGACGCGGGTCGACCTTGGCGTCGATGCGGTACTGGATGTTGGGCCGATCGAAGCTGGCGACGAAGCCGCGGGCGTCGCGCAGGCGCAGGCGCTCGACGATCTCGCGCGCGGTCTCGGGAGTGGCCGTGGCCGTGAGCGCCATGCGCGGAACCCCGGGGAATCGATCGGCGAGGTCGCCGAGCGCGAGGTAGTCGGGGCGGAAGTCGTGGCCCCACTGCGACACGCAGTGCGCCTCGTCGATCGCGATGACGCTCAGGCGGCCGCGCGAGAGCAGCCCGAGGGTCTGTGCGCCGTTCAACCGCTCGGGCGCGACGTACAACAGGTCGAGCTCGCCCGCGAGGTACGCCTGCTCGACGGCCTGGCGCTCGGCGGGCGCCTGCGTCGAGTTCAGGTAGCCGGCGCGTACGCCGTTGGCGATGAGCGCCTCGACCTGATCGTGCATGAGCGCGATGAGGGGGCTGACGACGAGCCCCGTACCGGGTCGGACGAGAGCGGGCACCTGGTAGGTGACGCTCTTGCCGCCGCCGGTGGGCATGAGCACGACGGCGTCGCCGCCGTCGACGACGTGCTGGACGATGTCGGCCTGGTCGCCGCGGAACGCGTCGTAGCCGTAGACCTCGTGCAGCACCGCGCGCGGGTCGTGTCCGGTGAAGTCGCGGACGGCGGGCAGTTCACGCGCCGTCCCCGTGGCGGCGGCCGCGCGGGCGAAAGCCGATGCGGGGTCGACCGGGGGCGGCGGCGCGTCGACGTCGTCGGGCGGCGCGAACTGGTCGGGGTCCCACTGCGCGTCGGCGTACGGGTCGTCGGGGACGTCGTACGACTCGGGCGGAGCGTCGGCGTACGACTCGGGAGCGGCGCCGGGATATGTCACTCCCCCACGGTAACCCGGGCCGCCGACATCGACACCGCCCCGCCCTCCGATGGGGACGACGGGGCGGCTGGGGAGGAGGGGTCAGTGCGTGGGCGGGGAGAAGGCGAGCTGGGATGCCACGAGCCCGTGCCCCCTGCTGATGATCTGCGCGCGACCGGGAGCGGCCCGCTCCGGCTTGACGCGACCGATGAGCGCCCCCTCTTCGGGGTTGCCGCCGAGCAGGATGCCGGTGACACCGAGGTCGGTGAAGCGCTGGATGATCGGGTCGTAGGCCGCGCGGCTCGCGCCGCCCGATCGACGGGTGAGCACCACGTGCAGGCCGAGGTCGCCGGCCTGTGCCAGCAGCGGCTGGAGCACGGCCAGGGGGTTGCCTTGGCTCGTGGCGACGAGGTCGTAGTCGTCGACGAGGATGAACCCCTCGGCGCCCTTCCACCAGCTGCGCTCGCGCAGTTGCGTCGGCGTGACGTCGGGCCCCGGGATGCGCGTCGAGAAGTACTGCGCCAGATCGTTCATGCCGCCGGTCGCGAGGTCGTGCGAGGTGAGGTACGCACCGAGGTAGTCGTCGGGGATCTCGCCGAGGAGCGCACGGCGGTAGTCGACGACGAAGATCTTCGCCTCGGCGGGCGTGTAGAGCCGCTGGATCTCCTTCGCCACCGCGCGCAGGAACGACGACTTGCCCATGCCGGAGTCGCCGTACACGAACAGGTGCGGCTCGACGCGGGGGTCGACGCCGAAGGGCGACAGCTGGGCTTCCTCGATCCCGAGCAGCAGGCGACCGTCGCCGGGCTCGGTGAGCGCGCGCACCTCGTCGAGCGTGATGTTCTCCGGCAGCAGCCGCAGCTTCGGTCCGGGCTCGCCGTGCCACGCCGCGGCGACGCGGCCGATCATGTCGGCGACGCCGTCGGCGATCGTCGCGGGGTCGTCGGAGCCGTCGACGCGGGGCACGGCCGTGAGCATCTGCAGCTTCGACGCGCTGAGGCCGCGACCGGGCTGGCCGACCGGCACGTTCGCCGCCTGCTTGCGGTCGACGTCGGAGTCGGTCGGGTCGCCCAGGCGCAGTTCGAGGCGCGTCTGGATCAGATCCTTCAGGTTCGCGCGGATCTCGAGCCAGCGGTTCGCGGTGACGACGACGTGCACGCCGAAGCTGAGGCCGCGGGCGGCGATGGTCTGCACCCGCGCCTCGAGCGGCTCGAACTCCGAGCGGAGGGTCGACCAGCCGTCGATGACGAGGAAGACGTCGCCGAAGCCGTCGTCGAGGCGCCCCTCGCGTCGCCGCGAACGGTAGGTCTCGATCGAGTCGACCGCGTTGCGGCGGAAGTACTGCTCGCGCGCATCGAGGACGGCCTCGACCTCGGCCACGGCCCGGCGCACCGCCTCGGGCTCCGTGCGCGTGGCGACGCCCGACACGTGGGGGTGCTGCTGCATCGCGGTGAAACCGCCCCCGCCGAAGTCGAGCACGAAGAACTGGAACTCCCGCGGCGTCCCGGTCAGCGCGAGGGCCGAGACGAGCGTGCGCGCGAGCGTCGACTTGCCGCTCAGGGGCGAGCCGACGATCGCCACGTGACCCGCGGCGCCGCCGAGCGACACGGTGAAATGGTCGCGGCGCTGCTCGAGCGGGATGTCGACGAGCCCGATCGGCACGGTCAGCGCGCCGGCGCTGCGCCAACGGTGCGACACGAGCCCGAGCTCGGGGTCTTCGGCCAGGTCGGGCATGAGGGCGTCCAGCGGAGACGGCTCCGCGAGCGGGGGCAGCCACACCTGGTGCGCCTCGGGCCCGCGGTCCTTCATGCGATCGACCGCGATCTGGAACGTCGAGCGTTTCTCGGCCGTGGGGGCCGCGATCGCCGCGGGCGCGGCATCCGCCTGCTCCGCAGACCCGTCGTCGTCGGGCTGGGCCAGGGCCGTGAACACCTCGACGCGGGCGGGGCCGCCCGAAACCGACTCGGCTCCGGCGGCGTCGACACCCGCCGTTCCGCGCGGGCGCCCCGAGACGTAGGCCGCGCGGAACTGCACGAGGTTCTCGGTGTCGCTCTTGAGGAAGCCGACGCCGGGCTCCTGCGGGAGCGTGTACGCGTCGGGGGTGCCGATGATGGTGCGCGACTCGGATGCCGAGAACGTGCGCAGACCGATCCGGTACGACAGGTAGGTGTCGAGGCCGCGCAGCTTGCCCTCTTCGAGGCGCTGGGATGCCAGCAGCAGGTGCACGTGCAGCGAACGACCGACGCGGCCGATATTGAGGAAGCTGTCGACGAACTCGGGCTTGGCCGTCAGCAGCTCCGAGAACTCGTCGACGACGATGAGCAGAGCCGGCAGCGGGGCCAGGTCGGTGCGTCCCCCGCGACGCGCGGCCTCGTACTCGCCGACGTTGGCGAAGTTGCCGGCGGCGCGCAGCAGCTCCTGGCGGCGCACGACCTCGCCCTGCAGGGCGTCCTGGAAGCGGTCGACGAGCGCGAGTTCGCTGCCGAGATTGGTGATGACCGCCGACACGTGCGGCATCTCGGCCATTCCCGCGAAGGTCGCGCCGCCCTTGAAGTCGACGAGCACGAAGTTGAGCTGCTCGGGCGAGTGGGTCATGGCCAGCGCCAGCACGAGGGTGCGCAGCACCTCGGACTTGCCCGAACCGGTGGCACCGACCATCACGCCGTGCGGGCCCATGCCCTGCGAGGCCGATTCCTTGAGATCGAGCACGAGCGGGGCGCCCGAGGGCTCCTGCCCGATCGGCACGCGCAGGCGGTCGCGCTCGAGGCGCGGCGTCCAGGCCTGATCGAAGTCGACGGAGCGCACGTCGGGCAGGCCGAGGAGCTCGGTCAGCTCCGCCTGACCCTGCGTCGTGGGGGCGTCGACGACCACCATGGGGGCGGGGCGAAGCGGCATGAGGCGGCGCGCGGTCGCCTCCGCTTCGGCGATGGACATGGCATCCGGGACGAAGGACTGCGCGCGACCGGCGCCGTCGATGAACTCCGCCAGCGCGGCGACCGGGGCGGCCTCGCCGCGGCGCGGACGGACGACGGTCGGCGTCTCGGCCAGGGCGACACGGGCGACCGTCGGGTCGTCGAGCTCGTCCCAGCGCGTGGGGAGGTCGATGACGGTGACGCCCTGCGCGCCCTCGAGTCCCGTGAGCGGAGCGTTCGACGACGACTCGACGCCGTCGACCACCAGCACGACGTGCGGGGTGATCCCGCCTCCCGGGGTGAAGCGGGTGCGGGAGGCGAGCTGCGCGGGCAGCATGTCGGTCAGTTCGTCGGGGGATGCCGCGATCATGCGCGCGGGTCCGAGACGGTCCTGCACGCGCGACGACATCGCGTGCGGAAGCCACTTCACCCAGTCCCACGCACCGATCTGCGCGGGCCCGGCGAGGACGGCGATGATCACGTCTTCGGGGTCGTGCAGCGTCGCCGCCGAGGCCACGAGCGAACGGGCGAGGCTGCGGACGGCCTCTTCGTCGGGGCCGACGAGTTCGATGCGCGCGTATTCGCCGAGGGGGAAGCCCAGCGGAAGGTCGCGCTGGATCTCGTGCGTGAGCATGAAGCGGTGCGCCGCGGAGGCGGCCACCGGGTCGAGTTGCGCCAGGGGCGGCAGCTCGGGGGCCTCGAGCGTCAGGCTCAGCGGCTGATCGGCCACGCCGATCCGGGCCAGCAGGAACGTCTCGTCGCCGGGCTGACGCTCCCACACGCGCGAGCGCTCCTCGGCGATGAACGGCAGGGCCGAGGGGGCGGGCATGATCCACCCGCCGTGACGGCGCTGCTTGCGAGCGGCCACGCGCACGGTCTCGCGCAGCTCCGACAGGTAGGCGAGGTACTCGCGCCGGTTGCCGAGCACCTCGGCGTTGCGCTGCGCGCGCTGGCGCCACCCGTTCACGGCCACGAAGCCCAGCGACGACAGCAGGAACATGCCGCCGATCAGGAAGCCGGTCGGCCCGCTGTTCGAGATGGTCACCATCACGATGGCGCCGACGCTGCCGAGCATCGGCAGGAGGGAGGTCAGGATGCCGCTGCCGCCCTCGTTCGGGACCAGCTCGGGCGGCGGCTGCAGCACGACCCGCCCGTTGGGCAGGGACGGCGGGGCGATACGCGGGCCCGTGCTCACACCGGACCTCCGATCAGTCGGCTCAGGGTGAACACGCGCTCGCTCAGACGCACTCGCGTGCCGTCTTCGAGCAGGGTGCGCGCACCGGGCTGCAGGGGGTGGACGGCTCCGTCGTCGTCGATGAGCTCCGAGCCGTTCGTGGAACCGGCGTCGATCACCCACGCGGTCTCGCCGTCGTGCTCGAGGCGCAGATGCGTCTTCGAGATGAGCCGGTCGGGGTCGTCGACGGCGATCAGCACGTCGCCGGGCTCGCTCGCGACCGGCGCACGCCCGAAGTTCACCGCGGCGGGCAGGTCGATCTGCGCGCGTTGCCCGGTGTCGAAGACCACGAGCAGCTGCGCGCGGCCCACCGCTCGGGTCACCACGGCGTCATCCGACGATCCGGTCGAGGAGGCGACGACGGGCGCGACGCGCTCGCCGGCGGCGGCAGGCGCCTCGACCGCGGCCGGCGCCTCGACGGCGAGGAGCGGGGTGTCCCACGCGGGTGCGGTCGGCAGCGCGGCGGCGGCCGCCGACACCTGGAGGGGCTCGCGGCCGGCGGAGGTGCGCGTGTGGACCGTGGGTTCGGCGAGCGCGGGGGCGCCGTCGGCATCCTGATCCTGTCGACCCCGGGGGGCGACGATCAGAACGGTGCCGGCCGCGCGGTCGGCCCAGGAGCGCCGCAGGCCCGAGCGGTCGAAGGCGGCCGAGGCGACGACGACCCAGGCTCCGGCGACGAGGACGAGCCCACCGAGCAGCACGAGCGACCCGCGCACGAACGCCCTTCCCGCGCCGGGGACGAGGGGAGCCTCGGCGCGCGCGGTGCGCAGGCCGAACAACAGCGCGCCCGGACCGAAGCCGAGACGCGCCTGGAGGATCCACAGGCCCAGCAGCGCCTCGGCGGCGACCGCGGCCCCCAGGACGGGCGATCCGAGGAGGGATGCCGCGCCGGCGACGATGACCACGAGGGCGGCGTCGACGCTGAAGGCGCCGATGCGCACCCCCACCGTCGCGGGCGCGCCGAACGGCGGCGAGGGCGTCATGCCGCCATCATCGCACGCGCGACCTCGATCGCTCCGGCGGCCAGCAGGCCGGCCGGGAGCGACAGGGCCGTCGCGAGCGCCTCGAACACGTCGCCCGTGCGCGACCATCCCAGCGACCTCAGGCCGCGACCCACCGGGACCACGAGGAGGGCGGCGGCCACGGCCGCGATCAGGATGACCCCGGCGACGACGACGAGCATGTCGGACGCGATCGTGGGCACGAGCGCCGTCAGGACGGCGGCGACGACGACCGCGGCGCCGACACGGGCCACCCACCGCAGGAACGGCACCGTGCTCTTGCGCGAACCCAGCAGCAGCGCGAGCACCACCGTGACGGCGAGGCCGATGCGTCCACCGAGGACGACGGGGTCGGAGACCGCGAACGTCGGCAGGGCGGCGAACGCACTGCTTGCTCCGGCGGCGACGAGGAGCACGACCCCGACCGTCAGTCGCGCGGTCGAGCGTTCGACGAGGGCGTCGGCGTCGTCGGCCTCGATCGTGCGTACCTCGTCGGGCAGGCTCTGCCGCACGGTCCATCGGGTGCTCTGGAAGCGTCCGTAGTCGATGAAGGTGCCGGGCTCGACGTCGACGAGGCTCGCCTGCAGGATGCGCTGCGCGACGGGCACGAGCCCGAGGGTCACGGCGGCGGGGGCGGAGGGGTCGAGGTGCAGCAGGAGCGCGAGCGCCCACACGGCCGCGAGCACGGCGGAGATGATCGTCGCGGTGCGGCTCTGCGCGCGGAGGGTCTGAGTGGCCCCCATCACTCCGGCGACACCGGTGACGACGGACGCCGCGAGAAGACCCGTGAACACCGCAACCTGCACGGACGACGCGGGCAGATCGGGCACGATCGCCACTCCCCCGCCGAACGCGAGGGCGGCGACGGCCACGACGGGGGCGAGAGTCGCCGTGCGCGCCCGCGCGCGCAGCGAGAACACCGCGACGGCGGCGAGAGCCGCGAGAAGGGCGAGCGCGGCGACGGGGGTGCGCACGTCGACGGGAAGGGCGTCGGTATCGATCAGGCGGAGGAAGGCCAGGATGCCGCCCGCCGCGGCCATCACCATCCATACGGCCGTCGCCCGCGCGGCAACGGGAGCGCGGGGGGAGCGTCGATCGATCGCGTCGACCGTGGCGGCCGGATCGACGAGCACCAGCACGACCCCGTCTTCGAGCGAGGTCATCGCCGTGGAGCCGTCGATCTCCCGACCCGACAGCCCGACCACGCGCACGTCGCTCCGCGTCGGGGCGCCGGCGGCGCGCAGCACGTCGGAGACCCGGGCGCGCAACGGCACCACCAGGTCGATCCTCGACGCACCGTCGATGAGAGCGACGCGTCGCCCCTGCACCACTTCCGCGCTCAACGGTCCCCCTCGTTCCCGCGCCACCGACCCGAGGGTCGGCTCAACCGCACCAGCGTATCCGCCCCCGTGACGGCGCCGGCTTCTTTCCCCTCACCATCGGGATTAAAGATGAGAGTTTTGTCATCTTTGAAAAAGCGCAAGAGGGTTGTCGCCTCGTCGAGCATTACGTATGTTCGAAGGCCGGTGGGGGGCTCCGGTCACTCCATCGATCCCGCGCGCGGGGCCGAATCCCGTGCGTGCAGACATGATCCGCAACGCCCGGGCGCGCCCCGGAGGAACATCGAGGAGACAACGTGGCAGATCTCATCGCAGCCCAGGAGGGTGCGCTTCGTCGCGGGGCCGAGGCGGTCAACACCGCGAAGTCGGGCATCGACGAGCAGGTGCGCAAGGTCCGCACCGAACTCGACCAGGTGGCCGGCTTCTGGACCGGCGCAGCGGCCGGCTCCTACACCCAGCTCATGCAGCGGTGGAACGAAGAGACCACCAAGCTCAACAACGTGCTCGTCACGCTCGAAGACGCCCTGCGCGGCACCGAGCGCGACCAGGCGGCCTCGGAAGAGTCGCACCAGCAGACCATCGGCAACCTGGGCTCGCTGCTCGGCTGACCCGCTCGACACGAAAGAAGGAACTCTCATGCAGTCCATGTCCGTTCGTCCCGAGCAGGTCATCGCCCTCTCCGGTCAGATCCGAAACGGTGCCTCCGGCATCCGCACCCGTCTCGACGAGCTCGAGTCGCAGGTCAACGCCCTGCGCGCCTCCTGGGACGGTGAGGCGCAGACCGCCTACGACCAGGCGCAGGCGCAGTGGACCCAGTCCATCACCCGCCTGAACGAGCTGCTCCAGCAGATCGCCGGCAAGACCGAGGAGATCGCCCAGGGCTACACCTCGACCGACAAGTCGGCCGCGGGCCGCTTCGCCTGACCCACTCCGGACCGGCGGTCGCTGCGGCGGCCGCCGGTTCTCTGGGCTTACGCGCTTCATGAACGCGGGCCCGTCCCCCGTCGCACCCCGATCACAGAGAAACGAGTGATCCTGCATGGCCGATCTCTGGCCCGCTCGAACGTCGCCCGCTGGCGACGCTGTCGGCCGTGCGCGTGTCCTCGGTGGAGCGCCGCAATGACCCGACGACTTCGCCGGGCCCTGGGCGCGTCGGGCGTGGCGATGATGGTCGGCGTCCTCGCGGTGGCAGGTGTCGTTCCGTCCGCGCACGCAGCGGCCGGGGACGACTACGACTGGTGGTACGACACGTATCAGGTGCAGGCCGCGCACGACGCCGGCATCACCGGAGCGGGAGTCAAGGTCGCCGTCATCGACGGTCAGATCGACCCCGACCTTCCGATCTTCGAGGGCCGCAACCTGACCGTCAGCGACACTCAGATCTGCAAGTCCCGCACCGAACCGGTGACCGACGCGGCGACCGACCCCTCGATTCACGGCACCACGATGGCCGCCATCCTCATCGGCAACGGCACGGGCGCGAGTGGCATCCGCGGGATCGCCCCCGATGCCGACGTGACCTTCTACGGCTACGGCACCCTCGACACCACGCAAGAGGAGTACTGCCGCCCGAACACGGACGACGACGTCACGATGTTCGGCTACGCGGTGAAGAAGGCGGTGGACGAGGGCGCGAAGATCATCACGACATCGATCTCGATGACCGCGTACGGCAACGACGGGCCAGCCGTCGCCTACGCCCTGGCACGGGGCGCCACCATCGTGGTGGCCACGCCGAACCCGGGATCGCCGGTCGGTATTGAAAGCGACCTGGCGACCCTGAACGGCGTCGTCTCGGCGACGGCCGTCGATCGGCAGGGCACCCTGCAGCTCGACGACGACGGACAACCCTTCGTGGTCCCCCACACCGACATCGTCGCCGCCGGTGTGAACCTGCCGACGGTCGGGACCCGCGGCGACTGGAATTCGTCGGGCACCACGGCGGGGTCGTCGTTCTCTGCCCCGGTGGTGGCGGGCATGCTCGCCCTCGCCGCGCAGAAGTATCCCGACGCCACCGGCAATCAGCTCGTCCAATCGATGACCGCGACCGCGAACGGCACGCAGCACGATCCGGTGCGCACCGAGGACGGCTACGGATACGGGGCCGCGTGGCTCCCCAGCCTCCTGAGCGTCGACCCGAGCGGCTACCCCGACGACACGCCCCTCATGGGCAAACCGGCCGCCGCGCCGACGGCGGAGCAGATCGAGGCAGCCAAGACGGGAGGCTTCGTGCCTGTCGTCCGACCCCGCAGCGTGGACCAATACGAAGACGACACCTCGCCGTCACCCGGTTTCGACGTCGCCTCGCTCGTCATCTGGGTCGTCATCGGCATCGGCATCCTGCTCGTGGTGGCCGCCGTCGTGATCGTGCTCATCGTCAAGGCGCAGCGCCGCACGGCCGGAAGGGGGGACACGCCATGACGGACAAGTGGCAGCGTTGCATCCTCACCATCCCGCTTCGCAGCCCGGTCGGTACTGCCCGGGATCGCTCAGTGAGCCGCCTGCGAGATTCGGCACTGCGGTTCCTCGCCGGCGTCATGGTCGCCGGCGCGGCGGTGGCTACGGGCGTTCCGACCGCAGCGCAGGCGGCCGACAGCGAATGGGACTGGTGGCTCGATACGTACGGCGTGCAAGCTGCCCATGACGCGGGCCTGACCGGCGCCGGAGTGAAGATCGCCGTCATCGATGAGTCGATCAATCCGAACCTTCCGGTCTTCCAGGGACGCAGTCTGACGGTCTCGGACAGCGTCATCTGCCCCGACCGCACGCCCGCAGCTACCGATGTCGCAGACGCGGGCGCCATTCACGGATCCACCGTCACGGCCATGATCATCGGCAACGGCGCCGGCGCAGGAGGGCTTCGAGGCATCGCCCCCGAGGCGGATGTCACCTTCTACGGCTACGGCACAGGATCCGACGACTGCCGCCCCGACACCGATCTCGAGATCACCGACTTCGGATACGCCGTGAAGACGGCCGTCGACGATGGGGCCGACATCATCACGACCTCCATCACGATGGGCGCGCGCTCAGCGGACGGCCCGGCCGTCGCCTACGCCCTCTCTCGCGGCGTCGCGATCATCGCCGGCACGCCGAACCCCGACATGCTCGCCGTCTACGACAAGGACCTGGGAGCGATGAACGGCATCGTCGCCGCATCCGCGATCGGACGCGAGGGCGACCTGCAGACCTCTGAGAACGGAGAGGTTCTCGCTCTTGCTCAAACCACCGTCGTCGCGGCGGGGAAGAACCTCCCATCCGTCGGTCGTGCGGACGATTGGGATGCCTCGGCGCCGAGCAGCGGGTCCTCATTCGCGGCGCCCGTCGTCGCCGGCATGCTCGCCCTCGCTGCCCAGAAGACGCCCGCGGCAAGTGGCACTCAACTCGTGCAGGCCCTCGTTCGCACGACGAACGGGCAGGTGCATGACCTCACTCGCTCCGACGACGGCTACGGGTACGGGGCCGCCTGGTTACCGACCCTCCTGAGCGTGGACCCGACGACCTTCCCCGACGAGACGCCACTCGTCGACAAGGCGGCCGGGATTCCGACGCCCGACCAGATCTCCGAGGCCACGACGGCCGGCGGTTACGTTCCCATCGTGAAGGCCGACAGCTTCCAGCAGTACGGGGACGACGACGCACCGTCCGGACCCGACCTCGGCGGTCTCGTCATCTGGCTCGTCGCCGGCGCCGCCGGCATCCTCGTCGTGGCGATCCTGATCGTCGTCGCCATCGTCATCGCCCAGCGCCGGAAGGCCGGGAAGGGAATCACGCCATGACGGGTATGTGGAATCGCCGCCCGCCGAGCCGCGCGATGAGCGAAGCAGCCGTGCGCACCGCATCCGCCTCGCAGATCGGAGTCGCACGCGGCGGACGCCGGCTCGTGGGCTCCGTCGAGAGCCACCCCCTCCTTTCGATTTCGCAGACGCGCGCAGATCGCATCCACCGACCGCAGAGAGACGAGTGAGACCTATGCCCAACGAGATCAGCATCGACCTCGAACTCGCCACGAGCAACTCCAGCTCCATGGTGCAGTCCGGCGACGCACTGCCCTCCGGAAGCACGGTGGCGCTCGTCGACGGGAACGCCACCGAGCCCGCGGCATCCGCATTCACCAACCTCCTCGAAACCAAGGCGGGGATCCTCGGTCAGCGCGTCGATGCCGTGAAGCAGTTCGTCGCGGCCAACGCCGAGGCTCTCGCGCACGCCGTGGCCACCCTGCAGGAACGCGACGAGCTGAGCGCGAGCGATGCTCAGCAGGCGACAGCGTTGATCGACACCGCGGCGGCTCAGCCCGCCGCGGGCACCGGCGCGAGCACGGGGGCGGCAGCCGGCGGTCGCGCCGGCGTGCAGGGCGTTCTGCCCGGGGTGCCCCAGTGAGGTCGCGAGCCGCTCGGGCGATCGGCGCGGCGCTCCTGGCCGTGACCGTGACCCTTGCGCCCCTCCTGGGCGCGGCACCGACAGCGGTCGCAGCAACCGATACCGCCCAGGCGAATCTCGACTACTGGTGGAGCGCGTACGGCATCGACGCCGCACACGATGCCGGTCTCACCGGTAAAGGCGTGAAGGTCGCGATCCTCGAGCAGCAGATCAATCCGGACCTGCCGATCTTCGAGGGCCGGAGCCTCCGGGTCTCCGACAAACCGGTGTGCGCGGAAGACCCTCCCGTTGCGACGACGGACGCGAATCCGTCTTCCCGTCACGGAACGACGATGACTGCCCTCATCATCGGCAACGGAGAGGGCGCCGACGGCATCCGGGGGATCGCTCCCGATGCCGACGTGACGTTCTACGGTTACGGATCCGGAAATTGCACACCCGACATCGAGGAGCAGATCTCACCCTTCGGCTACGGAGTGAAACTCGCTGTCGACGGTGGCGCGAAGATCATCTTCACCAGCATCGGCGGAACAGCTCAAGAGGGCGACGGCCCTGCGATCGCCTACGCAATCGCACGAGGTGCCGTCGTCATCTCCGCCTCCGATAACCCGGACAGCACGAGCGACAGCGTCGGATTCTCCCCGCTGACGGACCAAGGAACGATCAACGGCGTCGTGTCCGCGGCGGCGATCGACCGCAATGCCGACCTGCAGAAGACCGACGCCGGGGATCCTTACGTGATCCCGCAGACGACCGTCGTCGCGGGAGGGGTTCGCTTTCCCAGCGTCGGTCGAGACGGCGACTGGACCACCTCGGGCACGGCGAGCGGGTCGTCATACGCGTCGCCGACCGTCGCGGGGATGTTGACGCTCGCCGCGCAGAAGTTCCCGGATGCCACCGGGAACCAGCTCGTGCAAGCGCTCATCTCGACCACGAACGGCCAGCAGCATGAGCCCGCACGCACCGAAGACGGGTACGGCTACGGCGCAGCATGGCTGCCCACCCTTCTCGTGTCCGATCCGACTGCCCTGCCCGACGAGAACCCGCTCATGGGCGAGAGTGCCGGCAAGACGACCGGGTACCCGACGAGCGAGCAGATCGAGGCGGCGAAGGCGGGGGGCTTCGTGGTCGCCGTCGAGTCGCCGCGTCCGCGCAGCTTCAACGAAGACGGTGACGCGTCCGCCGCGGGTTCGGACATGTCGGCTGTCATCGGATGGGTCGTCGGCGGGGTCGCCGTGCTCCTCGTCATCGCCGTCATCGTCACGCTTGTCATCGTCATCACCATCCGGCGCCGCAAGGCGGGAGAGGGAACGCACTCATGACCGGTCAATGGGAACAGCGACTCCAGAACTTCGCCGAGGGCGGGGTGCCGTGGGACGTTCCGACGCGCACCGAACTGTCGAGTGGCCTCTCGGTCCTCAAAGATGTCCTCAGCCGTGTGGCGAGCGACCCGGGCGTCGCCGGGGAAGCAGGAGACGCAGCGACCAAGTCATTCAGCGAAGCGGCGCGACAGATCGCCAACCAGATCGATTGGATCAACGGGCACCTCGACTCGCGTCTGAACGAAGCGAACGACGTCCGGTCGCGCGCGCGGGACTCGCTCGGCTCGCTGCCCGCGGGCCAGATGACGGGCGGCCAGGAGGCGCTCGTGCGCGGAGCGGCCATAGGAGCGACCCTCATGCTCGGGCCGGTCTCGTTCCTCGCCGGCGAGGGTGCGACCCAGGCGGTCAACACCTACCTGGCCGGGCAGCGAGAGGAAGCCGCGCGGCAGGCGATGGAGCGTCACTCCGATGAGATGGACGCTGTCCAGGTAGGGAATCCGCCCCCGTTCACCGCCGCCGGGGACGAAGGACGCAGTTCCGAAGATGAGACCGGTGGCTCCTCCTTCGACAGCGGCTCCGGCGGGCGCTCGGGCGCCCGGAGCTTCGAGCGATACCCGGACTGGAACATGCCCGCAGGTGGCGGCGGCGGCAGCAGCATCGGCGACGGCGGTACTGGCAACGGCACCGGTGAGCCTCCGACGGGCACCGGACCCGGCGACTACGGCCCGTTCCCGACCCCGACGCCGATCAAGGGCATGCCGGCCCCGATCGACCTCGGCAGCGTGGCGCACGACCCGACGGCCGACGGTCCGGTGACCGGAAGCCCGACACTTCCCGGTGGAGTACCCGCGATGCCCGGCGGAGGTCTCGTCGGCGGCACCCCCGGTGGACCCGGTGCGGGTATCGGTTCCGGGCTCGGTGCAGGCCTCGTCGCCGGCGGCGGCGGCGCCCTCGCGCTCGGCCGCCTCGGCGGCTCGGGAGCCGGCGCCGGCGGATCCTTGTTCAGCGGCGGCTCGGCCGGTGCCGGTGGTGCCGCCAAGGCCGGTGGAAGCGCCGGCTCCGGAGGGCTCCTCGGCAAGCCCGCCGGAGGGTCCGGCCTCGGCGCCCGTGGCGTCGGTGGTCTCGCGGCCGGAGGCGGCACCGCACCCGGTTCGAGCGCCGCGCGCGGCGCGGGCATGCGCGGAACCAGCGGCCTCGGCGGGGCGGGCGGCGCCGGAGGCACCGGCGCGAGCGGCGGATCCGTCGGAGGCGGGACCCGCGGAACCGCCGGCAGCGGCGGAGCAGCCGCAGCCGGCGGGCGCGGCGCCCCCGGAGGCACTCGCGGCGTCGGAGGTATGGGCGGCCCCGGTTCCCGATCCGAGCGCAAGAGGGACGGGGCGCGCGGCCTCGGCGGCCCCATCGCTCCTCGCCTGGAGGACGACGACGAGATCGCTCCGCGGTCCGAGAACGCCCAAGCCGGCGGTCGCGACGAGTGAACGTCGCAGACGCACTTTCCTTCCTGATCGACTCCACGGAAGAGGAGAACCATGATGTCTGACCGCATCTCCGCCGGAGAAGGCGCCCTGATCCGGGGCGCCGAAGCGGTGTCGGGCGCGCACGCCGACGTCAACGACAGCGTGCGGCGGGTACTCGCCGAGCTCGACGAGCTGGCCGGCACCTGGGTCGGCGCCGCCGCCTCCTCGTACTCCGCGCTCGTGAACGAGTGGACGGCGAGCGCCGATCGGTTGAACAGCACGCTCGTCACCCTGAGCGCCGCGTTGCGCGCGACCGCTCGCGATCAAGAGGCGGTCGAAGAGCAGCACCGCACCACCATCCACGGACTCGGCTCGATGCTGGGAGGCGAATGATGAGCGACCTGCGCGTCACCCCGGAAGCACTGCACTCAGCGGCGGGGCGCCTGCGTGCCGAATCCGCGCGCATCGACGCGACTCTGGGCGGCCTCGACGCCGAGGTCACGCGTCTGCGCGGGCAATGGGAGGGCACCGCACAGGTCGCCTACAACAACGCCCAGCAGCAGTGGAGCGCGACCCTCGAGCAGATGCGCGACGTGCTCCAGCGCATCGCCAACGCGACCGACTCGATCGCCGATGACTACGTCAGCGCCGACCGTGCTTCAGCGGCGCGGTTCGACGGGGCATAACTCACCGCGGCGATAGGATTTCGAGGTCTGACCGCAGGGGGCTTCGGTCCGGAAAGAGGGGGCCGCGGATGGCTGACGTCATGAACGCGACACGAGCGCTGCTGCGACTCTCGGTGCAGAGCGAAGGGCGGCGGCTCGACATCGCCATCCCCGCCCAGGTGCCCGTCATCGAGTTCCTGCCCGGGTTCGCCCGGTCGCTCGGCGTACTCGATGCCTCGATGACCTCCGCGGGGTACGCCCTGCAGCGCGCCGACGGATCCACCGTCGATCCCTCTCTCGGCGCCTCGGCCCAGGGCATCGTCGACGGCGAGGTGCTCACCCTGGTGCGCGGAGGTCTCGTGGCCCAGCCGCGCGTGTACGACGACATCGTCGAGGCGGTCATCGACGCCACCGCGCAGCAGAACCGCCCGTGGACCACGCGCGACAACGCCCGCACCGCACTGGCGGTGAGCCTGGCCCTCCTCGGCGTCTGCGCGGTCCTGCTGCTCGCGGCGGGACGCGCTCTGCCGTTCGGCGCACTCGTGGCCGGCGGCGGCGCGGTCGTGCTGCTCGTCGTCTCGGCCGTGGTCGCCCGGCTCGGTCAGCGCGAGGCGGGCCAGGGGCTGGGTATGGCGGCATCCGTCTTCGCCGCCGTCGCGGGGTTCCTCGCGATCCCCGCCTCGTTCGATCTGTGGGGCTGGCCGCTGGCGGCCGCCGGAGGCGGGGCGTTCGTGGTCGCCGGCGTCGCGCTGGCGCTCACGCGAGACCGCGCCGAACTGCAGCTCACCCCGCTCGTCGCCGGGGGCGCGCTCGGCGTCACCGGCACCCTCGCCGCCTTCTTCCCGCCCGCGACGGTGTGGACGCTCATGATCGGCGTGATCGCGACGCTCGCGGGAGCCCTGCCGTGGCTCGCGATGAGCACGACCCGTCTGCGCGTGGTCTCGCCGCAGAACGATGTCGAGATCTTCGCCGATCCGCAACCGATCGACGCCGACGACATCGCCGCCCGCGTCGAGCAGGGCAAGCGCATCCTCATCGCCCTGCGCCTCGCCCTCGCGGCGGCGATCCTCGTCGCCACCCCGCTCGTCGCGGCGCAGAACGCCACGGGTGCGCTCGTGTGCGCCCTCGCCTTCGCCGGCATGATGTTCCCCTCGCGGCAGACGTACGCGCGCTCGGGCGTGCTGACGGTCATGGCCACCGGCATCCTGGGTCTCGTCGTCGCGGGCGTCGTGGCCTCCCTCGCGCAGCCGGGGCTGCGGGTCGGTATCCTCGTCGTGCTGCTCATCGCGACCGTCAGCGTCGTGACCATCACCCTGCTTGCGCCGAAGACGCGGCTGCGCCTCATCCGCGTCGCCGACACCGCCGAGCTGCTCGTGCTCGCCGCGCTGCTGCCGCTCGCGGTGATCTCGTCCGGGCTGGCCTGACGCGATGGCCACCAAGGGCGATCTGATCGAGGCGCAGAACTTCTCGCGCCGCCGCCTGCTCACCGCCTTCGTCAGCGGGGCCCCCGGCGGGAAAGAGCTGCAGCCGACCGCCCCCCTGCGCGCCGTGATCGCCGCCATCGCGCTCACGGTCATCGTGGTGCTCGTGGGCGTCTTCTACGGCCTCATCCGTCCCGGACTGCCCACCGGGTGGGAGAACGGAAAGCTCGTCCTCGTCTCCGACACCGGCGCCCGTTTCGTGACCGTCGACGGCACCCTGCACCCCGTCATCAACACCGCGAGCGCGCGTCTGCTGCTCCCGGCGAACGAGTACGGCGTGATCTCGACCGACCAGGCCACCCTCGCGGGCACCCCGGTCGGCGACACCCTCGGCATCACCGGCGCCCCCGACGAGCTCCCGCCCGTCTCGGGCCTGATCAACACGGGATGGAGTGCGTGCGTGTCCGACGACGCGTCGCTCGACGTGCGCATCTCGACGGCGACCGGTCCCACCCCGGCGCCGGATCGGGCCGTGGTCGTCTCGGTCGACGGCATCCTGCACGTGATCCAGGGCCAGCGGAGCTTCGCCGTCTCGAGCGAGGACCCCGACGCCGTGCTGCGCGCCGCGGGGATTTCGGCGCTCGACCCCGTCACCGTTCCGGCCGCGTGGCTCGACCTCTTCACCGCCGGCACGGCGTTGACGCCGATCACGCTGAAGAACTACGGCGAGAGCGTCTCGGGAACGTCGCTGCGCGTGGGGCAGGTCGTGCGTCAGGCGGGTGCGCCCGACGACGAGCGCTTCCTCGTGCAGACCGGCGGGGTGCTCGAGACGCTGTCTCCGCTCGCGTGGCAGCTGTACCAGCTCGGCAGCGGCAGCGCCCTCAAAGGCGAGGTCACCGAGGTGACCGGAAGCGAGATCCGCGGCCTGGCGACGGCCTCGAAGGGCATCGGCGACCAGTGGCCGTCGACGGGATTCGAGACGATTCCGACGGGGCAGCGCCCGTGCGCGGTGCTCGAGGGCGCCGAAGGACAGGCGGTCACCACGCTGGCCACCCAGCCGACCTCGACGACCGTCTCTCCGGGCGTTCGCGTCGACCCCAGCCACGGTGCGCTGGTGCGCGCTGGCGGGCGCGGCGACCAGAACACGAGCGTGCTCACGCTGGTGGATGCCACGGGCACGGCCTACCCGCTCCCCAGCGCCGACGACGAGACGATCGCCCGCCTCGGGTACACCTCCGACGACATCGGCTCCATCGCCGACGGCTGGACGGCCCTGCTGGCCACCGGCCCCTCGCTCAGCGAGAGCGCGGCGCAGCGCACGCCGGAGGCGAAGTGAACCACCGCGGCGTCGCGAGACGTCTCGGAGCGCTCGCGATCGCGGTCGGCCTCGTGAGCGCGGGCGTCCCGGCGGCCGCGCAGGCCGCTCCGCTCCCGGGGTTCCCCGTTCTCTCGGCCACCGAAGACGGTTGCCTCGCCTCGACGCGGGTCTCCGACACTCCGCCCGCCCTGGGCGAACTGCAGAGCGCGGCCGCGTGGGAGATCACGAAGGGCGCCGGGGTGGTGGTGGCCGTGGTCGACTCCGGCGTGGCTCCGAACCCGCACCTCGACGCCTCCGTGCTCCCCGGGATCAACCTCGTGCCCGACGGCACGGACTCGACCGCGCGCACCGACGTCTACGGGCACGGCACGGTGATCGCCGGTCAGATCGCGGCGCAGATCATCCCGAAGTCGGGGGTGCAGGGTCTGGCCCCGGATGCCAAGATCCTCCCCATCCGCGTCTTCGCGGGCACCTCGGAGCAGCTGAAGGACGCAGGCTTCGGTCCGAACACCGAGCGCATGGCGAACGGCATCCGGATCGCCGCGGACCTCGGGGCGCAGATCATCAACGTCTCGATGAGCACCTCGGCCGAGGACGGGGGCCTCGCCTCCGCCGTCGCCTACGCGCGCGAGAAGGGCAGCCTGGTCGTGGCGAGCGCGGGCAACCGCGACTCCGAGGCGGCCGTCGAGGAGGACGACAAGGACGGCGTGCGCTACCCGGCCGGCTTCCGCGGCGCCATCGGCGTCGCCGCCACGAACCCGTCGGGAACCGTCACCAGCGCGAGCATCCGCGGGTCGCACGTGAAGCTGTCGGCCCCCGGCCAGGCGATCGCGTCGTCGTGGCCGCAGGGCGGGGATTGCGTGGTGTCCAGCGACAAGCCGGCGACCAGCTACGCCGCCGCGTACGTCTCGGCAGCCGCCGCCCTCGTGGCCGCGGCTCACCCCGACGAGACGCCCGACCAGTGGGCGTACCGCCTCGAGGCGACGGCCGTGCGGGCCCAGCCCGACGCGCGGTCGAACACCTCGGGATGGGGCGTGGTGCAGCCCTACGACGCCATCGTGCTCGTGCCGGGCTCCGGTCTGCGCGGCCCCTCGAACCCGTTCCCCGGAGCATCCACCTCGCCGCAGCCGTCGACGACGCCGACCCCCGTCAGTGTCGCGGTGGGCCCGGGTCCGGATGCCGGGGCGATCACCCTCGCGACGGGTATCGGCGCGGGGGCCCTGGTGCTTCTCGGCGCGATCGGAGCCATGGCGGTCTACGTCAGCCGACGCCGTGACGACGCGGTACCGCGCCGACCGGCGCCCACCGGGCGCGGACTCTATGGCGACGACACGGCCACGGACTGACGACCCGCTTCAACCCGGACCCGCACGGCTCTTCGGGGAGCCGCCGCGTGCGCTCAGCTGACCGCCGGACGCAGCTCGAGACTCGCGTCACCGAGGCGGAACCGGCTCGGCACCGACGCGGTGCCGCCGCCGGGCAGACGTTCCAGACGGCCGTCGTCGTGGACGAGCGTCACGCCGTTCGTCGAGTTCAGATCGGTGAGGGTCCAGCCCGTCACGGTCCAGTCGAGGCGCGCGTGCTCCTTCGACATCGTGCGGGTCTCGTCGACGACCGCGACATACTGGGTCATGTCGTCGGCGTTCGAGGGCTTGCGGCCCAGCACGACCGTCCGGCTCGTGAGGGACACCATCTTGCCGTCGGGGAGCCCGAGGGTCCAGTCCCCGCGGCGCCGGGAGCGTGGGCGTGCGGTCTGCGTCGACTCGTCGAGGGGGTCGGCGACGTCGGTGCGTCCGGCGGGTCGCTCGGCCGTCGCGTCCGTCGTCTCCGACACGCGAGCGTCGACGCCTTCCGCGGCGTCGAGGGCGACCGGCGCGACGGACGCCTCCGCCCGCGAGGCCGGGATCCCGGCATCCGGAGCCGGCGCGACGGACGCCTCCGCCCGCGAGGCCGGGATCCCGGCATCCGGAGCCGGCGCGACGGACGCCTCCGCCCGCGAGGCGGAGACCACGGCATCCGGCGCCGGAGAGGACGCGTCCGGGTCGTCGCCCGCCCCGATCTCGCGGGGTCCCGGCAGGACGGGAGGCCTGAACGGCTCCACCGACGTCGCCACGGCACGTCGCCCTCCGGCCGCGGCGGCGACGGGAGCCGCCGGATCCGCGGTGGCCGGGGCGGTCGGAACCCCCGGGACGGCGGCGATCGGACCGTCGACCTCTCCGGCCTCGGCGGGGGCCGACTCGACGCCGACGATCTCCCGCGGGGTCGGGGATGCGGCCTCCGCCGCCTCAGGGGCTCGAGCCAGGACCATCGCCCACGCGGGCGGAAGCAGCACCGCGAGCGTCGTCGTGCCGGCTCCGCGACCGGAGCCCTCACCGAGCCGGTGCGCCGCCCTCGCCTTCAGCACGAGCCCGTAGACGTTCACGAACGGCACCACGAGCAGCACCGCGCGCACCGGGTCGATGCGGCCGAGACGGAACACCTCCGCCTCGTTCACGAGCGGCACCCACGCGCGCCACGGTTCGCCGCCGTGCGCGGCGAGCACGCGCGACAGTCCGATCGCGTACCAGACGTGCAGCACGAGGGCGATCACCAGCACCGCTCCCGCGGTCGCGGCGATCAGGCTCAGAGCATCCATGCGTCCTCCGTCGACGGTCTGCATCGACGCTACCGCGCCGGGCGTCGCCCGTGGGTGGCCGGTCCTCCCGGGGGTCGCCGAACGGCAGCCGAGGCCGCCCCCTCCCCTCCGGCCTCCGCCGCGTCATCCGATCGCGCGCGACATCGCGACCGGGACCACCACGAGCGGGTGCTCCCGATCCACGCGCCGGGCGGAGCAGCCGGCGCAGCGCACGTAGCGCACGCGTCCCTCGCTCGTGCCGTGCACCGACTCGGTGAGCCAGGCGTGTTCGTGGACGGATGCCGCGGCGGCGGGTCGCGTGCGGGAGGCGGTCATGATCCCAGCGTGTTGTAATGCCTTTATGCATCTCAACCCTTACGGGGAGTACGCCGTGCTCCTGGCCGCCTCGCTCGCCAACGACTGGCCGGCCGACCGCGCCGGCATCGAGGAGCGCACGATCGAGCGAGGGATGACGATGCGCTTCCCGGTGGCATCCGACGATCACGCACAGACGCGCGCGGTGATCGACGAGTGGCTGCGCGTCGTCGACGAACCCGATCCAGCCGCGCGAGCCGAGCTGCTGAACACGCAGATGGCCGCTGTCACCGCCTACCCCCGTCTCACCGACCACGACGGCGAGGGGTGGCACCTCCACTACCGCGACAGCGACGAAGCGCTGCCGCGCGTCCTCGCGGCCGTCATCTCGGTCGGCACCTCGCTGCACCTCGTCACGCGCGGGATGAACCGCCTCGGTCGCTGCGCCTCCGAGCCGTGCGACCGCGTCGTCGTCGACATCACCCGCAACGGGCGCCAGCGCTACTGCTCGGTGCGCTGCGCCAACCGCGCGGCCGTCCGGCGGCACCGCGCGCGGGCGTGAACGGACGCCGTCGGGGCGCCCCTGCGCGCCGTGTCCAGGGATGGCGGAACACCGCGGCGCCGACGTACGTTGCTGTGGACACCGACGACAGGAGACGCCGATGGCCGACGAACTGACCGTGACCCGCAACGACGAGGCACGCCGCTACGAGATCCACGTGGGCGACGAGCTCGGCGGTTTCCTCGAGTTCCGTCCCGCGGGCGAGGACCGCGTGGTGCTGCCGCACACCGAGATCGACCCGGCCTTCAAGGGCCGCGGCCTGGGGTCGACGCTGGCGAGCGAAGCCCTCGGCGATCTCGCCCGCCGCGGCGGCAGCGTCATCCCCTCCTGCCCCTTCGTGGCGCACTACCTCCGCGAGCACGACGTACCGGGTCTCGTCGTGGAGTGGCCCGACGAGGCCGACGCCGCCGACTCGGCGGGGTCCGGCGAACCGTCGTGACCCGCCTCGACGTCGCTCCGCCCGCGTCGGAGGGGCCGGTCGAGTGCGACGGGCCGCGCGCCCTCGTGGTCGAGGCGCGCGAGGTGCCCCTGGGCGGGGTGCGCGGCATGGAGGTGCACCGCACCCTCCCGCACCGCTCGCTGCCGATGGTCGGCGCGTGGTGCTTCCTCGACCGGTTCGGTCCGCAGAACACCCTGATGCGCGTCGAACCCCACCCGCACATCGGCCTGCAGACGGTGACGTGGCCGATCATCGGCGAGGTGCGTCACCGGGATGCCGTGGGCAGCGACGTCGTCGTGCGCCCGGGCGCCCTCAACCTCATGACCAGCGGCGCGGGCATCGCCCACTCGGAGTACTCGGTGGGCGAGGGCCCCATCCCTCTCGACGCGCTGCAGCTGTGGGTGGCCCTTCCCGAGTCGCGCCGGCACGGCGCCCCCGCCTTCGAACGGCATGAGGACCTTCCCGTGCTCGACCTCGGCGACGGCGCGGACGCGGTGGTGGTGATGGGAACGCTCGGCGCGGTCGCCTCGCCCGCCACCGTCCACACCCCGATCGTGGGGGCCGAGCTGCGCCTCCCGCCGGGCGTGAGCGTGCGGGTTCCCCTGCGCCCCGACTGGGAGTACGCCGTCTACGGGATGACCGGCAGCGCCGAGGCGGTCACCGGGGTGGATGCCGTCGACGCCGACGCCGTTCGCCGCCCGGGGCCTGTCCTCGAGGCCGGGGAGACGGCATCCGTCGATCACACCCGACTCGTGTACCTCGGCACCGGCCGCGACCACCTCGAGCTGCGCAGCACCGACGGAGCCCGCGTGTTCCTGCTCGGCGGCGAACCCTTCGAAGCCGACATCGTCATGTGGTGGAACTTCGTCGGCCGCACGCACGACGAGATCGTCGCGGCGCGCGAGGCATGGGAGGGCCACTCCGAGCGGTTCGGCGACGTCGTCGACCACGGCCCCGAGCGCATCCCCGCTCCCCCGCTTCCGGCGGTGCGGCTCACCGCGCGGCGACGGCGGGTCTGACCCGGCTCGGCCCACCCCGCGGGCGCATCGCGAGCCGGGCCCAGAGGCGCACGAGCAGCGCCATGAGGGCACCTCCCGCGATGCCG
Source organism: Microbacterium sp. BWR-S6Y (assembly GCF_041379845.1). Lineage (NCBI taxonomy): Bacteria > Bacillati > Actinomycetota > Actinomycetes > Micrococcales > Microbacteriaceae > Microbacterium > Microbacterium sp. BWR-S6Y. The sequence goes on from NZ_JBFECV010000009.1 coordinate 24,350, forward strand.
GTGGCCAGGGCCCCCAGCCACCCGGTGACGAGGAATCCGAGCAGCAGAGCGGCGACGCCGATCAGCGCGAGGACGACCACCGAGAGCACCGCCGCCAGCACCGCGCGGACCGGATGCCGAGCGAACGAGCCGAGGCCGACGGCCCCGCCGACCCCGGCGTTGCCCAGCGGGGACACGACGACCAGAGCGACGAGGATCGCCGGCACGAGCGTCGCCGCCGACAGCACCGCCAGGGCGGCGACGACGACCAGAGCGACCACGACCCCCGCGATCACGCGTCCGATCCGGGGCCGCCCGCCCGTGCCCGCGAGGACCACCAGTGCGACGGCCGCCGCGGCGAGCGCCACCGCCGAGGCCGCGAAGAGGGCGATGAACCCGACGGATGCCGCGACCGCCGCCTGCGGGACGACCAGCGCCGCCTGGATCACCGCGTGCCCCACGACCACCGCCGCGGTGAGCAGGGCCCGCCTCACGGTGCGTCCCCCGCCGCCGCGTCGATCACGGCGCTCACGCTGCCGGTGAAGACCACCGCGCCCGACACCGTGACGGTGAGGGCGTCGGGATCGGATGCCGGCGAGCTCGAGGCCACGGCATCCCCCTCTCCCGTGGTTCCCGCGCACGAGATCGCCCCGTCGTCGGCGCGGGTGCACGTGGGAACGGCCTCGAGCTCGACGCCGCGGTCGAGGAGGACGTCGATGGTCGCGAACCGCACCTCGGTGAGGTGGTTGCCGCCTACCGGCGCGATCGCGGCGACCTGCGAGCAGCCCGCGAGCACGAGCACCAGCACCGCCCCCAGCGAGGCCATCGTCGCGACCCGCCTCACAGCGCACGCTCCGTCTCGTAGGCGACGATCCGCGCGCGCTCGGCGACGTGCTGCGCCTCGAGCTGCGCGTCGGTGATGACCTCCAGGTCGAACGGCGCGGGCAGCAGCAGCTCGGTGTTGCGATCGAGGGGGGAGCCACGGCGCATGAGCGGCGTCTCGGCCCAGTCGTTGGCGGCGAGCTCACGACTGCGACTGGCGAGATCCGCGACGGAACCCGACGACCCCGGCACCGCCGGAGAGGCGTGGTCGAGCACCGTCGTGAACAGCGAGAGCGTGCCGTCGCGGTTGTCCACGAGCTCGACGACCTGCTGCTGCTGCGGGAAGTCGATGCACGACGCGGTGGTGATCTCCCAGAACCCGCCGGTGGCGCTCGTGTGCGCCAGGATCTGGTTGAGATGCGTGTGGCCGTTGAGCCACCCCACGACGACGGGGAACTCCAGCAGCATCGCCACGAACTCCTCGGCCCCGTACAGCTTCTCGTCGGCTCCCGGCCGCACCGCCCGGTTCTCGAGGGTCAGGCTGTTGTGGTGGCTGAAGATCAGGACCAGCCGCTGCTCGCGCTGGGCGATCTCGAGCTGCGCCCGCAACCAGCGCATCTGCGACTCCGGCACCGCCCCGTCGGGACCCGCGACCTGGTTGCACGTGTCGAGGCCGAAGGCGCGCACGCGCGGGCTCAGGTCGACCTGCCACCACGTCTCGCCCGACGCGAGGTTGTGGGCGGTGAAGCCGTGTCCGACGGGTCCGGGGGTGGTCTCGGTGCGGAAATGCTCCGCCATGAACTCGCGCCGCTCGAAGAGGTAACGATCGTCGTTCGCGGGCACCTCCCGCATTCCCGGGTTCCCGGATGCCAGGCCGAGGGCCGCGAGGGCCTGGGAGAACACGCTCGTGCTCGACGCCCACCCCTCCAGCGCCGTGCTCGCCGTGGCATCCAGGGTGTACGACTTCCGCCCGCCCACGGCGAGAGCGCGCAGCTGCGGGCTGATGTCGAACGTCCCGAGCAGGAGGGTGTCGTGGTTGCCGTACACGGCGTACCAGGGCGCGGGCAGGCCCACCGACTCGATCTTCTGCGCGATCGCCTGCGCGAGCAGGTCGGGCAGGCGCGGGAACCCGTAGTCGCCGAACGCGCCCCCGCGGGGATCGTTCGGCCGGTACGCCCAGGTCGCCTCGTTCCAGGCCTGCACGCCCTGCCAGGTGGGCCCGCCGGTGGCCGGGTCGACCGGGAGGCCGTCCATCAGGTCGATGTACCAGCGCAGCTCGAGGTGCGAGTGCATGTCGGCGCTGTCGCCGGTGACGATCGCGGCGCTCATCGGCGCTCCGGTGAGCGGGCTGTACCGGGCGTCGGAGAACGCCCGCACCATCGCCGCCGTCGCGTGCGGGCTGAGAGGGTCTTGCGGGTGGAAGGCACTGCCCCACGCGGAGTGATCCTGCACGATCATCGGTTCGATGCGGCCCGGCGACTGCGCCTCGATCACGTGCAGGTCGGACAGGTGCCCCAGGTACAGCAGCGACCGCCGCGAGGCCGTGCGGGCGGCGGACGGCGCGCGCCGCAGGACGTCGGTGCGGGGGAGGTACGGCTCACCCGCCCCCGTGGCGAGCGCGCGATAGCGTCCCGAGACCACGGAGCCCTGCCGGATGGTCTGCTGGAGGGTGGTCGGGATGCCGGCCGCCGTCGCGGCGGGTGCCTGTGCGCGAGCCGAGGCGGCGACGAGCGCGTCGAGGCCGATCCCCGTCGCGGCGGCGGCAGTGGCGGCGACGTGGAGGAACTGGCGGCGGGACAGACCGGTCACGTGATCATCCGTTCGGGCGGAGGAAGAACACGAATGTAGCGCCTCGGCGCACGGTGCGTCGAGCAGGGTGGGGCGTGGCATCGCGCGGGAGGGCGTGAAGCGGCGCGGGCGGGTCGAGGCGCGCGGGAGGGCGGACGCGGTGGCGGTCGCCTGCGCGGGGCGTCGAGCGGCGCGAGGCGTCGAAGCGCGGGAGGGGCCTGAGACGCCCGGGGCCTCGGTCGCTCAGTAGGTCGGCGCCGCCGGGAGGCCGAAGAATTCCTCGAGGGTGGTGTACCCGCCGTCGTGATAGGCCTGCGCGAGCTCCGGCCCGATGTAGCGCAGGTGCCACGCCTCGGGCTCGTAGCCGCTGTAGTCCTCGCGCCCCTCGGCGTAGCGGGTGATGAAGCCGAACTCCCACGCGTGCTCGCGCACCCAGGCGCCCTGGGGCGATGCGGCGACGTCGTCGAGTGTTCCGCACGAGCCGTTGCACGGAACGATGTCGACGGCCTTGCCGGTCTGATGCTCGCTGTACCCCGGCCGTGCGCTCTCGCGGTCGGCTTCCGCGACGCCGCCCACGGCGACGCGGCCGGCGTAGGTGGACTTCTGCGTGGAGTAAGAGCGGAAGGCGCTGAGGTACCCGATCTCGCCCGCCCCCGCGTCGGCCGCGGCACGCACCATCTCACTCAGCGCCTCGGCGGGAGCCGCCCGCAGCGCCGACTGCTCGAGGGCGCGCACGTTCGAGGGCATGACGAGGTCGCCCGGGGCGTAGTCGATCGGGTCGAGCGGGCGCTGCTTGTTGACCACGAGCCACTCGCGGTCCGGGTCGCTCAGCGACACGCACGGGGCGATCCCGGATGCCACCGCGGAACGGAACGCCGCCCCACCGCCCGCTGCCGCGATCGCGGCGGTGTCGTCGCCCTGCCCGAGCGCGGCGGTGAAGGCCGGGTCGTCGCAGGGCGTCGCGGTCGCCGCGACGGCGGAGACCTGCGGCACGGGCAGCCCCTCGTCCGGAACGGCCGGCGGACCCGCGACGGCGGCGCTCACGGTGTCGTCGACGGATGCCGATGCGGTCGCGTCGTGCGCGGAACCCGCTGCCGCGCCGATCGCGACGACGACGCCGACGATCACCGCGACGCCCGCTCCCATCACGACGGCGAGGCGACGTCGGCGGTCGGCGGGAAGGGCGGCGAGGGTCTGCGCGAGCCCGCGGCGCGCCGTGCTCGGGCGTCGAGGATTCCCGACCCGCGCGGCGCCCGCGCCCTCGCGCAGCTGACGGCGCGTCGGAGCGGGAGGGGGGATCTGCGCGAGGGCCTCCGTCGCGAGTCGCTCGGCTTCCGCGCGGGCCGCGCGGCGGGGGGAAAGCTCGGGATCGGGGGACATGAGTGCTCCCATTGTCTCCCGGGGGCGGCCCGCGGTCGACCCGTCGGCCGGCGACGGTTGCCCCGGTACCCTCCGGACGGGCACTCTGGAGCCACCGTGAGCCGACCGGGGGGACCATGCTCGACGACGACGACCGCGCACTCGCCCACGCCATGAGCCGCTATCTCGAGACCGTGAACCGCGTGGTCGCCGCCGACCGGGCCGGGGAGCGCACGCGGCTCGGCGAGGAGGTGAGCGCCCATCTCGGAGTGGATGTGACGACCCTCCCCGTGACCACCGAAACGCTCTCGGCGCACCGCTACGTCGATGCCGACATCGCCCTCGACGAACTCACCGAGCGCGGCGGCGGGCGCTGATCGGCGTGACCGGGGGCGAGCAGCGCCTGCACGTGTCGGCATCCGAGCTCCTTTCCGGTCCGTATTCGCACTTCGCTCCCGGGCCCGTGTCGTACGATTCCCGCGACGTGAGCGCGACCGCGCAGCGTCGCGTCGTGTCGTTCGGCGTGCGCCTGCTCCGGTTCGACGGACACCCGCTCGCGATCGTGCAGCGCTCCGCCAACCCGCGGTCGATGCCGGCGCAGCCCCAGCTCGAGGTGATCGGTGCCGATCCGGATGCCACGGCGGCGGCGCTCGCCGAGATCCGGCGGCTCATGATCGAGCGCAGCGTGCTGCGGGGTCAGGTGCTGTCGTTCGTCCCGACCGAGTACGGGCACGAGGCCGGGGCGACCTTCCTGCCCCGCCCCGATGTGTCGGCCGACGACATCGTTCTCAGCGAGGGCGTGCTGCAACGCATCGTCGACCACGTCGTGGGCATCGGCGACCACCGCGAGGCCCTGCGTGCGGCCGGACAGCACCTCAAGCGCGGCGTCCTGCTGTACGGCCCTCCCGGCACCGGCAAGACGCTCACGGTGCGTCACCTTCTCGCCCGCACCCCCGGGACGACCGCCGTGGTGCTGACCGGGTCCAGCATCCGCTTCGTCACCGCGGCCGCCGAGATCGCGCGCACCTTCGCCCCCGCCCTCGTCGTGCTCGAAGACATCGACCTGGTGGCGGCGGACCGCGGCTTCTCGCCCGAGCCCGTGCTGTTCGACGTGCTCGACGCCCTCGACGGGTTGGAACCGGATGCCGACATCGCCTTCGTCATGACGACGAATCACGTGCAGATCCTCGAGGAGGCTCTCGCCGCCCGGCCGGGGCGCGTCGACCTCGGCGTCGAGATCCCCCTTCCCGACGACGCCGACCGGCGCCGTCTGTTCCGCAGGTACGCCCAGGGACTGCCCCTGTCGGCGGACGCGCTCGAGGCCGCGGCCGACCGCGCCCGGGGCACGACGGGGTCGTTCGCGAAGGAACTGCTGCGCGGCACGGTGCTGCGCGCGGCGGTCCGGGGCGACGAGGCGCCGACCGACGACGACCTCGCGGCGACCCTCGACGAGCTGCTCGCCTCGGGGGCCGCGCTGACGCGCGTGCTCCTGGGGACGCGGTCCGAGACGGCGCCGTCGGCGCACACGGCGACCCTGGTGGGCCACGCGCCGTTCGTTCCGCACCCGGGCGGCCCCCATCTGCAGGTGTCGCCGTTCGGAGACCTCGGCTATCACGACGAGACCGACGGACGCTGGGTCGCTTTCGACACCGTCGGTCAGGATGCCGACGAGCCCGTCGTCGACACGACCGAGCCGACACACGAGCTGAGCTTCCCGATGCCCGTCTGGCACGCCGTCTACGCGACGCTCGACAACACCGGCTCCGTCGAACGCGTCGGCGGCGACCCGGTCGTCGCGGCCCGCACGGAGCGCCTGATGGGTGCGGGCAGCGCCGCGACCGCGCGGCATCCCGGCCCCCTCGCCCCCACCGGATGGCCCCTCGACGATGCCGAGCTGGTCGTGCCGCTTGCGGACGGCGACGAGGAGTTCCTGGTGGAGATCCTCGCGGCATCGCAGCGCGTGACGCGCGGCATCCTGGCCGATCCCGATCTCCCCGACCACGCTCGCCGAGAGCAGGAGGACTCCCTGACGCACGGTGCGAAGGCGTTGCGCTTCGTCGCGGCCCGGCTGCTCGACTGAGGCGGCTGGGGTACGGCTCCTCTCTCTCGCGGCGGTCGGCGGCGAGACGGCGTCACGCGATGTCGCTCAACCCGACCTCGGCGGCCGCGAAGATCGCGACCACGATGCTCAACAGACCCGCGACGAGCAGGAGCGACGGGTGGGCGAGGCCGACGACGACGCGCCGGGTGCGCGGCAGATCCGCGAAGAACTGATCCGGGATGCGATGCCGCTCGGGCACGCCCGCCCATCCACGCAACCGCGCGATGTAGCCGACGCAGCGGAAGACGAGAACGGCCCACAGCATCGCCACGATGAAGGGGACGACCGCGCCGAAGATCTCGAAGGCCTCCACCCACGCCTTCTCGGGATCGGCTCCGGTGTCTTCCGCGAGCTGGACGGCGACCGCGGCGCCGAGGACGACGGATCCGATCCACAGGATCAGCGCCCCCAGGACCGCGAAGAACCGCGCGAAGAAGTGGCCGAGGATCGACTCCTCGAAGTCGAGATGCGTCCGCGGGGTCTGCGCGAGCACGAGCAGCGTCGCGCCGAGAGACGGAAGGGCGCCGACGAGCGAGACCACGACGCCGGCCGACTCGTTCTCGATCCAGATCTCGCAGACCACGAGCAGCACCACCGCGACCGCGAGCCAGATCCATCCGGAGAGAGTGGGATGCCGCACCACGATTGCCGGATGCCGCGACTCGAGCGGCCGCGCGGATCGGTGCACGAGGGCGTGACCCCGGACCTGCCGGCCGTCGACCATGCGCCACCCCCTGTCACGCCGCTCGGCGAGCGGACTTGGCTGTCACAGTAGCGCGTCGCCGTTCGTCCATGGAGACGCATGTGAACAACACCGCCTTGCGTTCCGATAGAACATGTGTTCGACTGTCGAGATGAGGTGGCAGGGTCAACAGCTGGGCGTCGACGACACGGCGGCGCTGCCCGGCATGGAGCGCATGGACGGTCTCGTCCGCTCCGTCACCACCCCGGAGTTCGCCGGCATGACCTTCCACGAGGTGCTGTGCAAGAGCGCGCTCAATCGCGTTCCGGGCGCGTCGGCGATGCCCTTCGACTGGACCGTCAACCCGTACCGGGGATGCAGCCACGCCTGCGCGTACTGCTTCGCGCGCAAGACGCACGAGTACCTCGACCTCGATTACGGCGCTGATTTCGATTCGCAGATCGTCGTGAAGGTCAACGTCGCCGACGTGCTGCGGACAGAACTGCGTCGCGGATCCTGGGCACGCGAACCGGTCATGCTCGGCACGAACACCGACCCCTACCAGCGGGCGGAGGGACGCTACCGCCTCATGCCCGAGATCGTGGGCGCCCTCACCGACAACGGCACCCCCTTCTCGATCCTGACCAAGGGCACATTGCTGCGCCGGGATCTCCCCCTGCTCACCGCGGCCGCCGAGCAGGTCACGGTCTCGTTGGCGATGTCGATCGCCGTCTTCGACGATGCTCTCCAACGCGCGATCGAGCCGGGGACCCCGAGCGCCGAGGCCCGCCTCGAGACGGTCCGCGCGGCGACAGCAGCCGGATTCCGGGTGACGGTTTTTCTGATGCCGATCCTCCCCCACCTCACCGACTCGATACCGGTGCTCGACGACGCGCTGGCACGCCTGCGCGCGGCGGGAGCCGCTCGAGTCGTCTACGGCGCGCTGCACCTCCGACCGGGCGCGAAGCAGTGGTTCTTCGACTGGCTCGAGCGCGAGCAGCCGCACCTCGTCTCGTCGTATCGCGGGTTGTATCCCGGCGTCTCGGTCACCGCGCCGAAGGCCTACCGCTCGTGGCTCGGCAAGCGCCTGCGCCCCCTGCTCCGCCTGCACGGGCTCGACGGGTGGGACGAAGACGACCACCCTCGCGGCCGTCCCCAACCGGGACTCGCCGCCCGCACCCCGACCACGAGCAGCCTCGGTCCAGTCCGCAGCACCGCCGGCATGGCATCCGCGCGCCCCCGCGTCGCTCCGGCGAGCGAACCGAGGTTGTTCTGAACGGCGTGAGGCGGGCCCTCCGATGGCGCAGACGAGAGGGACGCGAGGCCGTCGGACGGACGGGGGAACACGAGAGACCCCCGCCGCGCGAACGCGAACGGGGGCCTCTCGGAGGAACGCTTACGACGTGACGTCGGCCAGCTGACGGCCCGAGATCTCCTCGAGCACGTCGTCGCCGAGCTGGGTCTCCTCGAAGGGCGCCTCGATCTCGGCGCGGTCGAGCAGTTCGGTCATCCGGCGGCGACGCTGACGCGTGATGAGCGTCACCACCGTGCCGCTGCGACCGGCGCGGCCCGTGCGGCCCGAGCGGTGCAGGTACGTCTTGTACTCGTCGGGGGCGTCGGCCTGGATGACCAGGTCGATGTCGTCGACGTGGATGCCGCGGGCGGCGACGTCGGTGGCCACGAGCACGTTGACGCGACCCGAGGTGAGCTTCTCGAGGTTGCGCGTGCGCTTCTGCTGGTTGAGATCGCCGTGCAGGGCGACCGCGGCGATCCCGGCGTCGTCGAACTGCTCCGCGAGCATCTCGGCGTACGCGCGGGTGCGGGCGAACACGAGCGTCTTGCCCTCGCGGTCGACGAGCGAGTCGAGGATCTGCGCCTTGTCACGGTGCTCGATCACGAGCACGCGGTGCTCGATCGTGCTCGAGTCCTGATCCTCTCCGGCGACCTCGTAGACGGCCGGCTCGACGAGGAACTCGTCGACCAGGGCCGCGACCTCGCGGTCGAGGGTGGCGGAGAAGAGCAGCTTCTGGCTGCCCTTCGCGGTGGCGCGCAGGATGCGCTGCACGGGCTCGAGGAAGCCCAGCTCGCACATGTGGTCGGCCTCGTCGAGCACGGCGACCTGCACGTCGGACAGGTCGAGCTTGCCCTGGTTGAGAAGGTCCTCGATGCGGCCGGGGGTTCCGATGACGATGTCGACGCCCTTCTTGAGCGCGCCCACCTGACGCGCCTGCGGCACGCCGCCGTAGACCTGCGTCGTGAACAGTCCCACGCTGCGCGCGAGAACCTGCACGGTGCGGTCGATCTGCAGAGCGAGCTCGCGCGTCGGCGCCATGATGAGGGCCTTCGGGGCGCGCCCGAACTCGCGGCGCTTGCCGGCCTGCGAACGCAGGATGCTCTCGACCAGCGGGGCGCCGAAGGCGATGGTCTTGCCCGAGCCGGTACGACCGCGGGCCAGCACGTCGCGGCCCTCGAGGATCGGAACGACGGTGGCGGCCTGAATGGGGAAGGGCTTCTCGGCCCCGAGCCCGGCGAGGGCGCGGACGATGTTGTCGCCCAGCCCCAGATCGGCGAACCCGGCGCCGGTCACCGTCGCGGCATCCACCGCTTCGGCCTGCAGACGCTCGTGCACCACGTCAACGCGCTGCTCGTGCTCGGCGGAGCGCTTCGGCGACGCGTTCCAGTCGCTGCGGCTCGGTCCGTCGGCGCGGCGCGGGCGGTCGTCGAACGACCGCGCGGGGCGGTCGGCACGGTCGAAGGAGCGAGCCGGGCGGTCGTTGCGGTCGAACGAACGGGCGGGACGGTCGCCCGCGTCACGGCGGGGACGCTCGTCACGGTCGAACGAGCGCGCGGGGCGGTCGGTGCGGTCGAAGGAGCGAGCCGGGCGGTCGGTGCGGTCGAACGAACGGGCGGGACGGTCGCCCGCGTCACGGCGGGGACGCTCGTCACGGTCGAAGGAGCGAGCGGGGCGGTCCTCGAACGACCGACGCGGACGCTCATCGCGATCGAACGAACGCGCGGGACGGTCGGTGCGGTCGAACGAACGAGCCGGACGCTCATCACGATCGAACGAACGGGCGGGACGGTCCGCACGGTCGAACGAACGCGTGGGACGGTCGCCCGCGTCACGGCGCGGACGCTCGTCACGATCGAACGAACGGGCGGGACGGTCGGTGCGGTCGAACGAACGCGCGGGACGGTCGTTGCGGTCGAAAGAACGAGCCGGGCGGTCGTTGCGGTCGAACGAACGAGCCGGACGGTCGCCCGCGTCACGACGCGGACGCTCATCACGATCGAACGAACGAGCCGGACGGTCCTCGAACGACCGACGCGGACGCTCGTCACGATCGAACGAACGAGCCGGACGGTCGTCGCGAGCGGAGCTGCGGATGTCGCGAGCCTGGTCGCGGCCGGCGCGGTCCGACGCGTTCCAGCGACGCTTGTCGGGCGCAGCCTCGGCCTCGGGACGGTAGCCGCGGTGGTTCGGGCTCTTGCTGCCGGGCTTGGCGGGACCCTCCGCACCGGGACGGCGCTTGCGGTCCTGGAACGAGGTCTTGGCGCCGTAGCGCGGCTCGAAGTTCTTGGCGGCGCGGCCGCCGGCGGGCTTCTTGTTCTTGGGCATGGGGAACTTCCTGGGTTCTGTTCGCGCGAAACAGCATCACCGCTCGTGGCGGTGGGATACCCGGACTGTCGTCGGCCGGGGGCCATTCACTGATGGGTCGAGGCCGCGATCGCGTCCTGTCCATCGGCCCCTTGGACTCACAAACCCATCCGCGCATCACACGCGGTGTCCAGAGCCGACCGCCCCACGTTACAGGTCGCGCCTGGGAATGGCATCCATGCCCCTCACCCCGCACCCCTCGTCCCACTTATGGCCAGCGCCAGCCGCCCCCACCCCCCACAAGTGGGACACGCACCACCAGAACTGGGACACACCCCAGCACCCCGCACCCCTCGTCCCACTTATGGCCAGCGCCAGCCGCCCCCACCCCCCACAAGTGGGACACGCACCACCAGAACTGGGACACACCCCAGCACCCCGCACCCCTCGTCCCACCCGCCGCCCGTGCCGCGGCGGCGAGACGGGTGACCGAAAATGGACGCATGGCAGACACCGACGCCCACCCCATCACGGTGGCGATCGAGCGGCGCATCGACCCGACGCGCACCGCCGAAGCGACCTCCTGGATGCAGGCCGGCACCGACCTCGCGACCGCCTTCCCGGGCTTCCTCGGCTCGGGGTGGGTGCGCGCGGGCGAAGAGAGCGACCTCTGGTACATGCTGTACCGCTTCCGCGACATCGCCACCCTCGAGCAGTGGGAGACCTCTTCGCAACGGCAGTGGTGGCTCGACTCGGGGCGTCCGTTCGCCCGCGAGGAGCGCAGCGAGCGACGCACGGGCATCGAGGGGTGGTTCGACGCCGCGTTCGGCTCGGTCCTCGCCCCGACGGATGCCACGACCTCGCCCGTGCAGCAACCGGTGCCTCCCGCTCCTCCCCGCTGGAAACAGGCCGTGACCATCTGGGTGGGGTTCTTCCCCACCAACCTGCTGGCGTCGTGGCTCCTGGGCTTCGTCCCGGGGTTCGCCGAGATCCCCCTGCCGTTGCGGGTGCTGGCCACGACCCTGCTGCTCACCCCCGTCATGACCTACCTGGTTCTGCCGTGGGTCACCCGCCTGCTCCACCCCTGGTTGCAGCGACCGCCCCGTCCACGAAAGGCCTCGTCATGACCGCTGATCCCACCGGCCACCGCTTCGTCCTGCGCAGCGCGAACGTCTCCGCCGAGATCGCCCAGGTGGGTGCGGCGCTGCGCGCGCTCACCGTCGACGGGGTCGACCTCGTGCCCCGCTACCCCGACGACGTGCCGACGCCCGCGGCATCCGGGGTCGTGCTGGTGCCGTGGCCGAATCGCATCCGCGACGGCAGGTACCGCTTCGACGGCGCCGACCTGCAGCTGGCGATCAGCGAGCCGAAGTTCGGCAACGCGAGCCACGGCCTGTTGCGCTTCGCCGCGTATCAGCCGATCGAGCAGACCGAGGAGCGGCTCGTGCTCGGCGCCGACGTGGTCCCCCAGACCGGCTACCCCTTCCACCTGCGTACGCGCGTGACCTTCACCCTGCAGGCCGACGGACTGCACGTGGCCCACGACGTCGAGAACGTGGGCGCGAGCCTGGCGCCCGTCGCGCTCGGCGTGCACCCGTACCTGCAGATCGGGGGCGTCGACACCGCCGATCTGGTCGTGCACTCGTCGGGGACCACCACGCTGGTGCTCGACGATCGCAACATCCCCGTCGACGAGGTTCCCGTCGGCGCCGGCACCGACCTGCGCGACGGCCTGCGCCTCGGCGACGCCGCTCTCGACAACGGCTACCGGGGGATGGAGAGGGATGCCGAGGGGCGGGCCCGACACACGCTGACGGCGCCCGGCGGGGCCCGTGTCGAACTGTGGCAGGACGAGGGATTCCGCTGGGCGCAGGTCTTCACGACCGACCGCTATCCGGGGCATCCCCTCGCCGTCGCGATCGAGCCGATGACGGCGCCCGCGAACGCTTTCGCGACGGGCGACGACCTCGAGCGCCTGGAATGCGGCGGCATTCTGCATCGGGAATGGGGCGTGCGCTTCACGGCATAAGCGAACTTTGTCCCCCATTTGGGGGACAAGAAATACGCCTTATGACCTGGGAAAAGACGGGACAAGCCCTTTCCCATTTCGGAGGCGCGAACGATACCATTCGGGTTGACGGTTTCCGTCGCGACCGGGGGCAGCAAAGGGTCAAGGTTCCCCCCGGTTTTTACCCGAATGAGCCGACGGGGGCCGAGGGTCCCGCGATGTGGGGGGATCCTCGTTCCGTCACGAGGAAAGATCCCCCATCATGAGCAGCGCGCTCCGCTCCGCCGTCCCCTTCTCCCTGTCGACGTCGCACCTGTCCGGCCTCACCCGCCGGATGCGCACCCTCCCGTCGCTCCACGTCGGCGCCGCCGCCCTGATCGTGCTGGTCAGCGGCCTGCTGCTGTCCATCGCGACGACCAGCGATCCGCTGTGGTGGCAGCTGCACTTCAGCCAGCTGGGGATCTTCGGCGACCTCTCGAGCGCGTTCTTCAACACGACCCTGAAGGTCAGCGGTCTCATCGTCGTCGTGTTCGCGTTCTGCGTCCGCCGCGACGTGCGCCGTGTCGGTCGCGGCCCCGTGCGCCGCGGCGCGGCGACCGTGGCATTCCTCTGCCTGAATGTCGTCGGCGTCAATCTCGCCCTGGTCGGATGCATTCCGCTGAACACCGACAAAGACCTTCACGACCGTGTCGCGGGTTCGATGGTGCTCGGATTCCTCGCCCTGTTGATCAGCGCGCCCATCATGTTCAACCGCCTGGGCAAGCGCATGGCCGTCAGCACCGCGGTCGCGACGGTCTGGCTCCTCATCTCGATCACCCTCTTCGTCACGGCCACCATCAATCTCGCCCTCTTCGAGACCATTTCGTGCACGGCGATGTTCGCCTGGTCGGGAATGTTCACCCACGTTCTGGCCGCGCGCGCTGCGGGCGCCGCCGCCCCCGCGCGCACCGAGGGTGAGCGCACCACCGCGCACCTCGTGCGTCGCCGCGCGGGTCGCAGCGTCTTCGCCGCGTCGTTCGCCGCCCCGTCGTTCGCCGCCCCGTCGCTCGCTGCCCCGTCGTTCGCCGCCGCAGCGAGCCACCCCTCGGCGCTGCCCCTCATCGCGGTCGTGTCGCACCGCCGCTCCCCCCTCGCCACGGGTCCCGGCCGCGCGACGGGCGCGCGCATCGACGTGCTGTCCGCCTTCACCGGCACGGCGACCGCCTTCCCGGTCGGGTGGCCGCGGCGTGCGACACCACTCTCCGCCACGGCGGCCGGTCGGCGCGCAGCCCGCGTCGCCGCGATGACGGCAGCGACCGGAACGGCATCCTCCCCCGCTCACTCCGGCTGTGCGGACGCCGCCGCACGGAGCGGGGCCGCGCAGGCGACCCCGGTACTCTCCCATGCGGCAGGCCCCACGGCGAACGCTCACGCGACGGCCACGACGCATGGCGCGTGCGGCGATGCACACACTCCCGGCGCGCGCCGCACCACCCCGCGGCCCGCGATCCTCGCGGCCGACCCGCGTCGGGTCAGTGCTTCTCGCGCAGCTCGCGGCGGCTCAGCGGGTGCCCGTCGTCCGCGACCGGCGCAGCGCCCGTCGGCTCGGACCCGCCCGCGTCCCGCGCGGCACGCCGGGCCCGGCGCCGTTCGCTCGCTCCTTCGATGAGGTTGTAGAGCGTCGGCAGCACGAGCAGCGTCAGGAACGTCGACGACACGAGACCGCCGATCACGACGACGGCGAGCGGCTGCGAGATGAATCCGCCGTGGCCCGTGATGCCGAGAGCCATCGGCACCAACGCGAAGATCGCGGCGAGCGCCGTCATGAGGATCGGCCGTAGACGTCGCGCCCCGCCCACGATCGTCGCGTCGTGCACGCTGAGACCGCGGGCGCGGTACTGGTTGACGAGGTCGATCAGCACGATGGCGTTCGTGACGACGATGCCGACGAGCATGAGCGCGCCGATCATGCCGGCGACGCCGAGCGGCACTCCCGTCACCAGCAGTAGCAGGATCGCCCCGGTCGCCGCGAACGGCACCGACACGAGCAGCTCCAGCGGCTGACGCAGCGACTTGAAGGTCGCGACCATGACGACGTAGACGATGAGGATGGCCGCGAGCAGCGCGAGGCCGAGCTGGCCGAAGGCGTCCTGCTGATCGGTGACCGCGCCGCCGACCTTCGCGGTGGCCCCCTCGGGCAGCTGCACGTCGGCGAGGGCCGCGTTCACGCTCGCCGACGAGCTGCCGAGGTCGTCGGTCGTCGGGGTCACCGTGATCGAGGCCGTGCGCAGTCCGCGGGCGGTGGAGATCGACGGGGGCGTCTGGCTCTGCTCGACCGACGCGATCTCGTCGAGTCGCACGGTGCCGCGCGCGCTCGGGATCTCGAGGGCGCGCAGGTCGTCGATCGTCTGCGGCGGGTTCGCGGTGGCGAGGTACACCGTGACCCCGCGGCCGTCGAGCTCGACCGTGCCCGCCTGGCGCGGCTGCTGGGCGCCCGACACGAGGGCGCCGACCGCCTGCTCCGACAGGCCGCGCTCGGCGGCCGCGTCGCGATCCACCCGCACCGAGACGAACGGCAGCGAGGCCGAGAGGCTGCTGGTGACCTGGCCGATCCCCTCGCGTCCGTTCAGGCCCGCGACGACGGCATCGTTCGCCTGCTGCAGTGTGTTCGCGTCGGGGGCGGTCACGTCGACCGTGATGTCGGTGGATCCGAAGCCGCTCCCCTGCGCCGACACCTCGATCTCGCCGGCATCCGTCAGCTTCTCGAGCTCTGTGCGCACGCGCTCGCGCAGCTCGACCTGGTCGGTGCCCGACTGCGAGGTGATCGAGTAGGTGATGCCCGAGCCGCCACCCGAGAAGGCGTCGCGCAGCGCGGAGCCGCTCGAGCCGATCGAGGTCTGCACGGTCTGCACGCCCTCGGTGTCGAGCAGGACGGCCTCGACCTTCTGGGCGGCCGCGTCCTCGGCATCCAGGCTCGGCGCATCGCCGATCTTCTGGGTGACGGTGAACGTGTTCTGCCCCGAGTCGCCGAGGAAGTCGGTCTTCAGCAGCGGCACGGCCGCGAGCGTCCCGCCCAGCACCAGCACGGCGACGCCGAGGGTGACCCACGAGTGCTTCAGCGTCCAGCTCAGCACGGGCACGTAGGCCTTCTGCAGACGGGTCGGCGGGGCGTCGGGTGCTTCGGGGTCGATCGCGTTGCCCTCGGCGTCGCGCACGACGGTGCCCGGCTTGAGGAACCACGACGCCAGCACCGGCACGATCGTCAGCGAGACCAGCAGCGAGGCCGCCATCGCGATCGTGACGGTGAGCGAGAAGGGGCGGAACAGCTCCCCGGTGACGTCGCCGACGAAGGCGATGGGCAGGAACACGGCGACGGAGGTGATCGTGGATGCCGTGATCGCGGCCGCGACCTCGCGAACGGCCCGGATGATGGTGGGGATCTTCTCGGCATCACCGACGTAGTGCCGCTTGATGTTCTCGATGACGACGATCGAGTCGTCGACGACGCGGCCGATCGCGATCGTGAGCGCGCCGAGGGTGAGGATGTTCAGCGAATAGCCGAAGGCCTGCAGCCCGACGAAGGTGATGAGCACGCTCGTGGGGATCGAGATGGCGGTGACGAGGGTCGAGCGCACCGACATCAGGAAGATCAGGATGACGACGACCGCGAACACCAGTCCGAGCAGGCCCTCCTGGGCGAGGGCCTCGATCGACTGCGTGACGAACGGCGCCTGGTCGAACACCACGGTGAAGGTCGCGCCCTGGCCGAGCTGCGACTCGAGGCCCGGGAGGGCGGCGAGAACGCCGCGCGAGACATCGACGGTGTTGGCCGCGGGCAGCTTGGTGACCGAGATGGTGAGCGCCGGCTGGCCGTCGACGCGCGACAGCGTGGTCACGGGGTCGGTCTGCAGCTCGACCGAGGCGACGTCGCCGATGGTCGTCTGCCCGGCCTGGAACTGCGCGGCATCCGTCGGCACGAGCGGTAGCGCGGCGATCTCGTCGACGCTGGTGAGCTTCGTGCCGGTCTGCACGGTGAGGGTCTGATCGCCCTCGGTCAGCGAGCCGCCGGGGAAGAGCACGCCGTTGGCGTCGAGCGCGTCGGTGATCGCCTGCTGACCGAACCCGCGCTCGCCGAGCTTCGTCGTGTCGGGGGTGATGGTGACGCGCTGGCCCGTTCCGCCGACGATCTGGGCCCCGTTGACGCCCTCGACGTCTTCGAGATCGGGGATGACGCTGGTCTGCAGGATCGACTGCGTTGCCTGCGCGTCGGTGAAGCCGGTGACCGCGAGCTGGATGACGGGGAAGTCGTCGATGCTGGCGGAGGCGACCGTGGTGTCGGCGGATTCGGGGAGTCGGTCGTTGATGCGCGCGATCGCGGCGAGGATCTTCTGCTGCGCCGCGGCGAGGTCGGTGCCGTAGGTGAACGACGCCGACACGATCGAGGAGTTCGTCGTGCTGGTCGCGGTCGTGGATTCGAGCCCGTCGACACCGCGGATCGCGTTCTCGATGGGGGTCGAGACGTCGGCTTCGACCACCTCGGGCGAAGCGCCCGGGTAGGTCGTGACGATCGCGAGCTGGGGGAACTCGATCGAGGGGATGAGCTCCTGCTTGAGGCTCGTCAGCGCCAGACCGCCGAAGATCGCCGCGACGATCGTGACGAGGGCGATGAGGGCGCGGTTCTTCAGGCTCAGGACGGCCAGGTACGACACGAAGGACCCTTCGGGATCACGGCTCGATACAGAGGTGTATCGAGCGTCAAGTATCCCATGCCCCTCGCGACGGGTCGCGGCTCAGAGCAGCGAACCCACCGTGAGCCCGACGGCTGCGGCCACGACCGAGCCGACGAACGACAGCACCGCGTACGACACCGCCGCGCGCGTGCGCCCCTCCTCCGCGAGCAGCGCGGTGGTCACCGCCACGGCGCTGAAGGTCGTGTAGCCGCCGAGCAGACCGGTCCCGAGGATCCACCGCCACGCCTCGTCGGCGGGGAGGGGGGTCAGGATGCCGAGAACCAGCGCCCCGGTCAGGTTCACGACCAGGATCCCCCAGGGGAACCGCTCCCCGGTGCGCCGCCGGACCGCGACGTCGAGCAGGTAGCGGAGGGCCGCGCCGACGCCTCCGGCGAGCGCAACGGCGAGGAAGACCAGGGGTGTCACCCGGTCACCCTACGCCGCCGCGCGCGCCGGAGGCGTCGGCTCAGGCCTCGAGGGCTTCGACGCGCCGGCGCAGCTCGGCGGCCTTCTCGGATCCGATCTGGGCGGCGGCGAGCTGCAGGGCCGCGCTCGCGGTGAGCGTGCGGGCGATGAGGTACGTCGGACTCGCCTTGAGGTCGGGGATGACGTCGAGGATGATGCCCTCGGCATCCGGGTCGGTCATCAGTGCGCCGAGCTTCACCTTGGCAAGGTCGTATCGAGCGGCCATCGTGTCTCCTGATCCGGGTGCGTCCTTGTCACCCTGGCGAGATTCTTGCACAAATGTACCGTTACGTCACGATCTCGGACGGATGCCGCGACAGGGTCCCGACGAGGGCGTACGCGGACCGCGCCTCCGGCGTCCAGAACGCCCCCACGTAGACGTGGAAACCCGCCGGAGCGGTGACCACCCGCACGGGTGAGCCCGCGTCCCGCGCGCGGCGCCCGAAGGCGACGACGTCGTCGAAGAAGATGTCCCTCCCACCCTGGAAGACGAGGGTCGGGGGAAGACCGCCGAGCTCGGCACGCGCCGGGTTGACGGAGCCGTCGTCGAGGCCCACGTCGGCGGCCCACGCGAGCGCCCCCGCCCGCAGCCCCGGGACGCGCAGTGACGGGTCGCGCCCCGATCTGCGCGGGATCGCGGGATTCGTCAGCGCGAGATCGACCCACGGCGACAGGAGCACGAGGGCGTCGGGGCGGCGCGCGGCGCGCCGCGCGAGCCCGAGGGCCACGGTGCCGCCGGCGGAATCCCCCGCCACGAGCAGGCGTCCCGCCCCCGCGCGCTCGACGAGTCGGGCGTACTCGGCATCGACGAACGCCGCGGTCTCGGCGGCCCGATGCTCGGGGGCGAGCGGGTAGTTCACGACCGTCACGGCCGCCCCCGTCGACCGCGCCAGACGCTCGACGATCCACCAGTGCGCGGGGACGAGCGGGTTCACCAGCCCACCGCCCGGGAGGTACATCAGCTCGAGCGCGGGCTCCCGGCGGGCCGGCTCGTAGCGGACCACGTCGCACCCGCCCCGACGCGTGACGTGCACGCGACCCGCGCGCCGCAGACGCGCGGGAGGGGGCGCGGGCCGACGATCCGGGTCGAGGGTGGACAGGTAGTCGTCGCGGGACAGGGCGCGGCGGATGCGGGCGGCGTCCATCCACATCGCGGCGGCCGTGAGGGTCATCGACAGCGACACCGCGTCACTCCGCGGCGGAATCGGCGGCGGCAGCGGTGTCGGCCAGGGCGTTCGTGGTCACCAGCCGCAGCACGGCGGGCAGCCCCGCGGCGATCCTGCGCCCCACGAGCGGTCCGAAGACCGCGGCCAGCGGACCCGAGACCTCGACGCCGTGCGTGACCGAGAGCCCGTTCGGGGTCTGCCGCATGCGATGCGGGAACGACAGCACGGCGCCGGGCAGCGCGATGCGGAAGTTCATGGCGACACCGGGCTGCAGCTCGGTGAAGGTGAACGTCTGCGCGGGGGTGCCGTGGTTCACGACCCGCCCCTTCGCCCCCACGCGCGCGGGCACGGCGAAGTCGGCGCGCCGCAGATCGGGGTCGTCGACGGCCCAGTCCTCGGGGGTCGTCCACCTCTTCCACACCGCCTCGGCAGTCGCGGTGGTGAGGTGCGTGTAGTGGCGGCGCCAGGTCATGAGGTCCCTCCCGTGGGCGATGCGGTCAGCGGTGCGGTCGTCGAGGCGATGGTCGAGGCGGTGGACCGGGCTGTGGCGGCGACGAGGGCGCGGGCCTCGAGCGCGGCGCGCTCCCCCGCTCGCACCGCCCCGTCCATGAAGCCCGTCCACCGGTCGGCGGTCTCCGTGCCGGCCCACACGACGCGCCCCACGGGGGCGGCGAGGGTCCCGGCGTACGGCACGACGGAACCCGGACCGGGCGCCGCGGTGGGTCCTCCGCCGACCCACGGCTCGGCCCCCCAGCGCTGGTCGACGTAGCCCGTGGCATCCAGCGCCCGAGGACCGAACAGGTCGGCGAACGACGACAGCACCCGGGCCCGCCGTTCGGCCGGGGGCAGCTCGTCCCACTCGCGCGCGTACACCCCGCCGACGAAGCCGAGCAGGACGCCCGGCCCGTCCGCCCCCTCGGGACCGGCGTCGAACGTGATGAACACCGGGCCGGTGTCGCTGAGCCCCTGCCCCGAGAGCGCCTGCTCGCGCCAGAAGGGCGTCTCGTAGACGGCATAGGCCTTCGACAGGATGCCGGCGGGCCAGCGCTGCGCCATCTGCGCGTGCGCGGGCGGCAGGGCGGGGGCGAAGACGATCCGCGAGCGCAGCGCGGGCGGGACGGCCACGACCACCGCCCCCGCCGTCACGACCTCGTCAGCCGCCGTCACCCGCACCCCGTCGCCCGTGGACGCGATGCGCTCCACCGGCGCGTCCAGGGTCAGGGCGTCGCCCAGCGCGGCGGACAGGCGGAGGGCGATCTCGTGCGAACCCTCCACGAAGTGCTCCTCCTGCGCCCCGCCCTCGGTGTCGAGCATCGACGACAGCCCGCCGGCCTGGTGGATGTAGTGCAGCGCGTGCAGCAGCGAGATCTCGTCGGGCTCGCACCCCCAGGTGGTGCGGGCCGCGATCGCGATGAGGTCGCGCGCGGCCGACGACGCCCGCGACCGGCGCAGCCACGATCCGAGACTCTCCGCGTCCAGTTGGGCCGCCTGCGGGGCCGTCGCGGGGGCGCCGCAGGGCACGGTCCGGGCGAGGCGGTCGAGCGTGAGCTGGATGCGACCGACGTCGAGCAGGCTCGCCCCCACCGGGGGGACCGTTCCGCGGTAGCGCCGGCGCTGCCCGCGCCAGCGGATGACGTTCTCCCCCGCGCCGTAGGTGCGGTAGCGGCCCACCCCGACCTCGTCGGCCAGGGCGATGACGCGGTCCTGGCCGGGACCGACGAAGGTGCCGCCGAGGTCGACGTGCACGCCGTCGACGCGGGTCGACGACACGCGGCCGCCGACTCTCGACGACGCCTCGAAGACGCGCACCGAGAGGCCGTACTGGCGGAGCCGATGGGCCGCGGTCAGGCCGGAGAGACCGGCCCCCACGACGACGACATCGACGCCCGCGGCGGGCGGGGAGACGGGGGCGGTCATAGGCTTGCTCCGTTTCTGATGCGATGCCGCCCGGGCGGGGCAGCGAGGAGGACTCCGTGGCCGAGACGACGAACCGGTCGATGCGCGCGAGGGGCCGAGCGCGCAAAGACCTGCTGCTGGACGCGACACTGGCGATCATCGCCGAACGCGGGATCTCGGGCGTCACGCACCGCTCGGTCGCGGCGGCGGCCGGGGTGCCGCACTCGTCGACGACGTACTTCTTCGCCTCGCTCGACGACATGATCGGCGAGGCGGTGGCGCACGCCATGGACGCCGAGCTCGAGCGTCTGCAGCAGTTCCGCGCCCTGCTCGAGACCGGGGCGAACCGTCCGGGCGCGGCGATCGACGAGTTCGTCGAGATCGTCCGGCAGCAGTCCGAGGAGCACACGGTCGCCCAGTTCGAGATCTACCTCTTCGCCTCGCGGCATCCGGCCCTGCGCGTGCACGTCGAGCGCATCCTCGACGAGACGCGGGGCCTGGCCGCGGCGGTGCTGCGCACGAACGGCGTGACCGATCCGCACGCCGCGGCCGCGGTCGTCGCCGTGATCGACGGTTTCGCCCTTCATCGCATCGCCCGTTCCGAGGTCGTCCAGTACCAGTCCTTGGCGCACGCCCTGCGGGCGGTGCTCGTGGGGTTCGTCACCCTCGCCGCGACCTCGTCGCTGGGCGAGGCGGGAGACGGCCCCGCTTAGTTGGCACAAATGTACAGGTTCTGTCGGCCGTAGCCAGCGCGAATACGCCCGCTTCACATTTTCTTCACACAAAGCTGTACTTCTGTGCAATAAAGTGACCCGATAGTCGATCACGACGACGTGACCGACAGAAGGGCTCACCAGCGATGATCCGTCCCCGACCCCACGACCACCTGCTGCGCGCCGGCGCGAGAGCACTGGGCGCCCTGCCCCCGCGCGCGCTCCGCGCCCTCGCCGGCACCCCCGTCGAGATCGACGGGAACGAGCTGCACCCCGCCGTGCAGGTCTCCCTGCGCGTGATGAACGACGCCCCCGGCGCCCGGTTCGAACAGCTCCCGCTCGCCGAGGCGCGCGAGCACATCGAGCGAGAGGCCTGGACCTTCGCCAGCAGAACTCGCCTCGCCCAGCGCGAGGACATCTCGATCCCCACGCGCGACGGCGCGATCGCGGGCCGCGTCTACCGCGCCCGCACCGACCGCCCCGCGCCGGGCGTCGTGGTGTACTTCCACGGCGGCGGATGGGTGCTCGGATCCCTCGACAGCGGGGATGCCGCGTGCCGCACGCTCGCGGCGACATCGGGCATGACGGTCGTCTCGGTCGACTACCGGCTCGCCCCCGAAGCGCCCTTCCCGCACGGGCTGCACGACAGCATCGACGCGTTCCGGTTCGTGCGCGACGCCGCCGAACGCTTCGGCGCCGCCCCGGGCACGGTCGGCGTCGGCGGCGAGAGCGCGGGCGGGAACATCGCCGCGCTCACCTCGATCGTCACGCGAGACGACGACGCGGGCGCTCCCGCGTTCCAGATCCTCTTCTGCCCCGTCACCGACCTCTCGCGCAAACGCCGCTCGTACGACCTGTTTCGCGACGGGTACTTCCTCACCGAGGCGCAGATGGACTGGTACGCCGCCCACTACCTCCGCGGCGGGGCGACGGCCGACGACCCGCTCGTCTCGCCGATCCTGACCGACGACCTCTCCGGCGTCGCCCCCGCCTACGTCGCCGTCTCGGGCTTCGACGTGCTGCGCGACGAGGGCGTCGACTACGCCGAGCGACTGGAGGCTGCCGGCGTCGCGACGCGTCTCGTGGTGCACACCGGCCAGATCCACGGCTTCTTCAACGCCTGCGGCGCCCTGCGCGAGGCGCGCGAGGCCGTCGCCGACGCCGGTCGATGGGCCCTGCAGACCCTGGCGGCGACCCGCGCCGGCGACCGCCGATGAGCGCCGAGACGCATCGGCCGCCTGTCTCGGCGTACGCGGAGCCGACCCGTCCCGTGCGGGCGGGATGGATCGCCGCCTTCGCCGGCGTCTGGCTCGGACTGTGGATGGCGCAGCTCGTTCCCGTCCAGGTGCTGCTCCCCCTGCAGATCGCCGCGCAGCACTCGTCGGAGCAGTGGCTGTCGTCCCTCGTCGCGTACGGGCTCGTGAGCGCGGTCGCGGGCGCCTTCGTCGTCGTGGCGTACCCGATCGTGGGGGCGCTCAGCGACCGCACGCGATCGCGCTTCGGACGCCGTCGCCCCTGGATCCTCGGGGGCGTGCTGCTCGTCGCGGCCGGACTCGCCCTGCTCGGCGTCCAGACCGGGACCGTCGGGACCGTCGTGATGTGGACCACCACGATGGTCGGCTTCTGCATGGCATCCGCCGCCCTCACCGCCGTGATGGCGGACCGGGTGCCCGCCGACCAGCGCGGACTGGTGTCGGGCTGGATCTCGGCGCCGAACGCCCTGGGCATCCTGCTCGGGATGGTGCTCGTGACGGCGGTGTTCACCACGACCGCGTCGGGCTACCTCGCCCTCGCCGTGTGCGCCGTCGTGCTGGCGGTGCCGTTCCTGCTGCGCCTGCACGACGTCCCCCTCTCCGACGCCGACGCCGCCCGGCTCGGCCCCGCGACGGTGCGCGGCATCCTGTCGTCGATCTGGGTCGATCCGCGCCGTCACCCCGATTTCGCGTGGACGGTCGCCAGCCGCGTCCTCATCAACCTCAGCAATGCGATCGCGACGACGATGCTGCTGTACTTCTTCACCTTCGCGCTCGGCCTGGACGATCCCACGGGCTTCCTGGTCTTCACGACGGTGATCTACATGGTCGTCACGATCGTGGCATCCGTCGGCCTGGGCAAGCTCAGCGACGTCGTCGGGCGTCGACGGGTGTTCGTGCTGGCCTCGGGGTCGGCGCAGGCGGTCGCCGCCCTTCTGCTGGCGGTGGCCCCGGCTCAGACGACCGCGATCGTGGGCGCGGTGCTGCTCGGACTCGGGCAGGGGTGCTTCTTCGCCGTCGACCAGGCGCTCGCGACGCAGGTGCTGCCCTCGGCCGAGACGCGCGGCAAAGACGTCGGCATCATGAACATCGCCCTCGCCGGCCCCCAGGCCTTCGGACCGCTGCTCGGGGCGGGGGCGGTCGTGGCGTTCGGCGGCTTCACCGGCCTGTTCGTCGCGAGCGGGGCGGCCGGGCTGTTGGGCGCAGCGATCATCCTGCGCGTGCGCTCGGTGCGCTGAGCGCGGCCCGCCCGGGCGGGCACGGCGGGCGGCGCGAGGCACGGCGGGCGGCGCGGGACACGGCGGGCGGCGCCGGGCACGGCGGGCGGCGCGGGGCACGGCGGGCGGCGCGCACGGCGCTGAACGCCGCGGGAGCGGAGCGGCGGCCCGCGCAGGATGCCGCGGGGCTCGGCGCGCAGGGCGGCCGACGGCGCCGCGGCCCCCGTGCGCCGGGCGCGCCGGCTCAGCCGAAGAGCACGCGGATGATGCGGTCGACCACGCGGTCGGTGCGCGCCGAGCGCCGCATGCTCGTCAGGGTCAGCGAGGGGAAGAGCCGCCGCGTCACGGCCTTGGCGGAGGCGAACTCGCGCAGCCCGTCGGCCCCGTGGATGCGTCCGAACCCGGAATCCCCCACGCCCCCGAAGGGCAGCGAGGGAACAGCGGCGAACGAGATCACCGAGTTGATCGCGATCATCCCTCCCCGCAGGCGCAGGGCCAGTTCCCGCCCGCGTCGCCGCGAGAAGACGGCCCCCGACAGGCCGTAGCGCACGGCGTTGGCGCGCTCGATCGCCTCGTCCATGGAGGCCACGCGATTGACGACGAGGGTCGGCCCGAACGTCTCCTCGCGCACCGCGTCCGACGACTCGTCGACCCCCGTGAGCAGGACGGGCGGCACGACGGTGCCCGGCGGGGGCACGGAGCCGACCCGGATCGTGCCGCCGTGCGCCAGGGCGTCGGCGACGTGCGCGCGCACGACGTCGGCCTGGCGGGCCATCGTGAGCGGCCCGAGCCGCGCGTCGGCGTCCACGCCCGCCCGGAGCTCGCGCGTGCGCTCGACCACCGCCTCGAGGAAGCGGTCGTACACCCGCTCGTGCGCGTACACGCGCTCGATGCCGATGCACGTCTGCCCCGCGTTCGAGTACGCGCCCCACACCGCCGCCTCCGCGGCGGCGTCGAGGTCGGCGTCCTCGTCGACGAGGAGCGCGTCCTTGCCTCCCGCCTCGATCACCACGGGCGTGAGCGTCTCGGCGCACGCCGCCATGACGAGCTTGCCGGTGGCGGTGGAGCCGGTGAAGGCGACCTTGCCCACCCCCGAACGGCACAGGGCGGCACCGGTCTCGCCCCGCCCCGTCACCACCGCGAACGCGTCGGGGTCGCCACCGGCGCGAACGAACGAACGCCGGAGCCAGGCGCCCACCGCCGGGGTGTACTCGCTGGGTTTGAACACCACCGCGTTTCCGGCGGCGAGCGCGTAGGCGATCGATCCTATCGGCGTGAAGACGGGGTAGTTCCAGGGGCCGATGACCCCAACCACGCCGTAGGGGACGTACCCGACGCTCGCCGACTGGTTGATCATGAGCAGCCCCGGGCGCACCCGCCGTCGCCGCAGCGTCCGGCGGGCGTGGGTCGCCGCCCATGCCAGGTGGTCGAGGGCGAGCATGATCTCGAGCCGCGCGTCGCCGGCGGGTTTGCCCGTCTCGGCGCGCACGAGCGCGATGAGGTCGTCGAGGTGCGCGACGATGTCGCGACGCCACGCCCGGAGGATGCGGCGGCGTCCGTCGAACCCCTGCCGCCCCCATCGGCTCGCGGCCGCACGCGCGCGCTCCACGGTCGCGGCGACCGCGTCGGCGTCGTCGACCGGGAAGGTCGCGACGATCCGCCCGTCGAGCGGGCTGAGCGAGTCGAACGTCGTCGTCGTCGTCATGGCACCCATCGTCACAGCTCCCGCGTGCGGCCGTACCCGGTCGACACCGCGGCGGCGACGACCTCGGCCTGCTGGGCGGCGGTCAGCTCGGCCGGTTCGCCGACCGCGCGCGCCCGCAG
Source organism: Microbacterium sp. BWR-S6Y (assembly GCF_041379845.1). Taxonomy (NCBI): domain Bacteria; kingdom Bacillati; phylum Actinomycetota; class Actinomycetes; order Micrococcales; family Microbacteriaceae; genus Microbacterium; species Microbacterium sp. BWR-S6Y. The sequence goes on from NZ_JBFECV010000009.1 coordinate 49,930, forward strand.
GTAGATGTCGCAGGCCCACTCCAGCAGCGCCGTGTTGGCCACCGCGTCGGCGAGGTCGCGACCGGTGGTGACCGCGCCGTGGTGGGCGAGGATCACCGCGTTCGCGCTCGCCAGGGCCGCACCGGTGCGCGCCGCGAGTTCGGGCGAGCCGAACACCGCGAACGGCACCACGTCCACCTCTCCGCCGAGCGAGAGCTGCTGGTAGTGCACGCACGGCAGGCGATCGCTCACCAGCGACAGCGCGACCGCCGCCGGAGCGTGCGTGTGCACGACCGCGCCCACCGCGTCGTCGGCGTAGGCGGCGCGGTGCAGGTCGAGCTCCGAGCTGGGCGCGAGACGACCCGCGACCACGCGCCGCTCGGCGTCGACGATCACGACGTCGTCGGCGACCGCGTCGGCGAAGACCACCCCGGTCGCCGTGATCGCGAGGCCGTCCGCGACGCGCACGCTGACGTTTCCGGCGGTGCCTTTGACCAGCCCCTGCGCGGCGAGGGAGCGGCAGGTCGCGGCGACCGCCTCGCGCACGTCGGTCATCGGGCGACCTCGCGCAGCAGGGCGTCGACGGATGCCGCGTCGTAGTCGCCGTGCGAGGTTCCGACCCCCGCCACCACCTGGGCGGCGACGGCGGAGCCGAAGCGCGCCGCCTCGGTCGCCGACGCGCCGCGGAGGCGAGCGAAGACGAACCCCGCGGAGAACGCGTCGCCGCCGCCGCTGGTGTCGACGGCGGCGGCGGGCACGATCGGCACGCGGGTGAGGTCGTCACCCTCGACGAGCACGATGTCGTCTCCCCCGTCGGTGACGGCCACGATGCGGGCCCCCGCGGCGCTCAGCGCGCGCGCGGCCGCGGGCAAGTCGGCGGCGCCGGTCCATCCGCGCGCCTGTTCGGCGTTGGGCAGCACGTAGTCGGCGTGCGCGAGCAGCGGCTCGATGAGGGGGTAGAACGCCGGTTCGCCGCCGATGAGGAAGTCCAGCGACGTCGTCGCGCCGTTCTCCCGCGCGTGGTCGAGGATCTCGACGACGTTCTCGGGGCCGAGCAGCTCGGGGGCGCCGACGTGCACGTGGTCGGCGGCGGCGAGCGCGTCCCAGGGCACGACGTCGGCGGCGAGCGCGTTGGCCCCGACCACGTGCAGGGCGGGGCGCGAGCCGTCGGAGCGGATGGGCAGGACGGATGCCGAGGTGGGCAGGGCGTCGGTGCGCAGGTGCGTCACGTCGACCCCGGCGTCGTGGAGCAGTCCCCGCAGCACGCGGCCCGCCACGTCGTCGCCGACCGCTCCGCAGGTGACGACGTGTGCGCCGAGCTTGGCGAGCACGAGAGCGGTGCCGCCCGCGGGACCGGCTGCCGACATCACGATCTCGTCGACGAGGAGCGACCCCTGCGCCGGGGGGATCTCGTCGACGGGATGCACGATCGTGTCGAGCACGTGGGCTCCGAGCGTGACGATCTGGGGAGCGGCGTTCATCGTCGAACCTCCGGGTCGGGGCGCGGCGCGACGGCCCACGCCGAGTAAGTGGCACATTTGTACCACTTTCTCCGGTCGGCGACAACCACGAGGTCGGCCGCGGGGGCGCCCAGAGAGCGCCGACCGAGACCCCGGGGGCGCTCCTCAGCTGCGCGCGCGCCCGCCGCGACCGATCAGCACGCCGCCCCACGCCGCAGCGGTGCCCACGACGACGGTCGCCACGCCCCACCACAGCAGCGCCAGGTCGGCCGACTCGACGGCCAGGGCGCTGTAGGTGGTGAAGCCGCCCAGCACACCCGTCCCGACGAACAGCTGCACGCGCTGCGCGCGCGAGGACTCCGGCATCCGGGCCCTCCATCCGAACAGGATGCCGATCGCGAACGCCCCCACGACGTTGATGAGCGGCACGAGAGCCGAGCCGAGGTCGGCGCCGAGCGCGAGGGTGAGCCCCGCGCGGACGGCCGTACCGATCGCCCCGCCCACGGCGACGAGGACCGCGTCACGCCACATGCTCACCGCGCCACCCTACGCCGCCGTCCCGCCCCGCGTCCGGTCGGCACCCGCCCGTGCCACCCACCCAGACCGAGTGTCCTCGATCGACGCAGCGGACTCACTCCCCGAGGATGAGCCGCCGGATCGCGGCATCCTTCGACCCACCGAGGTCCATAGTGCGCCCCTTGCGGTACAGCGCGAAGACGCGCGGGTCGATGTAGCTGGCCCGGGCGACAGCGGGAGTGTTGCCGAGCGCGTCGGCGGTGCACCGCACGGCCGCGAGTTCGACCTTCTTGCGCTCGTTCTTGCCCCCGACGGCCCCGGCCTTCGCGAGCGACTCGGCCGCGAGGATCGTGCCCCGCAGCGTCCGGAAGTCCTTCGCACTGAACGGCCCGCCGGTGAGCGCCCGCACGTAGGCGTTCACGTCACCGGGAGTGAGGGGGACGCGCCGACGTCCGCGCCGGTAGCTCAGCAGCGCCGCGCGCGAGCGCCCGAGAGCGAGCTCCTCGATGAGGGAGGCCAGCTCGGCGTCGTGCACGCGCAGATCGGCGCGCTTGCCGCTCTTGGCCGGGAACGACAGGCGGATGAGATCGCCCTCGATCGTGGCATCCCTGCGCTGGAGGGTCGTGAGGCCGCGACTGCCGTTCGTGACGAAGTACCGCGCGTTCCCGACCCGGGGCGCGACGAGGTCGAGCAGGCGGAACGACACCGCCAGCACCCGCTCGCGGTCGATGTCGCTGCGGCGCAGCGACTGCGTCACGCGGGCGCGCGCCCGCGGCAGGGTCTCGGCGAGGTCGAGAGCGCGCGAGAACTTGCCCTTGTCCCGCCGCTTCGACCAGTCGGCATGATACGTGTACTGGCGCCGACCGGCCTCGTCGGTGCCGACGGCCTGGATGTGCGCGTTGGGCTCGCGCGCGATCCACACCTCGCGCCACGCCGGAGGGATGACGAGACCGCGCGCGCGTTCGGCCTCGCGCTCGGGGACGGCCGCCCCGGTGTGGTCGACGAATCGGAACCCCCATCCGGAGCGCACCCGGCGATAGCCCGGGTCTTCGTAGGGCCGGACGCGGACGAGCCTCGCCATGCGCGTCAGTGCGAGCGGAGCATGTCGATCAGCTCCGCCTTCTTCTTGCCCGAGTAGCCGGTGATGCCGAGTTCCTTCGCGCGCTTCTTCAGCTCGTCGACGGTGCGGTCCTCGTAGTCCTCCGCGTGACCGCCCCGCTCGCCGACGGTGTCGCGCCCCTGCGCCGCGGCGGCGTTCGAGATGCGGGCCGCCTTCTCCTTCGAGTCGCCCTTCTTGCGCAGCTCCTCGTACATCTCGGGGTCTTTGAGGCTGTTGGACCCACGTCCCTGGGGCATGATCGGCTCCTCCCGTCGCGGAGACCGACGCTACGCCGCGGGCGCGGCGCCGCGCCCGCGGGTTGACATCCGCGCGGATAACAGCCGGTTTCACGCAGCGTCAACCCCACTGACCGCAGCCCTCGACGGTGACAGCGTGGACATCAGCCACCCGTTGCGCAGCCTGCTCGTCGCAGAGCGGAGCGGGTGGATGACCTCGCCAGGTCCCGCGCTCCGGCGCGGGAAAGAAGGAGCCCCCCGTGAACATCTTCCTGATCATCATCATCGTCGCCGCGATCGTCATCGCCATCTTCAGCGGACTCGGCCAGGCGGCCAGCTTCCTGCTGTGGATCGCGATCATCGTCGGCCTCATCGCCCTCATCGTGCTGCTGTTCCGCCTCATCAGCGGCCGCAAGCCCGTCTGACCCCATCGAGCGGACGACGCGTTTCGGGTGCGCGTCGACCTCGATTCCCGGCGGGATCTCCCGCCCCGGATGCCACGTCCTCCTCGGGGGCGTGGCATCCGTCGTCTCCGCCCGTCGCGGTCTCTTCGACAGGCTCAGGGACCTCCGCTGCATGGCGGCTGGGCCCGTCGAAGCCACCGAAACCGTCGCACCCAAGCGGCTGAGCCCGTCGAAGCCACCGGAACCGTCGCGGCATCGCCAGGGTTGACGAACTCGAGATATATCGCGATACTCAGTACAACGCGATATATCGCGAGTGAGGAGACCCCACCATGGAGAAATGGATCATCCATCCCGGCGAGACGCGCGTCATCGACGTCGCCGGACTGCGCGAGCTGAAGATCGGCCTGGTCGGCGGCCAGGTCGACGTGATCGCCCACGACGAGACCGACGCCCGCATCGAGGTGCACGGCGTCACGGTCAAGGATCTGCGCATCGAAATGGTCGACGGCCGTCTCGAGATCGACCACCCTCAGCTGCGGTGGGACAACTTCCTCGAGGTGTTCCGCAACTTCGGCGCGGGTGGCCCCAAGGCCGAGATCAGCGTCGCCGTGCCGCGCACCGTCGCGCTGACCCTGGGGGTCGTGAGCGCCAGCGCCCTCGTGTCGGGCCTTCGCACCGACGTGCGCCTGAACACCGTGTCGGGCGACATCATCGTTGACGGCCTGGAGGGCGACGTCGACCTGAATGCCGTCTCCGGAGACCTCCAGGTGCGCGAGCTCGACGGCTCCCTGAGCGCCAACAGCGTCTCGGGCGACGTCGCCGCCACCGGCCGCATCGCCAAGGCGTCGATCGACACCGTCTCGGGAGCGATGCTGGTCGACTCGAGCGGCGAGACCCAGTCGATCTCGCTGAACTCCGTCAGCGGCACCGCGACCATCCGCCTCGACCGCGCCCTCCCGGCGAACTACGTCTCGCGCTCGGTCAGCGGTCGCGTGCAGATCGACGGGATCGTGCGCTCCGGCAAGGGCCCCACCACCTACACGGGGTCGACGGGCACCCTCGCGGGGAGCTTCGTCGACGTGCGCGCCAACACCGTCTCGGGCGAGATCACCGTGCTGCGCCGCGGCATCTCGGGCCTGCGCCCCGAAGAACTCGCCGGAGAGGAGGAGTGGTGATGAGCCCCGTCTTCTCGCACGGCGACCTCCGCCTGTACATCCTCAGCCTGCTCGACGAGGCACCCCGCCACGGCTACGACCTCATGCAGGCCCTGTCGGAACGCACCGGCGGCACGTACTCCCCGTCGGCCGGGACGATCTACCCGCGTCTGTCGAAGCTCGAAGAAGAGGGCCTGGTGACCAAGACCGTCGACGGGCGCAAGACCGTCTACGAGATCACGGATGCCGGCCGCGCCGAGGTCGCGCAGCGCGCGGGCGACCTGGAGGGCATCCAGGCGGGGCTCGCCGACAGCGTCCGCCTGATCGCCGATGAGGTGCGCGGGAGCGTGCGGGATGCGATGCGGAGCCTCCGCGCCGACCTCGCGGCCGCCTCGCGCGAGGAACGCGAGCACGCCACCGCGACCCCCGCCGACGACGCCCGCGCGCGCAGCCGCGAGCAGCTGTCGCGGGCGGACGCGGCGATCACCGAGTTCCGAGGACGCGTGCGTTCGGAACTGCGCGCGCACGTCGCCCGCGGCGGCGAGTTGTCGGCATCCGGGGTCGACGGGATCGAGGAGGCGCTGCGCCGCGCCTCGGACGCCGTCACCCACGCCCTGCGCGGGTAGGGCGTCACGCCCAGGGCAGCTCCTCGTCGGCGGCGGCCGGTTCTCCGAGCGGGACGACGAGGACCGGCCGACGCTGCCGATGACTCAGCCGCGCGGCGACGGAACCGGTGAGGAATTCGCGGAACGACTCCCCGATGCCGCGCTTGCGAGTGCCCACCACGAGCAGGGCCGCGTCGACCTGATCGGCGAGCTGGATGAGGGCGAGTGCGGGGTCGCCGATCAGCTGCCGGACGCTCCACTCGACGTCGTGGCCGGCAAGCGCCTCACCCGCCGCTCGGCGCACTTCTTCGAGGGCCGCCTTCGAGGCCGCACCCGCGATGTCGACCGTCGAGGAGTGCACGTACCCGTCGGGATCCTCGAAGGCGACGAAGCGCGTGGTGTCGACGTGGGCGACGATCAGCGGCGCCTTCGACAGCGCGGCGTAGCGGGCCGCCTCCCGCACGACCCGTGACGACTGTCCCGGGACGACACCGGCGATCACCGCGCCGGACGCGGCTTCGGGGCGGGGCTGATCGGTCATGACTGCTCCTGTCGCGACGGGCGCTCTCCCGAGCCCGCGACGGCTCGGCCGGAATGCGCCGTGATATCCTGGCTGTTACTCTTACCGGCTCGGTCCGGAACCGCAATACGCAGGGCTCGCACAGCGGCCCTCGACGTCGATCGTGAGGGGGTCTCGCATGGGGCGTGGCCGTCAGAAGGCGAAGAACACCAAGATCGCCCGTGAGCTGAAGTACGACACCTACTCGGTGAACTACTCGGCCCTCGAGCGCGAGCTGGGCGCACCCGCGGCGGGTGAAGACGCCTACGTCGACAAGTGGGCCGACCAGTACGCCGACGAATACGAAGACGAGAAGGCCTGACGCCTCTCGCTCGTCCGCGCGCCCGCCGACGCCTCTGCGGCGACCGGGTGGGCACGAGTGGTTCTCGTCGACCCTCGATGTCGAGCGGCGGTGACGTGATCGTCACCGCCGCTCTTTCGTCCCGGGGTCGGCGACGCCCCTGAGCGGAGCGGGTCGTCACCAGGAGCGTCCGGTACGCCTCTCCCACGCGTCCTCGATCGTCTCGCGCCGCGCGACGATCAGCCCCGCGGGCACGGCGCACGCGATCGCCGCGCCGAGCACGACGAGGGCCGCGACCCATCCCCCGGTCAGTTCGTGCGTGAGGCCGATCGCCAGCGGCATCAGGGCGGCGAGCCCGTAGCCCGCGCTCTGCACCAGTCCGCTCAGCGCGACGGCCGTCTCGTGCCCGCGCGTGCGCAACCCGAACAGCACCAGCACGAGTGGGAAGAGCAGGGGCGGGATGCCGATCAGCACGACCCACAGCACCGTCGCCGCCGTGGGGGCCACGAGCAGTCCCGCCACCCCGGTGAGACCGGCGATGACCGCGACGGCGTAGAACGGCGTCGTCCGCCCGATCCTCTGCACGAGCAGGGGGACGAGGAGCGAGACCGGCAGGCCCATGAACGAGAACAGCGCGAGCAGTCCCCCGGCCTCGGCGGCGTCGACGCCCGCCACATCGATCAGCAGCGGCGGCAGCCAGGCGAACATCCCGTACGCGACGGCGGAGTTCACCGCGAACGTCAGCACGAGCGCCCACGTCTGCGGCACCCGCACGATGCGCGACAGCACGGAGGTGCGCGGCTCCTCGACGAGGTCGACGCGTGCGGCCCGCGCCCGCAGACTCATGAGGATCCAGGGCACGACGGCGGCGAGGGCCACAACGGCCCACGTCGCGAACGATCCGCGCCAGCCCACGGCGTCGGCCAGAGGCACCGCGACCAGCGGCGGAGTGAAGGTCGCGACGGCCATCGTCGTCGTGTAGACCGTGGTCATCAGCCCGATGCGCGCGGGGAAGTACTTCTTCACGACCGCCGGGATCAGCACGTTGGCCACACCCACCGCCGCGAACACCCCGGCCGTCGCGGCCAGGAGCGTCCACGCGTCGACCGCGGCGGCCCGCAGTCCGAGCATGACGGCGGCGACCACCGCCGCGACCAGCACGCTGCGCTCGAGTCCGAGGCGGCGTTCGATCGCGGGGGCGACCATTCCGGCGAGGGCGAACGCCACCGGCGGAGCCATGCCGATCAGGCCCACGACCGCCGCCGGCAGGGCGAAGTCGCGGTCGATGACGTCGAGCAGCGGCGACAGCGAGGCCACCGCGATGCGCAGCGTCAGCGCCAGCAGGACGATGGCCGACGCGGCCAGCGCCAGCGTCCCCGCCGGTCTCGGCGGGGTCAAGACTCCTGGCTGCCCTCGACCCAGGCGAGGTACTCCTCCGACACGGTGCCCGTGACGTAGCGGCCGTCGAAGCAGCTCATGTCGAGGTCGACCAGGTCGGTGCCCTCCATGATCGCGGCCTTCAGATCGTCGACCTCCTGATACACCAGGTAGTCGCAGCCGAGCTCCTCGGCGATCTCGGGGATCGTGCGCCCGTGGGCCACCAGCTCGTGACGCGAGGGCATGTTGATGCCGTACACGTGCGGGTAGCGCACGGGAGGTGCGGCCGACGCGAACGTCACGCTCTTGGCCCCGGCATCCCGGGCCATCTGGATGATCTCGCGGCTGGTGGTGCCGCGCACGATCGAGTCGTCGACGAGGAGGACGTTCTTGCCCTGGAACTCCGTCGACATCGCGTTGAGCTTCTGGCGCACGCTCTTCTTGCGCACCGCCTGACCGGGCATGATGAACGTCCGGCCGACGTAGCGGTTCTTGTAGAAGCCCTCGCGGTACTCGATCCCGAGCTTGCGGGCGACCTGCATGGCCGCCGGACGCGCGGAGTCGGGGATCGGCATGACCACGTCGATGGCGCCAGCGGGCGTGTACTTCGCGACCGTGTCGGCCAGGCGCTCGCCCATGCGCAGGCGCGTCTCGTACACCGAGACGCCGTTCATGACCGAGTCCGGACGCGCGAGGTAGACGTACTCGAACGAGCACGGCGCGAGCATCGTGCTCTTCGCGCACTGCTGCGCGTGCAGGGTGCCGTCGAGGCTGATGAAGACGGCCTCACCGGGCTCGACGTCGCGCACGACCTCGAAGCCCGCGTTCTCGAGCACCAGCGACTCGGACGCCACGATCCACTCGTCGCGCGGATCGCCGCCCGGAACGGTCGCGGCGGGACGCTTGCCGAGGATGAGCGGGCGGATGCCGAAGGGGTCGCGGAACGCGAGCAGCCCGTACCCGGCGATGAGGGCGATCGAGGCGTACGACCCCTCGACGCGCTCGTGCACGCGGGCGACCGCGCGGAAGACCTGGTCGGGGTCGAGGTCGGGACCGGTGATCTCGGACTGCAGCTCGGAGCCGAGGATGTTGACGAGCAGCTCGGTGTCGCTGCTGGTGTTGAGGTGGCGACGGTCCTTGCTGAACAGCTCCCGCGTGAGCTCGCGGGTGTTGGTCAGGTTGCCGTTGTGCACGAGCACGATGCCGTAGGGGGCGTTGACGTAGAAGGGCTGCGCCTCTTCTTCGTTGGATGCCGTCCCCTTGGTCGCGTACCGCACGTGCCCGAGGCCGATGTCGCCGAGGAGGGCCCGCATGTCGCGCGTGCGGAACGCCTCGCGCACCTGCCCCCGGGCCTTGTGGATGTGGAACACCCCGCTCGACTCGGCCGTGGCCATGCCCGTGGAGTCCTGTCCCCGGTGCTGGAGGAGGAGGAGCGCGTCGTAGATCTCCTGGTTGACCGGGCCCTGCCCGGCCATGCCGACGATGCCGCACATGGGGTGTTAGTTCGCTCCGTTCGCCGGGTGACCGGCATCCGCGTAGGTTCCGACCAGGCGCACGGCACCGCCGTCGACGCCCTTCGCACCCTGCTCGTACTCGCCCTCGGGGCGGGCGCCGTCGCGCACGACGCCGACCTGCCAGGTGGCGATGCCGTCGGCCTGCAGCGCCGCGGTCGCGGCATCCGCGATCTCGGGCGCGACGACGGCGAGGAAGCCGATGCCGAGGTTCCAGGTGCCCTCGGTCGCGGTCAGGTCGAGGCCGCCCAGATCGGCGAGCACCCGGAACACCGGCGACGGGCTCCACGTCGAGCGGTCGACGTCGACCCACGTGTCCTGCGGCAGCACGCGCGCGAGGTTCGCAGCGATGCCGCCGCCGGTGACGTGGCTGAGCGAGTGGATGCCGGAGCCGACCGCCGCGTCGTCGAGCAGGCGCAGCAGCGGCGAGGTGTACAGGCGCGTGGGCTCGAGCAGCGCCTCTCCCCACGTGCCGCCGAGATCGGCGGAGGCCGAGCCGTAGGCGATGCCCGCGCCGGTGATGATGTGGCGCACGAGCGAGTAGCCGTTCGAGTGCAGGCCGCTCGAGGCGAGCGCGAGCACGACGTCGCCGCTGCGGACGCGATCGGCGCCGAGCACGCGGTCGGCCTCGACGACGCCGGTCGCCGCTCCCGCGACGTCGTAGTCGTCGATGCCGAGCAGACCGGGGTGCTCGGCCGTCTCGCCGCCGACGAGCGCGGTGCCCGTCATGGCGCAGCCGCGCGCGATACCCGCGACGATGTCGGCGATGCGCTGCGGAACGACCTTGCCGCACGCGATGTAGTCGGTCATGAACAGGGGACGCGCCCCGACCACGACGATGTCGTCGACGACCATGCCGACGAGGTCTTCGCCGATCGTGTCGTGCTTGTCGATGGCCTGAGCGATCGCGACCTTGGTTCCGACGCCGTCGGTGCTCGTCGCGAGCAGCGGCTTGGCGTAGTCGCGCAGGGCGGAGGCGTCGAAGAGGCCGGCGAAGCCGCCGACCCCGCCCAGCACCTCGGGACCGTGCGTGCGGCGCACGGCCGACTTCATCAGTTCGACGGCGAGATCTCCGGCGGCGGTATCGACGCCTGCGGCGGAGTACGGGTTTTCGTGGGGAGCGGAGGCCACCGCAACAGACTACCCGGGGCGGACACGCGCGGGTGTCCGGCGGGGTCCGCAAGGCCCGGCCCCGACCCCGCTCCGCCTCCCTACAATGGCGCCATGACGGGCGGCCAGCCGGAATGGGTGATCCGCGAAGACGCGGCGCAACCGGTGCTCGTCGCGCTCTACCTGCGTCAGGTGCTCGGCATCCGCTCTCCCGAGGAGCTGCCCGCCCTTCGCCGCGTCCCTCCCCCGCTCGTCGACGAGCGGACGGATGCCGCGCACGAACTGCTCGAGCGCGAGTGGCGCAGCTACTGGGCCCTGACCGTGGAACCGCAGGCGCATCCCTCGCCCGTGCCGCTCGAGCTGGTCGACGGTTTCGGCACGCTCGTCGCGCTCCCGGTCGAGGGCTCCGATGCCCTGCGCGCCGCGATCGGCCGCCACGCCGACGACGCCGTCGACTTCGCGCGCCTCGCCCACGACCGCTACGCGCGGGAGTCCGCGGCGCGACCGGGGGTGTCGTACCGCGCCTACGCGAGCGCGATCGCCGCGCACGAGCGGGTGGTCGGTCGACGGGCCCACTCGTTCGAGCTGAACGTGCAGGTGCTCCCGCTCGCTCAGCGGGGCGTGTGGTGGATCGGCTCCCTGACCGTCGCGGTGACCGACGGTCTGCGCAGCGACGTGGTCGCGTTCGACACCGCGATCCACCCGATCATCGCCGAGCTGGCGTGAGGGTCAGACCTCGAACTGCTCGTGGTCGACGGTGACCTGACGGGTGCGTCCGCCCAGGGTGCGTTCGAAGATGAGGGCGACGATCGCGGCGAGCGCGACCCCCAGCACCACGCAGATGAGGGCGGTGAAGCCGAAGACCTGCACCTGCGAGTAGACGACCTGCGTGTAGGGGCTCACGTCGGTGCCGTCGATGGCCACGGTGAGGATGAGGGCCACGAGGATGCCGAGGAAGGCACCCGCGGCCAGGAAGACGCCGTACTTGGGGGCGCGGCGCACCGTGACGGTCTCGATATCGTCGCGGACGTACACCGGTCGTTCAGGAGCGGGCTGGTCGGACATACGCATATTGTCCCACCGCTGAACCGCGAGCGGGTCGGGTTCTTCGGCGTCGAGCGACCCGGCGTCCGCGGCCGGGCGTTCCGCGGACGGCGCCCCTCGCGCGGGCGGGATCCTTCTGCCAGGAGACCGGCTGCGCGCGAGAGGACCCGCCGTCCGCGCGGGTGCCGGGGCATCCCGCGCGTCGGGGGTCCGTTCGGGGCGGGGCCGAGGGTTACGGCCGCAGGGGGAGCAGAGCGCTCAGGTCGGCGCGCACACCGGAGGCGATGATGCGGCCGGCGGCCACGGCATCCGCCCAGTGCTCCTGACCGGTAGCGACGGCGATCCAGGTGGCGGCGTCGGTCTCGACGACGTTGGGCGGGGTTCCGCGCGTGTGGCGCGGGCCCTCGATCACCTGCACGGCCCCGAAGGGCGGCACGCGCATCTCGACCGAGTTGCCGGGGGCCTTCTCGGCGAGCAGCTGCAGCAGGTAGCGCACCGCGGTCGCCGTGGCCGGGCGCGGGGCGTCTCCGGCGGCGACGGCGGCGAGCGCGTCGCGGCCGTCACCGGTCTCGATACGGCGGGGAGGCATGGCATCCACGCTACTCGGGGCGGTGCGCGTCGGCGCCGCGCGCGATGTCAGGGATTCGCACGACCTCAGCTCCCCCACGCCCCACGCGACGGAGATTATGCAGATCACAGAGCGTGCACCAACGCACCCCGACGCCGCGCACAACCTCAGCGATTCGCACACCCTCAGCTCCCCCGCGCCCCGCGCGACGGAGGTTGTGCGAATCACGGAGCGTGCGACCGCGCCGGGCCGGCGGACCGCGACCCGAGCCCCGGCCCCGCGCTCGCTAGGCTGGCCGCGTGAGAATCCTGGTCCTCGGTTCGGGCGCGCGCGAGCACGCCATCATCCTCGCGCTGCGCTCGGAGCAGGAGTCGCACGCGATCTTCGCCGCCCCCGGCAACGCCGGAATCGCGCGCGAGGCGCACCTCGTCGACCTCGATCCGCTCGACCCCACCGCCGTGCTCACCTTCGCCAAAGACGAGGCGATCGACCTGGTCGTGGTCGGCCCCGAAGCGCCGCTGGTCGCCGGCGTGGCCGATCCGCTGCGGGCGCACGGCATCCCGGTGTTCGGCCCCGGCAAGGCCGCGGCCCAGCTCGAGGGCTCCAAGACCTACGCGAAGCGCATCATGGATGCCGCGGGCGTGCCCACCGGACGCTCCGCGCGCGCGCACGACGTCGAGGCCGTGGCCGCGGCGCTCGACGCGTTCGGCGCCCCCTACGTGGTCAAGGCTGACGGCCTGGCCGCGGGCAAGGGCGTGATCGTCACGAGCGACCGCGACGCCGCCCTCGCCCACGCCGAGACCTACCTGCCCACCGGAGCGGTGCTCATCGAGGAGTTCCTCTCGGGACCCGAGGTCTCGCTGTTCTTCCTCAGCGACGGCGATCACGTCGCTCCGCTCAGCCCCGCTCAGGACTTCAAGCGCCTGCGCGACGGCGACGAGGGCCCCAACACCGGCGGCATGGGCGCCTACTCCCCGCTGCCCTGGCTGAGCGACCGATTCGGCGATGAGGAGACGTTCGTCGACCTCGTCACGCGCGAGATCGCCGAGCCCGTGATCCGGCAGATGGATGCCGAGGGCACCCCCTTCATCGGACTGCTGTACGCGGGGCTCATCCTCACCGAGCAGGGCGTGAAGGTCATCGAGTTCAATGCCCGCTTCGGCGATCCCGAGACGCAGGTCGTGCTGCCGCGCCTGGTCGACCCGCTGTCGCGCCTGCTGCTGGCCGCGGCATCCGGAACCCTCGAAGACGAGCCCCGCCCGGCCTTCGCCGAGGCCACCGCGGTGACCGTCGTGCTCGCGAGCGAGGGCTACCCCGAAGCGCCACTGACCGGACGCGTGCTCACCGGCCTCGACGAGGCCGAGGAGGTCGACGGCGTCCACCTCGCACATGCCGCCACCGCCCAGCGCGACGCCGACTTCGTCGCCACGGGCGGGCGCGTGCTGAGCGTGGTCGCGACCGGCACGACCTTCCGCGAGGCGCGCGAGGCGGCCTACGCGGGCCTCGAGCGCATCGGCCTCGAGGGCGGGCAATTCCGCACCGACATCGCCGCGCGGGTCGCGCAGGACTGACGCGAGACACCCCGGTCCAGCCGGGGCACCGGCCGCGTCACACCCGAACGAGCAGCACCTGGAACCCGTCCGGGTCGAGGAACGCCGACGCGTTCTGCTGCCAGTACGGGTTCGTCGGCGTGGTCTCGCGGCCCGCGAGACGAGCCGCGGTGCGCCGCAGCTCGGCGTCGTCGAGGTACAGCACGAGCAGGGATTCCGGCTCGGGCGTCGGAGCGGCCTGACCGCCGCCCGACGTGAACTCGAGGTGCGCCCCCGTTCCGGGGAGATCGAAGAAGACCCCGTCGTACCCCGCGTGATCGCGGAACTCCCCCCGCACGGGCAGGCCCAGGTCGTCGCGGTAGAAGCGCACGATCTCAGGAAGGCGGTCGGTGTGCCGTGCGAAGCGGACCTGCATGGGTCCATTCTGAGCGCGTAGCCTCGATCGGTGGCACCTTCCCCCGCCTACGACGCACGAGCCGACGAGTACATCGCGGCGCTCGGAACGATGGATGCCGTGCACCCGGTCGACCGCGCGATCGTCGAGGCGTGGGCCGCGCGGCTCGCGGGCCCGGTGCTCGACGCCGGCTGCGGTCCCGGCCACTGGACGGCGCATCTCGCCCGCTCGGGCCTCGACGTGCGCGGCGTCGACCTCGCGCCGCGCTTCGTGGAGCACGCGCGAGCAGCTCACCGCGGCATCCGTTTCGACGTCGGCACCATCGACGAGCTCGAGATGGCCGACGGCGGGCTGGGCGGCATCCTGTCGTGGTTCTCGACGATCCACCACGCGCCCGAGGCCGTCTCGACGCCCCTGCGCGAGTTCGCGCGCACGATCCGTCCCGGCGGGGGTGTGCTGCTCGGCTTCTTCGTCGGGAGGGTGCTCGAACCCTTCGATCACGCCGTCACGCGCGCGTGGCGGTGGCCGGTCGACGACCTGTCGGAGAGGGCGGATGCCGCGGGCTTCGACGTCGTCGAGACGCACACGCGCGCGACGCGGGGCACTCGGCCGGTCGGCACCCTGGTCGCCGAGCGACGCGCATGAGCGCAGGTGTCGTCATCGTGCGCGCCGGACCGGCTGACGCCGCCGCCATCGCCCGCTTCCAGGTCGCGGCGTGGCGGGAGTGCGACCGCCTCATCCGTATGCGAACCGTCAGGACCCGCCATCCGACGGCGGGCGGTGGAGAGCATGAAGACGTGATCGAGACCGACCTTTCCGACCTCTCCCCCGTCCGCCCCGTCGAGGCCGAGAACGAGTCCGGGGTGATCCTCGGCTACAACTGAGCCTCATGCTCACGGGGCGGCGGACGACGCCGCCCCGTGAATCCGAGGGCGTATGGCTTCCGCGAGGAACACCGAACCGCGGGGGAAGCGAGACCACGATGACGACGTGCAGTTCTCCGACAACGCTTCTCCTTCCCTCTCGAGCGGCGAGTGGGGGTCGTACGAGCGGCGCTTCAGCGCGCACGGTCTGACCGTCGAGCACCTCCGGGTGCTGCCGCCCGACGCGAGCGCCGACGACCGCCTGCGGTGGAGCCTCACCGCGATCTGGCCCGTCGTGGGCTTCTTCCTCGGCATCGCCGTGTCCGTCGCGACTCACCGGATCGCCTCGGTGGAGGTCGGCGTGGCGGCCGGTTTCGTCGCGTGGATCGCGCCCTGGCTCTGGCTGGCGTGGAGCAGTCGCGCTTTCACGCGTGAGATCCGCGAGGAGTGGCGGATCGGCAGCGCGGGATCCTGGGCGCTGGACGATTCCCCCCTTCGGGAGCGGGCGAGGCGTCTGATGGCGGCGAGCAGCGGGAAGCGGACGCCCGAGCGGGACGCGATCCTGCGACCGGTCTGGGCCAGCGTGTACGCGGAGATGGGGGGCGTCGACTCCGAAGGCGCCGCGCGCCGTCGTGGGGAGGTCGGGGACCGGCTCTTCCACGGCTGACGATGCCGGTCGCGAGCCGACGGGTGGCCCACGAACGCCGGATGCCGCCACCCGCTCGGGTGACGGCATCCGTGATCCAGCGTTACTCCCCCGCGGCAGCCGGGGCGGCCTGCGCGGCCTTCTGGGCGGCGCCCGCGTCGCGCGGCGCACCGTGCGGGCGGATCATCGACGGACGCCGCATGAACAGCACCACGATCAGGCCGACTCCGATCACCACGATCGGCAGCACGAGCGACTGCCCCATGGCCTGCGAGAACCCGCCGACCACCTGCGGCGGCAACGCACCGCCGCCGAAGCTCGCCCCGGCATCCGCTGCTCCCGGCAGGTTCGCCTCGAGACGCGCCTGCATGAACGCGGCGATGGATGCCGAACCGATGACCGATCCGACGGTGCGGGTGGTGTTGTAGATGCCGGCGCCGGCCCCCGCCTGACGCGGGGGGAGGTTGCGCGTGGCGGTGGTGGCGAGAGGACCCCACATGCCCGCGTTCCCGACGCCCATCAGCGCCGAGGGGATGAGGAACATCCAGATCGGCGCGTCGTTGAGGATCAGCGCGACGTAGATGCCGAGCGAGCCGCCCACCAGCAGCAGACCGGGGACGAGCAGGAAGCGGGGATCCGTGCGGTCGAGCAGCTTGCCGGCGAACGGGGCGAGGACGCCCGAGAGGATCGCGAGAGGGACGAGCAGCAGCGCCGACTCGGTGGGCGTGAGGCCGCGCGCGAGCTGCAGGTAGAACATCTGCGGCAGCGCCATGCTCGTCACGGTGAAGCCGACGGCCGCGATCGCGAAGTTGGCGACCGAGAAGTTGCGGTCCTTGAAGAGGTCGAGCGGCACGAGGGGTTCTCCCGTGCTGCGTCCCTGCGTCCAGATGAAGACGCCCATCACGACGACACCGGCGATGACCATCGCCCAGATCCACGCGGCCCACGCGTAGTGCTCGCCCTCCTGGAGTCCGAAGACGATGAGGAACAGGCCGATCGCGCTGAGGACGACGCCCAGGATGTCGAACTTGTGCGCCGTCCGGGGCAGCTGGGGCACGAGGATCACCGCGGCGATGAAGCCGATGATGCCGACGGGGATGTTGATGAAGAAGATCCACTCCCAACCGAGACCGTCGACGAGCAGGCCACCGGCGAGGGGGCCGACGAGCGTCGCGACGCCGGCGGTCGCTCCCCACAGACCCATGGCCGCGCCGCGGTTCTGCGGCGGGAAGGTGCGGGTGATGACGGCCATCGTCTGCGGCGTCATCAGCGCGGCGCCGAGGCCCTGCACGGCACGAGCCGCGATCAGCACCTCGAGAGAGGGCGCGAGACCGCACGCGAGGGAGGCGAGCGTGAAGATGGCGAGACCCGTGAGGTAGATGTTCTTCGGGCCGAAGCGGTCGCCGAGGCGGCCGGTGATCAGCAGCGGAACCGCGTAGGTGAGCAGATAGGCGCTGGTGACCCACACGACGTTGTCGAGGTTGTTCGTGTTCGGGTCGAGGGCCGCCTTGATCGCGGGGTTGGCGACCGAGACGATCGTGGTGTCGACCAGGATCATGAAGAAGCCGATGACCAGGGCCCAGAGGGCCGGCCACGGGCTCTTCGCCGGGGTCTTGAACGAACCGGTGCGGAGAGACCCGGTCGAGGGGGATGCGGATGCGGATGCCGTGGAAGCGGCGCGGGAGTCGGTCATGGGGTTGTCTCCTTCGAGACGCGTGCTTTCGTGAAGTGTTCCGGGATCTCGTCGGGGCCCCAGGCGAGGGAGCCGTCGGCGAGGCGCGCACGCAGGGCGTCCTGCCACGCGAGTTCGGCGTCGAGCAGCACAGCCTGCCGCTGCACCTCGACCATGAACTGGGCGGGGACACCACGGTGGGCGGCTCCGTCCAGGCCGGTGCGATGCTGGTCCATCGAGGCGACGAGCAGGGCACGGCGTCGATCGAGCAGAGCGACCACGTCGTCGCGCTCGAGGTTGTGCGCTTCGGCGAGCGCGACCCGGAAATCGGTCGGGCGCTCGATCTGCGGCAGTTCGGTGCGCACCCACTCCTCGACCGCGCGGCGCCCGGCGTCGAGAAGCGTGTACGTGGTGCGTTCGGGACGATTGCCGTCGCGGTCGACGCCGACCTCGGCGAGCAGACCGTCACGCTCGAGACGGGCGACCGTGTGGTAGATCGTGCCCTTCTGCAGCGGCACGAGACGGTCGTCCTTTCGCTCGCGCAGCAGGCGCACGAGCTCGTAGGTGTGCATGTCGCCCTCGCGGAGGGTGGCGAGGATCATGACCGCGACCGGCGTGAGGCGCGTCACATCCGGCATCCTGCTCCCCCCGATCAATGGTCCGTCTCGACTAGTCCATATGGACTATACGCTGCTCCGGCCGGACACGCGAGTGCGGGAGATGAACGTCGAGTGTCCGGACGGCGCCGCGGGCGCGACGACGCAGCGGGAACAGTCAACGCGCGGCGGAGGGCGCGGACGGGGGGCTTGCGCCGGGCCCGCGGGACGGGGTGTCGAGCGTCCTGGGGCGAGCCGGGACCGGGTGCCGGCGGCGGGGCCGCCACGCCCCGTCCGCGACGACCCCCGCGCGCACGGGGCACGCGGGGGTGTCGGAAGCCGGGACTACGTCGCGCTCGGCGGCGTCGTCACCTCGTCGTTCGACGGGGCGGTGGCCGGCGACCCGGCGCGCGTGTCCGCGGAAGCGCCCGCGGGCGCGCCGACCCGCGGGCGGCGCCAGGGGGCCACGAAGCCGAAGATGCCGCGCTGGTTGGGCTCTTCCACCTCGAGGCCGTAGTGCTGTCCGATCGAGTCGCGCAGCTGCGCGCGCTCCGCCTTGTCGTACGCCTTCATCTCGCGGCGGAACGCCACGACCGTCGCCCAGCAGATCGCGAGCAGCACGACGCTGAAGGGCAGCGCGATGCTGATCGCGGCCGTCTGCAGGGCGGTGAGACCACCCGCGATGAGCAGCGCGAACGCGATCACGGCGGTGGCGAGGGCGAAGAAGACGCGCACCCAGTTCTTCGGCTCCTCTTCGCCGCCGGTCGCGATCATGCTCATCACGAGCGCGCCGGAGTCGGCCGAGGTCACGAAGAACACCGCGATGAGGATCAGGAAGCCCACGATGAGCACCACCGAGCCCGGGATGCCCTCGAGCATCTGGAACAGCGCCGTCGAGACGTCGACCGATCCGTCGGCCCCCGTATAGGAGGCCGTACCGGTCAGCTCCCCGTAGATCGCGGTCCCGCCGAGGACCGTGAACCACAGGATGCCGACGAGCGTGGGCACCAGGATCACACCGACGACGAACTCGCGCACGGTGCGGCCGCGCGAGATGCGCGCGATGAAGATGCCGACGAAGGGGGCCCACGAGATCCACCAGCCCCAGTAGAAGGCTGTCCACGCGCCCTGCCAGGCGACGCCGTCGTCACCCGCGTAGGCGCTGACGGTGAAGGAGAGACCGACGAAGCTCTGGATGTAGTTGCCGATCGACTGCACGACGTCGCGCAGGAGGAACTCGGTGGGGCCGACGAAGAGGAGGAAGAGCATCAGGACGCCGGCGAGGACGAGGTTGATGTTCGAGAGCCACTTCATGCCCTTGCCGACACCGGAGAGCACCGAGAAGAGCACCAGCCCCGTGATGATGCCGATGATCACGGCCTGGCTGACGATCGTCGTCGGCACGACCCCGAGGAAGTCCAGGCCCGCGCTGATCTGGATGACGCCGAGACCGAGCGACGTCGCCACGCCGAACAGCGTCCCGACGAGGGCCGCCACGTCGATCGCGTTGCCCCAGCCGCCCTGCACGAGACGCGCACCGAGGATCGGCTCCAGGGCCCAGCGGATCGTGCGGGGGCGGCGACGACGGTGGAAGGCGTAGGCCAGGGCGAGGCCCAGCACGACGTAGATCGACCACGCGTGCACGCCCCAGTGCAGGAACGTCTGCGACATCGCCTGCTGCGCGAGCTCCGCGGGCGTGCCGGTCACCCCGGGGCGCGGCGAGACGAAGTGGGTGAGCGGCTCGCTCACGCCGTAGAAGACGAGGCCGATCCCCATGCCGGCGGCGAAGAGCAGCGCGAACCACGACATGGTCGAGAACTCGGGCTCGTCGTCGTCCTGACCCAGCTTGATGTTGCCGAAGCGGCTGAAGCCCATCGCCAGGGCGAACACCACGAAGAAGGCGGCGATGAGCACGTAATACCAGTTGAAGGTCGAGACGATCGCGGTCTGGACGCTGGTGAAGGTGGCCTCCGCCGCTGCCGGGAAGAACAGCGCGAACGCGATGAACACCAGGGCGATGGTCGCGGCCGGCCAGAACACCCACCCGCGGATCGTCTTGTGACTGCTCCCCCGGTGAGGGTCGACGGATACCGCGTTGTCGGAGGCTGCATCGGTCATCTTTCCAGGCTAGCCAGGGGCCTCCCGCCGCCACGGGGGCAGGCGCCGCGCGCGCCGGTGTGGAACAATCCGCACGGGTGCGTTCCGCGCACACCCGCAATAATGAGCGGGTGACCTCCGCCCCTCCCCTCGAGCTCGCCGGCTGGCGCCACGTCTACTCCGGCAAGGTGCGCGATCTCTACGTGCCCGCCGAGACGGCCCCCGACGCCGCCCCCGCGCACCTCCTCGTCGTCGCGAGCGACCGGGTGAGCGCCTTCGACCACGTGCTCGAACCCGGCATCCCCGACAAGGGGGAACTGCTGACGACGCTGAGCCTGTGGTGGTTCGATCAGCTCGCCGGCGCCGACGGCGGGTCGTCGATCCCGAACCACCTCGTCCCCGATCACCGCCTCGAGGGCGATGACACGGTGAGCCTCATCCCGGATGCCGTGCGGGGGCGCGCGATGCTCGTGCGCTCGCTCGACATGCAGCCGATCGAGTGCGTCGTCCGCGGCTACCTCACCGGCTCGGGGTGGGCGGAGTACCGCGCGCAAGGCACGGTCTGCGGCATCCCCCTCCCCGAGGGCCTCGACGACGGAGACCGCCTCCCCGAACCGCTGTACACGCCGGCCTGGAAGGCCCCGATGGGCGAGCACGACGAGAACATCACGTTCGAGCGCTCCGTCGAGCTCGTCGGCGCCGACACCGCGGGGGCGCTGCGCGACCTGTCGCTCGAGATCTACCGCCGCGCCTCCGCGATCGCCGAGGCGCACGGCCTGATCCTCGCCGACACGAAGTTCGAGTTCGGCTTCGACGCCGACGGCGTGCTGACCCTGGCCGACGAGGTGCTGACCTCCGACTCGTCCCGCTACTGGGACGCCGAGGCCTGGCGCACCGGCACCACCCCCGCCGAGCGCATGGCGAGCTTCGACAAGCAGATCGTCCGCGACTGGCTCGCCGCGCACTGGGACAAGCAGGGCGAGCCCCCCGCCCTCCCCGCCGAGATCGTCGACCGCACGCGCGAGCGCTACGCGACTCTGCTGCGCCTGCTCACGGCATCCTGACCACGAGAGCACACGATCGGGCCGAGATCGCACGTCCTCACCCCGCGGGGCCGTGTGATCTCGCGCCGAGCGTGCGATCTCGGCATCCACCACCCCAAGGAGACACATGTTCCGCTGGAAGCTGCACGGAGACGGGCGCACCGTCGCACCGGGCGCGGTCGTCGCCCCGGGCGAGCGCCTGAACTGGGGCGCGACGATCGCGATCGGCCTGCAGCACGTCATCGCGATGTTCGGCGCGACCTTCCTCGTGCCGGTGCTCACCGGATTCCCGGTGTCGACGACGCTGCTGTTCTCGGGTGTGGGCACCCTGCTGTTCCTGCTCGTCACGAAGAACCGCCTCCCCAGCTACCTGGGGTCGTCGTTCGCGTTCATCGCCCCGATCACCGCGGCGACCACCACCGCCGGAACGGGCTCGGCCCTCGCGGGCATCGTCGCCGTCGGCGTGCTTCTCATGGCGGTCGGCTTCATCGTGCAGTTCGCCGGGCTCGGCTGGGTCGACAAGGTCATGCCTCCCGTGGTCGCGGGAGCGATCGTCGCCCTGATCGGGTTCAACCTCGCCCCCGTGGCCTGGTCGAACTTCCAGGTGCAGCCGCTACCCGGCACCATCACGCTGGTCGCGGTGATCCTCTTCAGCGTGCTGTTCCGCGGATTCCTCGGGCGCATCTCGATCTTCCTCGGCGTGATCGTGGGATACGTCGCGACGGTCATCATCCAGGCCGCCACGGGCGAAACGCTGATCGATTTCGCGGCGGTCGAGGCCGCGCCGTGGATCGGTCTGCCCGTGTTCCAGTTCCCGAACTTCGCGACGCCGCAGACCTGGTCGGTCATCGCGATGTTCCTGCCCGTCGTCCTGGTGCTCGTGGCCGAGAACGTCGGTCACGTGCGCGGTGTGGCGGCGATGACGGATGCCACGGCCAACCGCTCCACCGGACGCGCGCTGATCGCCGACGGCGTCGCCACGACGCTCGCCGGTACGTTCGGCGGTTCGGGCACGACGACCTACGGCGAGAACATCGGCGTGATGGCCGCGACCCGCGTGTACTCGACCGCGGTGTACTGGATCGCCGGTCTCACCGCGATCGTGCTGAGCCTCTCACCCAAGGTCGGCGCAGTGTTCAACACCATCCCGCCGGGGGTGCTCGGCGGCGTGACCACCGCACTGTACGGCCTGATCGGCATCATCGGCATCAAGATCTGGGTCGACAACCGCGTCGACTTCTCGCGCCCCGTCAACCAGTACACGGGGGCCGTGGCGCTCGTGCTCGCGATCGCCGGTTTCACGATGCAGTGGGGTGACTTCCAGCTCGGCGCGATCGTGCTCGGCTCCGTCGCCGCCCTGGTCATCTATCACCTGGGCAACGCGATCGCCCGCGCCCGCAGGACCGGCGCCGACGACGGCGGTCCGATCCCCGCGGTGGGCCCGCTGGGCGGCGACCCGTCCTGAGTCGCCGGGGTCGCGGCATCCGGTGCCGAGATCACCCGATCGGCTCGAGCGCACCCGTTCCGCAGGCCGCGGAGCGTGTGCGCTCGAGCCGTTCGTGTGTTCTCGCGCGCGTTCCGGGCGTGGGCGTGTGCGCTCGCGCCGCCGGTAGAATGGGGAGCGGCGTGTCGGGAAGTCTGGTCGACGATCTGTCGATCGACCCCGGAAGGGACACCTTCATGACCGAGACCCACACGCGCGCGCCGAGCTGGCCGGGCTACCGCGAAGTCCACCGCGTCACCACGCTGCTGCGCCGCGAATCCGTCGGCGGGATGCTGCTCGTGGTCGCCGCGATCATCGCGATCATCTGGGCGAACTCCCCCGCGTCCGACGCCTACTTCGCGCTGCGGGACTTCCGCTTCGGATACGAGCCGTGGCACCTCGAGCTGAGCGTCGGATCGTGGGCGGCCGACGGCCTGCTGGCCGTCTTCTTCTTCATGGTCGGCCTCGAACTCAAGCGCGAGATCGTCGTGGGGAGCCTGCGCCGCTTCCAGACCGCGATCGTCCCGGTGACCGCGGCCTTCGCCGGCGTCGCCGTGCCCGCGCTCATCTACGTCGCGATCGTGCACACGCAGCCGAGCCTTCTCGCCGGATGGGCGATCCCGACCGCGACCGACATCGCGTTCGCCGTCGCCGTGCTCGCCCTCGTCGGCTCGCACCTGCCCGGTCCGCTGCGCATCTTCCTGCTGACCCTCGCCGTGGTCGACGACCTCATCGCGATCGCGATCATCGCGATCTTCTACACCAGCGACATCTCACTCGTGCCGCTCGCCGTGTTCGCGGTCCTCGTCCTCGTGTACGGCGTGATCGCGCACCGCGCCCGCGCCTGGTTCTCGCGTCACGCGTGGGGCGCGTGGGTGGTGCTGCTGCCGATCGGCTTCGCCGCGTGGGCGTTCCTGCACGCCTCGGGCGTGCACGCCACGATCGCCGGTGTGGCGCTGGCCTTCACCATCCCGGTCGCGGCGTCGAAGCGGCAACCCGAGCACCACGGCATGGACCTCGCCGAGCAGTTCGAGCACCGCTTCCGTCCGCTCTCCAGCGGCATCGCGGTGCCGATCTTCGCGTTCTTCGCGGCGGGTGTCGCGGTCGGCGGCGGCGAGGGCATCGCGCGTGCGCTGATGGACCCCGTGACCATCGGCGTCGTCTCCGGTCTGGTGCTCGGCAAGCCGCTCGGCATCCTGCTCGGGGTGCGCGTCCTCACCCTCGTGACGAAGGTGCGGCTCGATCCCGCCCTGAAGTGGATCGACCTCGCCGGGGTGGGACTGCTCGCGGGCATCGGCTTCACGGTCTCGCTGCTGATCGCCGAGCTCAGCTTCCCGGACGGCTCCCCGCACACCGACGACGCGAAGATCGCGATCATGGCGGCGTCGCTGCTGGCATCCGTCCTCGCCTCGGCCGTGCTGCTCGTGCGCAACCGCCGCTACAAGCAGCTCGCCCTCGCCGAAGAGGTGGATGCCGACGGCGACGACATCCCGGACGTGTATCAGCAGCCGCACCCCGAGGGGCGCTGAGCGCGCGGCGACGCCGCGGACCCGATCAGGCCGATCCGCGCTCGATGACCTCGGTCGGCAGGATCGTGGCGTGCGCCGCCGGGCGCCCCGCGAGGATGTCGAGGAGCACGGATGCCATGTGGCGGCCCTGCGTGAGCGAGGGCTGGCGCACCGTGGTCAGGGCGGGGCTGAGGGCCGTGGACACCGCGGAATCGTCGAAGCCCATCACCGCGATGTCGCGCCCCGGCTCGAGGCCCTTTTCGCGCAGCACCGTGTACGCACCGCGCGCCATGAGGTCGCTCGCGACGAAGATCGCCTCGGGACGCTCCCCCGAGGCGAGGACGCGGGTCATCGCCAGCGCCCCGCCCATCTCGGTGAAGTCGCCGTTCTCGACGGCCACCGGCTCGAGACCCGCGTCGGCCATCGCGTCGCGGAAGCCCTGCAGGCGGTCGATGCCGGCGGGCATGTCGGTGGGGCCCGAGATCGTGGCGATGCGGCGGTGTCCGCGTGCCAGCAGGTAGGCGGTGGCGGCCCGGCCCCCCTCGACGTTGTCGACGTCGACGTAGTAGTCGTCGGCGCGCACGCGCGCCGGGCGGCCGCCGTAGACCACGGGCACGACGTCCGCCACGCGGTCGAGGAACGTGTCGCTGGTGTGGTGCGAGGCCACGATCGCCCCGTCGACGCTGCCGCCGCGCAGGTAGCCGAGAGCCTTGGCGCTGGCGTCGTCGCTGGCGATCAGCATGTTCATGATGTAGTCGCTCTCGCCGATGACCTCGCCGATGCCGGCGACGATCGAGGCGAAGAACGGGTCGCCGAAGAAGCGGTCGGTCTGCTCGGGGATGACGAGCGCGATCGCCCGGGTCTGACGGCTCGCGAGCGAGCGCGCCGCGCGATTGGGAACGTACTGCAGTTCGTCGATCGCGCGGCGCACCGCCTCGAGGGCCGAAGGCGAGACCGCCGTGGACCCGTTCACGACACGGGACACCGTCGAGCGGGAGACCCCCGCTCGGGCCGCGACCTCTTCGATCGTGGCGGTACCGCGCACGGGTGCGATCTCCATAACCCTGCCTCCTGGCGAAACCCGCGGACGCGCTCTAGACCGCGGGTGCGGTGGCCAGGGCGCGTTCGGCGATGATGCGAGCGTACTGCCGGCCCGAGTCCTTGAGGGTGCGCTCCTGCGTCTGGTAATCGACGTGCACGATCCCGAACCGCTTCGCGTATCCCCAGGCCCACTCGAAGTTGTCCATGAGCGACCAGTAGAAGTACCCGCGCACGTCGACGCCGCGCTCGGCGGCGTCGAGGACCGCACCGAGGTGCGCCTCGACGAACTCGACGCGCGCCGTGTCGTGCACCCGGGTCTCGCCCGCCTCGACGACGACCTCGTCGTCGTACGCCGCACCGTTCTCGGTGACGTACAACGCGACGCCGGCCTCCGACGAGTACTCCGCACTCACCCGCTCGAGCAGTCGCGTCAGCCCCTCGGGCTGCACCTCCCAGCCCATGTTCGTGCGCGGCAGGCCCCGGTCGTGCCAGTACAGCTTCTCGTGCGCCGGGAAGGGCACGCCGATCGGTCGCGTGGTGGGGGCGTCGCCCGCGGGGGGATCCACCTCGGGCGGCGTCCCGCCGACGAACTCCCCGTGGTAGTAGTTCACGCCCAGCGAGTCGATCGGGGTCGAGATGATCTCGAGGTCGCCCGGGTGCACGGCATCCTGCCAGCGCGCGACCGCCTCGGCGTCGGTGTCGCGGAAGTCTTTGATGATGTCGGCGGGGTAGGTGCCGCGGAAGATCGGGTCGAGGAACCAGCGGTTGAACTGCCCGTCCACACGGCGTGCGGCGTCGAGGTCGGCCGGAGCGGAGGGGTCGACGGCCTCGGCGACCGTGAGGTTCAGGGTGATGCCGAGGTTGAGCGCGGCGTCGCGCGCCCGCAGCTCGCGCACGGTCTGGCCGTGACCGAGCAGCAGGTGGTGCGCCGCGAGCATGCCCTCGGCCTGCGAGTAGTGGCCGGGGGCGTGGGCGCCCGCGGTGTAGCTCAGGAACGACGAGCACCACGGCTCGTTCAGCGTCGTCCACACGTCGACGCGGTCGCCGAGGGCGTCGTGCATGTCGAGCGCGTACTCGGTGAAGCGGTCGCTGGTCTCACGCACGGTCCACCCGCCGCGCTCCTCCAGGGCCTGCGGGAGGTCCCAGTGGTACAAGGTCAGCCAGGGCAGGATGCCGGCATCCAGCAGCTCGTCGACGAGACGCTTGTAGAAGTCGACGCCCCTGGCATTGAGCGCTCCGCCGTCGGGACGCACGCGCGACCACGAGGTCGAGAAGCGGTACGTCTGCAGGCCGAGCTGCTTCATCAGCTGAACGTCGCCCGCGTAGCGGTGGTAGTGGTCGCAGGCCACGTCGCCGTTGTCGGCGTTGATGACGGCGTCCGGCACGCGGCTGAACGCGTCCCAGATCGAGGCGGTGCGGCCGTCTTCGAAAGCCGCTCCCTCGATCTGGTAGGCCGCGGTCGCCGCGCCGAAGAGGAAGCCGTCGGGGAACGAACGGGTGGTGGACATGGATCGGGTTCCTTCCGTGGGCGCGAGGGTCATCCCTTGACCGCCCCTTGCATGATGCCACTGACCAACTGCTTGCCCGCGAAGACGAACAGCAGCAGCAGCGGGATCGTCGACAGCAGCACCCCGGCGAGCACGATGGAGTAGTCGACGAAGTAGTTCGACTGCAGCAGCGACAGCGCCACCGGCAGCGTCGGGTTCTGCCGGTCGAGCACGATGAACGGCCAGAAGAAGTTGTTCCACGCGCTGACGAAGGTGAACAGGCCGAGCATCGCCGCCGCGGGGCGCGCGGCCGGCGCACCGACCGTGAGGAACGTGCGGAACGAACTCGCTCCGTCGACGCGGGCGGCCTCGATGAGCTCGTCGGGCACGGCCTGGCGCAGGTACTGCGTCATCCAGAACACCCCGAAGGCGCTCGTGAGCGCGGGGATGATGATCGCGCCGAGCTGGCCGGTCCAGCCGAGCTCGCTGAACAGGATGTACAGCGGCACCACGCCCAGCTGCATCGGCACCGCCATGGTCCCGACGACGAAGACGAGGAGCCACGGGCCCCCGCGGAAGCGCAGCTTCGCGAACGCCCAGCCCGCGAGGGTGGAGAAGAAGACGACGGATGCCGCGATCAGGCCGGAGCTGATGATCGAGTTGAGCAGCGCGGGCCAGAAGTTCACCGCCGGGTCGCCGATCACCGCGGCGGCGTTGGTGAAGAAGTTGCCGCCGGGTATCCAGGAGCGGTTCGCGTCGCGGATGGTCGAGGAGTCGCCCGAACCGATCAGCAGCGACCAGTAGAACGGGAACACGCTGGCCAGCAGCACCGCGCCGAGGCTCGCATACACGATCCAGCCGGGGCGCGATCCGCGCACGGGGCGGGGGCGGCGGCGCGCGGGCGAGGGGGCGTCGCGCTCCACGATCGGGACGGGGGCGGCGTTGACGGCGGTCATCGACCCGTCTCCTCTCCGCGGACGCCGGCAGGCGCGGCATCCGCCATCATTCGTTCCTTCGCGGCCCGCGCCTGCGCACGACGCTCGCGGCGGGTGCGGGGGTCGCGGGTGCCGTCGTCGCGCACGAGCGAGCGCGTGACGACCATGTTGATCGCGCCGATGGCGAGGATGATCAGGAAGAGGATCCACGCGAGGGCGGCGGCGCGGCCGAAGTTCCACTCGCCCCAGCCGACGTTGTAGAGCCAGAGCGTCACCGTCAGCCACTGGTTATCGGCGCCACCGGTGCCGTACTGGTCATACATGCGCGGCTCGTCGAAGATCTGCAAGCCCCCGATCGTCGCGGTGATGATGACGAAGATGAGCGTCGGCTTCAGGCTCGGCAGCGTGATCGAGAAGAACTGGCGGATCTTGCCCGCGCCGTCGACCGTCGCGGCCTCGTAGTACTCGCGCGGGATCGCCTGCATCGCAGCGAGCAGGATGAGGGTGTTGTAGCCGGTCCAGCGGAAGTTGACCATCGTCGCGATGGCGATGTGGCTCGCGAACGCGTCGGAGTGCCACGGAACGGCGGGCAGACCCAGGTTCTGCAGCGTGGTGTTCACGACGCCGTACTGGTCGCCGAACATGTTGCTGAAGATGAGGGCCACGGCCACGGGGGCCATGACGTAGGGGACGAGCACGCTCATGCGCCAGAACGTCTTCGCGCGGATGTTCTGGTCGAGCATCGCGGCGATGAAGATCGCGATGATCAGCTGCGGGACGCTGGAGAGCAGGAAGATGCTGAAGGTGTTGCGCAGGGCGATCCAGAACTTGGGCTGCGAGAGCACCCACGCGTACTGATCGAAGCCGATGAACTCGCCGGAGTTGCGGACGAGATCCCAGTCCATGAACGAGATGACGGCCGTGTACGCGATGGGGAACAGCCCCGTGATCGCGAACAGGATGAAGAACGGCGAGATGTAGAGGTAGGGCGAGAGCTTCAGGTCCCACGCGCTGCGGCGGCTCCGGCCGAAGCCGAGTCGGCGCGGTTCGCGGGCGTCGGGCGCGGCGACCGGCGTCGGTCGCTCGAGTGTGCTTGTCACGGTGTCTCCTCCTCGAGACGAGCGGGACGGATGCCGTGAGCCCGGTGCGCGGGCCGACGGCATCCGTCCGCTGCGGTCAGGACAGGGCGTCGACCTCGGTCGCCCACTGCTTCCACGAGTCGGCGGCGCTCTGCGTGCCGTCCTCGACACGGGTCAGGGCCTTCTGCATCGCGTCGTTGATCTGGAAGTAGAACTGTCCCTTGAAGGGCGAGACCTTCACGGCCTGCGCGCGCTCCGAGAGCATCTCGCCGACGGGGGCGTCGTTGAAGTACGCGTTGACGCTGCCCGTGAGGGCTTCGGCCTTGAGCGCGTCGGTCTGGCTCGGGAAGGTTCCCGCGTTCTCGAACGCCTTGACCTGGGTCTCGGGGTCGGTCAGCCAGTCGGCCAGCTCCTGGGCGGCCTCGACGTTCTTGCCGTTGCCGGGGACGGTCAGGTACGACCCGCCCCAGTTGCCCGCGCCGCCGGGGAAGACGTTGGCGATGTCCCAGCCCGTGACCTCGGGGGCGTTGCCCTCGATGACGCCGAGCATCCAGCCGGGGCAGAGCATCGTGGCGAAGGCGCCGTTCGACAGACCGGCGAACCAGTCGTCGGACCACTGACCCAGGTGCGCGGACTGGGTGGCGCTGGCGGCGAGCACCTGGTCGTAGATCTTCTTGACGTCGGGGTTGCTCGTGGCGGTGATCGAGCCGTCGTCGGGGTTCTCGTAGGCGGCCTCGACCTGGTTGATCGCACCCTGGTAGGTGCCGCCGGCGGAGTCGAAGAAGGCCTTGCCGGTCGCGGCGACGTACTTGTCGCCCGCGGCGAAGTACGTCGACCAGTCGCCCTCGAGCATCTTGGCGACCTCGGCGCGATCGGTGGGGAGTCCCGCCGCGGCGAAGAGGTCGGAGCGGTAGCAGACGCCCTCGGGGCCGATGTCGGTGCCGTAGCCGACGAGCTTGCCGTCGGAGCTGGTCGCGGCCTCGACCTTGTAGTCGAGCCAGCGGCTCTTCAGGTCGTCGGGCACGGGGGCCAGCAGGTCGGCGTACTCCATGACCTCGGGCAGCCAGTCGACCTCGATCGCCTCGATGTCGGCGAGGCCGGTCTTGCCGAGCTTCTGGAAGTAGTTCTCGCGGGCTTCGTTGCTGGTCGCGGCCTTGTTGTGCACGATCTTCACGTTCGGGTGCGCGTCCATGTACTCCTGCAGGAGCGCGTCGGTGTAGCCGAAGTCGTTGAAGGTGGCGATGGTCAGCGTGACCTCGCCGTCGGAACCGCCCGAGGCGGAGCCCCCGGCGCCGGAGCATCCGGCGAGGACGAGGGCGGAGGTGGACGCGACCGCGGCGACGAGCGCGGTCCGGCGCAGGGCATGGGTGTTCACAGATCACTCCTTTGTGGTGGGTGCGGAACGGCGTGAGTCTCCATCGTGGGAGCGCTCTCACCGGTCGAGGTCGACAGTATGGGATCGCTCCCACGGCGTCAAGGGAGCGCTCCCACACCGTTACCTGCTCGAGACCCGGCAGCCTCCCGCCGCCGAGGCGCACGCTCGGGCGCCGCGCCCGTCACGCTGGCGGCCGCGCCCGCGCACCGCGGCGCGTCGGGCGCTCGCGTAAGATGACTCCCACAACGCCACCCGACTTCTGGAGCTGCAGTGCCCACCATCGTCGTCGACGTCATGCCCAAGGCCGAGCTTCTCGACCCGCAGGGGAAGGCCGTCGCCGGCGCCCTGTCGCGGCTCGGTGAGAACCGCTTCTCCGACGTCCGCATCGGCAAGCGCTTCGAGCTCACCGTCGAGGGCGAGGTCGACGAGGCCACTCTCGCCCGGGCCCGTGAGCTCGCCGACGAGATGCTCTCGAACGCCGTCATCGAAGACGTCGTCAACATCGAGGTCATCGACCGGTGACCGCGCGCATCGGGGTCATCACCTTCCCCGGCTCCCTCGACGACCGCGACGCGCAGCGCGCGATCCGCCTCGCCGGCGGAGAGCCCGTGGCCCTCTGGCACGGCGAGCACGACCTTCAGGGTGTCGACGCGCTCGTGCTCCCCGGCGGCTTCAGCTACGGCGACTACCTCCGCGCCGGCGCGATCGCCGCCTTCGCGCCGATCATGGCCGAGGTCAAAGACGCCGCCGCCAAGGGCATGCCGGTGCTCGGCATCTGCAACGGCTTCCAGATGCTCGTCGAGGCGCACCTGCTGCCCGGCGGCCTGATCCGCAACGCCCACCAGCAGTTCATCCGCCGCGACCAGCGCCTGCGCGTCGAGAACGCCTCGACCGCCTGGACGAGCGACTTCACCGAGGGCGACGAGATCGTCATCCCGCTGAAGAACGCCGACGGCGGCTACATCGCCGATGCCGAGACCCTGGCCCGCGTGAACGGCGAGGGCCTCGTGGCCTTCCGCTACCTGGGCGTGAACCCCAACGGCTCGCTCGACGACATCGCCGGCCTCACCAACGAGCGCGGCAACGTCGTGGGCCTCATGCCCCACCCCGAGCACGCGGTCGAGCCGGGCTTCGGTCCGGGCACGGCGGCGGCCATGCGCTCGGGCGTCGACGGACTCGGCTTCTTCACGTCGGCGATCGCCGCCGCGGTGAACGCCGCCGCCTGACCCGGCGCCCTCCGTGACCGAGAAGCGCGCCCCCGACCAGGACGCGCTCATCGATCGCATCCTGCACCTCTGGCGAGCGGATGCCGACACCCTGCCGTCCGAGCCTCGCCTGGCCGAGCTCACCGGCGCCAGCCGCAACTCGGTGCGCGAGGCACTGATCCGCCTCGAAGAGCGCGGGTACGTTCACCGCACGCAGGGAGCGCGCACGTCTCCGAACCGCCGCCTTCCGGGCGTGGGCCGACGCATCGACCAGCAGTTCGACCACTCGCTGTCGATCCGCGCGGCGGGCTACGACGCGACCCTCGATCTGGTCTCGTCGGAGCGGACGAGCCTGGTTCCCGGCATCCATCGCTTCGACGACCTGCCCGACGGCACGAGCGTGCTGCGCACGGTGAAGATGTGGCGGGTCGATGGCGCTCCCTACGCGCTCGCCGAAGACCTCGTCCCTCTCGTGCACGAGGTCGAGCTCGACCCGCACCGCCCCGTCTTCGACCTCGCCGAGGCCGCCAACGGCGTGCGGGTCGCCTGGGAGACGATGTGGATCGAGGCGACCGGGTTGGATGCCGAGCGGGCGGCCCTGCTGTCGGCCGCGGCCGCGACGCCGGTCATCGAGATGACCTACTGCGGGTACGGCGCCGACGATGCGATCGGCTACTGGTCGCGCGAGGTGCAGCTGCCCGCTCCCCCGGGCCTGCGCAACGCGCTGATCCGCCGCGTGCGGTCCTGAACGGCGGGCGACCGGTCGGAGCGGATTTCGGCGGCGTAACAGCGTCGTGAACATGTCCGACAAGTGCTCTGCACGCTTGTTGGACAAGCGTATCGTCGGCGTCACCCGACGAAAGCGAGCCGCCATGACCGACACCCTGAGCGTCCACACCCTGCGATCCGAGATCGTCTCGGCCGACGCCTTCGACCCGTTCGGCGTCGTCCTGACACCCATGGAGGACGGCACCCCGTTCACCGCCGAAGAGGCCGTGCTCGACGTCTCCGGCGGCATCCCGCGCTTCTACCTCATGCACCTCGACGACAAGCCGGCCGCGTTCGTGCGGGTGACCCGCCACCTCGAGACGACCCAAACGCTCATGGCCGTCGGCGACGTGGAGTGGACCATCGCCGTCGCCGCCCCCGGCATCGACGAGCCCGGTCTCGACGATCTGCGCGCCTTCCGCATCCCCCCGCGCACCGCGATCACGATGCGCAAGGGCACCTGGCACGCCGGCCCCTTCTTCGCCGACCCGAGCATGGACTTCGTCAACCTCGAACTCGACGACACCAACGTCTCGGACCACCACAACCACCGCCTCGACGACGCCTTCGGCGTGCGCGTCGAGATCGTCGCGGAGTGAGCGTGCCGAGCCCCCTGCCCGACGCCGCCGCCCGGCTCGCCGCCCTCGAACGCGAGGCGGCCCACCAGGCGGAGGTGAGCGCGGGAGACGGACGATCCTGGGTCGGCGCGAAGGACGGCATCCGCCCGGTGGTCATCGTCGGCGCGGGGCAGGCGGGGCTCGTCCTCGCCCGGGGCCTGCGCCGGCGCGGCATCGACGACGTGGTCGTCGTCGACGCGGCGCCCGCCGACGCGGCGGGGCCCTGGACGACCTACGCGCGCATGCACACCCTGCGCACGCCGAAGGACATCGCCTGGCCCACCTGGGGCACCCCGGCGGTGAGCCCCCGGGCATGGTTCGAGGCCGTCTACGGGGTGGAGGCCTGGCAGGACATCGAGTACTTCCCGACGGCCGCGTGGCAGGGGTTCCTGCGCTGGTACCGCGACGCCTCGGCCGTCACCCCCGTCGCCTCGACCCGCGTGCGCTCCCTCACCGTCGCCGGGGCCGACGACCCCCTCGAGCTGCACCTCGAGGGACCCGACGGCGCGTGGATGCTGCCCGCCCGGCACGTCGTGCTCGCCACGGGCATCGAGGGCGCGGGCGGTCGCCACGTCCCCGCGCTGCTCGAGCGTCTTCCCGCCGGTACGGTGCACCACACGCACGACGACATCGACTTCACCGCTCTCGCGGGCCGGCGCATCGGCATCCTGGGCGCGGGCACCGGGGCGTTCGACAACGCCGCCACGGCCCTCGAGCACGGGGCCGCGAGCGTCGACGTGCACATGCGGCGGCCCGCGATGCCGCAGGTGAGCCCCTACCGCTGGATGGAGTTCGCCGGGCTCATCGAGAACTACGGCTCCTTCACCGACGCGCAGAAGTGGGAGTTCAACGTGCACCTGTCCGCCGTCGACCAGCCGGCGACCCAGAACGCGCTGTGGCGCGCGCACGCGTTCGATTCCTTCCGCTTCCTCACCTCGTCGCCGTGGGAGAGCGTCTCGTGGACGGGGCGCGACATCGCGGTGACCACGCCGCACGGGGTCCACCACTACGACGTCGTGCTCGCCGCGACCGGCATCGCGGCCGACCTCGCCCGACGCCCGGAGCTCGCGGGCGTCGCCGCGGATGCCGCACTGTGGAGCGATCGCCTGTCCCCCGCCGACGCCGCGCGGAACCCGGGCCTGGCCGCCTTCCCCTACCTCGACGACGACTTCGGCCTCGTCAGCCGCAGCGCCCCCGACGCGTCGGCGCTGTCGCGCATCCACATGTTCAACCACGGCGCCCGGATCAGCCAGGGCATGCTGAGCCACCAGATCCCCGGCCTCGTCGGAGGCGCGACGAAGCTCGCCGCCGCCCTGTCGCGGCGACTGTTCCAGCGCGACTCCGACGCGCTGCTCGCGGAGTACCTCGCGTACGACGTGCCGGTGGGGGTGCACATCGGCCGCCGCCCGCAGGCGCCGGTCGCCGTGGGGTGATCGCCCCCCGCGCGGCGGACACGATGCAGGATCATCGGCGCGCGCACACCGCCGCCGGCTGCTCCTGAGGCGGGTAGCGCGCACATCTCCTGCGTCGTGTCCACCCGCGCCGACGCCCCGGCCACGCGAGTAGCGTCGATCGCGTGACGACCTCGATCCCCCTGCTCGTGTCCGTTCCCACCGCCCAGCTGCGCGACGACCTGGGCGAGCTGCCCGACGGCGTCGAGGTGGTGGTGTGGGACATGCAGGATGCCGCGCCCCGAGAGCGCTTCGACATGGTCGTGCCGCCGTACATGTCGATGGACGGCGTGGTCGAACGGCTGAGCGAGATCGAAGTCGGCCTCGTGCAGGGCCAGTCGATCGGCTACGACGACGTCGAGGGGCGCCTCCCCGACGGGCTCGTCTTCGCCAACGCCTCGAGCGTGCACGAGACCGCCACCTCGGAGCTCGCCGTCACCCTCGCGCTGGCCGCCCAGCGGCGCCTCCCCGACATCGTCCGCGCCCAGGACCGCGGCGAGTGGACCGGCGGCGGGGCGCCCGGGCTGGCCGACGCCCGCGTCACGCTCCTCGGGTTCGGCGGCGTCGGTCGGGCGATCGCCGCGCGCCTCAAGCCCTTCGAGGTGCGCCTGCGCGCGATCGCCTCGCACGGCCGCCTGCAGGACGACGTCGAGGTGTTCCCGCTCGGGAAGCTCGCCGAAGTGCTCGCCGACACCGACATCCTCATCGCGTCGCTGCCCGGCGGCGACGCCACGCGCCACCTCATCGACGACGAGGCCCTCGCCGCCCTCCCCGACGGAGCGCTCGTCGTGAACGTCGGTCGCGGTCCGCTCATCGACACCGACGCCCTGGTCGACCACGTCCGCCGCGGACGCATCCGCGTGGCGCTCGATGTCACCGACCCCGAGCCGCTCCCCGCGGGGCACCCGCTGTGGAGCCTCCCGGGCGCGCTCATCGCCCCGCACGTGGGAGGGGCGACGGATGCCATGCGCCCCCGCATCGCTCGTCTCGTGCGGCAGCAGATCGAGCGCCTCGTCGCCGGAGAGGAACCCCTCAACGTCGTGATCGGCGGCTGACCCCAGTATTCGTTCGACGCGCGCCGTCGGGGACGCACGGCGGACGGCGTCCCGGACGCACGGCGGCTCTGCCGGAGGCGAGGGCGTTCAGCCCGCGAGGCGCGCGGAGGAGTTCGCGACGGCCGCGACGTCGTCGACGTAGCTGTCGAGGTGGTTGTACGAGAACACCGCCCGGCGCCAGCCCACGGGGCTCGTCATCTCCCCCGAGGCGCACAGGTAGCGGGCCGCGGCGAGGGCCGCATCGTCGATCTGGTTCGGATCGGCCACGCCGTCGCCGTTCGCGTCGGCACCCCACTGCTCCCACGTCGACGGGATGAACTGCAGGGGTCCCACCGCGCGGTCCCACACGGCATCCCCGTCGAAACGACCCCCGTCCGTATCGGGTATCGCGGCGCTCGCGGAACCGTCGAGCGCGATCCCCCGGATGGGCGGATCCGGGTAGCCGTCGTCGCGCAGGACTCCGCCCGCGTGCCCGCCGTGTCCGGATTCGATCGCTCCGAGGCCGGCGAGCGTGTTCCAGCCGAGGCCGCACCCCGGCTGCTCGACCTGGAGCGTGAGCGCGGCCGAGGCGTACGCGCGCAGGGCGCGGGCGGGGATGCCGGTGCGCGCGGCGGTGTTCGAGGTCCAGGTCGCGTCGGCGACGACGATCGTCGCCCCGGGGTGGGCAGCGGCGACGGCCGGCGCACTCGTCTCCCCCGCTCCCCCGGGCATCGCACCCGACTCCCCGACGCTCGCCGCCGCGGCGTGGTCCCCGGACACCGCGATCGCGGCCGGCCGAGCGGCGACGGGAGTCGTTCGCCGCTCGGCATCGCGCGCCATCGCCTGCGCCTGCGTGCACAGGATGCCCACGCCGATCACGGCGCCGACGAGCGCGATCAGCCAGGGCCAGATCGGCCGGCGCACGACGCTGTCGGGCTCCACGGACACCTCCCGGCGCCCTCGGGCCGGGCGCTCGGGTGCCACCGTAGGCGCCGCCGGGTGCGTGCTGTTGAACGAGCGGGATACGGCATCCGACGCGGCCCACCCCGGCCTCGGGTCAGCCCCGGAAGCCCGCCGGGTTCGACAGCAGGTCGGCGAACGCGAGCTCGGCGGGGCCGATGAGCATGAGCCGCGAGCGCAGGTGGGCGCGCTCGAGGCGGATCGTGCGCCCCTCGGCACCCAGGGGATGCACGCGGACCGCGTCGGCGAGCCGCTCCCTGCTCACCGACAGGAGCGCCCCGAGATAGCCCGAGAGCACGACGGTCTCGGGTGCGAAGGCGTTGACGAAGTTGGTCAGCGCGAGGGAGAGCATCTCGACCTGGCGCGTGACCTCGGTCATCACCCGCGGGTTGCGGGCCACGCCCAGCTCGACGTCGAGCTCGTCCTCGTCGAGCTTGCGGCGACCCAGGAGAGGCTCGAGGATGTCGAGGCTGACCTCGGCCTCGAGGCATCCGCGCCGCCCGCACACGCATCCGCGGCCGCGCGGATCGACGACCGTGTGGCCGAGCTCGCCGGCGTAACCGGAGGTGCCGCGCAGGAGCGTTCCGTCGATGATGAGCCCGCCGCCGATGCTGTGCATCGCCCCGCCGAGGTAGAGCAGGTTGCCGACGCCCACCCCGACGCCGAAGCGCGACTCGGCGAGAGCGCCGATGCTCGCGTCGTTGCCCGCCGTCACCGGCATCCCGAGCTCGTCGCTCAGGCGCGCGGAGACCGGGTCGCGCTTCCAACCGAGGGTCGGCGACACCAGCACCGAGCCGTTGGCGTTGACCAGGCCTGGAACCGCCAGGCCCGCCCCGACCACGCGGTAGTGGCGGTCGATGTCGGCGCGCATCGCCTCGACCGACGACGCGACGATCTGCACGAAGCGTCGGGGCGACGGTGCCGAGGCGGTGTCGTGCCGCAGTCGCGCGTGCACCACTCCGCCGAGGCCGACGAGCGCCACGGTGACCGCGTGCGGCTCGGCGCGGACGCTCAGGGCGGCGACGTGGTCTTCGGGCTCGAGGTCGAGGGTCGGGCGTCCGACCTTGCCGGTGCGCTCCCCGCTCGGGGCCTCGCGCACGAGCCCGAGCTCGGTGAGCTCCATGATCAGGCCGGTCACGGTCGACCTGTTGAGGCCGGTCGTCGCACCCAGCTGCGCGCGTGAGAGCGCTCCCCGCGAATGCAGCAGCGACAGCACCGACGCGAGGTTCTGCTGCCGGATCAGGTCGTTCGTCGTACGACCGGCCGGGGGCGCGAGCGGGGTCGCGGGCTCGAACACGGCAGGGGTCATGAGGGGAGCACCTCCCCCATCATCCCATCGGAGCGATGCGGGCGGGAATCGCGGCGACGCGGATGGGGAGCGGGCCCCGGGGCCGCGCTCCCCATCCGGTCAGACACCGCCGTTGCGGCGCTTGTTGAAGATGTCGAACGCGACGGCCAGCAGGAGCACGATGCCCTTGATCGCCATCTGCCAGGCGGCGTCGACGCTCAGGATCGACAGACCCATGTTGAGCACGCCCATGACCAGACCGCCGACGACCGCGCCGACGACCGTGCCGATACCGCCCTGCACGGCCGCGCCTCCGATGAACACCGCCGCGATGGCATCCAGCTCGTAGTTCTGACCGGCGGATGCCACGGCCCCACCGGCGCGCGCGGTGCTGACCACCGCGGCCAGACCCGCCAGCACGCCCATGTTCACGAAGATGAAGAAGTTGACCCACTTCGTC
The DNA here is from genome assembly GCF_041379845.1 of Microbacterium sp. BWR-S6Y. Classification (NCBI taxonomy): domain Bacteria; kingdom Bacillati; phylum Actinomycetota; class Actinomycetes; order Micrococcales; family Microbacteriaceae; genus Microbacterium; species Microbacterium sp. BWR-S6Y. The sequence goes on from NZ_JBFECV010000009.1 coordinate 87,408, forward strand.
TTCACACCGCTCATCACCGCGGCGAACAGGTTGCCGCCCATCGCGTAGATGTGACGGCCGAAGGTCGTGCGGTTGAGCACGAAGGTGTACGCCAGCACGAGCACCGCGAGGATGATCAGCACGATCGGGGTGCCGTTGTAGGCGGCGATGGTGAAGGCGACCGCCATGATCGCGACGACCGCGATCGCGTTCTTCAGCCAGAACGACCAGGCCAGCTCGCGGGGCAGCTCGAGACGGCGCAGCGTCGCGCGGGTGCGCAGCTGCTGCACGACGAGCAGCACGCACGCGATCGCGCCGAGGACGAGGGTGAGGCTGTCCCAGTTGCCGAGGTAGCCGAGGAAGGGCGGCAGCCAGCCCGCACCGATCGCGGTGAAACCGTCGGGCAGACCGCTGATCGTGCCGCCGGTGAGCAGCACGAGCGTGAGCCCGCGGAAGAGCAGCATGCCCGCGAGGGTGACGATGAACGCCGGGATGCCGACGAAGGCGACCCAGAAGCCCTGCCACGCGCCGACCACGGCGCCGACGACGAGCGAGAGCAGCACCGCGACGAACCAGGGCAGGCCCCACTGGTTCATCGCGATCGCCGCGATCGCACCGACCATGGCGACCACCGAGCCGACCGACAGGTCGATGTGCCCGGCGATGATCACCATGACCATGCCGATCGCCAAGATCAGCACATAGGCGTTCTGCTGGATCAGGTTGTTGACGTTGCCCGGCATGAGCAGGCGGCCGCCCGTGAGCACCTGGAACAGCACGATGATGATGACGAGCGCGGCGAGGATGCCGAACTGACGGAAGTTGATGCGCGCGAGCAGGCCGCGACGCCGCGGTCCGGGTTGCGTCGGCGCGTCGACCGTCTGGGTGGATGCGGTGGCCATGTGAGTCAGTTCCTTCCGGCGGTCATGTGCCGCATGAGGGTCTCCTGGGTGGCGTCGTCGCGGCTGACCTCGGCCGTGATGCGTCCCTCGGAGATCGTGTAGATGCGGTCGGAGAGGCCGATGACCTCGGGCAGCTCCGACGAGATGACGATGACGGCCTTGCCCTGGGCCGCGAGTTCGTTGATGATCCCGTAGATCTCGTACTTGGCCCCGACGTCGATGCCGCGGGTGGGCTCGTCGAGGATCAGCACGTCGGGTCCGGTGAACATCCACTTCGACAGGACCACCTTCTGCTGGTTGCCTCCGGAGAGGCGACCGGTGATCGCGGCGACGCTGGGCGCCTTGATGTTCATCTTGTAGCGGTACGAGTCCGCGACCTTGTACTCGCGGTACCGGTCGACCACGCCGAGGCGGGCGAGCCGGGCCAGGGCGGATGCCGAGACGTTGACCTGGATGTCGCCGATGAGGTTCAGACCGTACTTCTTGCGGTCCTCGGTGGCGTAGGCGATGCCGTGCTTGATCGCGGCGTCGACGGTGCGCACGTCGATCTGCCGGCCGTTCTTGTACACCTCGCCCGAGATGCCCGTGCCGTACATGCGACCGAAGATGCTCATCGCGAGCTCCGTGCGACCGGCGCCCATGAGCCCGGCGAAGCCGACGATCTCTCCGGCGCGCACCATGAACGACGCGTCCTGAATGACGACGCGCTCGGTGTCGACGGGGTGGTGCACGGTCCAGTTCTCGACGCGGAACAGCTCGTCGCCGATGTCGGGTTCGCGCGGCGGGAAGAGGCTGTTGAGGTCGCGGCCGACCATGGCGCGGATGATGCGCCCCTCGTCGGTCTCGGGGTCGGAGCGGTGCATCGTCTCGATCGTGCGTCCGTCGCGGATGATCGTGATGCGGTCGGAGATGCGCAGCACCTCTTTGAGCTTGTGGCTGATGATGATGCAGGTGATGCCCTGCGTGCGCAGCTGGTCGATGAGATCGAGCAGGTGCGCGGAGTCGTCGTCGTTGAGCGCGGCGGTGGGCTCGTCGAGGATGAGGAGCTTGACCTCCTTCGCGAGCGCCTTCGCGATCTCGACGAGCTGCTGCTTGCCGACGCCGAGCTCGTAGATCTTCGTCGCGGGGTTCTCGCGCAGCCCCACGCGCTTGAGCAGGTCGGCCGCGGCGGTGTTGGTGGCGTTCCAGTCGATGACGCCGCGCTTTGACTTCTCGTTGCCGAGGAAGATGTTCTCGGCGATCGACAGGTAGGGGCTGAGTGCGAGCTCCTGGTGGATGATGACGATTCCGGCGGCCTCACTGTCGTTGATCGAGCGGAACGCCATCTGCTCGCCCTCGAGGGTGATCGTGCCGTCGAACGTGCCGGCCGGGTAGACCCCGCTGAGCACCTTCATCAGCGTCGACTTCCCGGCGCCGTTCTCGCCGCAGATCGCGTGCACCTCACCGCGGTACACGTCGATCGACACGTCGGCCAGGGCCGGCACGCCGTTGAACGACTTCGAGATCCCCGCCATGCGCAGGATCGGTTCGGTCATGGTGTGTTTCCTCCGTCAACTCGCTCGCCGAGGCGGCGAGGATCGAGCGGCGGGGCGGGCGAACCCGCCCCGCCGCGAGTGAGCCGGGGCGGGCGGACCCGCCCCGGCCGGTGGGGCTCAGAGCCCGACGTCGGAGGCCTTCAGGAAGCCCGAGTCGATGAGCTTGGACTGCACGTCGTCCTTGACGACGACCTCGGGGGTCAGCAGGTACGAGGGCACGACCTTCTTGCCGTTGTCGTAGGTCTTGGTGTCGTTGACCTCGACGGTCTTGCCGTCCTTGATCTCCTGGATCATCGTGAAGACGCGGTCACCGAGGGCACGGGTGTCCTTCCAGACCGTCATGGCCTGCAGCCCGTCGAGGATCGCCTTGACGTTGGCCTTGTCGGCATCCTGACCCGTGATGATCGGGTAGTCCGCTCCGGCGGTGTAGCCGGCCGACTTCAGCGACGCCTCGATACCGATGGCGAGGCTGTCGTTGGGCGAGAGCACGACGTTGACCTTCTTGCCGTCGCCGTAGAACGACGAGAGGCGGTTGTCCATCTCGGCCTGCGCCTTGTCGGAGGCCCAGCCCTGGATGCCGATCGAGGCCCAGGCGTCGTCGTTGGCGGGCGACTTGCCGCTGGGCACGACCAGCTGACCCTTGTCGACGTACGGCTTCAGGACGTCCCACGCGCCGGCGAAGAAGAATTTCGCGTTGTTGTCGTCGGGGCTGCCGGCGAAGGGCTCGAGGTTGTACGGGCCCTTGCCGTCCTTCAGGCCGAGCTGCGTCTCGATGTACTGGCCCTGCAGGGTGCCGACCTTGTAGTTGTCGAACGTGGCGTAGTAGTCGACGTTCTCGCTGCCGTTGATCAGGCGGTCGTAGGCGATGACCGTGGCGTTCTGCGCCTTGGCCTCCTGCAGCACGGGGCCGAGGGTCGAACCGTCGATCGCGGCGATGACGAGGATCTTCGCGCCACCCGAGATCTGGTTCTGGATCTGGCTGATCTGCTGGTCGGTCTTGTTGTCGGCGTACTGCAGGTCGACGGTGCAGCCGGCGTCCTGCAGCTTCTTCTGCAGCTGCTCGCCGTCGTTGATCCAGCGCTCCAGGCTGCGGGTCGGCATCGCGATGCCGACGTTGCAGTCGCCGCTCGCGCCGCCAGCGTCTCCGCCGCCGTCGGCGGGGCGCGTCGAGCTGCAGGCTCCGAGGCCCACCGCGAGCGCGGCGATGGCCGCACCGGTCAGGATTTTCTTCAGCATGTGATCTGCGTTCCTCTCTGAACAGCAGGGACCGTGTGGTCCGTACCCGCGCCCTCCCCGGCGTCGGATCGGGTACGTCGTCGTCCCGGCACTCTGGTCCGTCGAATTATGACGGCTCCGAAAAAATATCCATCGTCGAGGGTTTTGTCTATAGGCACGTCAAAATTGCCGATGCCCGTGATCGGACCGTGATCGAACGGTCGGGAGCGGCTGATCGAGGGGCCTTCCGAGCGGGGTCAGCGCACGTCGTGATCCGCGCCCGACCACAGGTCGGCGCACTCGACGAGCGTGGCGTCCTGGGCGATCAGGTACGGCCGCGCGCCCACGTCGCCGCGCACCGCCGACGCCAGGGCGGACCAGTGCGCGCGACCGAGCAGCACCGGATGACCGGGGACGCCGTCGTACACGGCCTGCGCCAGCGCGTCGGCACCGGCGTGCCGGATCAGCCGCGCCACCGCCGCCGGCACCAGCTCCGGGGTGTCGACGGGGACGACGACCGCCGCGACCCCCGGCCCGGACGCGAGCGCCCCGAGCCCCGCGCGCAGCGACGCCGCCATCCCCGACGCCCAGTCGGCGACGCGCACGATCGCGACCCCGTCGGGCACGAGCTCCTCAGCCGCGTCGGCCCCGGCTCCGAGCGCGACGGTGACGTCGCGGCATCCGCCCTCTCGCAACGCGCGCACGGCGAGGGCGAGCCACGGCGCCCCGGCGGGTGTGCGGGCGAGGGCCTTGGGGCCGCCGAAACGGCGACCCGCACCCGCGGCGAGGACGAGTCCCGAGACGGCGACGGCGGGCTCGGCGGGCATGGTCACGACAGCGTAGCGTGCGCGAAACACGCCCCGATTACCGTCGTCCCCATGCTCGATCTGGCCGCTGACCTGGTGCCGCTCCTGGACGCCGGGGTCCCCCTCGCGGCCGTCACGGTCACCGCCGTCGTGCGCAGCGCACCGCGCGGCGTGGGCGCGAGCCTCGTCGTAACCCGCGACGCGCGGGTCATCGGATCGATCTCGGGAGGGTGCGTCGAGAACGACGCCGTCATGCTCGGGCTCGACGCCCTGCGCACCGGTGCCGTGCGCCGCGCCCGGTTCGGCTTCACCGACGACGGCACTGTGACCCCGATCGCCGCGGGCCTCGCGTGCGGGGGCGCGGTCGACGTGGTCGCGTATCCGCTCGACGAGAGCGTGCGACCGGCGCTCGACGCCGCGCGGGAGGGGCGCCGCGCGAGCGTCCGCCTCGACCTCGACGGCGAGCCGCTCGTGCTCGAGAGGGTCGCCGCGCCGCGGCTGATCATCCTCGGCGCCGGCGAGCACGCGGCGGCGCTCTGCCGGCTCGGCGCGGCCGCCGGATTCCGCGTCACGGTGTGCGACGACTGGGCGCTGCTGGCCACGCGCGAGCGGTTCCCCGACGCCGCCGAGGTCGTCGTCGCCGCCCCCCACGACTACCTGGCCACCCTCGACGACGCCGACGAGCGCACGGCGGTGTGCGTGCTGACGCACGACGAGCGCCTCGACGTGCCCGCCCTGCGCGCGGCCCTGCGGATGCCGGTCGGATTCGTCGGCGCCATGGGCGCGCGGGCCACCGTCGCCCGTCGCGCGCAGCTGCTGCGCCACGCGGGGGTGACGGATGCCGAGCTCGCGCGCCTGCACTCCCCCCTCGGCCTCGACCTGGGCGGCGCCTCGCCCGAAGAGACCGCCCTGTCGGTGGTCGCCGAGATCGTGGCATCCCGTCACGCGGCCGATGCGCGGCCGCTGCGCGAGGGCTCCGCCGGTCGCCTGCACCGCGGCGAGGCGTCGTCGACGGATGCCGCCGCTTCGTGCGCCGCGAGGAGCGCATGAGCGTCGTCGTGGTGCGCGGCGCGGTCGCCGTCGTCGAGGAGGCGGGCCGCACGCGCACGGGCGACGTCGTGATCGTCGACGGGCGCGTCGACGACACGGCCGACACGGCCGGAGCGCGCGTCATCGACGCGAGCGGATGCGTCGTCACGCCGGGCCTCGTCAACGCCCACCACCACCTGCTGCAGACGGCGTTCCGGACACTGCCCGGAACCCGCGGCATCCCGATGCGCGACTGGCTCCCCGCGATGGCCGCCGCGTACACCGAGGCCGTCGTCGACCCGGAGCTGACGCTCCTCGCCGCGCGCGCGGGCCTCGCCGAAGCGCTGCTGAGCGGGGTGACCACCGTCGCCGATCACCATCTGACCTGGCCGAGCGGGGCCGACACGGTGGGAATGGCGCGGGCCGCGGCGGACGCCGCCGCCGGACTCGGCGCACGCCTGACGTTCGTGCGGGGAGCCGCGCGCGACGACCCCCAGGAGGCTGCCGCCTCGGCCGACGACATCGTGCGCGCCCTGCTGCCGGACGTCCACGGCGGCGTGTCGCACGACGGGATGCTGCAGGTCGCCGTCGGTCCGGCGGGCGTGCACAGCGACCCCCGCGAGACGTTCGAGCTGCTCGGCGAGGTCGCGCGCGCGCACGGACTCCGGCGGCGCACGCAGGCGAACGAGGTCGTCGACGTCGAGATCGCGCGCGAGCGGTACGGTCGGCGGCCCCTCGACCTGCTGGAGGAGTGGGGCTGGCTCGCCCCCGACGTCACCCTCGCCCACCTCTGCGACGTCACCGACGACGAGATCGCCCGCCTCGCGGCATCCGGGATCACCGCCACCCACGCACCCGGCTGCGACGTGCCGATGGGATGGGGCGTCGCCCCGGTGCGACGGCTCCTCGACGCGGGGCTCGCGGTCGGGCTCGGCACCAGCGGCGGCGGCAGCAACGACGCGGGGCACCTGCTCGCCGACGCGCGCCTGGCCCTGCAGGTCTCGGCGCTCGTGGGGCCGCAGCTGGCGGCATCCGAGGTGCTCGCGATGGCCACGGCGGGCTCCGCCGACGGTCTCGGGCGCCCCGAGCTCGGACGACTGACGCCGGGATCGGCCGCAGACCTGTGCCTGTGGGACGTCACGGGCGTCGCCGACGCGGGAGTCGCCGACCCCGTCGCCGGGTTGCTGTGGGCCTCTCCCGGACGCCGCCCGCGCACCGTCGTCGTCGCCGGACGGGTCGTGGTCGACGAGGGCCGCCTGCTCACCGCCGACGAGCACGCGGTCGTCGCCGATCTCTTCGAGAGGGTGGCACGATGACGTCCATGGCACCACCGGCGGTCCCCTTCTCTCCCACGGACCCGTCCTCCCCCGCGGACGACCCCCTCACCAGCGACGAGCGCCTGGGCGCCCACCTGCGCGGCCTGCGCAAAGCGCGCGGCCTCACGCTCACCCAGCTCGCCGAGGCGGCCGAATTGTCGCATCCGTTCCTCAGCCAGCTCGAACGCGGACTCGCCCGGCCGAGCATGGCGAGCCTCGAGCGACTCGCGCGCGCCCTGGGCACGAGCCGTGTCGAACTGATCGCGGGCTCCGAGCCCCCGCGCGCCGACGCCGACGCGCAGCCGTCGTTCGTCGCGGCCGGACAGGGCGTGAGCGGGCCGTACGCCGAGGGCACCGCGCGCCTGCTCGCGGAGGGGCCGCGTCGCTTCGAGCCGCTGGAGTTCACCGGCTCCAACCCGCAGCCGGGCGATCACTACGTGCACGACGAAGACGAGTTCCTCACCGTCCTGGAGGGCTCCGTCGTCATCTCGTTCGGGCCGTTCGGCGAGCGCACGCTGCGCGTGGGCGACTCCGTCTACTGCCGCTCCGGCACGCCGCACCGCTGGCACTCCCCCGACGGCACGCCCTACCGCCTGCTGATCGTGAAAGAGGTCGTGCACGGCGACGGCGCCGACGACCCGACCGACGTCTGACCGAGAAGGAGAACGCGTGAGTGCAGGGGTGAGCTTCGAGGCCGTGGTCCGCGAGCGACGGGATGCCGCCGACGGCGTCGTCGTACTCGACCTCGAGCGCACGACCGGCACGCTGCCGCACTGGTCGCCCGGGGCGCACATCGACGTCGTGCTGCCCGGGGGGATCGAGCGGCAGTACTCGCTGTGCGGATCGCCGTCGGCGCGCGGAACCTGGCGCATCGGCGTCCTGCGCGAGCGCGAGGGCTCGGTGTGGCTGCACGAGAACGCGCACGTCGGAGAGACGCTGCGCGTGCGGGGACCCGCGAACCACTTCCTCTTCGCCCCCACCGCGGGCCGGTCGTACGTGTTCGTCGCGGGCGGTATCGGGATCACGCCGATCCTGCCGATGGTCGAGGCCGCCGAGGCCGCGGGCGTGGCCTGGACGCTGCTCTACGTCGGACGATCGCGCTCGACGATGGCGTTCGTCGACGAGCTCGAGACGCGGTACGGCGAGCGCGTCGAGGTGTTCGCCGGCGACGAGGGGCGCCGACTGGACATCGACGACCGACTGGGCACGCCCGTCGCGCGCACGGTCGTGTACGCGTGCGGTCCCACCCGGCTGCTCGACGCCCTCGACGCCACGATGTCGGTGTGGCCCCGCGGCAGCCTGCACGTCGAGCGGTTCGAGGCGAAGGTTCTCGGCCCGCCCGTGTGGTCGGAGCCCTTCGAGGTCGACCTCATGATGTCGGGGCTGACGGTCACGGTGCCGCCCGAGCGGTCGATCCTCGACGTCGTCGAGGAGAACGGCATCGTGGTGCCCTCGAGCTGCCGGGTCGGAACCTGCGGAACGTGCGAGGTCGCCGTCGTCGACGGTGAGATCGAGCACCGCGATTCGGTGCTCTCCCCGGAGGAACAGGATGCCAACCGCACGATGATGCCGTGCGTCTCGCGCGCGGCGTGCGAGCGGATCACGCTGGAGCTGTAGAGCCGCGGCTGGTCCCGGGGGCTTCGACAAGCTCAGCCACCCGCGCCGAGGTCCCTGAGCTCGTCGAAGGGACCGGTACCCCCGGTCACGCTCAGCGGCTTCGACAAGCTCAGCCACCCGCGCCGAGGTCCCTGAGCTCGTCGAAGGGACCGGAGGCTTCGACAGGCTCAGCCACCCGAGTCGAGGTCCCTGAGCTCGTCGAAGGGACCGGAGGCTTCGACAGGCTCAGCCACCCCGGTCGAGGTCCCGCGAGGCTTCGACGGGCTCAGCCGCCTCGGTGTGCCCCACCTGTCCGACATGTTTGTCACGAGGGTCACGCGGGAGAAATACGGCGGAAACGCACGCTTCCTAGCATCGGATCAACGCCGGATGTTGGTCACACCAACACTGGAACCGCCGCTCAGACGGCTCGCCCCACTGCCGTGGCTCCCCTCTCGACGTCTGTCTTCCCGAGTCCCCCGGAGGCCCCCGTGTCTGCCGCTCCACCCGTCACCATCGCCGCCCTGCGCGGCGCGCGCCTCGCCTCCGGCGCGACCGTCGACATCGCGCTCGACGGCGACGAGGTCGTCGCGGTGGTCCCGGCCGGCAGCCCGCTCCCCGACACCGACGGCATCGTCCTCGACCTGACCGGCTACCTCGTCACGGCGGCCGCCGCCGAACCGCACGCGCACCTCGACAAGTCCCAGTCGTGGGATGCCATCCGCCCCCCGTTCGGCGACCTCGAACGCGCGATCGAGAGCTGGCACGCCTACGCCCTCACCCTCGACGAAGACGACACGCTGCGCCGGGCCCGTTCCACGGCGCTGCGGATGCTGGCATCCGGGATCACCTCCGTTCGCACCCACGTCGACCTGCTGCGCGGCGACGACCCGCTGACCGGCGTGCGCGCCCTCGTCCGCCTGCGTGACGAGCTCGACGGCCTCATGGACATCGAGCTCGTCGCCCTCGGCGGACCCACGATCGCCGACGAGGTGTTTGAGGCCGCGCTCGACGCCGGCGTCGACCTCGTCGGCGGCGCCCCGCACCTCGCCGACGCCCCGATCGCCGACCTCGAGCGCCTCATCGCCCTCGCGCGACGTCACGACGTGGGCCTCGACCTGCACACCGACGAGAGCCTCGCCGGCGCCGACACCCTGGCCGCCTACGCGCGGGCCGTCACGGGGTGGCACCGTCCGCGCTCCGCCGGACACTGCGTGCGCCTGAGCATGATGCCCGCGACCGACCTCGCCGCCCTCGCCGCCGACGTGCGTGCGGCCGACATCGGCGTGATCGCCCTGCCCATCACCAACCTCTACCTGCAGGGGTGGGACACCGACCACGCCGTCCCCCGCGGCATCGCGCCGATCGGCCGCCTCAAGGCAGCCGGAGTGCGCGTCGCCGCCGGCGCCGACAACGTGCGCGACCCGTTCAATCCGGTCGGTCGCTGCGACCACCTCGAGACCGCGTCGCTGCTCGTCAGCGCCGGACACCTCGCCCCCGAGGACGCTCTCGAGGCCGTCACGACCGGGGCGCGAAACGTGATGGGCCTGCCGTTCGCGGGGCCCGTCGCCGGCGCCCGCGCCGACCTCGTCGCGGTGAAAGCCGCCTCGCTGGGGGACGCCGTCGCGTTCGCCAGCGCCGACCGCGTGGTGATCCACCGCGGTCGCCTCGTCAGCCGCACGACCGTCTCGACCGAGACCGCGGCATCCGTCCCCACCCGCACCGCCGCACCCGCGACGGCGTCCTGACCCGACCCCACGGAAAGTGAGCGCCCCGTGACCCTGGCCTCTCCCGCCCCGGCATCCGTCGCGGATCCCACCGCGCCGATCCTGGACTTCCGCAACGTCGCCATGACGTTCCCCAACGGCACCACCGCCCTCTCGGGCGTCGACCTCACCGTCGAGCGCGGCGAGTTCGTCAGCGTCGTCGGCCCCTCGGGCTGCGGCAAGTCGACGCTCCTGCGCATCGCCTCGGGCCTCGAGTCCGCCAGCGAGGGCACCGCGACGGTCAACACCGATCGCATCGGCTACGTCTTCCAGGACGCGACCCTGCTGCCCTGGCGCGACGTGCAGGCCAACGTCGAACTGCTCGCCGAGCTCAACTGGCAGCCCAAGCGCGTGCGCACCCCGAAGGCCCAGTGGGCGATCGACCTCGTCGGCCTCAAAGGCTTCGAGAAGCACCTGCCGAAGCAGATGTCGGGCGGCATGAAGATGCGCGCCTCGCTCGCCCGCTCGCTCACCCTCGACCCCGAGCTCTTCCTCTTCGACGAGCCCTTCGGAGCGCTCGACGAGATCACCCGCGAGCGCCTGAACGACGAACTCATCAAGATCTTCGTCGAGCAGAAGTTCGGCGGGCTCTTCATCACCCACTCGGTCTCGGAGGCCATCTACCTCTCCACGAAGGTCGTGGTGATGTCGGGACGCCCCGGCCACCTCGTCGACACCTTCGAGGTCCCCTTCGACATGCCGCGCGACCCCGAGATCCGCTACACCGCCGAGTTCGCGAAGCTCGTCGGCGAGGTCTCCCACGCCCTCCGGGAAGGACACTCATGAGCACCACCTCCGCTGAGCCGGTCGTCGACCAGGCGACCGTACCCCCGGCATCCATCCCTCCGATCGAGCCGCCCCGCACCCGCACCGCCCGCCGCCGACGCGGCTTCGGAGCCCGGGCTGCCGTCATCGGACCCCCGCTCGCCGTTCTCGTCGTGCTCCTCGGCGGGTGGTACGCCGTGTCGATCGCCCTGGCCGCGTCGGGCAAGGGCTTCCTCATGCCGATGCCTCACGAGATGTTCACGCTCGGGTTCTTCGACCCGCAGGTCGGCGCCGACATCTGGGTCGCCCTGTTCCGCACCACCGGGGTCGCGCTCACGGGCCTCGCCGTGGCGATGATCCTCGGCATCGGCTGGGCCATCGCGATGTCGCTGGCGCGCTGGGTCGAGCGCTCGACGTACGCCTACGCGGTGATGCTGCAGTGCATCCCGATCCTCGCCCTCGTGCCCCTCGTCGGCTTCTGGTTCGGCTATGAATTCACGGCCCGCGTCATCGTCTGCGTCCTGATCGCCCTCTTCCCGATGGTGTCGAACACGCTGTTCGGCCTGCAGTCGGTCGACAAGTCGCAGCGCGAGCTGTTCCGCCTGCAGAAGGCGAACAAGTGGACCGTGCTCACCAAGCTCACCCTGCCGGCCGCCCTGCCCTCGATCTTCGTCGGCATGCGCACCTCGGCGGGCCTCTCGGTCATCGGCGCGATCGTCGGCGACTACTTCTTCCGCCGCGGCGAGCCGGGCATCGGCTCGCTCATCGCCAACTACCAGTCGCGCCTGCAGAGCGCCGAGCTGTTCGCCGCCATCCTCGCGGCCTGCCTCCTCGGTGTCGCGATCTTCGCGTTCTTCGGCTGGCTGTCGAAGGTGGCCGTCGGCCGCTGGTACGAGAGCGCCCTCTAGACCCCCGGATGCCGCAGCGCAGCTCCTCCCGCACGCACGTGCGGGAGGCGGCATCCGGCGTACCCGAAAACCCGCAGCTTCATCTCCCGCACCCGAGCTCCACCTCGTCACAGAAAGCGAACCAGCATGCAGCGCTCCACCCTTCTCCGCGGCACCGCCGTCACCGGCGCCGTCGCGATCGCCCTGACCCTGACCTCGTGCGCCGGAAGCGCCGCCGAGCAGGCCGCCCCCGCCACCGACATGCCGATCGGCGCCGTCGACCTGTCGGCGGACTGCCCCTCGACGATCGTCGTGCAGACCGACTGGAACCCCGAGTCCGAGCACGGTCACCTCTACGAGATGATCAAGGACGACTACACGATCGACGCCAACACCAAGGCCGTCACCGGCCCCCTGATGTCGGACGGCGAATACACCGGCGTCAACCTCGAGATCCGCGCCGGAGGACCCGCGATCGGCTTCCAGACGGTCTCGGCGCAGATGTACCAGGACGACAAGATCACCCTCGGATACGTCAGCACCGACGAGGCGATCCAGCTCTCGTCGACCACGCCCACCAAGGCCGTCTTCGCCCCGCTCGACATCAGCCCGACCATGGTGATGTGGGACCCCGCGACCTACCCCGACGTCAAGACCATCGACGACGTCAAGGGCGCCCTGTCGGCGAAGGGCGGCGTGTGGCGCTACTTCGACGGGTCGGCCTACATCGAGTACCTCAAGAGCGCGGGTCTCGCCGACGCGTCCATCCTCGACGGCTCGTACGACGGCACGCCCTCGAACTTCGTCGCCGCGGGCGGCAAGGACATGCAGCAGGGCTTCGCCTCAGCCGAGCCGTACGTCTACCAGAACGAGGTCTCGGCGTGGGGCAAGCCCGTCGACTTCGCGCTGATCCACGACGCCGGATGGCAGACCTACCAGTCGTCGATGTCGGTGAAGGCCGCTGACTTCGACACGCTCTCGCCCTGCCTGTCGAAGCTCGTCCCCGTGCTGCAGAAGGCCGGCGTCGCGTACTACAAGGACCCGTCCGCGACGAACGACCTCATCCTGAAGCTCGTCGACGAGTACGCCACCGGCTGGACCTACACCCAGGGCGTGGCCGACTACTCGGTCAAGACGCAGATCGACCTCGGCCTGGTCGGCGACGGCCCCGACTCGACTTACGGCAACTTCGACGACGACCGCTTCGCGGACTTCTTCGACAAGGCGAGCAAGGTCTACACCGACCTCGGCACCCCGCCGGCGTCGGGCTACACCCCGGCCGACCTCTACACGAACGAGTTCATCGACACCTCGATCTCGTTCTGACCCGACGGCCCGGTCCGCCTCGCGCGGGCCGGGCCGTTCCCGGAGCCGCTCCCGCAGACCGAAGCCGGGCCCCCGCCCCGGGCGCCGGCCCGGCCCGGCCCCTGACACAACGCAGGAGATCCGACGCCCGATGCCGGCCCGGCGCGCGAGATCGGGCCGACCGATGAGAGCACTCCTGCGTTGTGCACCGTCGCGGCGAAAGCTGCGACATCCACCCATCGGCATCCACCCCCATCCGTTCCACCCGGAGAACCACCCATGAGCGACACCGCCACCCGCGTCCTCTCCCTCGAGGACGACCTGCTCGACCTGCTCGGCCCCGCGGCCGTCAGCACCGAACCGCGCGTTCGCGAACGCGCCAGCGTCGACGGCTCGCCGATGTCGCCGATCATCGCGGCGAAACTGCCCCTGGGCCTGGCCGACCTCGTGGTGTTCGCCGAGAACGCCGAGCAGATCGCCACCGCGGTCGCCGCGGCCGCCCGCCACGGCGTCCCCGTGACGGTGCGGGGCAAGGGCACCGGCAACTACGGCCAGGCCATCCCGATGCACGGCGGCCTCGTCGTCGACACCACGCGCGCCAAGGCCATCGTCGAGGTCGGCGACGGCTACATCACCGCGGAGGCGGGCACCCCGATGGTCCTGCTCGAGCAGGCCGCGTGGGCCGCGGGACAGGCGCTGTGGATGTACCCCTCCACCGCGCAGTCGACCCTCGGCGGCTTCCTCTCCGGAGGCTCGGGCGGCACCGGCTCGATCGAGCACGGCTCCAACGACCGCGGCTTCGTCGCCGCCCTCGACGTCGTGCACGCCGACGGCAGCGACGAGATCCACCACGTCGAGGGCGACGAGGCTCAGAAGTACGTGCACAACTACGGCACCGCCGGCGTCATCGTGCGCGCGACCGTCCGGCTCGAGCCGCTGCGCGAATGGCGCGGGCTATGGGCGAGCTTCCCCGACTTCGCCGGCACCCTTTCGGTGATCCAGGCGATCGGCACGCTCGACCCCTCGCCGCGCCTGGTCTCGGGCGACGGGCCCGAGATCTCGGCATCCCTCCCCTCCGACGAGGCCATCCCGGAGGGCCGGTCGAGCCTGCGGGTCATCCTGGACACCGGGCAGATCGACGCCGTGACCGCGATCATCGAGGGCGCCGGCGGCCGCGTCGAGGCCGTGCGCGAGGGACCGCAGGCCAGCATCCGCCTGTCGATGCTCAGCTACAACCACCCGATCGAGTGGTACCAGAAGAGCCAGCCGCACGAGGTGTTCCACCTCGAGGTGGCCGGGGCGCCCCTGGCCGACGACATCGCGGCGGTCGAGGCGGTGTTCCCCGGCTCGCACCTGCACATCGAGTCGACCAAGGCGTTCCCGATCGGCATGCTCGCCGCGCCCTACGTCAGCGAGGAGGACGTGTACCGCGGCATCGCCGAGTTGAACGCGATCGGCGTCGGCGTGCACAACCCGCACCAATGGAACGTCGACTTCAACGTCGAGCAGACCGTCGAGACCGCGCGCTCGACCGACCCGAACGGGCTGCTGAACCCCGGCAAGCTCGACCCCGACTACGCCGGCGCGCGCAAGGGAGCGATCATCTCATGACCCGTCTGCTGGCCGAGCTGAGCGGACCCGCCGCCGCCGAGGCCCTCACCGAGAAGTCGATCGTGGTCCTGCCCACGGGCGCGATCGAGCACCACGGTCCGCACCTGCCCCTGGCGACGGATGCCATCGTCGCCGAGGCCTCCGCGACGGCCGCCGTCGCGCGGGCTGCGGCGCAGGGCCTGGACGTCTGGCAGCTGCCGACCCTGTCGATCACGAAGTCGGACGAGCACTCGTGGGCTCCCGGGACGCTGTGGCTCACGCCCGAGACGATGATGCAGACGATCGTCGACATCGGCCGGTCGCTGTTGACGACCCGCGCCCGCACGCTCGTCTTCCTCAACGGGCACGGCGGCAACGTCGCCCTGCTGAACGTCGCGAACCGGGAGCTGCGCCGCCGCTTCGGCCTGCGCACGTTCTTCATGCCCGCCGCGCGCGTTCCCTCGTTCGACGGCACCGACGGGGGTCCGAACGAGCACGGCACCGGCATCCACGCCGGGCACGGCGAGACGAGCATGATCATGCACCTGCGGCCGGAGCTCGTGGATGCATCGAAATTCGAGGCGACCGTCCCCGCGCACATCGGCGACTTCCGGCACATCGGATTCAACGGCAAGCCCGTCACGTTCGGGTGGCTGTCGAACGACTTCGGCCCGACCGGCGTGCTCGGCGACCCGACGGGCGCGAACGCCGCGCACGGTGCGCAGCTGTTCGAGGACAGCGTCTCGTTCGTCGTCGAGGCGCTCGAGGAGATCAGCCGATTCGACTACACGGCGTGAGGGGTTCGGGGCGGGCACGACACCTGCAGATCCGGGCCTTCGACCGGGCGACGGGCGGCCGCGCGCCACGACGCAGGAGATGCTCGCCGCAGCCGTCATCACGCGGTCTCCACGGTTCGGTGGGCGCGGTTCTCCTGCGTACTGTCGGGCCCACCCGCTGCGCCACGGCCCCCGCCGACTTTCTCTTCCGCGGCGGGGGCGGCGGCGGTGTCTCGCGCCTCACCGTGACACAACGCAGGAGTATCCGTCGGGATCGCCCGCGACGGCGGGGCGACGCGGGCACTGCAACCAACGCCTTGTCGGATCTCCTGCGTTGCGTCCCACACGACGGGGTGAGAATGCCGTGAGCACGACGACGAATGAGGCGCGGGGCGTGCGGGCCTACGGGCAGGTCCTGCGCCTGCCCGGGGCTCGCAGCTTCGTCACCGCGGGCATCCTCGCGCGTTTCCCGCGGGCGACGCTGTCGCTCGGCATCATCCTGCTGGTCTCCTCCGCGACCGGCAGCTTCGCCTCCGCCGGACTCGTCGTGGCCCCGCTCGTCGGCGGGATGGCGGTCGCCGCTCCCCTCTGGTCGTCGCGCATGGACCGGCACGGCCAGGCCCGCGTCATCCTGATCTCGCTCGGATGCCTCGTGCTCGCGGCATCCGGATTCCTCGCCCTCGTGCTCACCGGGGCGCCGTTCTGGACGTGGCTCGTGGCCGCGTTCGTCACGGGTGCGGCGACTCCCGACCTGACCTCGGCCGTGCGGGCGCGGTGGACCGTTCTCGCGCCGGAGTCGCAGCGCACCCCCGCTCTCGCGCTCGAGACGATCGCCGATCAGATGGTGTTCATCTCGGGGCCGCCCGCCATCACCGCGGTGGCCGCCGCGATCGATCCCGCCGTGGCGATGCTCGGCTCGCTCGGGCTCGGAGTGATCGGCGGGGTGTGGCTCGCCGCGCAGCGCGGCACGCAACCGGCGCCGACGCCGCGCGGTCCCCGGCGCGGGCTGGTGCTGCCGCCCGCGGGAGTGATTCCGATCGCGATCGCGTGCATCGCCCTCGGTGGCGTGTTCGGATCGTTCGACGTCAGCCTGGTCGGGTGGGCGGAGATGAGCGAGCGGCCGTGGCTCGCGGGCCCCGCGTTCAGCGCGCTGGCCGTGGCGATCGCGATCGGCTCGGTCGTCACCGGAGCACGGACCTGGAGGCTCTCCCCCGCCGCGCGCTACATCTTCTTCGCGGCGCTCGCCTGCGCGGTCGCCCTCGCCCTGCCGTTCGCGCA
Source organism: Microbacterium sp. BWR-S6Y (assembly GCF_041379845.1). Classification (NCBI taxonomy): domain Bacteria; kingdom Bacillati; phylum Actinomycetota; class Actinomycetes; order Micrococcales; family Microbacteriaceae; genus Microbacterium; species Microbacterium sp. BWR-S6Y. Next base: position 104,153 of record NZ_JBFECV010000009.1, read on the forward strand.
GGGGTCCGCTCCGGTGCTTTTCGGGGTGATCCTGCTGCTCGGGCTCGCCGTGTCACCGGTGATGGTGTCGGGGATCCTGGTGGCATCCGCCCGCGCTCCCGAGGGGCGCGTGACCGAGACTCTGGCGTATCCCACCGCCGCGATGTCGCTGGGTGTTCCGATCGGCGGGGTGATCGCGGGAGCGGCACTGGATGCCACCGGCCCCGCGACCGCGCTCGTCAGCATCGCGGTGGCCCTCGCCCTCGCCGCCGTCGTCGCCGCGGTCGGTGAGGCGCTGCTGCGCGCCGCGGGCGCGCGGGCGGTGCGGGCGTGAGGAGCGGGGCGCCGCGCGGGCCGGGGCGGCCGCCCCACCCGTGAGACTGCATCCTGCTTACACGTCGGTGTCAGAATGTCGCCGAGTTGTCAGCGGAGTGCTGTCTCGCGACTCAGACCACCCGCGCGAGGGCGCCGCTCAGGTGGCGCAGCACCGCGACGTGCCCGTCGTCGGGGTGCAGCTCGAGCGTCGCCCGCGGCAGGACGGCGGCGAGAGCTCGAGCGTGCGCGGGCGGGATCACCCGATCGCACTCCCCCTGGACGAGCAGAACGGATGCCGCCACCTCCGCCGCCGCGAACCCCCAGGGACGGGTGAAGGCGAGGTCGTCGTCGACGAGGCCATCCGGCCCGTCGGCGCCGGCCGCTCCGGCGTCGGCCCCGAGCGACGCCCATTCCCCCCGCAGCGCGGCATAGTCGGCATCCACGAACTGCGCCGGATCGAACTCGTCGGTCGCGGCGAAGCGGCGCCTCTCGTCCTCGCTGACCGCGGCGGCACGGAGTCCCCCGGGCGCCTGCATGCCGGCGAAGCACCACGGCTCGTCGATGAACGGCGCGGGCGACGCGAGAGTCACCACCGCGCGGACGTGCCGCGGCATGACCGCGGCGCACGCGAGCGCGTGCGGTCCGCCGCCCGAGGCTCCTACCGAGACGACGGATGCCACCCCCAACCCCTCGAGCACCGGGTGGAGCCCCCGCGCGACGTCGACGACACGACGCCCGGGCAATCGCGGCGATCCGGCGTAGGCCGGACGCGCCACCGAGACGACGGCGAGCCCGTGCTCCTCGGCGGCCGCGCGGACGGGCTCGAGGATGGCTCCGGTCTGCGGCGATCCGTGGTGCCACAGCAGCACCTGCCGCCCGGCGACGTCGTCATGGGAGGTGTGGACGTCGAGCCCGGCGATGGTCGTGCGCATGCGGCCAGGCTGGCACAGCGTGCGAGGCGGCGCGAGGTGTTCGCCCGCGCCCGCGCCCCGGCACCCGTCGCCCGGTGCCTCCGCGGGGCGGGGCGGGGCGGGGAGGGGTAGGGAGGGCTAGAGGATGACGCCGAACTCCTCGGCCAGGGCGGGCAGCTGCTCGTGCAGAACAGCCGAAGCCTCCGCGGCGAGAGGGTTCGTCGAGACGCCGTCCTCGTTCACCAGCTCGCCGCCGACGTACACCTGCTTCAGGTTGCGCAGACCGCACGCGAGCACGTAACTGCGCACAGGGTTCCACAACGGACCGACGTCGGGAAGCCGCGGGTCGACGACCACGAAGTCGGCGAACTTGCCCACCTCGAGGCTGCCGACGCGGTCGTCGACGCCCATGATCTCGGCACCGCCGAGGGTGTGCAGGCGCAGCACGCGCTCGGGCATCATCGACAGCGGGTCGTGCGTGCGGGCCCGCTGCATGAACATGCCCATGCGCATGTTCTGCCAGGGGTCGGCAACGTCGGTGCAGGCCTGGTCGTCGAGGCCCATGCCGACCTTCATGCCCTGATCGAGCATCTCGGGCACGTGCGCGATCCCGGATGCGAGACGCCCGTTCGATGCCGGCTGCCACGACATGCTCGCGCCGCCGGCAGCGGCATCCGCGATGATCTCGGGCGTCGTCTGGATGAAGTGGCCGAACATCATGCCCGGACGCAGGGCTCCGGCGTTCTTGTACAGCTGGAACTTCGTCTGCTGGTGCTCGATCGCCTCGTATGTCTCGAGGAAGTGCGCCTGGTTCGTGACGCCGAAGCGGTCCATGACCGCGACCTCGATCTCGGCGGCATCCGGCCGGGTCGACCACTGCACCTGCCCCATGATCGAGGCGCCGAGGGCGATATCGGGGTCCATCGCGAGCACGTGATCGAGGGAGGCCTCGAAGCGCGCGAAGATCTCGTCGTCGGTGCCGACGGTGGCATCCAGGGCGATCGAGTCGACGAAGCGAAGCCCGGCGTCGTGGCATCCGTCGGCCTGCCGGGTGTGCCAGGCGTGATCGCGCAGGATGCCGCCGCCGTCGGCGCGCTTGCCGTCGACCATCGGCTCCCAGGGCAGGAGAGGGTCGGTGAAGTTGTACGCCGTGGTCACGCCGTTGGCGAGGAAGTCGAGCGAGCCGTGCAGCGTCGCCCAGTAGATCTGGTCGGGCGAGGCGTTGTTGAGCACGCTGAACATCGACGTGCACCAGCCGTAGAGCGTCTGGTCGACGCCGAGCCCGCGCGAGCCGCTCGTGAAGAGGTGGCTGTGGCTCGACACGAAACCGGGGGCGACGAACTTGCCGTCGACGTCGAGGATCTCGTCGGCGGTGACGCCCGGGTCGGGGTCGCCGGCGCCGATCGCCGCGATGCGGCCGTCGCGGACGAGCATGTATCCGCGCTCGATGTAGCCGGGGTCGTCGGTGCCCGCGGGGACCGTGATGAGACGTGCGTTCGTGACCAGGAGCGACATGTTGATGACGGTAACAATGGCGTGTTTCCGCGGTGTTCCGGGCGTGGGGCGGGGGTTTTGCGGAGGGTGGTTGTGGTGGTTGTGGCGGCGGTTGTCCCACTTCTAGCGGTGCATGTCGCAGAAATGGCCGGTGCAGCACCACCCAACCCACCACAAGTGGGACAAGGGGGCGCGGGGCCCGCGCGAGAGACACGCCCCAGCGAGGCCTCGTCCCCCTTTTGTCGGTGCGTGTCCCAGAAATGGCCGGTGCAGCGCCGCCCCACCCACCACAAGTGGGACAAGGGGGGCACAGCCCCATCACGGCCCGGGCCAGACGAAGCCCCACCCCCGCAACGCGCAGACCCGACCCCGCACGCCGAACGCCGCGCCCGCCCAGAGGGCGAGACGCGGCGTCCGGTGGAAGCGGGTCAGGAGATGTGCGAGCCGCCGTTGATGTCGTAGGTCGCGCCGGTGATGTAGGCGGACCGGTCGCTCATGAGGAACTCGAAGAGGTTCGCGATGTCCTCGGCCGTCGCCTGACGCCCGAGCGGCACGTCTGCGGCGAGCTTCGCCTCGAGCTCGTCGTTCGTCGCACCGGCGCGGATGTCGGTGGCGACGACACCGGGGGTGACGGAGTTGACCGTGACGCCCGACGGTCCGAGCTCGCGCGCGACGGCGCGGGTGAAGCCGAGGATCGCGGCCTTGGCGGCCGAGTAGGGGACGCCGCCGAAGACGCCGCCACCGCGGATGGCCGACACCGACGACATGTTCACGATGCGGCCGTATCCGCGCTCGACCATGCCCGCCGCGATCCGCTTGGTCACGATGTACGTGCCCGTGGCGTTGATCGACATGACACGGTTCCACTCGGCGAGCGTCGTCTGCAGGAAGCGCGTGGGCGAGGTGATCCCGGCGATGTTGGCGAGGGATGCCACGGGCGGCAGGTCGCTCTCGATGCGCGCGACCACGGCGTCGACCGCGGCCTCGTCGGTGACGTCGGCGCCGTAGCCGAAGGCCTCGACCCCGAACTCGTCACGGAGTTCGGCGGCGACGGCCTCGGCGGCGGCGGCATCCAGGTCGATGACGGCGACGGGAGCGCCGGTCGCGGCGAGCGCGCGGGCGGTGGCGCGGCCGATGCCGCGGGGGGAGCCGGCGCCGGTGACGACGGCGGTGGTGGGCTGGGACATGGGGTGTTCTCCTTCGAAACGGATGGTGGGTGTCACGCGGGGACGACGGCGGCGGCGAGCAGGCCGCTCAGATACTCCGCGGCGGCGCGGGCGGCATCCGCCCGGTCGGCGTCGGCGGTGTCGCGGGTCTCGAGCTCGAGGGCGAGGTCGCCGGTGTAGCCGACCTCGGCGAGCGCCGCGGCGAGGTCGGCGAAGTCCACCCGCCCGCGGCCGATCGAGTGGTGGATGTAGCCGGGCTCGGCATCCCTCAGGTGCACGTGACGGGTGCGCGCGGCGTGAGCGGAGAGGAAGTCGCGGGGATCTCCCCCACCGGCGACGATGTGGCTGGTGTCGAGCACGACGCCGATCTCGGCCGGCAGGCGCGACAGCAGCGCCCCCGCGCGGTCGAGGTCGTACGCGAGGCGGAAGAAGTGCGGAGCCTCGACCCACAGCTCGATGCCGCGGGCACGGGCGGCCGCGGAGATCTCGACGAGCCGCGCGGCGACGAGGTCGAGGTCGGTGTCGAGGTCGACGACGGGGGCGTGCTCCTGCGCGCCGTTGGGGAGGACGAGGGCGTCGGATCCGATCGCGACGCACAGGTCGAGCAGACGGTCGACGTGAGCGGCACGGCGGGCGGCCGAACCCTCGGAGTCGGGGCGGTTGAGATCGCCCACGTCGGCGTTGACCGAGCGGACGCGGAGTCCGGATGCCACGACGGTGGCGGCCACGGCGGTCACGGCCGCGTCGTCGAGGTCGTACGGCACGTGGTCGCAGACGCCGGGAAGGGCGCCGAGGTCGATGCCTTCGAAGCCGCGGGCGCGGATCTCGGCGAGCGCCTCGGCGAGCGGCAGGTGGCGCAGCGTGATGGTCGAGCACGTGATGCGGGGGTCGGTGGCGGCCACGGTTCTCCTCCTCGAGTGTGACGGCCCGTTCGGGCTTGACGGCGAGACTATTTGTTCTATTGTTAACATTAAAACACTGAACGTGTTCCACCCGCTCCTCACCGGAGGTCGACGATGACCCGACTGTTCAATGACCCGGCCGATTTCCCCGCCGAGATGCTCGAGGGATTCGCCGCCGCCTACCCCGACATGGTCGCCCCCGTCCCCGGCGGGGTCGTGCGCAGCACCTCCTATGAAAGCGTCGCCGTGCTGGCCGGCGGCGGCTCCGGCCACTACCCCGCGTTCTGCGGCCTCGTCGGGACCGGCCTCGCGCACGGCGCCGTCGTGGGCAACATCTTCTCGTCGCCCTCGGCGTCGCAGGCGGTGTCGGTCGGCCGCGCCGCGGACCGCGGCCAGGGCGTCATCTTCACCTTCGGCAACTACGCCGGCGACGTCCTGCACTTCGGCGAAGCCGCCACCCGCCTCGCGGACGAGGGCATCGACGCGCGCATCGTCCTCGTCACCGATGACGTCGCCAGCGCCCCGCGCGACCAGATCGAGAAGCGCCGCGGGATCGCGGGCGATCTCGTCGTCTTCAAGGTGCTCGGTGCGGCCGCCGACGAAGGACTCCCCCTCGACGAGGTCGTCGCCGCCGGGCGCCACGCGAACGACCGCACCCGGACCTTCGGCGTCGCCTTCGACGGCTGCACGCTGCCCGGCGCCGATGCGCCGCTCTTCCGCGTCCCCGAGGGGATGATGTCGCTGGGTCTCGGCATCCACGGTGAACCGGGCGTGAAGGACGTGCCCATCGCCTCGGCCGACGACCTCGCCGCGATGCTCGTCGACCGGCTTCTCGACGAGCTCCCCGACGGCGTCGATCAGGCGCGCGGCCAGCGCGTCACCGCGCTGCTGAACGGTCTCGGCACGGTCAAGTACGAAGAGCTGTTCGTCGTGTGGCGCCGCGTCTCGCAGCTCCTGGATGCCGCGGGCGTCACCGTCGTGAGCCCCGACATCGGCGAGCTGTGCACGAGCCTGGACATGGCGGGCATCTCGCTCACGCTCGTCTGGCTCGACGACGAACTCGAGCGCCGGTGGACCTCGCCCAGCCTCACGCCCGGCTACCGCAAGGGCAGCGCCCGGCCCGCCGCGCAGCTGGACGCCGACGCACGCGACGAACTGCGCCGACGCGCCGTCGTCTCGGGCGCGGAGATCGAGCCCGGGACCCCCGCGTCCCAGAACCTGGCCGCGGGGGTGCTGCGCGCGCTCGAGACGCTGCACTCCACGATGGTCACCCATGCCGCGGAGCTCGGCCGGATCGACGCGGTCGCCGGAGACGGCGATCACGGGATCGGCATGGAGCGCGGCACCCGCGCGGCGCTCGACGCCGCACGAGCCGCCGCCGAGCGCGGAGCCGGGGCCGGAACCCTGCTCTCGCGCGCCGGCACCGCCTGGTCGGACGTCGCCGGCGGTACGTCGGGAGCCCTGTGGGGGGGAGCCCTGCGTGCCGTCGGCGCGTCTCTCGGCGACAGCGAGTCCGCCGACACCGCGCGCCTCGTCACCGCCCTCCTCTCCGGACGCGACGCCATCACCGGAACCGGCGGCGCGACCCTCGGCGACAAGACCATGGTCGACGTGCTGCTGCCCTGGTCCGGAGTGCTGTCGAGCGGGACCGCGGATGCCACTGCTCTCCGATCCGCGCGGGACACCGCCATCGCGGCGGCCAGGGAGACGGCGGGCCTCACCCCGCGTCTCGGTCGCGCCCGGCCGCTCGCTGAGCGCAGCGTCGGAACTCCCGACGCCGGCGCCGTCTCGCTCGCCCTGGCGATCGCCGCCCTCACCGACCTCGCGCTCGGGGACTCCACCCCGGCGCTTCCGCTCATCCTGGAAGGACGCTCATGACCGCGCTCGACCCCCTCCGCCTCGTCATCGGCTGCGACGACGCCGGCTACGACTACAAAGAGGCCCTCAAGGCCGACCTTGCGGCATCCGATCTCGTCGTCGACGTGGTCGACGTGGGAGTGGATGCCGACGGCCACACCGCGTATCCGCACATCGCGGTGGACGCGGCCCGCATGGTCGCCGACGGCCGCGCCGACCGCGCGCTGCTCATCTGCGGCACGGGCCTGGGCGTCGCGATCGCGGCGAACAAGGTGCCCGGCATCCGCGCCGTGACCGCGCACGACCCCTTCTCGGTCGAGCGCGCCGTGCTCTCGAACGACGCGCAGGTGCTGTGCATGGGGCAGCGCGTGATCGGACTCGAGCTCGCGCGGCGCCTCGTGCGCGAGTGGCTCACGTACCGCTTCGACCCGGCCTCGGCCTCGGCCGAGAAGGTCGCGGCGATCTGCGGGTACGAGACGCCCGGGGCCGCGTGACGATCCGCCATCCGCGGCCCCGACCGCGGGCGACGGGCGCCCGGTGACGCCCGTCGCGGCAGCGGCGACTAGGTTGGTCTCCATGCCGACCTCCCCCTCGAGCGCTCTGCGCGGTCTCGGCAGTGTGAGTCGCAACACGCTGCGAGAGCAGATCCTCACGCGCTTGCGGGACGCGGTCTCGTCGGGAGAGCTGGCCCCCGGCACGCACCTGGGCGAGATCGAGCTGGCCGACTCGCTCGGGGTGTCGCGCGGCACGCTGCGCGAGGCCCTGCGCCATCTGCAGCAGGAGGGTCTGCTCGCCGCCGACTCTCGCGGACGCCTGTCGGTGCGGGTGGTGTCGGCCGCCGACATCCGCGAGATCTTCGACGTGCGCTACGCGCTCGAGTCGCTCGCGTGCGAGGAGATCTGCGCGTTCGACGACCGCTCCGACGCGGCGTCCGTACTGCGCGAACGCCTCGACACGCTGAACGCCGCCGAGGAGTTCGCCGCGCGCGTGCGCGCCGACCTCGCCTTCCACGAGACCCTGTGCGAGCTCAGCGGCAACGCCACGCTCCTGCAGTCGTGGCAGCGGGTCGCCGGGCTCGCCCGCGCGGCGCTGACCAGCGGCGGACTCGACGTGGCGGTGGCGAACATGTCGATCGACCGGCACATGCCCCTCGTCGACATCCTCGTCGAGGGCGACCCCGACGCCGCGCGGCGATTCCTGCGCGGACACATGGATGCCGCTGTCGAGCGCCTGCTCGACCGCGTCGAGGCCTGATCCTCTCGCGCTGACCCGACGATCGCCCGATCGCACCTCGCGCCCGGTCGCCACGCCGTCCTGCCGTCCTGCGGAGTACGCGGCGACGGGCGCCCCCGCCCCCTCGTGGGCCCGCCGTCCTGCGGAGCGCAACGCGCGGCATCCGGTGAGGCGGGGTCCTCGGGCGCCTTTGCGGCACGCCGTCCCGCGGAGCGCGCGGGCGACACGCCGCGCACAGCCGCCCGGAACGGATGCGGCGGCACCCGACTCCGCACGACGGCCCACGGCAACCCGCCCGTACCGACCGCGGCCGCCGGCATCCGGGACCGAACCGGCGCTGCCCGACTCCGCACGACGGCACGCGCCGACCCTCCCGCGGTGACCGCGCCCAGCGGCATCCGGAGAAAAATTACGCTGGGGTGTTGCGCTCAGGGTCCTACTGTTGCATTGTTAACAATCGAACCCAGAGCGTTCAGCCCGCCGGTCTCCATCGCTGGAGCACGCGGAGGCTATCGAAGAAGATAGGAAGACCCATGGCACAGGCCACGACGTCGACCCCGGTGCTCGGCACTCCCCACCGCTGGCGAGTCGCCGCCGGCAGCACCGTCGGCACGACCATCGAGAACTACGACTTCATCGGCTACGGCACCGCCGCGGCCCTGTACTTCGGAACGGCGTTCTTCCCCGACGCCGACCCGCTCACCGGCACCCTGCTGTCGTTCGCGACGCTCGGTGTGGGCTTCGCCGCCCGCCCGATCGGCGGCATCATCGGCGGCTACCTCGGCGACAAGATCGGGCGCAAGCCGGTGCTCATCGCCTCGCTGCTCATCATGGGTCTCGCAACGTTCGCGATCGGCATCCTGCCCACCTACGCCACGGTCGGCGTCGCCGCGCCCATCCTGCTCGTGGTGACCCGCATCATCCAGGGCCTCGCGTTCGGGGCCGAGTGGGGCGGCGCGATCCTCATGACGTACGAGCACGCTCCCTGGCGCCGCAAGGGTGCGTTCGGCGCGCTGCCGCAGGCGGGCTTCCCGCTGGGGCTGCTGTTGGCCAACCTGGCGTTCTTCGCCAGCGCGGGCCTCCCCGACGACTGGAAGTGGCGCACACCCTTCCTGCTCTCCGCGCTGCTGGTGTTCGCCGGCCTCTACATCCGCCTGAAGGTGGAGGAGTCGCCCGAATTCGAGGAGATCAAGGAGGAGGGCAAGATCGAGAAGAACCCCCTCCTCAGCGTCCTGCGCTCCGACTGGCAGAACCTGCTGCGCGCCTTCTGCATGCGCATCGCCGAGACCGCCGGATACGCCATCGCCATCACCTACATGTCGTCGTACCTGAAGAGCAACCAGCTCGCCGACCCGTCGCAGACCATCCTCGCGATCGTCATCGCCGCCCTCGTCGGCTTCCCCGCGACCCTGTTCTGGGGCTGGCTCACCGACCGCATCGGCCGCAAGCCCGTCTACGTCTTCGGCACGACGATGATCCTGCTGTCGGGCATCCCGCTCTTCCTCATCGCCAACACCGGGGTGTTCCCGCTGATCGTCGCGGTGTTCGTCTTCAGCTTCGCGATCTGCCAGAACTCCCTCGCCGGGACGCAGGCGTCGTGGTTCCCCGAGCTGTTCAACACCGGAACCCGCTCCTCGGGAGCCTCGCTCGCCTACCAGCTCTCCGCGGTCGTCTCGGGCTTCACCGCCTTCTGGGCCGTGAGCCTGTTCCAGGCCTTCGGCTGGGTGGGCCCGGCCGTGCTCTTCAGCTTCTACGGCCTGGTCGGCCTCATCGCCGCCGTCCTTACCCCCGAGACCAACGGCCGTCGCCGCCGCGAGGCCGACGACGCCGCCGAGGTGGAGGCCAAGCGCGAGCTCGTCGGAGCCTGACCTCTTCACGACATCGGATGCCACGGACCCCGCCGGGTTCGTGGCATCCGGTGTCTCTGCGGTTCGACGCGACAGCGCTGCGTGATCGCCTCGCCGCCGCGACGAGGGTGACGGTGCCCAACGCGACAGGAGTACCTCGTCCCCCTTCTGGCGGTGCGTGTCCCAGAAATGGCAGGTGCGGCGCCGCCCAACCCACCACAAGTGGGACGAGGGTGCGCTGCCTGGCGCGAGGGCGACGCCAGCACCGTTCCGCCACAGCGCCTGAGCTGAGCCTCGTCCCCCTTCTGCCGGTGCATGTCCCACAAATGGCCGGTGCGGCGCCGCCCAACCCACCACAAGTGGGACGAGGGTACGCAGAGCTCAGGCGAACGCCGCCCGCACCGCCGGCGCGATCTGCGCGAGCACGTCGTCGCGCGCGGGCGTCGACGGGAACACCAGGAACAGGTGCGGAACACCCGCCCTCCGCACGAACGTGACGGGGACCCCGGATGCCGCGAGGCGATCGGCGTAGTCCTCCGCCTCGTCCGACAGCGGGTCGACCTCGGCCGCGACGATCACGGCCGGCGCCGCTGCGTCGACAGTGGCGGCGCGCAGCGGTGCCGCTTCCGCGGGCACCGGGCCCGCGGCATCCGGCCGCAGCAAAGCCTCGACACCCGGCACGGCATCCGGACGCAGCGAAGCATCGCCACCCGCCGCGGCATCCGCGCCACCGCCGAGGTACAGCCCCCAGTACCACTGCATCCCCTTCGCCGTCAGCGGCAGGTTGGCGGTGTGCGCGCGGTAGCTGGGGCGATCGGGATCGGGCGCGTCGAGCACCGGACACAGCAGCACCTGCACCCGGATGCCGGGAGCCCGACCCTCGCGCGAGCGCAGGGCGAGGGCGGCGGCGAGGTTCCCTCCCGCGCTGTGCCCGGCCACGCCGAGCAGGGCGGGGTCGGTCAGGCCGCCCGCCCCGGAGGCGGCGAAACGCAGGGCGCGATCGAGATCGTCGAGACCGGCGGGGAAGGGATGCTCGGGCGCCAGGCGATAGTCGGCGCTCAGCACCTGCGTGGCGGTCGCGGTGGCGAGCGCGCGGCAGAGGGCGTCGTTGTTGTCGAGGTCGCCGGCGACCCAGCCTCCGCCGTGCGCGAAGACGAGGGTTCCCCGGTGCCCCGCACGCGGGCGGTACAGGCGCAGGGCGAGGCCGTCGGCATCCAGGTCGATCGACTCGACGGTATCGTCGTCGGGCGACCGCACCCACGACGGATTGGCGCGGAGCTCGGCGAGGCGTGCGGCGTCGTCGCCGTCGGCATCCGTCGCCCCCGAGGGGATCGTGCCGGCCTGCGCGGCGAGCCGCGCCAGGTGCGCGCGCACGTCGGGGTCGGTGATGGCCGGGTGGACGTCGTCGCTCACGGGTTTCCTCACTGGTCGCTTCGGCGCGGCGCGGACGGGCCGCCGAGAGCGAGCGTAGGCGCGCCCCGAGCTCGACACGACGCGCGCATCGCAAGCGTTACGGCGCGGAAACACCCGCGTCGCGCGCACCCCCAATGATGGCCGCATGGACTCCCCCGTGCAGCGCGCCGCGGCGATCCTCGCCGCCCAGCGGTTCGTCGTGATCGGCACCGCCGACGCCGACGGCCCGTGGACGGCGGCCGCGCAGTACCGGCTCCTCCCCCGCGGCCTGTACGTCGAGTCCGACGTCTCGTCGCGGCACGCGCGGGCGATCGTGGCGTCGGGCGTGGCATCCGGGGTCGTGTTCGACCCGGCGGCGACCCTCGCCGACGCCGACGGCGTGCAGCTGGCTTTCGCGGCACGGGAAGTGGATGCCGAGGCCTCGGCGGTCCGGGACGTGCTGGCCGCGCGACTCCCCCGCGATGCCGGCGACGACGATCCGTCCCTCGTGCTGGGGGTGCCCACCAAGCGCCTCTACGTGCTCGAGGTCGAGCGGGCGTTCGTGTTCGATCGCGACGCGTGGCGCTCGCGCGGCACCGACGCACGGCTCGAAGTGGATGCCGCGGCGGTGTGGGCACTGCTCGTCTGAGGAGCGTTACGCCCGCGAAACAGCGCCGTCGCCGCCGCGTTCGCCGCCGGGCGTACCGTGACCGCCAGGGCGACCCGACGCCCGAGGGAGGAGCGTCATGTCGCAGCGCGTCATCGTCACGGGAGGCTCCGGCGGCATCGGCGCCGCGATCGTCCAGCGCTTCGTCGACGACGGGGCCCGGGTCGCGGTGCTCGACCGTCGCGCTCCGGCCGACCCCGCGGCATCCGCTTTCATCGCCGTCGACCTGCGCGACCCGCTCGACACGCGACGCGCGATCGGCGAGGCGGTCGAGGCCCTCGGCGGGATCGACGTGCTCGTGAACTGCGCCGGGATCTTCCAGCACACCGCGCTGCTCGACATCAGCGTCGACGACTGGGACCGCGTGATCGACATCAACGCGCGCGCCACCCTGATCACGATGCAGGCCGTCGCCCCGACGATGCTCGAGGCCCGTCGCGGCTCGATCGTCAACATCGCGAGCATGGCCGCCAAGCACGGCGGCGGAGGCGAGGCCCACTACGCCGCCTCGAAGGCCGCGGTCGTCGCCCTCACGCGCGCCGGAGCCCAGGAATGGGGATGCCACGGCGTCACCGTCAACGCGGTGTGCCCCGGGTACGTGCTCACCGAGATGGGCGCAGACACCCGATCGGAGGCCGACGTCGCCGCGTGGAGCGCGAAGTCGCCGCTGGGTCGACTGGGCATCCCGGAGGACGTCGCCGGGGTGACGCACTTCCTGGCCTCCCCGGCGGGCGGTTATCTCACCGGCCAGGCGATCAACGTCACCGGCGGGATGATCATGCACTGAGGCGGAGCTCGGAACGCCCCCTCGATGGGCCGAGGTCCGGCCCTCCCGCGACCCGCACGGTCCACGTCGTCCTGCTACGAAAAGCGTGTGAGACGCCTTGCGCACTTGCTCAGGAGCTTTAGATTTGGGTGGCGAGAGGGGGCTCTCATGCCGAAATTCGCTGTGGACCCGGATGCACTGCGCGCCACCGCCGCAGAAGTCGACGACGCGCGTCACACCGCAGGCGCGTTCGACGAGACCTGCCCGGCGGACCTCGGTCATGCCGGCTTGGCGAAAGCGATCTCGCTTCTCGCCGCAGACAACGCCCGCTCCTGGAACGACGCATCCGACGATCTGGGCCGCCTCGCCGAGAGGCTGAGACAAAGCGCCGAACTCTACGAAAGAACGGACCGCGACCTCGACACATCCGAAGGACACGTCGGGCAATGATGGAACTCGGACAGACGTCTGACCCCGTCGACCTCGTGGCCGGGTCGGTGGCGGGAATCGATGAGTTCACGGCGCGGTGGCGGGCCCGCGCTCGAATCGCGGACAGCATCGCCACGCGGCTCGGGAGACTCGAAGCGCCGAGCGGCTGGGAGGGGACGGCGGCGGCCGGCTTCGCTTCGCGCCTGCCCACCGCCTTCGCGCAATGGGAGCAGCTCAGCCAGTCGCTGACGACCGCCGCAGATGCGTCGGACCAATACGCCACGGTGCTCGGCTGGGCGCAGCAGAAGGCGGCCGATGCCATCGCCATGTGGGAGGCAGCGGAGGCGCAGACGGCCGCGGGAATCGAGAGGTACCGGCAAGCGGAACGTCAAGCCGGCGCGACGGGCATCGTCCCGTTCTACACGGACGCGGGTGCCGTGACCCGGAGTGATGCGCAGAGCCTGCTCGCCTACGCGAGGTCGGAGGTCCGCGACGCGGGTGACGCCGCCGCTGACGCGGTGTCCGCCATCACGCCGCCGCCGCCGCTCACATGGGAGGGCACCGGCACGCTCTTCCTGGCGTCGCTCGCTGCGCAAGGGCAGATTCAGTGGGACACCCTCGCCGCCCTCGTCAACGGTGCCGCCTCGGTCGGCAACGCGATTCTTCGAAACCCGGATGCGCTGCTCGCGATCCTCGGGGGCGGAGCGCTGATGCTCGGCGGCGGGGCAACCGCGCTGGGCGGTGGCGGACTCGCGGCCACCGGCGTGGGCAGCGTCCCCGGTGGCGCCGCCGTCTACGGCGGGATCGCCGCCGCTGGCACAGGCGGTGCCCTGGCCGCCGCAGGAGTGTCGAAGCTGGCGGGCGAGGCCGCGGGCAGTGCCGGTGTCATGCTGATGGAGAAGAACCACGGGGTCGACCGGGGCGATTCGCGCGATGAGGGCGGCCATTCGCGACCGGCCAGAACTCGAAGCCGTGGGCGGAGAAGGAAAATCGAGGACTCGACGAAGTGTCCGCCGAAGAGGGACAGGAGGTCCTTCGCGACACCGTTCGAGCGTCCATCGGCGACTCTTCACAACACCGATATTTCGATGGGTTCATCAAACGTCCGGATGGTACGTACTCAGCCGTAGAAGTGAAGAGTGGAACGGCAATCGAGAAATACCTGAGAAATGAAGGCAATCAGCTCAGCTTCGATCAGTCGGTCGGACCCGGAAATCCCGCGACAGCCATCTTGAATGGTGAGGTCATTCAAATTACCAACGTCATTCTGAAGGTGATGCCGTGATGAAACGCCACTATTACACGATGGATGGAAACTCCATGGAGCTCCGGTCCGACTTCCGCGGACCACGCGACCAGATTGCTCATCTCCTGAAGCTCTTGGCACCCGGCCAACGTTCGACCTTCATTCTGGGTCCGATGCCCGACGACGTAAACTTCGTAGAGTACGTCTATCGAGGCGGCAGCCCCGTCTACCTCCAATGCGCCGGCACCGCCGAAGCGATGACGATCGAATGGCACAAGGTCGACGACGACGGCCAAGACCGGCATTACATCGTCGGCCGCGGCGGCGACCACTCCGGTGAGCCCTCCGTCGACATCCCGTTCTTCGACGGCAACCGCACGGCGACCGTGTATCCCGACGAAGTATTCGTCGCCGACGAAGCGACGGACATCTTCTTCCACTACTACGAGACCGGCCGAATCCCACACGGATATGAGCTGCGCTGGTACGACCTGACCTGGCCGAAACCGCAGCCGTGACCATCCGTTTCGACAGCGACCGCCACGCTCAGCTCGTCGATGCCCTCCGCCAGGCCACGGCCGCCATCGAGCGCCACCTCGGCGACCTCGACGCCGCCGTCGCCGCGGGACGAGCCGAATGGACGGGCGAGGCGAGAGCGGCATACGACATCGCCCACCGTCAGTGGTCGGACGCTCTGACGCGCCTCGCGGCGAACCTGGCCGCCGCCACGACGGGGATGGATGCTGCGCGCTCAGCGTTCGAGACGACGGAAGCGCTGGCCACCCGCCTGTGGGACTGACGCCGGACCCTGGCCGCGGTCGTCCCGGTGTGTCACCGTGTGACGTGCGCCACCCCGAGACGGCCGTGCCGCATGGCACCGTGGGATCGAGACATCGACACCGTTCACGTCGCCGGGAGGCACCATGTCCGACTACTTCGACCGCACCGCCGACAAGACCTACGCGAAGGTCTACAAGAACGAGACGCCCGACATCCTCGCCGCGTTCGCCGCGTTCGACCAGGCCGTCTTCGCCCCCGAGGGCCGCGCGATCCCGCTGAAGTACCGCGAGCTCATCGCCCTCGCCGTCGGCATCACCACCCAGTGCGTCTACTGCATCGACGGGCACTCGCAGAACGCCGTCAAGGCCGGAGCCACCGAGGCCGAGCTCGCCGAGGCCGCCTGGGTCGCCACCGCGATCCGCGCGGGCGGCGGCTACGCGCACGGACGCCTCGCGTTCAAGCTCGGCGAGGACGCCCGCCCTCACGAGCACTGACCCGTGTCGCCCCTCGAGACGGAGGCGCTGGAGTTCATCCGCGCCCTGATCCGCATCGACAGCGTCAACACCGGAGACCCCGCCACGATCGGCGACGGCGAGACCCGGGCGGCGCGGTTCGTGCAGGTGCAGCTCGAGGACGCGGGATACGAGACCACCCTCGTCGAGCCCGTTCCGGGACGCGCGAGCGTGATCGCCCGCTTGGCGGGTTCGGATCCGGATGCCGGTGCCCTCGTCGCCCACGCGCACCTCGACGTCGTGCCGGTCGACGCCGCCGACTGGACCCACCCGCCCTTCGGGGCGGAGATCCACGACGGCATCCTGTACGGACGCGGCGCGGTCGACATGAAGGACTTCGCCGGGATGCTGCTGGCGATCGCGCGGGCGTTCCGGCGCGAGGGGATCGTGCCCCGGCGCGACCTCGTCTTCGCGTTCTTCGCCGACGAAGAGGCCGGGGGCGTGTGGGGCGCGCGCTGGATCGTGCAGCACCGCCCCGAGCTGTTCGCCGGGGCGACCGAGGCCATCAGCGAGGTGGGCGGGTTCTCGCTGCCGCTTCCCGGCGACCGGCGCGCCTACCTCGTCGCCACGGCCGAGAAGGGCGTCTCGACCGCGACGCTCACCGCCCGCGGCCGCGCCGCGCACGGGTCCCGTCCCACCGCCGACAACGCCGTCGTGCGCCTCGCGCGGGCCGTCGCCGCGGTCGGCGCGCACGTGTTCCCGGTGGTCCGCACGGACGCGCTCGAGCGGTTCGTCGACACCTGGGAGCGCGCGGGCGGGCATCTCGACGACCTGGGGTTCGCGGCATCCCTCATCGATGCGGGCATGCGCAACACCGCCTCGCCCACGGTGCTCGCGGCGGGAGGGAAGGCCAACGTCATCCCCGCGGCGGCGAGCGCGACGCTCGACGTGCGGATCGTGCCCGGGCAGCACGACGCGGTACGCGCGGAGCTCGCCGCCGTGGTCGGCGACGACATCGAGGTGACGTGGGCGCGCGACATCGCCGCGATCGAGGCGCCGGTCGATGCGCCCCTCGTCGAGGTGCTGCAGCGGGCGATCACCGCGGAGGATGCCGACGGGGTGGTCGTGCCGTATCTGCTGCCGGCGAGCACCGACAACAAGCACCTCAGCCGGCTCGGCATCCGCGGCTACGGCTTCGTGCCGCTGCGCGTGCCCGCCGATTTCGACGTGTTCGGGCAGTTCCACGCCGCCGACGAACGCGTGCCGGTGGAGGCGCTCGCGTTCGGCACGCGGGTGACGGCGCGGATCCTGCGCGAGGCGTGAGGCGGCGGGCGGGGCGGGCCCGCGGGTGACGGCGCGGCGCGGGGCCTGAGCGGGGCCTGAGCCGGCGGGCGGCGCGGGCCCGGGGGTGGCCGCGCGGGGCCTGAGGCGGCGGGCGGGGCGGGCCCGCGGGTGCGGGCGCGGGGCCTGAGGCCTGAGCGGGGCCTGAGCCGGTCGGCCTCACGGCTTCCGCCGGCCGCTCGAGTCGACGCAGCGGACACGACGCAGGATATTCGCTCCCGGACCTCGGCCACGGGCCGCCATTGCGCGGCATCCCCCGCGGATCTCCTGCGTTGTGCCGCGATGGGCCGCAGCGCCCCGCCCCGCCCCGCGGCATCCCGCGCCGGACGACCCGTCTACCGCGAATCCTCGGGCGCTGTCCAGCGTGTTACCGCCCGAGGCGTCGCATTGCGATGCGTGGCAGGTCGTTTCGACGTGTGAATGGGCGCCTCGCGGCGTCCTCCGACGCCGTCGTACCGTGACGCAACCCACCGGCGCCCCGCGCCGTCACCGCCCTTCCGAGGAGCACGTCATGACCACCACCGCGCCGGCGCCCGCCGACCGCACGGCCCCGCGCGCCGGGTCGACCGACAAGGTCGACCTCGGCACGATCGCCGTGGTCCCCACCCGCCACTGGTGGCGCTGGATCCTCAGCGCCCTGCTGCTGTTCGTCGTCGCCCAGTTCGCCTGGAGCCTCGTCACGAACGACCGGTACATGTGGGGTACCTTCGCGCAGTACTTCTTCTCCGAGCCGGTGCTCATCGGCATCGGATACACCCTCAGCCTCACCGCGATCTCGGCGGTCGTCGGCTTCACCCTCGGCACGGTGCTCGCCCTCGGGCGCCTGTCGGCCTCGCCGCTGCTGAACGCCGTCGCGTGGGGCTACATCTGGTTCTTCCGCTCGGTGCCGCTCGTGGTGCAGATCATCGTCTGGTACAACCTCGGCTACCTCTACCCGACCCTGGGCCTGGGCACGCCCTTCACCACCGACTTCTGGATCGTGGAGTTCCCCACGGTGCAGCTAGTCAGCGCCTTCGCCGCCGCGATCCTGGGCCTCGGGCTGCACCAGGCGGCGTACTCGGCTGAGATCATCCGCGGTGGTCTCGTCTCGGTCGACCCCGGCCAGCACGAGGCGGCTGCGGCCCTCGGCATCCCGGCATCCCGTCGCCTGTTCCGCATCATCCTGCCGCAGGCGATGCGCTCGATCGTGCCCAACGCGACGAACGAGGTGATCGGTCTGGTGAAGGGTGCCTCGGTGGTGTTCGTGATCGCGATCCCGGAGCTGTTCTACGCCGTGCAGGTCATCTACAACCGCAACAGCCGCGTCATCCCGCTGCTGCTCGTCGCGGTGGTCTGGTACACGCTCATCACCACGATCCTGAGCATCGCCCAGTACTACATCGAGCGCCACTACGCCCGCGGCTCAGCCCGCGCCCTGCCCCCGACGCCCGTGCAGCGGGCCCGCCGCTGGGTGAGCGCGCAGTGGGCGCGCCTGGGCGACGCACCGCCGGGGCCGACGGATGCCGCGCGCCCGGCGCCCGAGAAGGGAGTCCGCGCGTGAGCGCCACCACCACCGCCACCCGGGGTCTCGTCGAGATCCACAACGTCCACAAAGCGTTCCACGGCACCGAAGTGCTGAAGGGCATCGACCTGACCGTCGAACCCGGCGAGGTCGTCGCGCTGCTCGGTCCCAGCGGCTCGGGGAAGTCCACGCTGCTGCGCACCATCAACCACCTCGAGACCGTGGATGCCGGATCGGTCACCGTCGACGGGGAGTTCATCGGCTACGAACTGCGCCACGGCAAGCTGCACGAGCTGCGCGAGCGCGAGATCCTGCGTCGGCGCACGCAGGTGGGGATCGTGTTCCAGAACTTCCACCTCTTCCCGCACCTGACGGCCCTCGAGAACGTCGTCGAGGCGCCGCTCGCCCTCAAGCGGCTGAGCAAGGACGACGCCGCCGAGCTCGCCCGCGGTCTGCTCGACCGCGTCGGACTCGCGCACAAGGCCGAGGCGTACCCGCGGCAGCTGTCGGGCGGCCAGCAGCAGCGCGTCGCGATCGCCCGCGCACTGGCTCTGCAGCCCAAGGTGCTGCTGTTCGACGAGCCGACGAGCGCACTCGACCCCGAGCTGGTGGGCGAGGTGCTCGACGTCATCCGCGACCTGGCGAAGCTCGGGACGACGCTCGTGATCGTCACGCACGAGATCGGCTTCGCCCGCGAGGTCGCCGACCGCGTGGTGTTCCTCGACGACGGCCGCGTCATCGAGCAGGGCTCGCCCGACGAGGTGCTGGGGCGTCCGCAGCATCCGCGCACCCGCGAGTTCCTTGCGAAGGTGCTCGGCTGACCGGCCGCAGCGTCCCGGCAACCCGAGGTCCCTGAGCCCGCCGAAGGGACCGGCACCCGCAACACCCGGTGGCTTCCGCAGGCTCAGCCACCCCACCAGACCCCGCGACGCGACCCGACGCCGCGGCATCCCACCCTCACAAGGAGACACAGCATGGCACTCAGCAAGAAACAGGGCATCGCGATCGGCGTCGCCGTCGTCGCGGTGGCCGCGATCGTCGGCGTCGGCTCGCTCGCGATCTTCAACCGCCCCGCCGAGGCGGAAGCCGCGGCCGCCCCGGAGACCACCGCGTCGGCGAACCCCGACACCGGCGACATCCCCCGCATCACCGGAGAAGCCGTACCCGAGGCCGTCGCCGCCCTGAAGGCGAGCGGCTTCACCCCGATAGAGCCCGGCAAGCTGACGGTGGCGGTCGGCGCGTTCGTCCCGCCGCTCAGCTACCAGCCCGAGGGCACCACGGCGGCGACCGACGTCGCGGGCACCGAGCCGAACTTTGGCGAGCTGATCGCCGAGGGACTCGGCCTCGAGTACAACCCGGTCGTGGTCGCATGGGCCGACTGGCCGCTCGGCATCCAATCGGGCAAGTACGACCTGATCACCTCGAACGTCACGGTCACCGAGGAGCGCAAGGAGCTCTACGACTTCGCCAGCTACCGCCAGGACCTGCTGGGCTTCTACGTGCGCTCCGACAGCTCGATCTCGAAGATCGAGCAGGCCGACGACATCTCGGGGCTCAAGATCGTGGTGGGCTCCGGCACCAACCAGGAGAAGGTGCTGCTGAAGTGGAACGAGGAGCTCACCGCCGCCGGCAAGGCTCCCGCCGAACTGAACTACTACGACGACACCGCCGCCGCGACGCTCGCGCTGCAGTCCGGTCGCGTCGACGCCACCTTCGGCCCCAACGCCACGGCGGCCTGGGCCGCGCGGAAGACCGGCGAGACGAAGCTCGTCGGCATCATCCCCGGAGGATGGCCGCTCGCGGCCGACATCGCCGCGGCGACGAAGAAGGGCAACGGCCTCATCGAGCCCGTCAACCTCGTGCTGAACGCCTACATCGCCGACGGCACCTACGCGAAGGTGCTCGACGCCTGGGGCCTCGAGTCCGAGGGCGTCGACAAGAGCGAGATCAACCCTCCCGGACTCCCGAAGTCCTGACTCCCGCGCACGGCCCGGTCCTTCTGCGGCCGGGCCGTGTCGTGCGCCGCGAAGAGAAGAATGGATGCCATGACCCCCGAGCCCACGTCGACCCTGACCATCCGCCTCGTCGAGCCCGCCGAGTACGCCGAGGCCGGTCGCCTCACCGCCGACGCCTACCGCCACAGCTACGCGGGACTGTCCGAGGCGTACCTGGACTCGCTCGCCGACGTCGCGGGACGCGTGGAGCAGGGCGAGGTGTGGGTCGCGGTCGACGGCGGCGGAATCGTCGGCACCGTCTGGACCCCGCGGCCCGGCAAGCGCCTGTCCGAGCTCGCCGCCGAGGGTGAGCTCGACTTCCGTCAGCTCGCCGTGGCCCCCTCGGCCCGCGGACGCGGCATCGGCGAGCAGCTGACGCGCCACGTTCTTCGGCTCGCGCGCGAGCGCGGGGCGACCCGGGTGGTGATGAACAGCGGCCCCGAGATGCTCGGGGCTCACGCGCTGTACCTCAAGATGGGCTTCCGCCGCCTCACCGAGCGCGAGGCGCCGATCGAGGTCGAGCCCGGGCGCTGGCTCGACCTGCGGGCGTTCGGGTTCGATCTCTGAGCCGGCGCCCCGGGGTCACCTCACCGCGAGACAGCATCCGGCTGACGACTCGGCGACGTCCTGCAACCGATTCGTCAGCAGGATGCCGTCTCGCAGCGCGGGCCGGGCCCACGCCGGCCGAGCGCGAACGCCCCCGGCCGACCCCGCTCAGGCCGCGGCCAGCGCGGCGAGCGTGCGGCCGACGACCGGCGTGAACTTGAAGCCGTGGCCCGAGAACCCCGCGCCGACGACGACCGGGCCGAAACGCTCGAGCACGAAGCGCGCGTCGACCGTCGAGGTGTAGGTGCAGGTGATCTCGTTGACGTCCGTGGCATCCACCCCGGGGAGCCACTCGGAGGCGTAGCGGACGAGGGCGGCGGTGAGCGCCGGATCGGGCACGAAGCTGCGGCGATCGGGATCGATCTCGGGTCCCGCCGCGTGCCATCCCGCCTTCAGCCCCTGACCGGGCGTCTGCATGCCGTAGACGACCGCGGCGAACCCCGCGGTCGCCGCGTCGGCGGCGGAGGGGTGGTGGTTGAACCCGGGCCAGGATGCCGTGGCGTCGAGCGGCCGGAAGTGGGCGGGCTGCTCCTGCGTCACGCGCAACGCCGGGAGGGTCGCGCCGCGAACTCCCGCCAGGGTCTTCGCCGTCCACGCGCCCGCCGTGCAGACGAGGCGTCGCGCGTGCACGCGGCGGCTCCCGGCCGCGTCGGTCGCGGTGAAACGGACGTCGTCATCGCCGTGCACCTCGATGTCGGTGACGGCGGAGTTCCAGCGCGTGCGTGCGCCGGCCCGCGCGGCGCCGGAGAGGAATGCGGCAACGGACGCGTCGGCATCCAGTCGTCCCGCCCGGGGGTTGTGCAGCACGGGACCGTCGAAGCGCAGACCCGGCCAACGCGAGGTCGCCTCGTGACGATCGAGCACCTCGGCGGCGAGACCGGCCGCCGAGATCGCCGCGGCCGTGGCGGTGTGGTCGACGCCGGGACCGTGCGTGACGACGCCCGTGGTCGTCAGCAGCGAGCGATCCGCCTCGGCCTCGAGCTCGCGCCACAGCACCTCGGCATCCCGGAGCCACGCGAGGTACTCGGGCTCGGTATAGGCGACGTTGAAGTTGCGGGACGCGCCGTGCGAGGCACCGCGGACGTGTCCGGGCTCGAACTGCTCGAACACCTCGACGTCGCGACCCGCGCGCGCGAGATGCCACGCGGTCGCCGCCCCCATCGCGCCGGCACCGACGACCGCGACGTCGACGCGTTCGACGCTCACGCGGGCAGGTCCTTCGCGAAGCAGCGCGAGCCCGCGAAGCGCGTGTAGGGCGCGAAGACGGCGACAGGGCGGTACCCGAGCCGCTCGTAGAGGGCGATCGCCTCGGGCTGCCGGTCCCCCGTCTGCAGCACCAGGCGCGCGGCGCCGCGCTGTCGCGCGAGCCGTTCCAGCTCGGCCATGAGCGCTCGGCTGGCACCGCGCCCCCGCGCCTCGGGGGCGACGTAGACGCGCTTGACCTCCAGCTCGTCGCCGAGAGCGCGCAGCGCCGCGTGTCCCACCGCTCGCCGCTCGGCGTCGGTCACGAGGATCACCTCGACGATGGTCGAGGGGTCGACCGCGAAGTCTGCGTCGAGCAGAGCCCGCGTGCGCTCGTCGAAAGCGGCGAAGACCTCGGCGTAGCGGGGCGAGATCTCGGCATCCATCGCCGCGCGCAGAGCTGCGGCCCGCTCGTCGTCCCAGCGGACCTTCTCGATCGTCCACGTCGCGTGTGCAGCAATCATCCCGCCAGTATCGCCGCGCCGCGCGCCACCCCGGGCCGCGCGGGAAACGGCGGGTAACACGGGCCGGCCGGTCTCGCCGCGGGCACCCTCGACCACCCCGTCGATCTCTCCCCGCGACGGGGCGTCGCCCGCGGTGACCGCCGAGTTGCACCGAGGCCGCGACCGGCGCAGAGTGTCCCGGTGACCTCCGCTCCGCCCCTTCCCGTCCCCCACGCCGACGCCACCGTCCTCGACAACGCCGCCTGGCACTCGCTCGCCGGTCCCCACGCCGCGTTCGCGATCGGCGGCGACCTCGTGCGCCGCTATCCGACCGACGTGGCACCGTTCGTCGCCGTGCGCTCGTGGGACGAACCGGGCGTCTGGGACGCGCTGCGCGAGCTCGTCGGTCCCGGCGCCGAGGTCGGCCTCTCGGGCTACGAGGGGGCGATCCCCGAGGGCTGGGAGTACCTGGGCGGCGGCGAGGGGGTGCAGCTCGTCGAGACCGACGCCCTGCAGACCCGCCCCTTCGACGAGGTGGTCGAGCTCGGTGCCGACGACGCGCCCGAGATGATCGCGATCGTCGAGCGCAACCAGCCCGGCCCCTTCCGGCCCCGGACGTACGAGCTCGGACGGTACATCGGCATCCGTCGCGAGGGTCGGCTCGTCGCCATGGCGGGCGAGCGCCTGCACCCCACCGGCTGGACCGAGATCAGCGCGGTGGCGGTGGATGCCGACCACCGACGCCAGGGCCTCGCCTCGCGGCTCGTGCTCGATGTCGCCTTCCACATCCAGCAGCGCGGGGACCGCGCGATGATGCACGCGGCCGCCGGCAACGTGAACGCCATCGCGGCGTACGAGAAGCTCGGCTTCGCGCTACGGCGGCGCAATCGCTTCGCGGCGGTGCGGACGCCGGCATGACCCGCGCACTCCGCTCCCTCGGCTTCCTCACCATCGGCCTGTTCGACCGCGAGAACCCCCGCGCCGGACACGAGACGACGCTGTCGATCATCGAGCGGGGAGAGCGGCTCGGCTTCGACAGCGCCTGGCTGCGCGACCGGCACCTGCAGTACGGCATCTCCTCCCCCGTGGCGGTGCTGGCCGCGGCATCCCAGCGCACGAGTCGCATCCACCTCGGAACCGCGGTGATCCCGCTCGGCTGGGAGAACCCGCTGCGGCTCGCGGAGGATCTCGCGACCGTCGACGTGCTGTCGGGCGGCCGCCTCGAACCCGGTTTCTCGGTGGGGCCGCCGCGACGCCTCGACGACATCGCGCCGGCGCTGTACCCCGACACCGCAGACCGCGAGGACTTCGGCTACGAACGGCTCGCTCGCCTGCGCCGCTTCCTCGCCGGAGAACCGGCCAGCCCGTTCGCGGGGACGGAGGGCATCGAGGAGTACTCGGAGCGCGTCGAACCGCACGCCGCGGGCCTCGCGGATCGACTCTGGTACGGCGCCGGGAGCCCGGCATCCACCACCTGGGCGGCCGAGAACGGCTTCCACCTGCTCACCAGCAGCGTCATCCGATCGACCACCTCGACCGACTTCGACGTCGAGCAGCACGCGCAGATCCGGCTCTACCGCGACACGCACCCCGACGGCGAGAACGCGCGGGTGTCGCAGGGGCTGGTGGTCATCCCCACCGACTCGGCCACGCCCGAGCAGCGCCGGCGCTACGCGGCCTACGCCGAGTCGCGGCGCGGGCGCGTCGGCATCCCCCAGGGTCCGCAGGGGATGCTGTTCGCCGAAGACCTCGTCGGCACCGCGGAGCAGATCGCCGAACGCCTGCTGTCGTCACGGGCCTATCCCGAGGTCGACGAGGTCGCCTTCGCGCTGCCGTTCTCGTTCGCCGCCGACGACTACGCGCAGATCCTCGACGACATCGCGGGGCGGCTCGGGCCGCTCCTGGGGTGGGCGCCGGCGGCGGGCTGAGGCCCGGATCCCGGCGCGTGCGCCTGGTCGGGCTCGCGCACCGCGCGCCGCGCGCCGCGTGTCCAGAACACCCGGACGAGTCCCCGCGGCGTCCGGGTTTCGTCGACATCGGCGCGCGATCGCAGCGACGAGCAGGCGGGCGCGCCGTAACAATGACGCCTCGCGGCGCTGTGTGACGCGCGCGATTGTGCCGCCGCGCGCCCGGCGGCACAGTAGGCCTCTCGGCGGGACCGGCCCGCCGCGAAGGAGCCCCGATGCCCGACCGCATCCATCTCGCCGTCGCCCTGGACGGCGCCGGCTGGCACCCGGCCGCGTGGCGGGAGTCCACCGCCCGGCCCCGCGAGCTGACATCGGCCGCCTACTGGCGCGACCTCGCGCGCACCGCCGAAGACACGGGTCTTCTCTTCGCCACGATCGAAGACGCGCTGAGCCTCGGCGGGCGTTCCTTCGAACCGGATGCCGAGACCCGGCGCGATCGCGTGCGGGGGCGCCTCGACGCGGTGCTGCTGGCGTCGTTCCTCGCCCCGCTCACCGGGCGCCTCGGCCTCGTCCCCACCGCGACGACCGCCCACCCCGAGCCCTTCCACCTCGCGACGGGGCTGCAGACCCTCGATCACGCTAGCCGCGGCCGCGCGGGTGTGCGTCTCGTCGCGGGCTCGACGCCGCAGGAGCGCGCGAACTTCGGACGCCGCGCCGAGGGACCCACCGGGCTCCCGGCATCCGGTCGCGTCGACGACGACCCGACGCTGCTCGCGGCGTTCCGCGAGGCGGGTGAGGTCGCCGAGGCGATCCGCCTGCTCGCCGACTCGTGGGAGGACGACGCGATCGTGCGCGACCTCGAGACCGGGAAGTTCCTCGACCGCGATCGCGTGCACAACGTCGACTTCGCGGGCGAGTTCTTCTCGATCACCGGCGCCTCGATCGTGCCCCGCTCCCCGCAGGGTCAGCCGCTGATCACCGCGCTCGCGCACCAGAGCGTGCCCTACCGCTTCGCCGCGGAGCACGCCGACCTCGTGTTCGTCACCCCCGCCGATGCGGGGGAGGTCGGCGGCATCCTGAGCGAGCTCGACGGCGCCGCGGTCGACCGCGGAGAGCCCCTGCGCGTGTTCGCCGATCTGCTCGTGCTCGTCGAGGAGACGCGCGCCGAGGCGGAAGCCGTGTGGAACCGCCTGCAGGACCGCGCACCGCTGCGCAGCGACGCGCGCGTCGTCGTGGGAAGCGCCAACGACGTCGTCGACGAGATCCGCGCGCTCGCCGCGGCGGGGGTGGACGGCATCCGGCTGCGCCCCGCGCGCCTGCCCGCCGACCTCGACGCGATCGCCGAGCGCGTCGTCCCGCGCGCGGCGGCCGCCGGCATCCTGCTCCCCGACGACGGGGCGCCGACGCTGCGCGAACGCCTCGGACTCCCCCGCCCCGCCAGCCGTTACGCCCGTCAGGAGGTCGGCGCATGACCCGTCGGCAGATCCACCTCGCCGCCCACTTCCCCGGCGTGAACAACACGACCGTGTGGACCGACCCGGCGGCGGGGAGCCAGATCGACTTCTCGTCGTTCGAGTACTTCGCCCGCACCGCCGAGCGCGGCGTCTTCGACTACCTCTTCCTCGCCGAGGGGCTGCGGCTGCGCGAGCACCGCGGGCAGCTGCACGACCTCGACGTCGCCGGGCGTCCGAACACCCTCGCGGTCCTCACCGCCCTGGCCGCGGTGACCGCGCACATCGGGCTGGTCGGCACGCTCAACACCACCTTCAACGAGCCGTACGAGCTCGCGCGACAGCTCGGTACGCTCGACCTGCTCTCGAACGGGCGGGCCGGATGGAACGCCGTCACCAGCTCCGACGCGTTCCACGGCGCGAACTTCCGCCGCGGCGGCTACCTCGACCACGCCGACCGCTACGTGCGGGCCTCGGAGTTCGCGGCGCTGTCGAAGGCGCTCTGGTCGTCGTGGCGCGACGACGCGATCGAAGCGGATGCCGCGTCGGGGACGTTCCTGCGCGACGACGCGATCGCGCGCGTGCGGCACGCGTCGCGGTTGTTCGACGTCGACGCGGTCTTCGACGTTCCGCCGTCGCCGCAGGGCCGACCCGTGATCGTGCAGGCCGGGGACTCCCCCGACGGCCGCGACTTCGCGACCGAGCACGCCGACGTCATCTTCTCGCTGCACACCGCCTTCGACGACGCGCAGCAGTTCTACCGCGACGTGAAGGGGCGGCTCGCTGCCCACGGACGCGACGAGGACTCGCTCAAGATCCTGCCCGCGGCGACCTTCGTCCTCGGCGACACGGCGGCGGAGGCCCGCGAGCGCTCCCGCGAGATCGCCCTCGCCCAGGTGCGCCCGCAGACGGCGATCACCTACCTCGAGCAGATCTGGAATCGCGACCTCAGCGGCTACGACCCCGAGGGACCTCTGCCCGACGTCGAACCCGACACGGGCGTCGAGACCGCGCAGGGCTTCGCGGGCCGGCACGCGGCGATCCGCGCGCGCGTCGGGCAGCTGCGCGCCCAGGCCGCGGCCGAGAACCTCAGCATCCGCGAGCTCGTCATCCGTCTCACCGCGAACCACACGTTCGTCGGGACGCCGGAGCACGTGGCATCCGAGATCGACCGCTACGTGCAGGAGCGCGCGACCGACGGGTTCACCGTCGTCGGACACGTCACCCCGCACGGCCTCGACGAGTTCGTCGAGAAGGTGGTCCCCCTGCTGCAGGAGCGCGGCTCGTACCGCCGCTCGTACGACGAGGGCGCGACACTGCACGACCTGCTCGGGCTGCCCTCCGTCGCGCGGGAGGTCGTCGGACGATGACCGACATCGTGATCGTGGGGGCGGGGCCGCGGGCGGTGATGCTCGTCGAGCGTGTGCTCGCGCGCCGCACCCGCGCCGACACCGTTCCCCTGCGCATCACGCTCGTCGATCCGTTCCCGCCCGGGGGCGGCCGGATCTGGCGCTACGCCCAATCGCCGCTGCTGAAGCTCAACTCGATGGCGCGCGACGTCACGGTCTTCACCGACGACAGCTGCGTGATCGCGGGTCCGGTCCGCTCCGGCCCGTCGCTCGGCGAGTGGGCGGAGCGCGTCCGCGAGGGGCGGCTGCCCGACGTCGAGATCGACGACCCCGACCTCCTCGCCGAGGTGGAGGCCCTGCGCGGCGACAGCTTTCCGACCCGCCGCCTCCAGAGCCTGTACCTCGACTGGTTCTGGCGGCGCACGGTCGCCATCGCCCCGCCCGGCGTCGAGGTGCGGTGGCAGCCGGGCACCGTGCAGTGGGTCGACGACGTCCCCGACGGGTGGGAGGTGGCTCTCGCCGACGGAACGCGGCTCGGAGCCGACGTCGTCGTCTACGCCCTCGGACACAACGGTCGTGAACCCGAGAGCACCGCTCTCGACCTGAGCGCCGCGGCCGCCGCGGCGGGCTTCTCCTACCTCGAGCCCGCGTTCACCGCGGACGCAGACCTCTCGCGACTCGCTCCCGGCACTGACGTGATCGTGCGGGGGATGGGACTGGCCTCGGTGGATGCCGTCGTGCTGCTCACCCAGGGGCGCGGCGGCCGGTTCTCGCGCCGCGCCGACGGCACGCTCGAGTACGCGCCGTCGGGTCGCGAGCCGCGGCTGCACCTCGGATCACGCCGGGGCGTGCCGTACCGGTCGAAGGTGACGTCGCAGGTGCGGGGGAATCCGCCCGAGCGCGAGGTGCTGACGCCGGCGGCGATCGCCGCGCTGCTGGCGCGTCCGGGCTCGATCGACTTCGTTCACGACGTGTGGCCGCTCATCGCGCGCGAGCTCGTGTGGGGCCACTACCGCGAGCTGTTCACGGGGCATCCCGAACGGGTCGGCACCAGCTGGGAGGTCTTCTCCGAGACCCTGCGGGCGGTCGACGGCGATACGGCGGCCCTGCGCCGCGCGGTCGCCGAGGTGGTGCCCGACCCCCTCGATCGCTTCGACGTGCCCGCGCTCGACCTCCCCCTCGGCGACGAGACCTTCGTCGACGAGAACGCCGTGCACGCGCGCGTGCGGCAGCACGTCGCCCACGACCTGCTGCTGCGCACCTCGCCGGAGCACAGCGCGACGCAGGCGCTGTTCCTGACCATCCTCGGATCGTTCCTCGCGCTCGGCGACGTCCCCGTCGACCGCTGGAGCGCGCGCTCGCGCGCGGTCGACCTGCCGGTCACGTGGCACACCTTCTTCAGCTACGTCGCGTCGGGGCCCCCGCCGCACCGCCTCGAGGAGCTGCTCGCGCTCGCGGACGCGGGTGTCGTGCGCTTCCTCGGGCCCGACCTCACCGTGCACCTCGACCCCGAGCGAGGTTTCATCGCGACCTCGCCGCGCCACCGGGGCGAGGTCGTCGCGACCGCCCTCGTCGACGCCTGGCTCCCCGCCCCGGGGGCCGCCGCGAGCGACAACCCCGCCCTCCGCGAACTGGCCACGCGCCACGGGCGGGAGGTGCACGTCGCCGACGAGGCCTTCGCCGGCTCCCTCGGGCGCGTCGACGTCGACCCCGACGGCCGCGTGATCGCGCGCGACGGCACCGCGCACGAGACGCTGTTCGCGCTGGGTCCGTTCACTGCGGGAATCGAGGCCGGCGCCTTCACCCGGCCGAACTCCAACGCCCTGTCGCTGCGGCAGACCGACCGCGTCGCGGGGGCCGTCACGGCCGCCGCGACGGCGCGCCGGGTCGCCGGCATCCGCTGACCCGCCCCGAGCGGTCGCCCCTTCGCCGCTCCCGGCAGCCCGTAGTCCGCCGCATCCGCCCGTTGCGCTCCGGATGGGGGCAGGATGGAGCCCTGCGCAATCCGAACCCGGGTGCGCGGCGAACACTTCTCGTAGTGCGATGACGCCACGAAAGGACGACATGCGACTGGCGACGACCCTCCGGCGGTTCGAACTCGACACCCGCCCCATCCACCCCGAGACGCGCCGCGCCCTCGACCGGCGGTGGGCGGAACTGCCCGAACACGCCAAGACGCCCAGCCAGTTGCTCGGGCGCAGCGCCGTCGGGTGCGAGGGGACGCACGGCGTCTTCCCCAAGTGCAACCTGACGTGTTCGCCCTGTTACCACTCGGCGGATGCCAACAAGGTGCGCATCGACGGCGACCACACCGTCGACAACGTCACCCGGCAGATGGACTATCTGCGCGAGGTCCGCGGTCCGCGCGCCCACGCCCAGCTCATCGGCGGCGAGGTGAGTCTGCTGAGCGCCGAGGACCACGCCCGCTCCCTGCTCGCCATGCGCGCTGTCGGCCGCGAGCCGATGTCGATGACGCACGGCGACTTCGACTACGACTACCTGCTCGACGTCGTCCTCGACGAAGACGGCAAGCCGCGCTTCGACAAGGTGTCGTTCGCGGCGCACTTCGACTCGCTCATGCGCGGTCGTCGCGGGGCGGTGCGCCCGCGTGGCGAGGCCGAGCTCCACCCGTTCCGCGAGAAGTTCGCGCGCATGTTCGTCGACCTCAAGCGCGACCACGGCGTCAGCAGCTACCTCGCGCACAACATGACGGTCACCCCGTCGAACGTCGCGGAGGTCGAGCAGGTCACGCGCGACGTGCTCGAGATGCCGTTCGACATGATGTCGTTCCAGCCGGCGGCGTTCATCGGCGACGACCGCCGCTGGCGCGAGGACTTCGGCGAGGTCACGATCGACGCGGTCTGGGAGAAGATCGAGGCCGGCGCGGGGCAGAAGCTCCCGTGGCAGGCGACGCAGTTCGGCGACCCGCGCTGCAACCGCTCGACCGTGGGCGTGCGCGTCGGCAAGACCTTCGCGCCCGTGCTCGATCCCGCGGACCCGAAGGACATCGCGGCCCGCGACCGGTTCCTGTCGCACTTCGGCGGGATGATCTTCGGCGGCATCCCCCGTCACGTCCTGGCCGTCAAGGTCGTGCGCGCTCTCGCGTCGCACCCGGGCGACATCCCCCCGCTGATCGGCCTGATGTCACGCGTGCTGCGCCGCGCGGGTGGTCTGCGCAAGGTCGTGTCGGCCGCGCGCCGCGGCAAGGTGTCGTTCAAGACCTTCGTGATCCACAACTTCATGGATGCCGAGCAGGTCGCGCCCGCGTGGAAGCTGATGGAAGAGGGCGTCGTCGCCGACGACCCGCTGCTGCGCGAGACGCAGGAGCGCCTGGGCGCGTGCATGTACGCCATGGCGCACCCCGAGGACGGCCGCCTGGTGCCCGCGTGCGTGCAGCACTCCGTGCTCGACCCGAAGGAGAACGAGGAGCTGCGCCGCATCCTGCCGCTGCCGACCGTGCGCCCGGGTGCGACGGTGACGGCCCGGCCGTCGGGGCTGACCGCGGTGCGCGAGACGGGCGCGCGGACGGCCTGAGCCGACGCGGGGAGCTCGGGCCGGAGGATCCGGTTCCGCGGCGATGACTGCCGGTACGGGCCGCTCGGGTGCGTCTCGCGCGCCCCGGCAGCCGAGACGCCCCGCTCGCCCTCAGCCCGCGACGACGTGCGCGAGCTCGGCCGTGATCGACACGGAGACCTCGTCGCCCGGCCGCAGGCCCGACACCGACGGCACCTCCGCGTGCAGCGTCAGCGCGCCCGCGCGCACGATCACCTCGCTGCGCGCGCCCACCGGCCGCCGCGCGTCGACCGTTCCGACGACGCCGAGGGAGGCGGCATCCGGTCGGTCGTCCACCCGCACGTCCTCCTGCCGGAAGACGAGGGTCGCGGGCCCGTCGGCGAGGCCCGTCGCGGCGACCTCACCGAGCGCGCTGCGATGGATGCCGCCGACCACCTCGCCCGGGACGGCGTTGCGCGTGCCCATGAGCTCGGCCGCGCGCAGACTCCCCGGGCGGCGGTAGGCCTCGACGACCGAGCCCTCGTGCAGCAGCCGGCCGTGCTCGACCAGCGCGATGCGGTCGGCGACCCGCGCGGCTTCGTCGCGATCGTGCGTGACGAGCAGGATCGTCGGGGCGACGTCGGCGCGCACCGCCTCGAGCAGATCGTGCATGTCGGCCCGCAGCGCTGAGTCGAGCGCGCTGAACGGTTCGTCCAGCAGCAGCACGGCGGGCTCGGCGGCGAGGGCGCGGGCGATCGCGACGCGCTGCTCCTGCCCGCCCGACAACTCCCCGACCCGGCGTCGGCCGTACCCGGCGAGGCGCACGGTGTCGAGGTAGCGCTCGGCGCGCTCGCGGGCGCGGGCACGCGGCATCCCCGACACCCGGTCCGAGAAGGCGACGTTGTCGAGGACCGACAGGTGCGGGAACAGCAGGGAGCGCTGGAAGACCATGCCGACGCCGCGCTGCTCGGCGGCGACGGCGGCGACGTCGCGGCCGGCGATCGCAACCGTGCCGCGGTCGGGCGACTCGAGGCCGGCGATCACGCGCAGCAGGGTCGATTTGCCCGATCCGCTGGGTCCGAGCACCGCGGTGCAGGTTCCCGCGGCGACCCTCAGCGACAGGTCGTCGAGGGCGGGGGCCGTCGAGGCGGCGAAGGTCTTGGTCAGTCCCGAGAGGACCAGGTCGGCGCTCACGCGCTCACCTCTTTCGACGAACGGGCGCGACGGCGGCCGAAGGCCAGCACGCCGACGAGCAGCAGGACGGGCGGAGCGACCGCCGAGAGCGACATCAGGGCGACCGCGGCGTCGTTGCCCAGCCCCGCGGCTGCCGAGGCGACGACGAGGGGCAGGGTGACGACCTCTCCCCCGCCGACGATGAGGGTGACGATGTAGTCGCTCCACGCCACGAGGAAGGCGAGGAACGCGGCGCGCGCGAGCGCCGGTGCGATCAGCGGGAGCTGCACGCGGCGCAGCACCTGCAGGCGACCGGCACCGAGGAGGCGCGCCTCCTCTTCGTACGAGCGGTCGTACGCGCCGTAGGCGGTGCGCATCACGAACGCCGTGTACGGCAGCGCCATGACCGTCAGCACCATCGCCACCCCGACGAGCGAGGGCACGTGCGCGCGCAGCAGCACGACGTTGACGCCGAGCACCGCCGCGAAGGGCGGGAGCGCGATCGGCGCGAGCAGCAGCACCGAGACGAACCGCGCCCCGGGCACGGCCCCGAAGGTGAGCGCGCGAGCGGCGAGCGCACCCAGCAGCGTGGCCGCGATCGCGACGACGATCCCGAGCACGAGCGAGCGGCCCAGAGCCGGCACCGCGCCGAACGCGATCGCCTGGTCGATCGAGCGGATGCCGAGAGCGGTGGGGAGCACGGAAGGGAAGCTCCAGCGGTCGGCGAACGACCACAGCACGAGCGGCAGCAGGGGCAGAGCGAACCACACCGCGAGGGCGACGGCGAGCAGTCGCCGCAGGGCCTTGCCGGCGCCGCGCGAGCGGGTGAGGGGACTGTCGACGGCGGTCATCGCCACGCCGCCGTCCGCCGGAGCGCGGCGAAAGTGAGGGCCACCGCGGCGAGGGCGAGCGCGCTCGTGACGAGGGCGACGGCCGCCGCCTCGGGCCGCGAGTCGAGCGACACGCCCTGGAACAGGCGCACCGCGAGCACGGGCAACGGCTCGGGCGAGGTGCGTCCGAGCAACCACAGCACCTCGTACGACCCGAGCGCGTAGACGAAGCTGATCGCCGCTCCGATGAGGATCGTCGGCGCCGTCAACGGCAGCAGCACGTGGCGGAAGCGCTGCGCGCGGCCCGCGCCGAGCAGCGCCGCGGTCTCGTCGTAGGTCTGGATGCGGGTCGCGAGCGTGCCCGTGACGATGAGGGCGATGAACGCCGACTCCTTCCACGCCAGCTCGACGATCGCGGCGCCCCAGAGCGGTCCGCCGACCCACGGCGCCCACGCCTCGGGAGGGATGCCGAGCAGGCGCGGCAGCACGCCGGCGTCCGACAGCAGCAGCCCCACGGTGGCGGCGGCGATGAGGTGCGGGATGGTGACGGTGAGTGTGCCGAGGGCGGCCACCGCGCGGCTGCTGCGCGTGCGCGAGACGATCACGATCGCCGCGAGCGTGCCGATGACCACGGCCAGCACGGTGCTGACCGCCGCGACGCTGAGCGAGACCCCGACGGCGGCGAACAGCTCGCCCGGACGCGCGGTGAAAGCCTCGACCCCCGGGGTGGGCCGCCCCACCACCGGCAGCAGCCCGAATGCCTGCAGCGCCGTCGCCCCGATGCCGCCGCCCAGCACCACGAGCGAGAGCACGGCGGCGGCCAGCACCAGCAGCGCCCCGCGCAGCTTCTCGCGGGGCGAGCCGGCGCGCCGGGCGACGGGCGCCCAGGTCACCGCGACAGCACGTTCTGCCGCCAGCCGTCGTCGAGTGCGGGGACCCATTCGGCGGCGAGCTCGCCGTGCGCGTTGCGCGAGAGCACGTCGTACGGCGGCACCACGGGCGAGACCGGCAGGGCGTCGAAGAGGGCGCGGTCCTCCGCCGACAGGGCGTTCAGGTCGAGCACGGGGAACTGCCCCCACACGTCGGGCTCGGCCTTCTTCGCCTGCTGCTCGGCCGACAGGGCGACGTTGGCGACGACCATCGCGCCCGCCGCGGCGTCGGAGTTGACGGGCAGGCCGAGGAAGCTGGCGTTGCCGACCGTTCCGTCCTCGAGCGTCAGCACCTTGGTCTGCGCGGGGTAGGTGCCGTCGGCGACCAGGCCCGTGAGCGTCGCCGGCCCGTAGGTCATGGTCATGTCGACCTGACGGTCGGCGAACAGCTGACCGAGCTCGGTCTCGTTGGCGGGGTAAGTGTCGCCGCCGCGCCAGAGGTTCGGCGCGAGCGTGTCGAGACGGCTCCACAGGGCCGGCGTGAGCTCGTCGAAGGCGTCCTGCGAGAAAGCCGTGGGCACCTCGTCGGCTCCGCCCGACACGCTCGCGAGGGCTTCACGCACGAACACCGAGCCGGTGAAGTCCGGCGGCGCGGGATACGTGAACCGACCGGGGTGGGCGTCGGCCCAGTCGAGCACCCCGGCGAGGGTGGTCGGCGGGTCGGGGATCGCCTCGGCGTTGTACGCCAGGGTGAACTGCGCCTTGTGCCACGGCGCCTCGCACCCGTCGACGGGCGTGCCGAAGTCGGACTGCAGCAGCGGGTCGTCGGCCGAGGTGTTCGCCATCGACGGCAGCATCCCGGTCCAGCCGCAGCGCCACGCCCCGGCCTCCTTGCCCGTGCGGAAGTTGTCGCCGTTGACCCACACCAGATCGACGCTGCCGTCCTCCCGGCCGGCCTGCAGCTCGGTGAAGACGCGGTTCAGCGCATCGCGGGTGTCGGTGACGGGAACGCGCTCGAGCGTCACGCCGTACTCCGCGACCGCGGGCGCGAGCACGTCGTCGATGTAGGCGTTGCCCTGGTCGTCGCCGCCGTACATCCACAGCTGCACGGTCTGACCTTTCGCGGCCGAGAGCACGGCATCCCAGTCGGCGAATTCCGCCGTGTCGGGAGCCGCGGGCGCGGCGCAGCCGGCGAGGGCGAAGAGGGCAGATGCCGCGGCCACGGTGATCGCGGCGAGACGACGGCGGTGTCGAAGGGGGGTCATGGGGGCTCCTCGGTCGGGACCGGCGACGGCAGGTCGCGTGCGGACTTAGGGTAAGGGGAAGCGGAGGGTGATCGATGGAACCGAACCGAACCGACGCGCCCGCGCGCGATGCGATGCGCCGACCCCTTCTGCGTCTGGTGCTTCTCGGTGTCTTCGTCGCCGTGGTCGCAACGGTTGGTTTCGTCTTCGTCCCGCACGACGTCGAGCAGATCCGCGCGTGGTCGAGCCAGGTCGGCTGGACGGGCGCCCTGCTCTTCACGCTGCTGTACGCAGCGCTGACATTGAGCCCCGCGCCCAAGAACGTGCTGGGCATCGCGGCCGGTCTGGTGTGGGGTTTCCCGGTGGCGTTCGCGATGGTCTACGTCGGCGCGCTGCTCGGGGCCGCGGCATCCTTCCTGATCGGTCGCGCCCTCGGCCGCGAGGCCGTCGAACGCTTCACGGGGGCGCGGGTGGCCCGACTGGATGCCGCGCTCGGGCGCCGCGGACTGCTCGCGGTGCTGAGCGCCCGGCTCATCCCGGTCATCCCCTTCACGCTCATCAACTACGGCGCCGGCCTGACCTCGGTGCGGCGACGCGACTACGCGATCGGCACCGCGGTGGGCATCCTCCCGGGGTCGGCCGCGTACGTGGCGCTCGGCGCGTTCGGGTGGGAGCTGGGTCCCGGTTTCTGGATCGCGCTGGCCGCGATCGGCGTGCTCGTGATCGGCGGACTCGTCGCGGGGGCGATCGTGCGCCGCCGTCGCGATCAGCGGGGAGTGCCCGGTGCTTGATCGCACGATGCGCGCGGCGCTCTCGGGTCCCCTGGATGCCGCGGCCGCGGCCCTCGACCGTCCCGGGATCACGCCCGACCGGCTCACCGTCGCCGGACTGGTCCTCGCCCTGACCTCGGCCGGTGCGGCCGCCGCGCAGTGGTGGGTCGTCGCCGTCGTGCTGTGGCTGCTGTCGCGGGTCGCCGACGGGCTCGACGGCACGCTCGCGCGGCGGCGGCGGGCGCGCGGCGACGGCGGGGAGAGCGAGGCGGGCGGATTCCTCGACATCGCGGCCGACTTCATCGCCTACGGTGCCGGCGTCTTCGGTGTCGCGTGGGGGGCGACGGCGGCGTTCGGCATCCCGTGGTGGCCTTTCCTGCTCGTGCTGCTGACGTACTACGTCAACGGCACGGCGTTCCTGGCGTTCTCGTCGATCGCCGAACGCACGGGCCGCCGCATCGACGACGGGCGGTCGCTGTCGTTCCTCGGGCGCATCGCCGAGGGCACCGAG
This sequence comes from Microbacterium sp. BWR-S6Y, assembly GCF_041379845.1. Classification (NCBI taxonomy): domain Bacteria; kingdom Bacillati; phylum Actinomycetota; class Actinomycetes; order Micrococcales; family Microbacteriaceae; genus Microbacterium; species Microbacterium sp. BWR-S6Y. The sequence continues at coordinate 140,312 of NZ_JBFECV010000009.1, forward strand.
ACGATCGTGGTGCACACCCTCTGGCTGCTGCTGCCGTTCTGGGCCGGGTGGATCGCCCTCGTGTGGGGCGTGTTCGTGGGGATCAGCGCCGTGCAGCGGGTCGTCGTGGGGTACCGCCTGCTGCGGTGACCGCCGGGGCGCGGCGGCCACGGGAGCGCTCGACGCTGCGAAGGCGTCGACCCGGGTCGGGGCCGGGCGGGTCGGGGCCGGGCGACAGCCCCGCTGCCTCGGGCCCGCGCCTCAGCCCGCCGCCGCACGCGCCGCAGCCGACCCGACCCCGCGCGTCAGCCCCGCCGCCGCCGCACGCGCCGCGGGCTGGCCCATCCCCGCCGCGTCAGCCCCGCCGCCGCCGCACGCGCCGCGGGCTGGCCCATCCCCGCCGCGTCAGCCCCGCCGCCGCCGCACACGCCGCAGCAGCCGGATCACCGCGGCGACCGCGCCCGAGCGCAAGGCGCCCTGGGCATCGCGCACGGCGGCGTTCCAGCCGGCATCCGAATACGTCGGGTAGGCGTGCAGCACGCCCGCCAGGTCGCGCACCGAGAGACCGCGCGACACCGCCGTCGACAGCTCCCCGAGCGACTCCCCCGCGCGCGGACCGACGATCGTGGCACCGACCACCCGCCCCTTGCGGTCGACCGCGAGGCGCGTGAACCCCGCGGTGCGGCCCTCGGCGATCGCGCGGTCGAGGTCGTGGTGCGCGGTCTCGACGATGCGCACGTCCGCGTCCGCGGCATCCGCCGTCGACGCCCCCACCGCCGCCACCTCGGGAGAGGTGAACGTCACGCGCGGAACGTCGTCGAGACGCACGCGACGCTTCAGCCCGAGCACGGCGTTGGTGGCGGCGATGCTGCCGAACATCCCCGCGGTGTGGGTGAAGCGCGGCAGCGGCGTCGCGTCGCCCGCGGCGCGGATGCGCGGGTTGCTCGTGGCGAGGGTGCGGTCCACCGCGATCGCGCCCGAGGGGTCGAGGTCGACGCCCGCGGCATCCAGTCCGAGTCCCATCGTGTCGACACGGCGGCCGAGGGCCGCGAGCACGCGGTCGGCGACCACCGTCGTGCCGTCGCTGAGCCGCGCGGTCGTGCGCCCGTCGCCGCGGGAGGCGTCGGCGAGCGTGGTCCCGAGGCGCACGTCGACGCCGTCGGCGCGCAGGGCCGACAGCACCAGGGCGCTCGCGGCGGGATCCTCCTTCGGCAGCAGCCGATCGCCGCGGTGCACGAGGGTCACGCGCGAGCCGAAGCGCGCGAAGGCCTGGGCCATCTCGCATCCGATCGCCCCTCCGCCCAGCACGAGCAGGGTCGCGGGCAGCTCGTCGAGGTCCCAGAGCGTCTCGTTCGTGAGCACGTCGACGCCCTCCGGCACGATCGGCGTGCTGCCGGTCGCCACCAGCGCATCGCTGAAACGGATGCCGACGCCCTCGACGACCAGCGAGCGGGGGCCGTCGAAGCGCGCGCGGCCGCGCAGCGTGTAAATCCCGGTCTCGGCGAGCGCCTCGGGCGAGTCCACGGGTTCGATCGCAGCGATCGCCCCCTTCACGTGGGCCATCACGGCGGCGAAATCCACCCGCACGCCGTCGACGTGGACGCCGAGTCGCGCCGCGTCGCGCGCGTCGTGCGCGGCGTCGGCCGCGGCGATGAGCGCCTTCGACGGCACGCAGCCGGTGAACAGGCATTCCCCGCCGAACCCGTTCGCCTCGACGAGCAGCACCCGCGCCCCGAGCACGGCCGCGGTGCGGGCTCCGACGAGGCCGGCGCTCCCGGCCCCGACCACGACGAGGTCCCATTCCGCCCGACCCGCTTCGACGGCAGTGAGTGGACGGGCGCGGCGACGCGAGACGGAGGTCATCTCCGAAGCCTAGGGTGGTCGGAAGAGGGGGTGGCGCGATGACGACACCGATGCGCCGCTACGGCGTCGGCGCACGCTGGTACGACGTGCTCTCGGGCGAACGCTGGGTGTACCGGGCGGGCCGGGAGGCCGGCATCCGCCTTCTCGATCCGCGCCCCGGCGACACCGTGATCGACCTCGGCTGCGGCACCGGACTGAACTTCGCCGGTCTCGTCGCGGCCGTGGGACCGACGGGACGCGTGATCGGCGTCGACCGCAGCTCCGACATGCTCGCCGTGGCCCGTCGTCGCATCGGCGCTGCCGCCGCGGGGTGGCACGACATCGTCACGCTCGTCGAGGCCGACGCCGCGACGCTCGACCCCGCGACCCTGCGCGCGGCCGCCGGCGGACGGGGGGCGGATGCCGTGTTCTCGACCTATGCGCTGAGCGTGATCCCCGCGCGCGACGAGGCCTGGCGCCGCGCGTGCGCCGCGGTGCGCCCGGGCGGACGCGCGGGCATCGTCGACATGCAGCGCCCGCGGGGCCGCTGGCGCGTGCTCGAACCCCTCGCCCTGCTGGCGTGCGCGACCGGGGGCGCCGACATCGACGCGCACCCCTGGCGACTGCTCGAGCGCGACGCCGCCGACTCCCGCGGCATCGCCCGCGCCGAGCGCAAAGGCGGGCACCTCGTCGCGGTGGCCGCCGAGCTGTCCCCGGCCGTCACGCGCTGACGCGGGCCGACGTTCCCCGGAGACCCGGCGCAGGCAGCGGCCGCCCGCGCGGCCCCGCGCCCCGTGCCCGCCGCGCGCGCTCCCGCGCCTCCGCCGCGACGGCCCCGCGCCCGCCCGGCGCGCGCCCCCTCGTGCCCCCGCGCGCTCAGCGCAGCCGGCGCGCGATCTCGGCGAGGGCTTCGGCGAACGATTCCTCGGCGCCCTCGCGACCGCCCGACAGGTTGACGCCGACGACGCCGGGCAGCGCGAGCATCTCCTGCGCCATCGCCACCGCGAGGGCGATCCCCTTGGCGCGGGGGTCGTCGCGGGCCCGGCGCACCCGCGCGAGGAACGCCTCGGGCAGAACGACCGTCGTGGACGATTCCAGCAGGTCGGCCGACGCGCGCTCGACGATCATGGGCACGCAGGGAGATGTAGCGGATTCCGCCGCCGGTCTCGTCGATGAAACGACGCACGGGCACCGCCCCTCCGGCGTGGTTAACGAAGCACACGTCGGCACCGGCGCGGACCTTCTGTCGCAGCCGCGCCCGACGACGACCGCCGCCCCTTCCTAGAGTGGCACGACTGCTACCCGACCGGCACGACGCGGGACGGGGGCTCGTGATCTGCTCAGGGATGGCTCCTCACTGACCGCAGCGATACGCCCCGTGAGCGCTTCCCGCGCTGGCCGCGCCACGCCCTCGCACGAGCAGCTCGCGCGGCCCGGCTGGCGCTCGCGGCGTGGGCCGACAACGACGCCGACCGCTGAGACGCGGGCGACGGTTTCGGAGCATCACGCCCGGCATTCCGCGGCTCTCCGAAACCGTCGCTATCCGCCGCTGTAGCCGCCGAGATGCTGGCTCGCCGTCATGGGATCGCGCCACAACGCGACGACGACGCGCACCCGCTCCTCTAAGTCTGTGTACCCTCCAGCCGGACCTCTCGCCCGTCCCCTGAATGGATGCCGAACGCGAAAGAGAACACGTTCCGGGCGCCGCGGAGCTGGTGCGTCTCGATCCGTCCGCTGCGGCACCCGTCGAGCTTCACGGCCTGCCCTGGCAGTGTGCGGTTGCGCGGAGAGCGAGGCGTCAGCTCGACTAGGGCGTGTCTGACAAATGAATCGGTGGCGCACTGAGAGTCTGGTGCAGTGTCGCGGTTTCAGGTCTTGTCGGATGCTCAGTGGTCGTTGATCGAGGGGATGCTACCGCGGCCGACAGGCCGGAAGGGTAGGCCGTTCGCGGATGCACGGCTGATGGTCGAGGGGATCGTCTACCGGTATCGGGCCGGGATCGCCTGGCGTGACCTCCCCGAGGTGTTCGGGCCGTGGCAGACGGTGTGGACCTGGCATCACCGGATGGCATCGGACGGGACCTGGGACACTGTGCTCGGGAAGCTCACCGCCGCCGCGGACGCTGACGGGTTGATCGACTGGTCGCTGTCGGTGGACTCCACCATCGCTCGCGCTCATCAGCACGCGACGAACACGACCCGCACCACAGGGGGCTGGATCGAGTTACACGAATCCGCTCCTCGAGCCGCCTGACCATGGCATCGGCCGCTCACGCGGCGGACTATCGACGAAGATCCACCAGCTCGTCGACGGCAACGGGCTCCCGCTGGTGACGTTGATCACGCCGGGACAGGCGGGGACTCGCCGGTGTTCCTGCCGTTGATGGCACAGCTACGGGTCGGCCGCGACACCGGCCGGCCGAGGACCCGCCCGGACGCGGTCCGCGGCGACAAGGCATACTCTTCCCGCGCTATCCGCGGCCATCTCCGCTCCCGCAAGATCAAGGCCGTGATCCCTGAGCCCGACGATCAGAAGGGCCACCGCAAGCGACGCGGGTCACGTGGAGGACGCCCGGTCGGTCTCGACGCAGCGGACTACAGGAACCGGAATGTGATCGAGCGCAGCTACTGCCATCTCAAGCAGTGGCGCGGTCTCGCTACCCGCTACGACAAGCATGCCGTCATCTACCGCGCCGCCGTGCTCCTCAACGCCGTCGTCGTGTGGACTCGGCATCTTGTCGCGGGGAGAGAGTGATCCATTCCTCTTCGACCAGATATCCAAGGCTCTGGCTGGAGCTGAGGATGGCGCTGTTCTCCTCGGCGCCCCCGGTTCGGAAGACTTCGATGCCCTCGCGGAGGAGAGCCAGTATCGAGGCTGCTTTCACCGCCGTGCCGATACCCAGCCCTCGAAACTCTGCAGCCACGACCGTGAACTCGGTCTCGGCGGTCCGACCGTCGACGTCGACATAGGTAACCGCGAGAACCTGGCCATCACCATCGAAGACGCCGAAGCCTCGCCTCGTGCGCGTCACGCGAGCGGTCGACATCGTCAGCGGACTGTGCTGAGTCGCGACACCACCCGGATAGTCGGCCAGCGTCACCGAATCGAGCACCAGAACCGAAGCGAGATCTGCGTCTCCGATCGCGCGGACATCGCCGTGACGACGACCGCGCTGAACCGCCCCGGCCAGCGCATCGACATCGATGCTCGCCGCAGTCAACTGCGCGGCCCATGATCGTGAAACAACCACCCATCCAGCGGCTTCGAGCTCAGCGCACCGCGCGTCGTCGGACCTCACCACAAGCTGCTCCGGCTGCACCCACCCAGTGTGACCCAAAGCGCCGGTCACCACATTTCTCAGACATGCCCTAGGTGTGATGTCCAGGGACGTTGTTTCGGCGACACGGCTATGAGGAGCTAAAAAGCGAGGGCCTCCGGTTGTGAAGTGGAGCTGTTGAGTTCAACCGCTTCACGAACCAGGAGGCCCTCAT